>NZ_JBHXMN010000020.1:0-113513 GCF_042720495.1 Nocardia sp. NPDC058480 | reverse complement strand
CGGCGACCCGGCCGCGGACCGGCCACTTCGTGGCCGCCGCTCCCCAGGGGTCGCGGGTGCGGGGTTGGGAGTGCGGTCATGGCGGTCTTGGGGTGCGCGGTGGGGTGGTAGTGCCATGGCGGATTTGGGGTGTGCGGTGTGGATGGTGGTGAGTGCTGGTTGGTCGGTTACACGAGGGCGTTGACCGGCTGGCTCAGTAGCTGAGCGCAGCGCAGCAGGCCCAGGTGGCTGTAAGCCTGGGGGTGATTACCGAGGGAACGCTCGGCGACGGGGTCGTATTCCTCGCTGAGCAGGCCGGTGGGGCCCGCCGCCGCTACGAGCTGGGCGAAGAGTGCCTCGGCATCGGAGCGCCTGCCGATCAGCAGGTAGGCCTCCACCAGCCAGGCGGCACACAGGTGGAAGCCACCTTCGCCGCCGGGCAGGCCGTCGTCGTGGTGGTAGCGGTACACCGTCGCACCACTGCGCAGCTCGGCCTCGGTGGCCACCACCGTCGCGGCGAAGCGGGGGTCGGCGGGGTCGATCAGGCCGCTCAGGCCGATGTGCAGGGTGGCCGCGTCCAGATCGGTGCCGTCGTAGGCGGCGGTGTAGGACTGGACCTCGTCGTTCCAGCCCTTCGCCTTCACCTCGTCGGCGATCGTGTCGCGCAGCGTCACCCAGTCGGGGTCGGCGGGGCGATCGAAGCGCTCGGCCAGGGTCAGTGCGCGGTCGATGGTGAGCCAGCCCATCACCTTCGAGTACACGTGGTGGCGCGGATTGCCGCGGATCTCCCAGATGCCGTGGTCGGGTTCGGTCCAGCGCCGCTGCACCGCCGACACCATCGCGGACACCAGTTCCCAGTCGGCGTCCGGCAGGGCCTTGGCCGGGGAGGTGATGCCCTGACGCTCGCGTTCGTGTGACATCGAGGTGATCAGGTCGACGATCGGCCCGAACACGTCGAGTTGCACCTGCATATTGGCCGCGTTGCCCACCCGCACCGGCCGCGACCCGGCATAGCCGGGCAGCGCGTCGATCACGGCTTCGGGCGGCAGGGTCTCGCCGTAGATCGTGTACAGCGGGTGCAGGCGCTCGGGCCCCGGAAGGGTGTCGAGCACCTTGTGCACCCAGCCGAGGAATTCGTCGGCCTCGGTGAGCGAGCCGAGGGTCACCAGCGCCTGCGCGGTCAGCGACGCGTCACGCAGCCAGCAGTAGCGGTAGTCCCAGTTGCGTACGCCGCCGATGTCCTCGGGCAGCGAGGTAGTGGCCGCGGCCAGGATCGACCCGGACGGGCGATGTACCAGACCGCGCAGCGTCAGCGCCGACCGCTTCATCAGATCCGGCTTGAGCGGCGGCAACTGCAACCCGGCCGCCCACTGTGACCAGTACTGCTCGGCGAGCTGTCGGCGTTGCGGCTCCGGCGTCATCGAGGGTGCGAGATCGGCCGTCCCGCAGCGCAATTCGAGCACGACTGGCCCGAGCGACGGATCGACCACCGCGCGCGCCTGCTCGTTGGTGCCGTCGGACCGGATCTCCCACACCACACCGGGGGAGCGCAGCACCATCGGATCGTTGGTGCCGCTGACCTGAATCCCGTTGCGCACAGCCTCCATTCGCACCGGCACCTGACCGAACTCCGGCTGCGGCGCGAAGGTGACGACGGCCTTCGCGGTGCCGGTGATCACCCTGGTCAGGTCGGTGCGATCGGGGGCGACGTCGTGCGGCAGGTAGTCGGCCACTTGCAAACTGGCCCACCGTGTTTCGACCGTCATCGTGCCGTCTACGTACCGCTGCGACAGCGGCAGGCTCTGGCGTTCGGGTGCCACTGTGAAGTGCCCGGCCGCCGCGCCGCCGAGCAGGTGCGCGAACACCGCCGCCGAATCCGGCTCGGGGTGGCAGAACCAGGTGACCGTCGCGTCAGGGGTGAGCAGTGCGACCGAGCGCGGGCTGGCGAGCATGCTCAGCCGCTCGATCCGCGGTGCGCTCGCCCCGGCCAGCCAGGTGCGCCGCTCCTCGACCAGGAACGCCAGCGCGCGCGCCACGTCTTCGGTGGAGTCCACGTGCAGCTTGGCGATGGTCTCGCCCTCGCCGACCTTGATGCCCACATCGGGTCCCGACAGCACCCGGAACGCCTTCTCGTCGGTGACGTCGTCGCCGAAGAACACTGCGGCGGAAGCGCTTTCCTGATGACGGATGGTGTCGAGCGCGGTGCCCTTGTCGGTCGGGATCACCGCGAGCTCGATCACCGCCTTGCCCTCGGTCACCTGCACGCCCACCCAGCAAGCCGGGCCCTGGCGCACGGAGGTCAGTGCGCGCCTGCCGATTTCAGGGCTGGCGTTACGCACGTGCAGCGCGGCGCTGGCCGGCTTCATCTCGACGGTTACGCCCGGGTTCTCGGCGGCGATCTTGGAGAACGCTGAATTGATCTCCGTCAGTAGCTGTTTGGCGTCATTGTCGATCGCGTGCACGAAGCCGACGTCGAATTCCGAGCCGTGACTTCCGATCAGCTGCACCTCGACCGGCAGGCGCGACAGTGCGGCCAGATCGCGTAGCGCTCTGCCGGAAATCACCGCCGCGGTAGTGTTCGACAACCCCGCCAGCGCGCGTAACGCGCTCACCGATTCCCGTTGGGGAAACGCTTTCGACGGGTCGGACACGATCGGGGCGATTGTCCCGTCGTAGTCCGAGGCAACCAAGAGCCGTGGCACGCGCGCAACCGACGCCAGTGCACGGCGGACATCCAAGGGCAGTTCCTGTGCGCTCACGCATCCAACCTAGTGATGGGAGGAGTTGATCAGGGGGCGCGAAAAACAATACTGCGTCAATTTTGCCGCGCGAGCGGCGCGGCGGGTTGTGCGCACGATCCCCGTTCGTTTGCTCGCGACCTTACGGCAAATTCCGGACCGGCGGCCTGCCGTCGCCCGCCGGATCTGTCGAGCTCACCGGGCGTATGGCGGCCCGGCAAGGCGCGCGGGGCCGGTAGATGCGCTGTTTCGCATATGCGACGTCGGCTATGCATCTTCCTACTGGAAGACGCACAGCCGACGTGTGTCAACAGCTATGGGTGATTTGTGATGATGCGGCAGTACGAATTGCCGGGTTGCTGGGTTATCCGCGATTGCCCAGCAACAGGTCGACGGTGAGCTCGAGCCGTTCCGTTACATCGGTCGCGGAGGCTCGCCGGGTGAGCCAGGCCACCAGGTTCGACAGCCACACATCGGAGATGACGCGGGCGATCGCGAGCTGACGTTCGTCGGGTTCGCCGTCGCTCATCGCGCGGGCGAAGACCCGGTCCATCACCTTGCCGACCCGGGCGACCTCCGTGGCGGCCGAGGCGTCGGCGAACATGAACGCGCGCGTCATGGCCTCGGTGAGTAGGGGGTCGCGCTGCATCATCCGGGTTATCTGGGTGAGCAGGCCGTGCATCCGCTCGGAGGGGCCATCGCCGGGCAGCGGCCTGCGCTTGCCCTCGAACGTCTCGAATTCCCTGGCCAGCGCCGAGACGAGCAGGTGCACCTTGGACGGGAAGTAGCGGTACAGGGTGCCGACGGCGACATCGGCGCGTTCGGCGACTGCGCGCATCTGCACGGCGTCGTAGCCGCCCTTGGAGGCCAGCGCGAGGGTGGCGTCGAGGATGCGCTTGCGCCGGTCGCGTTGCGCGCCGGAGCTGAGCTCTTCCTCGGACAGCGTTGTCACGGTGGGCGTTGGTGCAGGCCTGTCCATCGTGGAAACCCTTTCGCTTCGGTGAAATTTCGTCGGCCGCGCCGAGCGAAAAACGTGGAGCGAGTGTAGCGCTCTTGACTTATGCCCGGCCTAGATATTAGAACATGTTCTAGGAGTGGTAACCACGCCGGAAAGGCGGATCTTCTTGTGACCATCGCCACCACTGACGAGCACAAAGCCGTCGCGGCGTCGCTGCGGGGCTGGGCGAGTTCGGTCGCGCCGATTGAAACAATGCGGGCAGGCGGTTCGGGCGCCTGGCGCGACTACTGGCCCGCGCTCGGCGAGTTCGGGCTGTTCGAAGTCGCCCTGTCCGAGGACAATGGCGGGCTCGGCGGCACGGTCGCGGACCTCGCTGTCATGCTCGAGCAGACCGGCGACGACTTGGTCGGCGGTCCGGTACTGGCGACCGCGCTGGCCGGACTGATCACCAAGGGCGCGCTCGCCGAGGGTGCCCCGTGCGCGGTCGCGGTGCCCGGCGACGAGCAGGCGGCGAAGGCGGCTCCCACCGATGCCGGCTGGAGTGTCACCGGCACGTGGGATGTCGTCTACGGCGCCGATGCCGATACGCAGGTCCTGGTGCCCGCCGACACCGTCGACGGCACCCGCTGGCTGCTGATTCCGGCTGCGGCGGTGACGATTACGCTGCTGTCGCAGGGCGACCACACCGTGCCGCTGGCGCGGGTGAGCGCCACCGAGGTGGCGGTTCCCGCTGAGCACGGCTTCGCGCCCACCGCCGATGTCACCGATCTGTTCGTGGCACTCGCGGTGTCGGAACTGGCGGGCGTGGCCGGCTGGTGCTTGCGCACAGCCGTCGAATATGCCCGTGTCCGTGAACAATTCGGCAAACCCATCGGCAGCTTCCAAGCGATCAAGCACCTGTGTGCCTGGATGCTGTGCCGCACCGAACTGATCCGCGCGGTCGCCGCCGACGCCGCTGCCGCAATCGATGAAGGTGGCGACGAACTCCCGATCGCCGCCGCTGTCGCCGCGTCGGTGGCCTTGGACGCCGCGGTCGACAACGCCAAGGACGCCATCCAGGTGCTCGGCGGTATCGGCTTCACCTGGGAGCATGACGCGCACTTCTACCTGCGCCGGGCGAGCTCGCTGCGCCAGCTGCTCGGTGGCTCGGCACGCTGGCGGGCCAGGGTCACCGAGCTCACCAGGGCCGGTCAGCGGCGCACCACCGGTGCCGAGCGGGTCCTCGGCGACGCGACGGGCGACTCCGCGCTGACCGCCGAGATCGCCGCCATCGCCGCGCTCACGCCCGAACAGCAGCAGCGCGCCCTGGTCGAGGGCGGTTTCGTGATGCCGCATTGGCCGAAACCATATGGGCGCGAAGCGGATCCGATGACTTGCCTGCAGATCGGCGAGCAGCTGCGCCAGGCCGATCTGCAGACCCCCGACCTGGCGATCGCGGGCTGGGCGGTGCCGACCCTGCTGCGTTTCGGCACGCCCGAGCAGATCGAGCGCTATGTCTGGCCGTCGCTGCACGGCGAGGTGACCTGGTGCCAGCTGTTCAGCGAACCGGGCGCCGGCTCGGACCTCGCCGCCCTGCGGACCACCGCCGAGAAGGTCGACGGTGGCTGGGTGCTGCGCGGCCAGAAGGTGTGGACGTCGCTGGGAACTATCGCGAACTGGGGCATCTGCCTGGCCCGCACCGATCCCACCGCCGCCAAGCACCGCGGGATCAGCTACTTCCTGGTCGACATGCGCGCCGCGGGCGTGCAGGTGCGCCCGCTGGTCACGATCACCGGTGAGGAACGCTTCAGCGAGGTTTTCCTCGACGACGTGTTCGTGCCCGACGAAGGCCTGGTCGGCGCGCTGAACAACGGCTGGAAGATCGCGCGCACCACCCTGACGGCCGAACGGGTCGCCATGGGCGGCGGTGGTATCGGCGGCGCGCTGGAAGCGCTGCTCGACAGCTTCCCGGCCGGCGGTGGCTGGGGATCTGAACTGCGTGAGGACCGCTTCGGTGCCCTGATCACCTCCTCGGTCGCCGGTTCCCTGCTGGAACAGCGGATCGCGGTGGCGACCATGGCCGGCGTGGACGCGGGCCCGCAGGCCAGCGTCCGCAAGCTCGTCGGCGTCCGGCACCGGCAGGACCTGGCCGAGTTCGAGCTGGAACTCAACGGCCGTGACGGTGCCATGGAGAACATCGCCCTGCAAGAATTCCTGCTCACACGCTGCCTCTCCATCGCGGGTGGTACCGAGCAGATCCTGTTGACCGTGGCCGCCGAGCGGATCCTCGGTCTGCCGCGCGACGCGGACAGTTAGCTCGATGAGAGAGGACGCCGTGGACTTCAACCGCGACGAAAGCGCCGACGCTGTAGCCGAGGTGGTCGTGAGCCTGCTCGAACGTGAGCAGGCCCGCGATATGCAATTGTGGCCGAGCCTGATCGACTCCGGTCTGCTCGCGGTCGCCGTACCCGAGCGGTTCGGTGGCGACGGCATGGGCCTGCTGGAGGTATCGGCGCTGCTCATGGAGCTGGCAACGGATGCTGTCGCGGTGCCCGCGCTGCCGACCTTCGGGTTCGGCGTGCTGCCGCTGCTGTCGCAGCTGTCCGACGAGCTCGCCGAGCGGGTGCTCGCCGAGGTCGGCAAGGGCACCGTGCTCACCGCGGCGCTCAATGAACCGGGCGCGCCGTTCACCACCGCGCCGAGCACCACCGCGGTGCGCGCGGGTGACACGGTGCGGATCACCGGCCGCAAGGTCGGTGTGATCTACGCCGAACAGGCACGCTGGATCCTGGTCCCCACCGATTCCGGTGTGGCCCTTGTCGAGTCGGTGGCACCGGGGATCGAGATCCTGCCGATCGCCGGCTCGGCGGGTATCCCGGAGGCGACGCTCGTGCTCGACGACGTCGAGATCCCGGCCGCCCAGCTGCTGCCCGACGCGCTGCCCACGCTGCACCGCTACGCCCTGGCGAGCGTCGGCGCGGTCGCCGACGGCCTGCTCGCAGGCGCGTTGAAGCTGACCGCCGAACACGTGCGCACCCGCCACCAGTTCGGTCGGCCGCTGGCCGAGTTCCAGGCGGTGGCCCAGCAGATCGCGGATCTGTACGTGGTCTCGCGCACCCTGCATGTCGCCGCCGAGTCGGCGTGCTGGGCACTGGCACAGGATGATTCGTCGCCGGAGCGTCAGCGCCGGATCGACGAGGACCTCGACGTGCTCGCCTACTGGGCGGCGGCCGAAGTGCCGCGCGCGATGCAGAAATGTCATCACCTGCACGGTGGCCTCGGGGCCGACATCACCCACCCGATGCACCGCTACTTCTCACAGGCCAAAGACCTCGTCCGCCTGCTCGGTGGCGCCGGTCTGCGCCTCGACCTTCTGGGGGCAAGATGTTCATCGATCTGACCGCCGAGCAACAGCGACTGCGCGACGAATTGCGTTCCTATTTCGCCGATCTGGTGAGCCCGGCGGAAGCGGCCGCGATGGCCACCGACCGGCACGGCGACGCTTACCGCGAAGTGGTGTGCCGGATGGGCCGTGACGGCTGGCTCGGTGTCGGCTGGCCAAAGGAGTTCGGCGGCCAGGGCTTCGGTCCGATGGAACAGCAGATCTTCTTCAACGAGGCGGTCCGCGCCGATGTGCCGCTGCCGCTGGTGACGCTGCTGACGGTCGGCCCGACTTTGCAGAAGTACGGCACCGATCTGCAGAAGAAGAAGTTCCTGCCCGGAATCCTTTCCGGTGACATCCATTTCGCGATCGGTTACTCCGAACCGGATGCCGGAACCGACCTGGCCTCACTGCGGACGTCCGCCGTGCGCGACAGCAACGGCGACTGGATCATCAACGGGCAGAAGACCTTCACCACCGGCGCGCACGAAGCCGACTATGTGTGGGTGGCCTGCCGGACCGGTTCGGTCGAGTCGCGCCACCGGGGGATCACGATCCTGATCGTGGATACCAAGGATCCCGGCTACTCGTGGACGCCGATCATCACCGCCGACGGCGCCCACCACACCAACGCCACCTACTTCGACGACGTGCGGGTGCCCGCGGAGATGCTGGTCGGCGAGGAGAACAAGGGCTGGCGGTTGATCACCACCCAGCTCAACCACGAGCGGGTCAGTCTCGGTCCGTCGGGCAAGATCGAGCAACTCTACGATCGCCTGCACGACTGGTCGGCTGAGCACGGCTTGCTCGGCGAGCCGGAGGTTCGCCGCGCGCTCGGCCGGGTACGCACCATGGTGCGGCTCAACGAGCTGCTGAACTGGCAGGTCGCCGCCGCCGACAGCACCGCCGCGCAGAACGCGGTGATCGCCGACGCCTCGGCCACCAAGGTCTTCTCCACCGAGTCGTTGCAGGAGGCCGGTCGGCTGGTCGAGGAGATCATCGGCCGCTTCGGTGATCTGGCCGAGCCGGATACGGCGGCGTTGATGGGGTGGCTGGACCGGCGCACCAAACAGAACGTCGTCGTCACCTTCGGCGGCGGCGTGAACGAGATCATGCGCGAACTGGTGGCCACGGCCGGCCTCGAACTGCCGCGCGTCCCCCGATGAGCAAGGAGTCGCGCGTGCCGGAAGGTATTGCCCCCGAAGATGTTCCCGAGGCGCTGGCGAAGCTGTCGGCCGCGGGCGAATCGGCGCCACGGGCCGGACGTGATCCGGTGAACCGGCCGATGATCAACAACTGGGTCGAGGCGATCGGCGACACCAACCCGATCTACGTCGACGAGGCCGCCGCCAAGGCTGCCGGTCATCCGGGCATCGTCGCCCCGCCTGCCATGGCGCAGGTGTGGACGATGAACGGTCTGCGCGGTGTGCGCACCGCCGACGATCCGCTCGGCCTGGCGACGCAGTTGCTCGACGACGCGGGCTACACCTCGGTCGTCGGCACCAACTGCGAGCAGACCTATCACCGTTACCTCCAGCCGGGCGAGGAGGTGACTGTCACCAGCAGGCTCTCGGAATTCAAGGGGCCCAAGCGAACCGGGCTCGGTGACGGCTGGTTCCTGACCTTCGCCACTACCTGGTCGGTCGGCGACGAGGTGGTCACCGAAATGCTGTTCCGCATCCTGAAATTCGCGCCCGCCGCGAAAGACGATGTGGCCGCAGGCGATATCGCCCTCGCGCCCGAGGGTCGGGTCGGACCGGTCATCTCCAAGGACACCGAATTCTTCTGGGCCGGAACCGAAATCGGCGAGCTGCGGATCCAGCGCAGGCCCGACGGCACCCTGCAGCATCCGCCGGTGCCCGCCCTCTGGCAGGACAAGGCCGAGACCACCGACTATGTGGTGTCCGCCGGTACCGGCACGGTGTTCAGCTTCGTCGTGCACCACGCGCCGAAGGTGCCAGGACGCGAGCTGCCCTTCGTTGTCGCGCTGGTCGAACTCGACGAGGGTGTGCGGATGCTCGGTGAGCTGCGCGGCATCGACCCGGCCGAGGTCGCCATCGGCGTACCCGTCCGCGTGGCCTTCGAGAAACTCGGCGACGGAACCGTCCTGCCGTACTGGCAGGCCGTGCGATGACCGGCGCACCCCACGCAGGCGCAACGCGGTCCACCGTCGGCGGTCATGGCATGCCGACGCGCTCTGTCCGTCCGGAAAGGACCTGCTAGTGACAACGACTATCGATCCCGCGGCCATCGCAGTGGGCGCTGTCCTCCCGGAGCTGGTGATCCACGCCGATCCCACCTTCGTGATCAGCACCGCGCTGGCCACCCGGGATTTCCAGGATGTGCATCACGACCGCGACAAGGCGGTCGAGCGTGGCTCCAGCGATATCTTCGTCAATATCCTCACCGACACCGGTCTGGTGCAGCGGTTCGTCACCGACTGGGCGGGTCCGACCGCGCTGGTGAAGTCCATCGCGTTGCGGTTGGGCGTGCCGCTGTATTCCGGTGACACCCTGACTCTTTCGGGCACCGTCACCGAAGTCGCGGGTGCGCGGGTCACCATCGACGTGCGCGGCCGCGACAGCCTCGGTGAGCACATCACCGCCACCGCCGTCATCGGCGTTCCCGAACTGGAGGCGAAATGAGCACCACAGCCGCTGGCCTGTCCGGGCGCGCCGCCATCGTCGGCATCGGCGCCACCGATTTCTCCAAGGATTCCGGCCGCAGTGAACTGCGGCTGGCCGCGGAGGCGGTCAGCGCGGCGCTGGCCGACGCGGGTCTCACTCCCGCCGATGTCGATGGTCTGACCACCTTCACCATGGACACCAACACCCAGGCCGCGGTGGCCAGGGCGGTCGGCATTCCGAGCCTGAAGTTCTTCAGCCACATCGGTTATGGCGGCGGTGCCGCGTGCGCGACCGTGCAGCAGGCCGCCATGGCCGTGGCCACCGGTGTGGCCGATGTCGTGGTCGCCTATCGCGCGTTCAACGAACGTTCCGGCGCCCGATTCGGCCAGTTCTCGCCCGCGCTGGCGGCCGCGCCGACGTCGTCGGGGATCGACGCGGGCTGGGCCTACCCGCAGGGTCTCGGCACGCCCGCCGCGCAGGTCGCGATGGTTGCCCGCCGCTATATGCATGTCACCGGCGCGACCAGCGCCGACTTCGGCGCCGTCGCGGTGGCCGACCGCAAGCACGCCGCGGTGAACCCCAATGCCTTCTTCTACGGCAAGCCGATCACCCTGGAACAGCACCAGGATTCGCGCTGGATCGCCGAACCGCTGCACCTGCTCGACTGCTGCCAGGAGTCCGATGGTGGCGTGGCCATCGTGGTCACCAGTGCCGAACGCGCCCGCGACCTCCCGCAGCGCCCCGCGATCATCGCGGCCGGCGCGCAGGGCAGCGCCGTCGACCAGTACGTGATGACCAGCTACTACCGCGACGCCATGACCGGCCTGCCGGAAATGGGTCTCGTCGGCGACCAGCTGTGGGCGCAGAGTGGCCTGACCGCCGCCGATATGCAGGCCGCGATCCTCTACGACCACTTCACCCCGTTCGTGCTCATGCAGCTCGAGGAACTGGGCTTCTGCCCCCGCGGGGAAGCCAAGAACTTCATCGCCGACGGCGCCATCGAGATCGGCGGCCGCCTTCCGCTCAATACGCACGGCGGTCAGCTCGGTGAGGCCTATATCCACGGCATGAACGGCATCGCCGAAGCGGTCCGCCAGATCCGCGGTACCTCGGTCAACCAGGTAGACGCCCTGGAACGCATCCTGGTTACCGCGGGCACCGGCGTCCCCACCTCCGGGCTGGTGCTGACGTCGTAACACGGTGCCCGTTCGGGCCGCGCCTCTCGTACGCTCGACCAGGTGACTCCCCGCCACCTGGTCGACGTGCACATCCTGCTGATCCGCGGTGACCAGGTCCTGTTGAGCCTGCGCCGCAGCGGCGACGAGTTCGATCACCGCTGGCACCTGCCGTCGGGAAAGCTCGAGGCAGGCGAATCGGTGGCGACGGCCGCGGTCCGGGAAGCCGCGGAGGAGGTCGGGGTCGACCTCGATCCCACCGCGTTGCGTCTGTTTCACGTCGCCCATGTCACCGCCCCCGGCCGTGACTCCCGGCTCGGCCTGTTCTTTCGTGCCGAGGATTGGCGCGGTGAACCTTTCAATCGTGAACCCGATAAATGCTATGCACTGCAGTGGTTTTCGCTGGGTGAATTACCCGCCGACCTGATCGAGTATTCCGCTCTCGGATTGGCGGCGCTGAATTCGGCCGCTCCCTATTCCGAATTCGGTTGGCCCGGCTGATATTGCGGCCACTTGTGGAGAAACTCGGCCAGCGGCCGGGCGAGCTGATCGACGTCGCCCGACGATCCCGCGCGCAGTCCCGCGAACCGATCGAAGACGAGTCCTTCCAGCAGCGCGAGGAAATCGTGGGCCGACTCGCGGGGTTCGGCGGCGCCGAGCGCCTCGAACAGATCGGTGGCGCGCTCCAGCGAGAACAGGCTGCCTGCCAGGCGGGCGTGTAGTTCGGGGTCGGAGAGCACCTCGATGATCAAGGCGTGCCGGGCGATCAGGTCGTGGCGGCGATGGTTGAGTAGCTGATCGAGCCAAGTCGCGATATCGCGTGCGACCTGCGCAGGGTCCAGGGGCTGCCCGCTCGGGAAGTTCGCTTGTGCGGCAAGGAAATCCGCGCGCGACCGGGCAGTGATCCCAGCTGCGACCGCTTCGATCAAGGCCTGTCGCGTGCGGAAGTAGTACGAGGTCGAACCCGGAGGCAACGCCAGCTGAGTGTCCAGCGCGCGGTGGGTGAGCGCGCGGATTCCCCGTGTCGCGATGAGTTCGATGGCGCCCGCCACGATCTGTGCCCGCCGGTCTGTGGACATCGTCACCTCTCCTGGCCGTCGGCGACGCCCGTCCTCTACAACTGTAGAGGATCAAGGAGGCTCGCATGGAACCCGACACCGTGGTGCTCGACCCCGCCCAACAAGCGGCCCTACACGCGCTCGAATCACTGCTCGACGAGGTCCGCCCTCTCGGGCGCCCCGCCGAACACGACGATCGGCGCACGGGTCGTTTCGGCATCCCGCGCAGACGCCCCGCTCAACGCGGCAACCGATGGCCGGGCGCATCTGCCATACCGCGCGGGCGCCCCGCTGCACGCGGCGACCGACATCCAGGTCGACCCGGTGACCTGCGCGCGGGTATCTACCTGCACGGCCGCCCGGGTCGCGGCAAGACGATGGTGATGGACCGCTTCTTCGCCTCGGTCGACACAAACCGCAAGCGCCGCTTCCACTTCCACACCTTCTTCGCGGCCCTGCACTCCGCCACCCACACCCTCGGCTCGATCGAACGCGCCATCGACGAACTCCTCGGCGCCGCCGACCTGGTCTGCTTCGACGAATTCCACGTCAACGACATCGGCGACGCCATGCTCGTCGCTCGCATGCTCGAAGCCCTCTTCGCCGACCACCGCACCCTCGTGGTCACCTCGAACTACCGGCCACGCGACCTCCTGCCCAACCCGTTGTTCCACGATGCCTTCTTGCCCACCATCGAGTTGATCCTCGCCAACCTCGACACCATCACCCTCGATGGACCACTCGACTACCGCACCCGCACGCCACACCGCGACGCCGGCTTCCTCGCGGGTCGCTACGTGCTCACAGGGGGTGTCGGATCGGTGTCACCTCGCGTAGGCTCTGCCGTTGCTCGTCACAGCACGGGTTCGCCCGCTGTGGGGCAGGCTTACTCTCACGACATCGAGCGGTCCGCCGTCGACGTGCCCCTCGGCAACGGCCGAACCATTCGCGCGCACGCCGCCACCGACACCATCACCCTCGACTTCCACGGCATCTGTGCCGCCCCCACGAGCGCCGCCGACTACCTCCGCCTCGCCGAGCGCTTCCGCCACTGGACCATGCGCGAGGTCCCGCCACTTCGCGAGGTCCCGCCCGATTGGTCCATGCGCCTGGTGAACCTCGTCGATGTCCTCTACGACGCCGATCTGCCGTTCACCATCCACGCCGCCGAACCCCCACATGAGTTGACCGCGGGCGTCCCCGCGATTCCCGATCTGGCGCGCACCGCCAGCCGTCTCGGTGAGCTGCCGATAATTGCGTGCTGAAAGGCTCGCATTGCATAGCGGGCCCTTGATCTCGGGGGGACAATAAAGGCAGAGTGGCCGAAAGTGTCGATTCACTCTCGAGCGGACCACTCGCCATGTAACTATGTGGCTGATTTGTGCAGGCTCTGGGGTTTGGTGGTACAGCTGTGATCGGGGTGAATCAGCCCATTACGCGGGCGATTGTCGTGATCGCACTGATCGTCGCCGCGACGATCGCGTTGCAGGGCACCCTGCCCGGCGCCGGGCCGCACTCGACCGGCGCCCCTTCGCCGCTGCTCATCGCCGTGATGCCGGTACTGCTGCTGGTCTCGATCGTCATCCTGGTCGCGGGCGTGATCGCCAGCCAGCATCGGCTGCCGCTGGCGATGCCGGAAGCCGAACGCGACGCCATGCCGCGCATCAAGTGGCGCAGGATGGCGCTGCTGATCCCGATCGCCGTGGCCGGGGTCGCGCTGATCTTCGCCGGTGGTGTCACCGCGCTGTTCCTGCTGCCCGGTGCCCGCCCGATGCAGCCGGCCGCCGAGACGCTGTCCGAGGGCTCCGGCCCCGTGCCGACGACCGACACCCATGCCGCCGATCCCACGACCGGACCTACGGAACTCACCGGCACCGCCCTGGTGATCGCGGCGATCCTGGCCATCGTGCTGATCGTGGTCGCCCTGGTCGGCCTGGTCGTCGTCGCCGTGGCCGCGCGCCGCGAACCGGCCAACGCCGCGGCCATCGAGGACGAACCGAGCGCCAGCGCGGTCGATTCCCTCACGCGCGCTGCCGAAATGGGCCTCGCCGCGATGAACGCCCCCGGTCAGGATCCGCGCACCGCCATCATCGCCTGTTATGTGGCGATGGAGCGCGGCCTGTCCAGCGACCTCGCCGCCCGCCCGCTGGCCTCGGACACCCCGATGGAAGTGCTGGCCCGAGCCTTCGAAAGCGGTGTGCTGCACGATGCTTCGGCCCGTGAGCTGGTCGCGCTCTTCGAGGAGGCGCGGTTCAGCCCGCACTCGATGCTCGAATGGCAGCGCATGCGCGCCGAACAACTGCTGCGCATCGTGCTCACCGACTTGCAGCGCAGGCTGGTGACGGCATGAGCGGTCAGCGCCCGGAGGCGGTAGCGAAGCGTGACCACGCAGGGCGCCCGAGCATGCCAGGGGGCACCGCGTGAATCGGACTTCGGTGATTGTCACGGCCGTGCTCGCGGTCGTTGTGATCGAAGTGGTGTTGGTGCGGCTGAACCATGACTCGGTGCTGCTCGCTGTCACCGTTCCGGTGGCCGCGGCGCTCGCGATGCTGGTCTGGTCGCTGCGCCACCGCGTGATCCGTGAGGAACCGCTCACCGAGTACATCGACAACGGACCGGCGGAGATGCTCGGTCGCTGGCACGCGCGCGCCGAGATGCTCACCGCGCGCGCCGACGGCACCCGTGCCGACTGGGACCGCCACCTGCGGCCGTTGCTCGCCAAGGAATTCGAGGTGTCCACCGGGCTGAGGATTTCCAAGAATCGCCGGGCCACCGAGGCCGCCGGTCAGCTGCAGTTCGGACCTGAACTGTGGCGCTGGGTGGATCCGGCGAACTCCGCGCTGCGCGATCACACCGGTCGCGCACCGGGTAGAGAGGCGCTGGATGAGATCCTGCGCCGTTTGCAGACGATGTGAGGGGTTAGAGGCCACCGATGACAATGCCGTTGAACGTGACCGTCCAGCGCTCCGATGCCGTACTGCGTGAGCTGGGCCGTGTCGTGGTCGGCAAGCGAGATGAGTTGCAGCTCATCATGATTGCCGTGCTGGCCGGAGGGCATGTACTCATCGAGGACCTGCCGGGCCTCGGAAAGACCTTGATCGCGCGGTCTTTCGCGGCCGCGCTCGGACTCGACTTCACCCGCGTGCAGTTCACGCCGGATCTACTGCCCGCCGACCTGCTGGGTTCCACGATCTATGACATGGCGTCGGGCCGGTTCAATTTCCGTCGCGGCCCGGTGTTCACCAATGTGCTGCTCGCCGACGAGATCAACCGCACGCCACCCAAGACCCAGGCCGCCCTGCTGGAGGCCATGGCCGAGGGTCAGGTGAGCATCGACGGCGAAACCTTCCTGCTCCCACAGCCTTTCGTCGTGCTGGCCACCGACAACCCGATCGAGTACGAGGGCACCTACCCGCTGCCGGAGGCCCAGCTCGACCGCTTCGCCATCCAGCTGCGCCTGGGCTACCTCTCCGAGGCCGACGAGACCCAGATGATCCGGCGCAGGCTCGAACGTGGTTCCACCGCACCGCAAGTGGGCCAGGTCGTCGACGCGCAGGGCCTGATGGAGATGCGGCAGTCGGTCGAATTCGTCACCGTGCACCCCGACGTGGTGAGCTACGTCGTCGCGCTGGCCTCGGCTACCCGTAGTCATCCACAGGTGGAGGTCGGTGCCAGCCCGCGTGCCGAACTCGATCTGGTGCAGATGTCACGGGCCAGGGCCCTGCTGCTCGGTCGCGACTATGTGATCCCCGAAGACGTGAAAGCGCTGGCGGTCGCGGCGATGTCGCACCGCATCACCCTGCGCCCCGAGATGTGGGTCCGCCGCATTCGCGGTGAGGACGTCATCACCGAACTGCTCCGCCGGCTACCGGTGCCCCGCGCCACGAGCACATGAAGCATCGCGACGAATCCAGAACGGTCGAGGTCGACCTCCGGTGGCGGCCCGCCCCGCTGGTGTTCATCCTGGCCGGTTGCGCGGCAGCGGCACTGGTCGTCGCGGTGCTGCTCGGGCAGTGGCAGCTGGTCGTGTTCGCGGCCCCGATGCTCGGGGTGCTGGCCACCGCGCCGTGGCAGCAGGCGCCGACCAGGGTGCAGGTCGACGGCAGTGGCACCGTTCGCTGTTTCGAGAGCGAGGTGATCGATTGCAGCGCTGTCGCTTTCGTCGACAGTGGGCATGCGCTGCTGCGGATGACGGCCCTACCGATGCCCGGTCTCGAGGTCGAGGTGGAGGAAGCCCACGATTCCGGCGGCGCCCCCGCCGGCCTGCGACTCGGGCTCTCGGCCACCCGTTGGGGACGTTATCCGGTGCAGGTCAAGGTGTCCGCGCTGAGTCCGGCCGGTCTCGCGGTCGCGACAACCGAGCTGCCCGCGGCCAAACTCTACGTTTATCCCATCGCCGATCCGCAGCGAATGCGCCTGCCGCGCACCGAACTGCCCGACCGCATCGGCACCCACCTGACCCTCCGACACGGTCCCGGCGTCGAATACGCCGACATCCGCGCCTATACGCCGGGCGATCAGTTGCGCGCCGTCAACTGGCCGGTGAGTGCGCGGCGCGGCAGGCTCTACGTCACCCAGCGGTTCACCAACCGCTCCGCCGACGTGGTCGTCATGGTCGACACCTCCCAGCAAGCGCCTGGTCCGGCCAGCGCCTCGCTGGAACTCTCGGTGCGCGGCGCGGCCCAGGTGGTGCAGTCGACCCTGCAATCGGGCGACCGCACCGCCGTGGTGTGCCTGGGTGAATCGCCCCGCTGGCTGCGCCCCGATATCGGGCGCAGGCAGTTCTATCGCATTGTCGACACCGTCCTCGGCGTCGGTGACGAACACGTCGAGACCACCGGCACCCTCGCGCCGCACGCGGCCGTCCCGATCGGCGCGATCGTGGTCGCCTTCTCCACCCTGCTCGACACCCAGTTCGCGCTGTCCCTGATCGACCTGCGCAAACGCGGCCACGTGGTCGTCGCGGTCGACGTGCTGCGTGGCACGCCTTTCGAGGACGGCCTCGACCCGACCATGGCCAAGATGTGGCAGCTCGAACGCGCATCGATGTATCGGGATATGGGCACCGTCGGCGTCGACATCATCGCCTGGCCCGAAGACACCCGTCTCGACCAGGCCATGCGCCTGCTCCCCGAACATCGCCGAGCAATACGGGTACGCCGATGACCAGATTCCTTGCCCTGCTGGCAGGCTTGCTCCTGGTCGCGGCGGTCGCGCTGATCAACCCCGTCGCCGGCGTTCCCGCGCTGGTGCTGGTGATCGCGAGCTGGTGGTGGCGCCCGGCCTCGGTCGGCGCGGTCCTGATCGCCATCGCGGCCCTTGCCTTCGCCGATGTCGGCGTCATAGCCGCAGCGGCAACAGGTTTGGTCGCGACTACCTATCTGCTGAACGCCGCCGTCCTGCACGCCCCCGAAGGCGTAGTTCCCACCACCATCCCCTCGGTCGGCGGTGCGGTCCTGTTCACCATCGCCGCCGCCACCGCGGCCTGGGTCCCCGTCCAACTGATCTGGGCCCCGTTGGCCGCCCCCATCCTCATCGTCGCGATCTACGCCCTGCTGGTGAGCGGCCTCGCGGCCAAGGGCCCGACCGTCGACGAGATCCGCACCGAGTAGGACTAGCTGTGTACGGCCCGGCTGACGGGAAACGTCACGCCGGTGAGCTCCTCGGAGACGGTCCACAGGCGCTGCTGAATCGTTTGGTCGTGGGAGTCGGGGCTGGAGGTGACCAGCTTCGGATATCCCCGGATCTCCCCGCGGTTGCCCGGTCCGTAGTACTGCCCGCCGACGACGGCAGGGTCGGTGGCGGCGCGCAGAGTGGGCAGGGCGCCCATGTCGGCCCGCTGGGTGAGCAGTGGCGCCAGCCAGGTGACGGGCAGGCGGAGTGCGGTGGGCGTGTTGCGGATGAGTTCGGTGTTGGACACGCCGGGGTGGGCGGCGACCGCGACGGTGGTGCCGTGCGATGCGGGCCGGCGCTGCAATTCGTAGGTGAACATCAGGTTGGCGAGTTTGGACTGGCCGTAGGCGCCGATTCGGCCGTACGAGCGCTCCCACTGCAGGTCGTCGAAGTGGATGGCGGCCCGGATACGGTGGCCGGTGCTGCTGACAGTCACGACGCGGGAGCCGGGGACGGGCAGGAGCCGGTCCAGCAGTAGGCCGGTGAAAGCGAAGTGGCCGAGGTGATTGGTGCCGAACTGCACCTCGAAGCCGTCGGCGGTGGTCTGCCGCGGGGTGTACATAACACCCGCGTTATTGATGAGGAGGTCGATGCGCGGGTGGGCGGCCCGCAGGTCGGCGGCTGCGGACCGGATCGAGTCGAGCGAGGCCAGGTCGAGGGCCTGCACGGTGACGTCGCCGTTGATTCGGGCGGCCGCTTGCCTGCCCTTCTCGATGTCGCGGACGGCCAGCACCACCGTCGCCCCGCGTTCGGCGAGCATTCGGGCGGTCTCGAAACCCAGCCCGGTGTTGGCGCCGGTCACGATCGCCACCCGTCCGTGCTGGTCGGGGATGTGCTGCTCGGTCCAGTTGCCGCTCATGACGTACTCCTTATTAAGAACCATCGGTCTGTTATGAACATCAATGTAAAAGACCGCCGGTCTCCTGTCAAGGGACCGGCGGTCTTTAAGCTAGGGTGAAGGAGTGACATTTCAGCGGGCGCGTAGCGAGGAGCAGCGGGAGATCCGCCGCCGGGCGATCCTGGACACGGCGGCGGCGATGCTCGACGAGATGCCCGTGGCCGAGGTGACCCTCAACGAGCTCAGCCGACGGGTTGGCCTGGCCAAGTCGAACGTCCTGCGGTATTTCGAGTCGCGCGAGGCGGTGCTGCTCGAACTGCTCGACGTCTTCCTGGGGAGCTGGCTCGCCGAGCTTGCGGACGAGCTGGCCGCGGGCGTCGAGGCGCAGGCGGCGCCGGACGTGCGGGCGGGTCAGCTGGCCGAGATCCTCAGCCGGTCGCTGGCGGAACGGGTGGTGCTCTGCGACCTCTTCGGCGCGCAGGGTGGCGTCCTCGAGCACAACGTCTCGGTCGAGGTGGTCAAGCGGCACAAGCGTTCGTCCCTCACGAGGCTCGCGACCATGGCCGATCTCATGCGCCGTCACCTGCCGGAGCTCGGCGACGACGCACAGCTGTTCTGTCTGATGAGCCTGATCTCGGCCGGTGCCCTGTCGGCATACGTGCCGCCGCCACCCAGCGTCCTCGCCGCCTACGCGGACGAGCCCGCCCTCGGTGTGTTCAACATGGAGCTGCGCGACGCCCTGCGGTACTCCGTCACTACGGCGCTCGTGGGTGTGCTGCCGCGCGCCTGACTAGCGCTCGGGCCGCCAGGGGATTCGACCGTTGCCGTCGCCGGTGGGGGTCCACTGTTCGGACCAATCCCACAGGGGCTGGAGGGATTCGGCGAGGAGGGCGCCTTCGGTGGTGAGCTCATAGGCGCCCCGCGGTCCGTTCTTGCTGATCAGCGCTGCGGACTGGAGCTGCTGTAGGCGGTCCGAGAGCACGCTCGACGAGCAGTTGCCCATGCGCCGGCGGATGTCGAGGAAGCCGAGGGGGCCCGGTTCCAGTTCCCAGATGACGCGCAGCATCCAGCGCTGGCCGAGTAGGTCGATCGCGGCCAGGATCGCTTGCGAGGGCTCGTCGCCGGTTGCGCTTCTCATTCAGAAGCACGATAGTTGCTTCTGAATCAGAAGCGTTTTGACCGGTCGGGGATGTGACGAGGAGATCGACGATGGATTCGACAGTTCAGCGAATCGTGCTGGTGACCGGGGCCTCGCGGGGCATCGGGGCGGAGGCCGCCGCGCAGTTCGGGGCGGCGGGGGCGCATGTCGTCGTGAACTTTCGGGAGAAGCGCAAGCGGGCGCAGGACGTCGTGGACGGGATTACCGCGGCGGGCGGTAGTGCCTCGGTGCTCGGTGCCGATGTTTCCGATCCGGCGGCTGTCGAGACGATGGTCGAGGAGGTCGGCCGGACGTTCGGGCGGCTGGATACCTTGGTGCTCAACGCGTCCGGTGGACTCGAGCGGGATGCCGATCCCGGGTACGCACTCCGGCTCAATCGGGATGCGCAGGTGAACCTGGCGACGGCGATGCTGCAGCTGATGTCAGGGGACGGCCGGATCGTGTTCGTTACCAGTCATCAGGCGCACTTCATCCACGAAAACGACAACGTGCCACAGGGTTACACGCCGATAGCGCGGAGCAAGCGGGCCGGCGAGGATGCGTTACGAGCGCTGATTCCCGAATTCCGTGAGCGTGGAGTCGGTTTCACGGTGGTGTCCGGCGACATGATCGACGGGACGATCATCGTCCGCCTGTTGGAACGGCGCGACCCGGGCAGTGTCGAATCCCGCCGTGCGGCAGGCCCGTTGCCCACGGTCGAGGACTTCGCGCGCGTGATCGTTGCGGCCGGCACCGAAGCGGTCGCCGACGGCCACACGTACTTCGTCGGTGGAGACGACTACCTCGCCGCCGGTGCGCGCACGCGGTGACCCAACGATGTGGAACGCCGAACGGCGTGACCCGGGGTTCCGGGTCACGCCGTTCGGCGGGTCCGTCTCAGGCCGAGGCGGTGGCCGAAGCTTCGCGCTGGAGTTCCAGGGCGATATCGATGAGCTGGTCTTCCTGGCCACCGACGAGCTTGCGCTTGCCCGCGCGGACGAGCATTTCGGCGGCGGAGACACCGTAGCGTTCGGCCTGGCGTTCGGCATGGCGCAGGAAGCTGGAGTAGACACCCGCGTAGCCCATCATCAGCGCCTGACGGTCGAGCAGGCATTCCGACGGCATGGCCGGGCGGACCACATCCTCGGCGGCGTCGGTGACGGCGAAGAAGTCGACGCCGGTCTTGATACCGAGCTTGTCGCAGACGCCGATGAAGGCTTCGACCGGCAGGTTGCCCGCGCCCGCGCCGAAGCGGCGAGCCGAGCCGTCGATCTGGGTGGCGCCGGCGCGCACGGCGTAGACCGAGTTCGCTACGGCCAGGCCCAGGTTCTCGTGGCCGTGGAACCCGACCTGGGCGTCGTCGCCGAGTTCGGCGACCAGGGCCGAGACGCGGTCCGAAACCTGCTCGAGGACGAGCGCGCCCGCGGAGTCGACGACGTACACGCACTGGCAGCCCGCGTCGGCCATGATGCGGGCCTGCTTGGCCAGGTTCTCCGGCGTGGTCGAGTGGGCCATCATGAGGAACCCGACGGTCTCGAGGCCGAGATCGCGGGCGTAGCCGAAGTGCTGGATGGAGACGTCGGCTTCGGTGCAGTGGGTGGCGATGCGGCAGATGGACGCGCCGTTGTCCTGGGAGATCTTGATGTCTTCCTTGACGCCGACGCCGGGCAGCATGAGGAAGGCGATCTTGGCCTGCTTGGCGGTTTCCGCGGCAGCCTTGATCAGTTCCTGCTCAGGGGTTTTGGAGAAACCGTAGTTGAACGAGGACCCGGCCAGGCCGTCACCGTGGGTGACCTCGATGACCGGGACACCCGACGCGTCGAGCGCGCCGACGATGTCGCGAACCTCGGTCACGGTGAACTGGTGGCGCTTGTGGTGCGAGCCGTCACGCAGCGAAGTATCGGTGACGCGCACATCGAGTTCGCCCGAGTAGGGCTGCAGGATGTTGTTCATGGTCGAATCTCCTTACACCCGAGCCGAGAGGATTTGATCGGCCAGCACATCGCCGACCTTGGTGGCCGCGGCCGTCATGATGTCGAGGTTGCCCGCGTACGGCGGCAGGAAGTCGCCCGCGCCCTCGACCTCGACGAAGATCGACACCTTCGCCAAGCCGCCGGATACCAGCGACGGGTCGTCGAACTGCGGTTCGTTGAGCAGCCGGTAGCCGGGCACGTACTCCTGAATGGACTTCTCCATCCGGAAGATCGACTCGGAGATCGCGTCGCGATCGGCATCCTCGGGGATGGCGCAGAAGATGGTGTCGCGCATGATCATCGGCGGCTCAGCCGGGTTCAGGATGATGATGGCCTTACCGCGTTCGGCGCCACCGATGGTCTCCACACCCTTGGAGGTGGTCTTGGTGAACTCGTCGATGTTCGCGCGAGTACCCGGACCGGCCGACACCGAGGACACCGACGCCACGATCTCGGCGTAGGACACCGGGACCACCCGCGAGACCGCGTTGACCATCGGAATCGTGGCCTGACCACCGCAGGTGATCATGTTGACGTTCATCGCATCCCGGAGCGTGTCCAGGTTCACCGGCGGAATGACGGCGGGGCCGACGGCGGCCGGGGTCAGGTCGACGGCGCGAATGCCCGCGGCCTCGTACTTCGGGGCGTACGCGCGGTGCACGTAGGCCGAGGTCGCCTCGAACAGCAGGTCCGGCTTCTCGTCGAGGGCGAGCAGCCAGTCCGCGCCCTCAGGGGAGGTTTCGAGGCCGAGGCCGCGAGCGCGCTTGAGGCCCTCGGACTCCGGGTCGATACCGACCATCCAGCGCGGCTCGATCTTGTCCGAGCGCAGCAGCTTGTACAGCAGATCGGTGCTGATGTTGCCGGACCCCACGATCGCGGCGGTGACTTTGCTGGTCACGGTGTACTCCTAGGGAAGTCTGGTTCAGCTGAAACGCAAACGGACGGAACCGAGTCCGGTGAACTCGGCGAGGAAGTCGTCACCGGGGCGAGCGTCGATGGCGCGGGTGCAGGAACCGGGCAGCACGATGTCGCCCTTCTTCAACCGCACCCCGAAGGTCGCGACCTTGCGCGCCAGCCACGCGACGGCGATCACCGGATCGCCGAGCACCGCGTCGCTGCGGCCCTCGGCGATGACCTCGCCGTTGCGGGTGAGCACGGCGTCGATGGCCTTGATGTCGATGTCGCCGGGGGCGACGCGCTCCTTGCCGAGCACCCACCCGGCCGAGGAGGCGTTGTCGGCGATGGTGTCGGTCAGGCCGATCTTCCAGTCGTTGATGCGCGAGTCGATGAGTTCGATCGAGGGCGCGTACGCGACGGTCGCGGCCAGCACGTCGGCCTCGGTGCAGTCCTCGCCGGGCAGGTCGGCGCCGAGCACGAACCCGACCTCGACCTCCACGCGCGGCAGCAGGAACTTCGAGGTGTCGACGGGAATGTCCTCGAAGACTTCCATCTCGGCGAGCAGGTGACCGTAGTCGGGCTCGTCGACGCCCATCATCTCCTGCATCGCCTTCGACGAAAGCCCCACCTTGTGGCCGACGACCTTGGCGCCCGCCTTCAGCCTGCGCTGGATGTTGAGCAGCTGGATCTCGTAGGCATCGACCACATCGATGTCGGGGAACCGGTCGACGAGCGGCGCCACGGCGACCCGGTCGTCTTCGGCGCGGGCGAGTTCGTCGGCGAGTTGAGTTCGTACCGCGTCAGGCAGCACGCGGACCTCCTTGGCAGCACGGCATGGGTCGGACAGGACGTTCCAGACATCAAAACTGTAACTGGTTTCGCCGGGCGACGTGACCTGTTCACCTGACCATACAACGCGACTACAGGTGATTTCTATAACACGTTCCACTTTTTCTAGGGCAAACGACGGGGCGCACTGGAACAAGTTCTACTTTCGGCTGTCAAACTTCGAAGTGCTTCTATAACGTGTTCTATATGAGTGATCGGGAATACGATGTCGTGGTCGTCGGGAGCGGCGCCGCCGGGATGACCGCGGCCCTCGCCGCGGCCCACAAGGGACTGAGCGTTGTGGTGCTGGAGAAGGCCGCGCACTACGGCGGGTCGACGGCCCGATCCGGCGGTGGCGTCTGGATTCCGGGCAACAAGGCGCTGCTCGCCTCCGGCCGGCCCGACGACCGCGAGGACGCGCGTACCTACCTGCACAGCATCATCGGCGATGTGGTGCCCGCCGAGAAGATCGATACCTACCTCGATCGCGGCGCCGAGGCGTTCGACTTCGTCCTCGATCACAGCCCGCTGAAGATGAACTGGGTGCCCGGCTACTCCGACTACTACCCGGAAGCGCCGGGTGGACGCGGTTCCGGACGGTCGTGTGAGCCGAAGCCGTTCAACGCCAAGGTGCTCGGGGCTGAGCTCGTCAACCTGGAACCGCCCTACGCCAAGGCGCCGCTCAATGTCGTGGTCACGCAGGCGGACTTCGTGCGCCTCAACCTGATCCGCCGTCATCCCAAGGGCGCGATGCGGGCGCTGCGCGTCGGCGCGCGCACCTATCTGGCCAAGTTCACCGGTAAGCACCTGCTCGGTATGGGTCAGGCCATCATCGCCGCCATGCGTAAGGGCCTGCTCGACGTCGGCGTGCCGGTGCTGCTCAACACCCCGCTCACCGACCTGGTGGTCACCGACGGCAAGGTCACCGGCGTCAAAGCCACCGTCGACGGCGAGTCGGTCGTCTTCACCGCGCGCTACGGCGTGGTGCTCGGCGCAGGCGGGTTCGAGCACAACGCCGACATGCGCGCCAAGTACCAGCGGCAGCCGATAACCACTGAGTGGACAACCGGTGCCGCGGCCAACACCGGCGATGGCATCGTCGCGGGCATGGCAGCGGGTGCGACGGTCGGGTTCATGGAGGACGCCTGGTGGGGTCCGACGATCTTCAAGGGCGGCAAGCCCTGGTTCGCACTGGCCGAGCGCAACCTGCCCGGCACCATCATGGTCAACGACCGGGGTGAGCGCTTCGGCAACGAGTCGGCGCCCTACGTCGAGGCGGTGCACACCATGTACGGCGGTGAGTACGGTCAGGGCCCTGGCCCCGGCGAGAACATTCCCTCCTGGCTGGTGTTCGACCAGCGCTACCGCAACCGCTACATCTTCGCCGGACTGCAGCCGGGACAGCGCTTCCCGTCGCGCTGGATGGAGAACGACTACATCGTCAAGGCCGACACGATCGCCGAGCTGGCCGAACGCATCGGCGTGCCCGTCGACAAGCTGACCTCGACGATCGAGCGCTTCAACGGCTTCGCCACCGCGGGCAAGGACGAGGACTTCGGCCGGGGCAACAGCCACTACGACCGCTACTACGGCGACCCGACCGTGAAGCCGAATCCGTGCCTGGCCGAACTGTCGCAGGGTCCGTTCTACGCGGCGAAGATGGTGCCCGGCGACCTCGGCACCAAGGGCGGACTTGTCACCGATACGGCCGGACGGGTGCTGCGCGAAGACGATTCCGTGATCGACGGTCTCTACGCCGCGGGCAACTCCAGCTCGCCGGTGATGGGCCACACCTACGCGGGCCCCGGCGCCACCATCGGCCCCGCGATCACCTTCGCCTACCTGGCGGTCCTCGACATCGTCGCCAAGAAGACGACCGATTCGGCGAAGGCGACCGCATGAGCGTCAGCCCGACGATCACCATCGGCTACCTGGCGGTCCTCAACGTCTCGACGACCGCGTCGGTGGACGAGGTCGACGCATGATCGGAGGTGGCGTTCTCGTGCCCACCGAACGAGCCATCCATACTGTTCAGCAGACACGCAGGAGTAACCAATGCCCATTGATCTAGCGACCGCGCTCGGCGCGACTCTGCCTGCGCGCGAGTTCAGTTGGACGACCACCGACGTGCAGCTCTATCACCTGGGCCTCGGCGCCGGCGCGCGTCCGACCGATCCGGCCGAGCTGGCCTACCTCGACGATCGCGAACCCCAGGTGCTGCCGACGTTCGCGGCGGTGGCACCGACCCTCGGCGCGACCGAGCCGCCGAGGGTGAGCTTCCCCGGCATCGAGATCGACCTGGCCAAGGTGGTGCACGGGCACCAGGAAGTCGTGGTGCACAAGCCGATTCCGGCCGCGGGCAAGGCGATGTGGGGCGGCCGGATCGCCGAGATCTGGGACAAGGGCGCCAATGCGGTGATCGTGCAGGAGCACACCGTCACCGGGTCCGACGGTGAACCGCTGTGGACGGTGCGGTCCTCCATCTTCGCCAAGGGCGAAGGCGGCTTCGGCGGCGAGCGCGGCCCGAGCACCCGAGCCGAACTGCCGGATCGCGCGCCCGACGCCGAGCTGCTCACCCCGACGTTGCCGCAGCAGGCCCTCCTGTACCGCCTGTCCGGCGACCTCAACCCGCTGCACTCGGATCCCGAATTCGCCCGTGGCGCAGGCTTTCCCGCCCCGATCCTGCACGGACTGTGCACCTACGGCATGGTCTGCAAGGCCATCACGGACGCTCTCCTGGACAGCGACGCGACCCGAGTCGGCGGTTTCCGGGCCAAGTTCGCCGGCGTCCTCTACCCGGGCGAGACCCTGCGCACCAAGGTATGGCGCGAGGGCGACGAGCTGATCGCGGTCGTCACCGTGGTCGAACGAGACGACGCACCGGTCCTCAGCGACGTCGCCTTGCGTATTGCCTGATCCGGACCACTGATCACCAGGCCATCACGTCACTATCGCCCGAGAGCGAAATACGTGGTGGCCTGGTGCTCTTGATTCCAGCGCGGTGATCGCGTGGGTGATGCGGCCGTCGGCGACGGCCGATTCGATGGCCACGTACCCGGCGGGCCGCATGCGCCCCGCGGTGATCAGGGCTTCGGCCTTGGCGATGTTGATCTGGGACCAGGGGCTGCGCGCTCGACGTGGCGAGTACCGCTGCAGGTAGTGGTGGGTGTCGAGGCTGCGTCGAACGCTGTCGATCCAGCCGTAACAGAGCGCGCCGTCCAGGGTTTCGGTGATCGTCACCGATGGCTCGGGTGCGCCCTTCTTCGCGATCCGCACCCAGACCTCACCAGCGGACGAGTGGTGGGTGGACAGCCACGATTCCCAAGCGTTCGCGTCAGTGCAGATGAGGTAGTCGATGGTCATGTGAACCATCGTCCGCGTCAAAGTGCTCAACGAATGAGCACTTAAAAACAAAAAACGGGCGCGGCCGCACATTGTGTGTGCGGCCGCGCCCGATTAGCTCAGAGCCAGGTGTCGAGGCTGGTGGTGGTGAGGAAGTGGTCCAGGTCCGCGCGCCAGGGGGCGGGGGTGGTCTTGTCCGGCTCGATGCCGGTGTACTGGCCGCGGTAGAACAGCAGCGGTCGGCCGCCGGTGGCGACCGATTCGGCGAGGGCGTGGACCCGGCCGATCACGATGTAATGGTCGCCGCCGTCGACGACGGAGTCGACGGTGCACTCGATCGTGGCGAGTGAATCGTCGAGCACCGGCACACCGAGTTCGGATGTCCGCCAGCCGACGCCGGCGAACTTGTCGGTCTCCCGCGAACCGAAGCGCGCGCAGACCGGCTGCTGTTCCTCGGAGAGGACGTTCACGCAGAACTTGCCCGCCGCCTCGATCGCCGCCCACGAGCGCGAGCCCTTGGTGGGGCAGAACAGGACCAGGGGTGGATCGAGGGAGAGTGCGGCGAAGGACTGACAGGCGAAGCCGATCGGCGCGCCGTCTGGGTCGAGTGCCGTGATCACGGTGATGCCCGTGCAGAACTGCCCGAGCACGGTGCGGAACTGCCGGCCATCGATCGCCGGTGCTTGCTCTGTCATGTCCTTCGCCCCTGCTCTACTGCTTGAATCCGATGGTGAAGTCGTGACCCCACAGGCTGACCGCGGTCGATTCGCGGGCGACCCAGTCGTGGTCGTCGACTTCCAGTCCTTCACAGCCGAATTCGATGTCGAATCCGCCGGGAGTCTTCATGTAGAAGGACAGCATCTTGTCGTTGATGTGCCGACCGAGAGAGGCCGACATCTTGACCTTCTTGCGGTTGGCGCGGTCCAGGCAGAGGCCGACATCGTCGGAGTTCTCCACCTCGAGCATGAGATGCACGATGCCGGTCGGATTCGGCAGCGGCAGGAACGCCAGCGCGTGGTGGCGCGGGTTGCAGCCGTAGAAGCGCAGCCAGGCCGGGTCGCCGTCGGCGGGACGACCCACCATCTGCGGCGGTAGCCGCATGGAGTCCCGGAGCCGGAAGCCGAGCACGTCCTGGTAGAACGCCTGTGCCGCGGCATCGTCGGTGCAGGTGAGAACCACGTGGCCAAGACCCTGCTCGGCGGTGACGAACTTGTGGCCGTAGGGGCTCACGAAGCGGCGGCCCAGGTACTGCGCGCCGTAGAACGCCTCGAGGGTGTTGCCGGACGGATCCTGGAACCGGATCATGCCCTCGACCCGGCGCTCACCGAGCTCTTCCTTGGTGCCTTCAGTGAAGGCGACTCCGGCCTTGTCCAGGGTCTCCCGCAGCTGCTGTAGGCCGGGGGCGTCGGTGACCTCCCAGCCCGAGACCAGCAGTCGGTCCTGCTCGCCGGGGACGATCACCAGACGCGCGGCGAAATCGTCCATACGCAGGTAGAGCGCGTCGGGGTTGAGCCCGGTGCCCTCCATCATGCCGAGCACCTTGAGGCCGTACTCGCGCCAGGCCGCCATATCGGTGGCCTCGATGCGCATGTAGCCGAGGGCGCGAATACTCATCACTTCTCCCCGAGGAAATCGACGGTGAGCCGGTTGAACTCGTCGAACTTCTCCAGCTGCGCCCAGTGCCCACAGCCGCCGAACACATGCAGCTGGACGCGCGGGATCACCTTGGTGGCGACGAGCGCGCCGTCGAGCGGGTTCACCCGATCCTCGCGACCCCAGATCAGCAGCACCGGCTGACGCAGCTTGTACGCGTCACGCCAGAGCATGCCCTTCTCGAAATCGGCACTCGCGAAGGACTTGCCCATCGCCTTCATCGCGGCCAACGACTCAGGGGTATTGGCCAGCGCGAACCGTTCGTCGATCAGCTCGTCGGTCACCAGCGACTGATCGAAGACCATGATCCGCAGGAACTTCTCCAGGTTGTCCCTGGTCGGTTCGTAGGTGAACTTCGAGAGCAGCTTCACACCCTCGGTGGGGTCGGGCGCGAACAGATTGGTGCTCAGCCCGCCCGGTCCCATCAGCACGAGTTTGCCCGCGCGGGTGGGGTTGTCCAGCGCGAATCGCACCGAGGCGCCGCCGCCGAGGGAGTTGCCGAGCAGGTGCACCCTGTCCGTGATCTCCAGGTGATCGAGCAACGCGAGCAGCGCGTTCGAGCTGTGCACGAAGTACTGCGGGTGGTCGATCGGCTTGTCGGACTTGCCGTACCCCGGCTGATCGGGCGCGATCACGTGATAGTGCTCGGCCAGTACCGGGATGTTGCGGGCGAAGTTCGACCACGCCGAGGCGCCGGGTCCACCACCGTGCAGCAGCACGATCGTTGTCCCGTTGCCCACACCGGCCTCGTGGTAGTGCAGCTTCAGATCGGGGGTGACCTGCGCGAAGCGTGAGGTCGATTCGTAGGTGAGTTCAGCGGTCTGGGTCATCGGCTACACCATGGCGTCGGTGACGGGCAGCCCGAACTCGTGCGTGCCATACATGACGTAGGCGCGCTCGGGATCGTTGGCCGCGTGCACCCGCCCGGCATGCGCGTCACGCCAGAAGCGCTGCAGCGGAGTGCCGTTGGCGAGCGCGGTCGCGCCGGAGGACTCGAACAGCTTGTCGATCGAGGCGATCACGCGACCGGTCGAGCGCACCTGGTCACGACGAGCGCGCACGCGCAGATCGAACGGCACCTCCTCGCCTGCCAGCAGCAACGCGTACTCCTCGGCGACATTGCCCGAGAGCTGACGCCACGCGGCGTCGATATCGCTGGCCGCCTCGGCCACGCGGACCTTGGCGAACGGATCGTCCTTGGCGTTCTCGCCGGCGAAGGCCGCGCGTACGCGCTTGCCCTGGTGCTCGACGTGCGCCTCGTAGGCGCCGTAGCCCATGCCGACGATCGGCGCGGAGATGGTGGTGGGGTGAATGGTGCCCCACGGCATCTTGTACACCGGGTCGGTGTTCTGCTCGAGGCCCGGCGCGCGGCCCTCGCCCATCGCGCGGAAGCTCAGGAACCGGTGCGACGGGACGAAGACGTCCTCGACGACGACGGTGTTGGAGCCGGTGCCACGCAGGCCGACGACATTCCAGACGTCATCGATGCGGTAGTCCGAGCGCGGGATCAAGAAGCTGCCGAAGTCGACCGGCTTGCCGTTCTTGATCACCGGACCGCCGAGAACCGCCCAGGTGGCGTGATCGGAACCCGAGGACCAAGCCCACGAGCCGCGCACGATGTAGCCGCCGTCGACGGCCTGTCCCGCACCCATCGGCGCGTACGAGGACGAGATGCGCACATCGGTGTCCTCGCCCCAGACGTCCTGCTGGGCCTGCTGGTCGTACAGCGCGAGGTGCCAGTTGTGCACCCCGATGATGCCGGCGACCCAGCCGGTGGAGCCGCACGCGCTGGCGATCTTGCGCACGGTGTCGTAGAAGACCACCGGGTCGGCGGCATGGCCGCCCCACTGCTTGGGCTGGAGCAGCCGGAAGAAACCGGTCTCCTGCAGCGCCTTCATGGATTCTTCGGGAATGCGGCGCAGGTCTTCGGCCTCCTGCGCGCGCTCACGCAGTGTCGGCAGCAGTGCCTCGACCCGTTCGGTCACTTCTTGCGTCATTTCGGAGCCCGCTCCTGCCCTTGTCGGATCGACAAACCGGTTCTTTTCGTCTCTGAGATTAGAACAGGTTCTCGTTTCTGTCGAGAAGACCGCCCCATCTCGGATATAACAGGAGTCAACAGAGAAGTTCGCTGGACAGCTGGCGTTAAGTGGCTCGGTTTTGTAACGTGTTCTAGTGAACGAGGAGGGTTCGGGATGGCGATCAACCCCAAGGTGAGGGAACTCGACGTCGGTGCACCGCCGACGAGGTTCGCACGCGGCTGGCACTGTGTCGGTCTTGCGGCGACGTTCCGCGACGGCAAGCCGCACGCGGTCGAGGTCTTCGGTACCAAGCTCGTCGTGTGGACCGATACCGACGACGAGATCCGTGTGCTCGACGCCTACTGCAGGCATATGGGCGGCGATCTGACCATGGGAACGGTGAAGGGCGACGACATCGCCTGCCCGTTCCACGATTGGCGCTGGGGCGCGAACGGAAAGTGCACCGCGATTCCGTACGCGCGTCGCGTTCCGCCGCTGGCCCGCACCAGGAAGTGGACCACGCTCGAGCGAAACGGTCAGCTCTACCTCTGGCATGACCACGAGGGCAACGAGCCGTCGGACGAGGTGACGATCCCGTATATCGAGGGCCCGTACACCGACGAACAGGGCAACCCCACCGAGACCCACAACAGCGGCTGGACCGACTGGACCTGGGACACGTTGCTGATCGAAGGCGCCAACTGCCGCGAGATCATCGACAACGTCGTGGACATGGCGCACTTCTTCTACATCCACTACGCCTTCCCGACGTACTTCAAGAACGTCTTCGAAGGCCACGTGGCGACGCAGTTCCTGGAGACCAAGGGTCGTCCCGACGTCGGCATGGCGGCCAAGCACGGCGCTGACACGCTGCTCAAGTCAGAGGCGTCCTACTTCGGACCGTCCTACATGATCAATCCGCTGGTGAACATCTACAGCGGGTACGAGATCAAGGTCCAGCTGATCAACTGCCACTACCCGGTCAGCCAGGATTCGTTCGTGCTGCAGTGGGGCCTGTCCGTCGAGAAGCCCAAGGGTCTGCCCGACGAGGCCGCGAAGAAGCTGGCCGACACGATGGCCAAGTTCTTCGGCGACGGTTTCCTGCAGGACGTGGAGATCTGGAAGCACAAGTCCAAGCTCGACAACCCGTTGCTCTGCGAGGAGGACGGCCCGGTCTACCAGCTGCGTCGCTGGTACGACCAGTTCTACGTCGACGTCGCCGACGTCACCGAGAAGATGACCCAGCGCTTCGAATTCGAGGTCGACACGACCAAGGCGAATCAGGCATGGGAGGCCGAAGTGGCGGAGAATCTGCGTCGCAAGGCCGAATCCGAGGAAGCGGGCGTCTGACATGACTCCAAGCGAGCCGCAAAGGTCCGGCGATCCGTCGCGGCTCGCTTCGGCTGAGCCGGGGTCGGGTGAGTCGCCGCAGCGTGCGGCGACCCGCCCGACCTGGGCCAAAGCGCCTGATTTCGCGGATCAGCCCGTGCGACAGGCCGCGGTGCGGGCGCAAACCGTGGTCGACAAACAGCACTATCTCGATACCGGTCTGACCCCACTGCGGTGCCAGACGTGCTCGGCGCAGGTCTTAGTCCGCAAGGCGAGCGCGCATCAGACCTCGGTGCAGTGGACCGAACGACCTGACGCGCACTGCCCGGTTTTCGCGCAGCTGGCCGAACACGGCGCCCGGCCGGGTCGGCCGGAATCGTGTCCGTCACTCGAGAAGTCGATCAAATGGGCCATCGATGAGGGCGTGCTCGAAGTCGGCGAATAGTCAGCTGAACGGTGTGTGCGGGCGATCCTGCCGTACCCCGTCGAGGTAGATGTCGACCTTCTCGTTGTAGAAGCACGCCAGGCCGGCGACCTTCTGACTCTCCGGCAACGGCGTGCGATAGATCCAGACGATATCGGCGTGATCGGTGTCGTCGACTCGCACATTCCAGTAGTCGGCGGTGCCCTTGTACGGGCAGCTGGAGTGGGTGTCCGACGGTGTCAGCAGATCCATCCTGACATCGGTCAGCGGCAGGTAATACCGTGCGGGCAAACCGGTTTCGAACAGAATCCGCGGCGAACGTGAGTCCGCTACGGTGACCCCGTCGATCTCCACCCGCACGTTCCGGGAGCTGCCGAGAATGTCGACGCGCGAATACGGATCGCGCGGATGCACGAAGACCTGCTCGTCTTCCTCGAACCAGTCGAACGCGGCGATATCGAGTCGCACAGCGTCTTTCAGCTCCGGCAGCGGCGAGTCGAGATAGCGCAGCGCCGCACCGTCGGCCCGCATGCCATCGACCGCCACGTCGTAGCCCGTCGCTTCACCGCGGCTGGGGGAGTGCTCGGTGATCCCGTTCGGATCGAGATCGGCGTGCACATCGGTGAGTGGCACGTAGTAGGTCGGGTAGTAGGGGATTTCCCAGACCAGCAGCGGCCGCAACGTATCAGCCACCAGTTTCCCGCGCAGATAGACCCGCACTCGCTTCTGCCCGGTCTCAACCTTGACAAGTCCACGTCGGTCCTCGGCCATACACCGACGCTACCCGAAGCCCGACCCCGAACCCCGACCTTTAGGGAGGGGCCGGCCGCGCAGCGGCCGGTTCGCGGCCGTCCCGCAGTTGCGGGTTCGAAAGCGCTACGCCGCAGGCGTTAGTCTCGAGCCCGCAACTGCGGGACCGCCAGGGCCGCGAATCGAGCGCGCCAGCGCTCCAAAAACACAGCTCAATCGCCGACGGTGATGGCCTGCGCTTCTTCGACGGAGTGCGGGGCTGGGTCGTGGTCGTCGATGTGGGCCAGTGCGTTGCGGCCGAGGTACAGCACCGCGACCGCGGCGGCGGTGAAGGCCGCGCCGAGCCAGAACGGCAGCGACATATTGTGCTCGCCGAGCTTGCCCGCCACCCATGGCGCGGCCGCACCGCCACCGAATCGGACGAAGCTGTACGCCGCCGACGCGGTCGAGCGTTCGACCGGCGCCGAGATCATCACGGCCTCGGTGATCAGCGTGTTGTTCACGCCGAGGAACGCACCCGCGATCACGACACCGACGATCAGCACGATCTTGTGCTCGGTGAAGATCCCCATCACGGCCAGATCGATCGCGAACAGGGCCAGCGACAGTGCCATCATCGGCAGCGAACCGAAGCGCGCCTGCAGTTTCGGGGCCAGGAACACCGAGGACACGGCGAGCAGGATGCCCCAGCCGCAGAAGATGAAGCCGATCGCGTAGGTGCCCATGTCCAGCGGGAACGGGGTGAACGCGAGCAGGGTGAAGAAGCCGAAGTTGTAGAGCAGCGCGGTGATGCTGACGGTGAGCAATCCCCTGTGCCGCAATGCTTTGAACGGCGCGGTGATCGAGGTCGGATGCGGTGCCTTCGGTGTTTCCGGCAGCAGCACGACGATCGCGATGAAGGCCACGGCCATCAGCACCGAAACGCCGAAGAACGGTCCACGCCAGCTGATTCCGCCGAGCACGCCGCCCAGCAGCGGACCGGTCGCGATGCCGATACCGAGCGCGGCCTCGTAGAGGATGATCGCCTTGGCGACCCCGCCGGTGGCCGCGCCGACGATGGTGGCCAGTGCCGTGGCGATGAACAGCGCGTTGCCGAGACCCCAGCCCGCGCGGAAGCCGATGATCTCGCCGATGCTGCCGGACAGGCCGGCCAGCGCGGCGAACACGATGATGATCGCCAGCCCGGACAGCAGCGTCTTCTTCGCGCCGAAGCGGCTCGAGATCATGCCGGTGACCAGCATGGCGACGCCGGTGACGGCCATGTAGCTGGTGAAAAGCAGCGACACCTGTGACGGCGTCGCGTTCAGCTGCTCGCCGATCGGCTTGAGAATGGGATCGACGAGGCCGATGCCCATGAACGCGATAACGCTCGCGAAGGCGACGGCCAGGACAGCTTTGGGCTGGCCGGCCGGGGAGGTGGCCGCGGCGTTCATTGGCGCTCCTGGTTGCATCACTGATGACCGCGGGCAACCGCACGAAGTGCTGTCAGCAGGTCGTTCATGTCGGTATCGAGGCGGATCAGCCGATCGAGATCGAAATCGGCGAGTCCGGGTGCCACGGCGGCGGCGAACGCGCGCCTGGCCTCGGTGAGACGGGACCGGCCGGCCGGGGTGAGCGCGACGAGCACTGCCCGGGAATCGTGCGGGTCCTTGGTGCGGGTGGCGAATCCGTCGGTGACGAGTCGGCCGATCAGCGCCGTTGCCGCCGGTTGGGAACATCTGTCGATCCGGGCGAAATCGCTCACTCGCAGACCACCGTGCTCGTCGAGCACGGCAAGGGCCCGCAGGACCGCGCGGGGCAGATCGTCGTTGCTGATCGCCCCGGCCAGCCGGGTGAGCCGACCAGCAGTGACCAACAGGTCGACCACGATGTCGTCCGCGGATGGCTGCTCTGTCTGCTTCACGAGAGATTAGCTTACATAAGCTAACTATCTAAATCTAGGAGGATCGGCTCAGGAGCCTGGTGAAACGGCGCACAACATGCCGAAAGCCCCCGGCAGCGGGGCTGCTACCAGGGGCTTTCGGTGAATTCGGTCAGGCCGCGACCGGGCGTCGGCCGGTGCCGAACAGCTCGGCGGTGGCGTGCGCCCGCTTGAAATAGAGATGGGCGTCGTGTTCCCAGGTGATGGCGATGCCGCCGTGCAGCTGGATGGTCTCGGCCGCCACTGTGGAGAAGGTCTCGGTGCAGTGCTTGCGTGCCACCCAGGTGTCCTCCGCGGCCGACGGGCTGTCCTCGGCGACCGCCTGGACGGCGGCCTGCGCCGCCGATTCAGCCGACTCGACCAGCACGTACATATCGGCCATCCGGTGCTTGAGCGCCTGGAAGCTGCCGATCGGGCGCCCGAACTGCACGCGCGACGCGGTGTACTCGACCGTCATCTCGAGGCAGCGCCTGGCCGCGCCGACCTGTTCGGCAGCCAGTGCCGCCCAAGCGATCTCGCGCAATCGTCGCCGCAGCGCCACCGGGTCGCCGGTGCCGATCCGGGTGGCGGGGGCATTGGTGAAGGTGATGGTGGCGAGTGTGCGGGTGGGGTCGAGCGCGGGAGTCGCGGTGACGGCGACGCCGGGTGCGCCCGCTGTTGTCTCGAACAGTCCGTCGTCGGTCAGTACCAACAGCAGGTCTGCCTGCGCGCCGTGCAGCACGTAATGGGCAGCGCCACTGAGCGTTCCGTCGGTCACGCTGACTCCGGACGCATCCCAGCCGTCGGCGGCGGCCCAGCACAGGGCCGCCGTGCGTGACCCATCCGCCAGATCGGGCAACAGCCGCGCGCAGGAGGGTTCGTCACCGGCGAGCAGAATCGCCTGCACCCCGAGCACCGCCGACCCGAGCATCGGCACCCCGCTCAGCGTCCGCCCCAATTCGCCGACGACCATGAGTGATTCGACCAGGCCCGCGCCCGCGCCGCCCCACTGTTCCGGCACCGCGAGCGCGGCTACGCCGACCTGCTCGCACAGCATCCGCCACAACTTCGGGTCGTACCCGAGGTCGGTGTCCATGGCCTCGCGCAGCGCGGCGGGTGTGGCGTGTTTGCCGAGCAGGGCGCGCACGGAAGTCCGGAATTCGAGCAGTTCATTCGATGACATGGGTTCCTCCTCAGACCGCTGCGGCGTCGCGCAGTGCGGCGGCGATGCGGGCACGGTGGAAATCGGCTGTGCCCCAAGCGGTCCGCAGCGCGGCGACCTTGGTGAGCCACAGCGACAGGTCGAATTCCGCGGTGTAGCCGATGGCACCGTGCACCTGAAGCCCGGCGCGCGCGGCCCGATGGGCAGCGTCACCGCAGGTCACCAGGGCTGCCGAGACATCGCGGGCCCGGTCGGCCGAATCGAGTGTGAGCGCCGCGCGGTACAGCAGCGGCTCGGCCAGATCGAGGGCGATCAGCACATCGGCGAGTTGCTGTTTCACCGCCTGGAATTCACCGATCGCGCGACCGAACTGCTTGCGCTGCTTCGCATAGGAGGTGGTCTGTTCGAGAATCGAACGGCCCGCACCGAGGAGCTGGGCGGCACAGGCGAGAACACCGGCGTCGAAGGCGTAGTCGATGGCCGCTTCGATCTCAGGCCCCTCGGCGATCAGTTCGCCGGCCGTGACGCGGAACAGCTTGCGGGCGGGGTCGATCGAGGTCACCGAATCCGTCGCCGGAACGCCGAGTGTCAGTCGACCGTCGGCAGCGACGAGGACCGGCTCGGCGATATCGGCGTCGAGGGCGATTCCGCGCTGCGTCTCGAAGGTGATGGTGCCGAGCGACTCGCCGCTCGCGAGCGCGGACAACCACCGTCGCGCGGATGCGTCATCCGGAAGACGTTGCAGCAGTGCCGGAATCACGGCGGCGGACTCGGCCACCGGACCGGGCGCGGCACCGCGGCCCAGTTCGATCAGCGCGACAACGAGATCGACGGTGGTCGCGTCCGCCCCGTCGTACTTCTCGTCGACGATCAGGCCGAAGACGCCCATGTCGGCGATCTGCCGAAGCAGCGCGCGCCCCTTGGTGGTCTCACCATCCGACCAGGCGCGCACGGCGGCGGGTACCTGTCCGGCATCGAGAATCTTGCGCAGCTCGGCGGCGAAGTCGAGCTGTTCGGTACTGAGCGCGAATCTCATCGCAGACCTCCTGAGTTGAAGTACACGTTCATCGCTTGGTCTCGCGGGGCAGGCCGAGGATGCGCTCGGCGATGATGTTGCGCTGGATCTCGTTGGTGCCCGCGTAGATCGGGCCGGAGAGCGAGAACAGGTAGCCGTCGGTCCAGTTGCTGCGCTGCTCGGCGGACGAGCCGAGCAGCTCCAGTGCCGTCTCGTGCATCGCGATGTCGAGCTCGGACCAGTACACCTTGGTGATCGACGATTCCGCGCCGAGTTGCCCGCCGTCTTGGAGGCGAGTGACAGTGCCGAAGGTGTGCAGGCGGTAGGCCTCGGCACCGAGCCAGGCGTCGACCACCGAGTTCCTGGCCGCGGTGTCGCTCGGGTCGGCCGTCTCCTCCCACAGGTCGATGAGCCGTTGCGCGGTGGCGCTGAACCGGCCCGGGCTGCGCAGTGAGAGGCCGCGCTCGTTCGACGAGGTCGCCATCGCGACCCGCCAGCCCTCGTTCACCCCGCCGATCACATCGTGGTCCGGCACGAAGACGTCATCGAGGAAGATCTCGGCGAAGCCGGGTTCGCCGTCGAGCTGGGGGATCGGCCGCACGCTCACGCCCTCGGCGGTGAGCGGGAACATCACGTAGGTCAGCCCGTGGTGACGTTGCGCGTCGGGGTCGCTGCGGAACAGGCCGAACGACCAATCCGCGAAGGACGCACGCGAGCTCCACGTCTTCTGGCCGTTGAGCAGCCATCCGCCCTCGGTGCGTCGCGCGGTCGAACGCAGGCTCGCGAGGTCGCTGCCCGCCTCAGGCTCCGACCAGGCTTGTGCCCAGATGTCGTCACCACGAGCCATCCGCGGCAGGATCCGCGCCAGCTGTTCGGGGGTGCCGTGCTCGAACAGGGTCGGCGCCAGCAGGAAGATGCCGTTCTGCGCGACCCGGCCCGGTGCGCCCGCGGCGTAGTACTCCTGCTCGAAGAGCACCCATTCGAGGATCGACGCGTCCCGCCCGCCGAACTCGCGTGGCCACGACACCGCGGACAGCCTGGCTTCGGCCAGCTTCGCTTCCCATTCCCGGTGCGCTTCGAAACCCGCCGCGGTGTCCATCGAGGGCAGCGGCTCGGCCGGTACATTGGCGGCGAGGAACTCGCGCACCTCCAGCTGGAATTCCCGGACAGCCGGGTCGATCTCGAGATCCACTTACTTCGTCCCGTTCTGTTCGGTAGAGGTGGCGGTGGCCTTCATCGAGCGGGCGTTCATCCCGCCGAGCGAATCGGCGCCGACCTCGGCGTTGTGCGCGTGCGCGAAATGGTGCAGCCCGAAGACCGAGTCCATGCCACTGCGCATGCCCATCAGATCCTCGGCCTGGTTGACGGCCTTCTTGGTGAGCGCCAGCCCGAATTGCGGCATGGCGGAAATCTTTTCGGCGAGACCGAATACCTCGGTTTCGAGTTCCTCGCGCGGCACGACGCGGTTGACCATGCCCCACTCCTTGGCCTGCGCCGCCCCGAATCGATCGCCGGTGAACAGGAACTCCTTGGCCGCGCGCGGACCCATCACCCACGGATGCGCGAAGTACTCCACACCCGGAATGCCCATCCGGACCACCGGATCGGAGAAGAACGCGTCCTCGGAGCAGACGATCAGGTCGCACACCCAGGCCAGCATCAGCCCGCCCGCGATGCACGCGCCCTGCACCATCGCCACCATCGGCTTGGGGATTTCCCGCCAGCGCCTGCACATGCCGAGATACACCTCGGACTCGCGCGCGAACCGCTGATCACCACCGGGGCGGTCGAGGTGGTCCCACCACAGCGCTGCCTTGTTCTCGTAGTGCACATCGTGGTCGCGGCCCGGTGTACCGATGTCGTGCCCGGCGCTGAAGTGTTTTCCGTTGCCCGCCAGCACGATCACCTTGACCTCGGGATCCTCGACCGCGCGCACGAAGGCGGCGTCGAGGGCATAGGTCATCTTCGAGTTCTGCGCATTGCGGAAATCGGGCCGGTTCATGGTGACGACGGCGACCGATCCGCGCACCTCATAGGTGACGACCTCGGTCTCGGTTTCGGAACTCACGACTTCTCCTCACGTAGCTCACGCTTGAGCACTTTGCCCGCGGCGCTGTAGGGCAGCTGGTCGCGGAACTCGACAAGCCTGGGCACTTTGAAATTCGCCAATGTGCTCGCGGCGAAGGCGATCACCTCGTCGGCGGTGAGTGCCGATCCGGCCTTGCGGACGACAACGGCCTTGCCGACCTCGCCCATTCGCTCGTCGGGCACGCCGATCACCGCCGACTCGGCGACGCCGTCGAGCCTGGCCAGGGTCTGTTCGATCTCGGCGGGATACACGTTGAACCCGCCGGTGATGTACATGTCCTTGAGCCGGTCGGTGATCTTCAGATAGCCGCGCTCGTCGACGATGCCGATATCGCCGGTGTGCAACCAGCCGTCGGCGTCGATGGCCTCGGCGGTGGCCTCGGGGTCGTCGAGGTAGCCGATCATCACGTTGGGACCGCGCAGCAGCACCTCACCGGCCTCGGACAGGCGCAGTTCGAACCCGGCGATCGGCCCGCCGCAGGTGTTGGCGATGGTTTTCGCGTCGTCGGAGGGGCGGCACATGGTGCCGAAACCCGATGATTCGGACAGGCCGTAGGCGGTAATGACCACCTCGAAGGCGAGATCGTCGCGCATCCGCTCGATCAGAACCACCGGCACGGTCGCCGCGCCGGTCACCGCCACCCGCAGCGAGGTCAGGTCACGCTCGGCGCGCTGGGGATGGGAAAGGATGGTCTGGTAGATCGTCGGCGGGCCGGTGAGCACGGTGATCTGCTCGGACTCGATCAGCGCCAGCGCCGCGGGCACGTCGAAGGTGGCCTGCGGCACGATCGTGGCCCCGGTGACCAGGCACGCGAGAATGCCCGCCTTGTAACCGAAGTTGTGGAAGAACGGGGGGATCACCAGGTAGCGGTCGCCGGCGCGCAGGGTCGAGCAGTCCACCCACCCGCGCACCACATCGAGAGCCTGCCGGTGCGCGACGAGCGTGCCCTTGCTGCGGCCGGTGGTGCCGGAGGTGAACAGGATGTCGGCGATGTCGTCGGGGGAGACCTGGTCGGCCCGCTCGTCGCCTGCTGCTTCGGAGACGGTCGCGGCCTGCGCGAGCAACTCCGCCCATGTCACCGTTGTCGGTGCCGCCGCGCTGGGGGATGCCTCGACCGGGATGACGACGACGGTGCCGATACCCAGCGCCGGTGCCGTCGCCGCGAGCTCCGCGGCTCGATCGCGACCGAGGAACGGGCCCGCGACGAACAACGCCTTCGCGTCAACGCGGGTCAGCACGTCGACGGCCTCGGCCGCCACATAGCGGGTGTTCAACGGAACCAGCGCGGCGCCGACGGAATGCGCGGCCAGCGCGGCGATCACCCAGTGGTGGGTGTTCGGCGCCCACATCGCGACCCGGTCGCCGGGGGCGATGCCGCGCGCGATCAGGGCACGCGCGGCGATGCGGACCTGTTCGAGCAGCTCGGCCCAGGTCAGGCGGGTCGCGCCGTCGATCAGGGCAGGCTCGTGCGGATGCGCCGCGGCGATGTGTCGCAGCGCCTGCGGGGTGGTTTGTGCAGGAGGTGTCACGGGGTCCTCACCGTTGGACGGTTCGCTGTTCTTCCGAAGCAGCTAACAAAGCAAGTGCTTGGTAGGTTATCCTATCGGCGTGGGCGTGATCCAGACCTCAGATTCCGATACCGTGACCTCCGACGCGGAGTTTCGCGCGGAAATACGCGATTGGCTCGCCGAAAATCTTTCCGGCGAGTTCGCTGACCTGCGCGGAACCGGTGGACCCGGCCGCGAGCATGAATTCTTCGAAGAGCGACTGGCGTGGGACCGCCACCTCGCGAAGGCGGGCTGGACCTGCCTTGGCTGGCCGGTCGAATACGGCGGCCGGGGTGCGAGTGTGCGCCAGCAGGTGATCTTTCACGAGGAATACGCGAAGGCCGACGCCCCGGCGCGGGTCTCGCACGTGGGTGAGGAACTGCTCGGCCCGACGGTGCTCGCCTTCGGCACCGAGGAGCAGAAGAAGCGCTTCCTCCCCGGTGTCCGCTCGGTCGGCGAGCTGTGGTGCCAGGGCTATTCCGAGCCCGGCGCCGGTTCCGACCTCGCCGCGGTCAGCACCACGGCCCGCCTCGACGGCGACAAGTGGGTGATCAACGGCCAGAAGATCTGGACCTCGCTCGCGCACGTCGCCGACTGGTGCTTCGTGATCGCCCGCACCGAACGCGGCTCGACCCGGCACAAGGGCCTGTCCTACCTGCTGGTTCCGATGAATCAGCCCGGCATCGAAGTGCGCCCGATCGAACAGCTCACCGGCACTTCCGAATTCAACGAAGTGTTCTTCGACAACGCCGTGACCGACGCGAACCTGGTCGTCGGCGAGCCCGGTGACGGCTGGCGAATCGCCATGGGCACCTTGAACTTCGAACGCGGAATCTCCACCCTCGGTCAGCAGATCCGCTTCGCTCGCGAACTCGCCGACATCGAAGACCTGGCCCGCCGCACCGGCGCCGCCGCCGACCCGCTGATCGCCGACCGCCTCGACCGCTCCTGGGTCGGACTCAGGGTGCTGCGCGCGCACGCGCTGCGCACCATGAGCGAGGACCACGACGATTCGGGCGGCGCCTCGGTGTCGAAGTTGTTGTGGGCCAACTGGCATCGCGACCTCGGCGAGCTGGCAATGGCTGTCCAAGGCGCGGCCGGCCTGATCCTGGGCCCCGACGACATGACCGCATGGCAGCGGCTGTACCTGTTCAGCCGCGCCGACACGATCTATGGAGGTTCGAACGAAGTGCAGCGCAACATCATCGCCGAGCGTGTGCTCGGTCTCCCGCGAGAGGCACGCCCGTGAGTGAGCAGACCTATTCGGGCGCGAACAAGTCGCTGTCGATCGCGCCGGCCTCGATCCCCGGACACGGCCTGCTCGCAGGCCGGACGGCCGTGATCACCGCCGCCGCGGGCACCGGCATCGGCTCGGCCACCGCGCGCAGGCTCCTCGAAGAGGGCGCCGACGTGGTGGTCTCGGATTGGCACGAGCGCCGCTTGACCGAGACCGCCGAGCTGCTGGCGAAGGAGTTCCCGGAGCGCCGGGTCGGTGCCGTGGTGTGCGACGTCCGCGACTCCGCGCAGGTGAATCAGCTGCTCGCCGATGCCGCCGCCGAACTCGGCCGGATCGACATCATGGTCAACAACGCGGGCCTCGGCGGTGAGACCCCGGTGGTCGACATGACCGACGAGCAGTGGGACCAGGTGCTCGACATCACCCTCACCGGCACCTTCCGCTGCACCCGTGCGGCGCTCGGCTACTTTCGCGGCGCGGGCCACGGCGGCGTGATCGTCAACAATGCCTCTGTCCTGGGCTGGCGCGCCCAGCACGGCCAGGCGCACTACGCCGCCGCCAAAGCCGGCGTAATGGCGCTGACCAGGTGCAGCGCGGTCGAAGCCGCCGAATTCGGCGTGCGGATCAACGCTGTCGCGCCGAGCATCGCCCGTCATCCGTTCCTGGACAAGGTGAGCTCGACCGAGCTGCTCGACTCGCTCAGCGAGCGCGAAGCCTTCGGTCGCGCCGCCGAGCCATGGGAAGTAGCGGCGACGATCGCCATGCTGGCCAGTGACTACACCTCGTATCTGACCGGCGAGGTTGTCTCGGTGAGTAGTCAGCGCGCATGATCGCCGTGGCGGGTTCTCCGAAACCAAGCAAGTGCTTGGTACTACGATGACGGGTGTGACCGCACCCGACACCGTCAAACGCACCCGCCGCGCCGAACTCCTCGGCCTGGCCGCCGGTCTGTTCGCCGAACGTGGACTGCGTGCTACCACGGTGCGCGACATCGCCGACTCCGCGGGCATCCTCTCGGGCAGCCTCTACCACCACTTCGATTCCAAGGAATCGATGGTCGACGAGATCCTGCGCGGCTTCCTCGACGACCTGTTCGGCCGCTACCGCGAGATCGCGGGCGCGTCCCTGAGCGCACGAGACACCTTGGAGGCCTTGGTCATCGCCTCCTACGAGGCGTTCGACCGGCACCACGCCGCAGTCGCGATCTACCAGGCCGAGGCCAAGAACCTGCGCGACGTAGAACGTTTCGGCTACATCCGTGACTTCAATATCGAGTTCCGCGATCTGTGGCACCGGGTGCTCGCCGCCGGCGTCGCCGATGGCAGCTTCCGCCCCGAACTCGACGTGGAACTCGCGTTCCGCTTCCTGCGCGACACCGTGTGGGTGGCGGTCCGCTGGTACACCCCCGGTGGCCCGATCACCGTGAAAAACCTTGCCCAGCAATATCTCACCATCGTGCTCGACGGGCTCACCCTGCCCGGGAGCACCACGCCATAGGAGTTCCCGATGACCGCACCCGCCGAGCGCCGCCCCTACACCCCGTTGCGGGAGGCCTATGTGATCGACGCGGTGCGTACCGCGGTCGGCAAGCGCAATGGCGCGCTGGCCGGCGTGCATCCGGCCGACCTCGGTGCCGCCGCCCTGCGCGGGCTCATCGAGCGCACCGGGATCGACCCGGCCGTCGTCGACGACGTGATCGTCGGCTGCGTCGACAATGTCGGTCCGCAGGCAGGCAATATCGGCCGCACCATGTGGCTCACCGCGGGATACCCCGAAGAGGTTCCCGGCGTCACCGTCGACCGGCAGTGTGGTTCCAGCCAGCAGGCGGTGAACTTCGGCGCGCAGGCCATCATGAGCGGCACCGCCGAGGTGATCGTCGCGGCGGGCGTGCAGAACATGAGCGCCATCCCGATCTCGGCCGCCATGCTCGCGGGCAAGGAATACGGCTTCGACTCCCCGTTCGTCGGCGCCACCGGCTGGGACGAGCGCTACGGCACCGGCGAGGTCTCGCAGTTCCGCGGCGCCGAGCTGATCGCCGAGAAGTGGGGCATCACCCGCGAGGACATGGAGCAGTGGGCGCTGCGCAGCCACGAACGCGCCCGCGCGGCCATCGCCGAAGGCCGTTTCGAGTCCGAGATCGTGCCGGTCGGCGACTTCAAGGTCGACCAGGGCCCGCGCGAGACCAGCCTCGAGAAGATGGCGACCCTGCAACCGCTCGGCGAGGGCAGCCCGCTCACCGCCGCTGTCGCCAGCCAGATCTCCGACGGCGCCAGCGCGACGCTGCTCGCCTCCGAATGGGCGGTCAAGGAGTACGGCCTCACCCCGCGCGCCCGCATCCACCACGTCAGCGCGCGCGGCGCGGACCCGATCTTCATGCTCAGCGCGCCGATTCCGGCGACCCAGTGGGCGCTCGAGAAGACCGGGCTCACCATCGACGACATCGACGTCATCGAGATCAACGAGGCCTTCGCTCCCGTGGTGCTGGCCTGGATCAAGGAGATCGGCGCCGATCCGGCGAAGGTGAATGTCAACGGTGGCGCGATCGCGCTCGGCCATCCGCTGGGCGCGACCGGCGCCAAGCTGTTCGCCACGCTGCTCAACGAGCTCGAGCGGATCAACGGCCGCTACGGCCTGCTCACCATCTGTGAGGGTGGTGGCACCGCGAACGTGACCATCATCGAGCGTCTCGGCGCAGCGGAGTAACGCGAAGCGGAGCAGCTGACGGCCCGGTGCTGGAGTGTCCAGCACCGGGCCGTCGCGTGTATACGGCGGTTTCCGGGGCTTGCCAGCAATCGATCTGTCATAAAGACTGCAGGGTTGCTAATCCTTGTGCTGGCTAACATGTTGGCGCAGTGGGTAAGCCATGTGTTGAAGTGGTGCCGGATGGGTGTCACTCGCGAAACAGGGAACAGGAATTCCGAATGGGTCACCCACACCAACCCAACCCGTATCAAGGTCGGCCAGGCCAGCCGTATCCGCAGGGTCAGCCGATGCCGGGTCAGCCGTACCAGCAGGGTCAGCCGATGCCAGGTCAGCCGTACCAGCAAGGCCAGCCGATGCCGTATCCGCAGGGCCAGCCGCAGTACGGCGCGCAGGGTGGTTACGGCCAGCCGCCCCGCCCGTCCGGCGGCAACGGCGGCAAGATCGCACTCATCGTCGGCGGCGCGGCTGTGCTGATCGCCGCCGCGGTCGGCGCGTTCTTTATGTTCAGTGATGGCGGTTCGGTCATCGGTGGCGGCTACGACACTCCGCGCGCGGCGGCACAGGCGTGGGTCGACCAGAAGGGTGGTGACATGGACGATTTGGTGTGTGCCGCCGATCGGGACGAGATCGCGAAGTACAAGAACGCCGCCACGCCGACCGGGGCACCCTCGGACACCGGGCTCCCGAAGACGACAACGACCTTGAAGAGCGTTGATGTCTCTTCCGGTAGCAGTTCCGGGACGTTCACCACGGCGATGAGCATGACGATTCTCGGCAAGAAGACCACCTCGACCGCGACCTACAAACTGGTCGACGAAGACGGTGGCTGGAAGGTGTGCGGAATTCTCAACCCGGTCATCAAGACGGAGTGAGATGGCGGGTCGGCCTTCGGGCCGACCCATCCGGCCTACGATGGCCAGGTGAAGGTGCTCGGTGCATGCCCCCTCGACTGCCCCGACGCGTGCTCGTGGGTGGTGACCGTCGAGGACGGGGTCGCCACCGGGCTGCGGGGCAACAAGGAACATCCGGTCACGCGCGGTGCGCTGTGCGTGAAGGTGAACCGCTATCTCGAGCAGGTCGGTGCGCCGGATCGGCTCAGGTATCCGATGCGCCGGGTCGGGCCGAAGGGGTCGGGGCAGTTCGAGCGGATCAGCTGGGACACCGCGCTCGACGAGATCGCCACGCGGGTCACCGGCATCATCGACGAATTCGGTGGTGAGGCGGTCTGGCCGTTCCACGGCACCGGCAGTCTCGGCTATCTCCAAGGGCTGGAAGGCTTTCCGGGGCGCAGGATGTTCAACCTGCTCGGCGCGTCGCACCACGCGCCGACCATCTGCTCGGTCGCCGGCGGCACCGGCCTGAGCTACACCCTCGGCACCTCCGGCGGCATGGACCCCGAGGACTTCGCGAAGTCGAAGCTGATCCTGCTGTGGGGTACCAATCCGCTCAGTTCCGGCCACCACCTGTGGAAGTTCATCCAGGACAGCGGCGCCTACCTGGTCTCCATCGACCCCGTGCGCACCAAGACCGCCGAGCGCTGCGACGAACACCTCACCCCGCTGCCGGGCACCGATGCGGCGCTGGCGCTCGGGCTGCTGCACGTGGTGGTCTCGCTGGGCGCCCAGGACACCGAGTTCATCGCCGAGCACACCGAGGGCTGGCCCGAATTCCGGGACCGTATCGAGGAATTCACGCCGGAACGGGTCGCCGCGATCACGGGGTTGCGGCAGGAGCAGATCGTCGCGCTCGGTGAGCGGATCGCTCGCACCAGGCCGACTGCCATCCGCGCGTCGCAAGGTATGCAACGGCACGCGGGCGGTGGCATGGCGCTGCGAGTGCTCGGCTGCCTGCCCGGCGTCACCGGCGACTGGGCGATACCCGGTGGGGGACTGCACTATTCGACGAGCGGGCACTTCCGTCTCGACGATGCCGCACTGCGTCGCGACGACCTGCTGCCGCGACCGGTCCGCACCCTCTCGATGACCAGGCTCGGTGAAGCCCTGCTCGAAACCGACGATCCGCCGGTCAAGGCGCTGTTCGTGATCGGGGCCAACCCGGTCGGTTCGAATCCCGATCAGCGTCGCGTGATCGAGGGCCTGTCCCGCGAAGACCTGTTCACCGTGGTCCTCGAGCACTTCGGGACCGACACCGTCGACTACGCCGACATCGTGCTGCCCGCCACGATGCAGCCCGAACACCTCGACGTGATCGCCGGTTACGGGCACCTCTATCTGATCTGGAACGAACCGGCCGTCGAACCGCCCGGCGAATGCCTGTCCACCACCGAGACTTTCCGTCGGCTCTCGCAGCGGTTCGGCCTCACCGAGCCCGCGCTCTACGACTCCGACGAAGAGCTGGCCAGGCAGCTACTGAAAGGCCACGACCTCGAACGCTTGCGCGCCGACGGGTTCCTGAAGGTGCAGGCAGGCCCGGTTCCCGCGGGCAAACTCCAGTTCGTTTCCGCCAGAGCGGAACTGGCCGGACACGACCCTCTACCGTCCTACACCCCACCGGCCGACCCCGGCGACGGCTTGGTGTTGATCTCCGCCGCCTCGCACTACTTCCTGAACACCAGCTTCGGCTCCAACCCCGAATTGCGGCGCCGGGCCGGCGGAGCCGACATCACACTGCATCCCGACGACGCCGCCGCCCGCGGAATCGCCGACGGCGCCGCGGTGGTCGTGTCCAACGCCCGCGGTTCCTTCGAGGCCGTCGCCGAGGTATCGGACCGGGTGCGCCCCGGCGTCGCGGGCACGACCAAGGGGCGCTGGGCCAAGTTCACCGGCGGTGCCACCGTGAATGCCACCATCGCCGAGCGAGATTCGGACTACGGCGGCGGCGCGGTCTTCCATGACAACCGGGTCACCGTCACACCGCGATGACCTGCGGATAAAACGAAAAGCGCCGGACCCGGCGCGACGTGTCGGCGTCGCACCTGGTCCGGCGCTCCGGTCACCCAGCGAGCTCGACGGTGCTCCAGTCCGTCGAGTCGGGGGTGAGTCCGGTTGGTGTCAGCGAGCTTCGGCAGCGGGCTCGGTGGTCAACGCGCTGATGGCTTCGATCCGGGCGACCGCGTCGGTGACGATCTGGTCGATCAGCTCGGCAACGGTCGGCAGGCTGTCGATGATGCCGGTGACCTGGCCCGCGGGCAGCACGCCCGCGTCGGTGCGACCCTCGACGAGACCGGCCTTGGTCAGCATGGCCGAGTTGGCCTTCATCACCACCTGCGACCAGCTCATGTCGTTGGTCTTGCGCATGATGAGACCGTCGCGCATCAGCGTCGACCACTTCATGCCGGTCATGCTCTTGAACTTCGCCGCGTTGCCCACCGCGGCGGACAGTCCGCGCCAGCCGCCGGAGTGCTCGAGCTTGTCGACCAATTCGGTGTTCAGCATCCGGTGCGGCATGCCGTCGACCTTCACCGACACGACGGTGTCCCCGAGGCCGCGCGCCAAGTACTCCTGCTTCACGGCCTCGGGGACGGTGCTTTCCTGGGTGAGCAGGAAGCGGGTGCCCATCGCGACACCGGCCGCGCCGTAGGACAGTGCGGCGACCAGGCCTCGACCGTCGAAGAAGCCGCCCGCCGCGATCACCGGGATGTCGACCGCGTCGAGCACCGACGGCAGCAGCAGCGTGGTGGCGACCGGACCGGTGTGCCCACCGCCCTCGCCGCCCTGCACGATCACCGCGTCGGCGCCCCAGGACGCCACCTTGACCGCGTGCTTGGCCGCGCCGATCGACGGAACCACTACGACGCCTGCGTCTTTGAGCTTGGCGATGAGGTCCTTCTTCGGCGCGAGCGCGAAGGAGGCGACCTTGACGTGCTCGCGAATGAGCAGGTCGATGCGCTCAGTGGCATCGGTGGCGTCGGCGCGGATGTTCACGCCGAAGGGCTTGTCGGTGAGCGACTTGGTCTTGGCGACCGCCGCCTCCAGCTCCTCGAAAGTCATTGTCGCCGAGGCGAGAATGCCGAGTCCGCCCGCGTTGGCGGTGGCCGCGACCAGCCGAGGACCGGCGACCCAGCCCATGCCGGTCTGCACGACCGGGTGCTCGATGCCGACCAGTTCGGTCAGCGGAGTCCGCAAACGCGCGCTCACGCCGCCACTTCCTTCTCCCGGAAACCCTTGGGATCGAGCACGGTCCGGATGATCCGCAACTCTTCGTCGGTGGGCAGCCTGGTCTCGCCCGCTTCGCCCAATTCGGCGATCTCGAAGGAGGTGTTCTCGGCGACCTCGTCGGCGCTCACACCCGGGTGCAGCGACAGCGCGCGCAGGGTGTGGTCGGGGCCGTTGAAGTCGAACACGCCCAGGTTGGTCACCACGCGGTGCAGGTGGTGGAAGCGGTACGCCGGATTCTCGGGATCGATGCGGTCGTAGCCGATTCCGGAGATGATGTCGACCTTGTCGACGAACACCCGGTTGTTGTGCCGTGGCACGAAGTAGCTGGTCGCGTGGTTGATGGTGTTGCCGGGCGCGCCACGCACACCGAACATCTGCCGCGACGGCTGCTGGAGCGGGCCGAAGGCCGACAGGTTCTGGTTGCCGAACCGGTCGATCTGGTTGGCGCCCATCACCACGTGGCGACGACCCGAGGCGACCACATCGAAGACCCGGGAGAACGGAATCCAGCCCTCCACAGGTGCTTTCGCGCCGATCGCCGGTACCTCGGCGAAGAACAGCGCCTCACCGTCGGACAGCAGGAGATCGGGCTCGAAGGTGAGCCGGGCCAGCCGCGCGCCGATGGTGGTGATCGTCGACATGGGGCTCGCCATGATCTCGCCCGCCCCACGGAAGATCTCCGCCGCCGCGATGACACAGACCTCGGCGCGGGTGACGGTTCCGCTCTGCACTGCGGCGTTCATAGCTTCTGCTCCTCGGCGAAAGTGGCGACGGCGGACTGGTATTCGTCCTCGGAGACGTCGAGATAGCGAGCCTTGAACTCGGCCCACGACTCCGGCGTCTTCGCGGCGGCCACATAGTGCTTCTGAAACTTCTCGTCGCGCCCGTAGCCGCCCGCGAAGGTGAAGTGCGCGCCGCCCGGCGACTCGACCACGCCGTCGACCAGCATGCGGTTGAGGATGATCGCCTGTTGCGGAACGGCTTTCACCAGCTCCTCGGTTTCGACGATGCGATCCACCGAGACGTAGCGGCGCTCCGCGGCCAGGCAGTACAGATCGTCGAAATACGGATCGACGCCCGTGTATGCCGCATTGCCGTGCTTGTCGGCCAGATCAAGATGCACGAACGACGCGTCGAGGTTGAGCGCGGGCATCGCGACCAGTGTTTCGATGCGGCCGTCGGCGGCGGGGTACGGCGACGGGATGGTCTTCAGCTCGCCCTCCCAGAAGTCGAGCACCGCCGACCCGAGCCCGGCCCGAATCGGCAGGAACGGCAGCCGCGCCGCGGCCGCTTGCAGCCCGCACTTCACCATCCCCTCGTCCATCTCGCGCACGGTGATCGCGCCCTCGGTGCGCGCCTTCGCGAACCACGGGTCGTAGAACGGCGCCGAATCCAGCGACACGAAACCGTAGTACGCCTTGCGGACCTTGCCCGCCGAGCACAGCAGGCCCAGATCCGGACCGCCGTAGGTGACCACGGTCAGATCGGTGACATCGGAGCGCAGCAGCGCGCGCACCAGCGCCATCGGCTTGCGTCGCGAACCCCAGCCACCGATCCCGATGGTCATGCCGCTGCGCAGCTCACCGACCACCTCGTCGAGGGTCATTCTCTTGTCGCGCATGGCTTTCAGCTCTCCTTCTTCTGCGCGGCGAGATCGTCGTCGAAGCGCGCTCTGATCTCGTCGGCGACACCGGCGAGGTTGAGCTCCATCGTGAAGCCCTGTTCGTAGCGGTAGGACCGATGCACGTCCTGCACGTCGATGCCGTTGAGCGCGCGCTTGGCGGCACGGATCACGCGGCCGTCCTTGTTCGCGATGTTCTTCGCGACCTCCATCGCGGCGGCGTCGAGTTCGGCGCGCGGCACCACCTTGTACACCGAACCGAAGTGGTGCAGCTGCTGGGCGGTGAGCTTGCCCGCGGTGTAGAACATGGTGCGCATCAGGTGCTGTGGCACCAGCCGCGCCAGGTGCGTGGCGGCGCCGAGCGCGCCACGGTCCACTTCGGGCAGCCCGAAGGTGGCGTCGTCGGAGGCGACGATGACGTCGGAATTACCGACCAGGCCGATGCCGCCGCCGAGGCAGAAGCCGTTCACGGCGGTGACCACGGGCACCTCGCAGTCGTAGACCGCGGCGAAGGCCTCGAAGCAGCCGTGGTTGGCGCGGATCAGCGCGGTATGGCCGACGTCGGCGTTCATCTCCTTGATGTCGACGCCCGCGTTGAACCCGCGGCCTTCCGCGCGCAGCACGACCACCCGGGTCTCCTGGTTGCGGCCCGCTGCCCTGACGGCTTCGGCCAGTGCGAACCAGCCGTCCGAGGGTAGGGCGTTGACCGGCGGGTAGTCGACTGTGACGACCTCTACCCCGTCGGCTTCGGTGTGACGGTTAATCCCCATCGCGATGTCTCCTCGTGCACGCCTCGGCGAACCCGAGACAAAGCAAGCAATTGCTTGGTAGGTTAACACGGTGGCTGTAGAAATCGACCTTTCCGAGCAGATCGTTCTGGTGACAGGTGGTGTGCGCGGCGTCGGCGCCGGTGTCAGCCGGGCCTTCCTCGCCGCGGGCGCGACCGTGCTGACCTGCGCGCGCAGACCGGCCGACGAGCCGATAACGGTGGCCGATCGCAGCACCGAACACCTCACCTGCGATGTGCGCGATGTCGACGCGGTGGCGGCGATGTTCGCCGAGATCGTCTCCAGACACGGCCGGATCGACCATGTGGTGAACAACGCCGGTGGCGCGCCGTTCGCGATGGCCGACGCCGCGAGCCCTAAATTCCACGCCAAGATCGTGGAGCTGAATCTGCTCGCGCCCCTGCTGATCTCCCAGCAGGCCAACGCGTTGATGCAGAAGCAGGACGCGGGCGGCTCGATCGTGATGATCACCAGTGTGAGCGGGCACCGGCCCTCGCCGGGCACCGCCGCCTACGGCGCGGCCAAGGCGGGCCTGGACAACCTCGCGTCGTCGCTGGCCGTCGAATGGGCCCCGAAAGTCCGGCTCAACTCCGTCGTCGTCGGCCCGGTGGAAACCGAACTCAGCCACCTGCACTACGGCGACGCCGACGGAGTGGCCGCGGTAGCGAAAACCGTCCCGCTCGGCCGCCTCGCCAGCCCATCCGACGTCGGTAACGCCGCTCTCTTCCTGTCCTCACCCCTGGCCGCGCATATCAGCGGCGCGACCTTGCTCGTCCACGGCGGCGGCGAACGCCCGGCCTTCCTCGACGCCGCCAACGCGAACAACCAGTGACCTTCCCGCCCGACCCCGCGGCGCCAGCTGCCGATAACCACAGGAGTTTTGAGATGGACAACCAGTTGATCTGCGCCGGACGCACGGTGATCGTGACCGGCGCCGGCCGGGGGATCGGCCGCGCGCACGCGCTCGCCTTCGCCGCCGCGGGTGCCCGCGTGGTGGTCAACGATGTCGGCACGGCGCTCGATGGTGCCGCCACGACCGAGACCCCCGCGCAGCAGGTTGTCGACGAGATCGTCGCGGCCGGTGGCGAGGCCGTCGCCAACTACGACGATGTCGCCGATTGGGAAGGCGCTCGCCGCCTGATCCGGCAGGCCGTCGAGACCTTCGGCGGGCTCGATGTGCTGGTCAACAATGCCGGTTTCGTGCGCGACCGCATGCTGGTCAACCTCGGCGAGGACGAGTGGGACGCCGTGGTCCGCGTGCATCTCAAGGGCCACTTCGCCACCATGCGGCACGCGGCCGAGTACTGGCGGTCCGAGTCGAAGGCGGGCCGCCCGGTGGACGCCCGAGTGATCAACACCAGCTCCGGTGCCGGTCTGCAGGGCAGCGTCGGCCAGGGCAATTACGGTGCGGCCAAGGCGGGTATCGCCGGTCTCACGCTGACCGCGTCGGCCGAGTTCGGGCGCTACGGCGTCACTGTGAACGCCATCGCGCCCGCCGCCCGCACCCGGATGACCGAGACGGTCTTCGCCGACACGATGGCAGCCCCCGGCGCGGGCTTCGACGCGATGGCGCCGGAGAACATCTCGCCGCTGGTCGTGTGGCTCGGCAGCACCGAATCCGCCGGGGTGACCGGTCGGATGTTCGAGGTAGAGGGCGGAAAGGTCGCGCTGGCGCAGGGCTGGCTGCATGGCGCTCCGGTCGATCGTGGCGCCCGCTGGAACCCCGCCGAGCTGGGTCCGGTCGTCAAGGAACTGATCGAGAAGAGCACCCCGCCGGAGCCGGTTTACGGTGCATAGCTAACTCTCCGGGCGCAGGCTGGGGAAACCGCCCCGGCCTGCGCTTTTTCCATGTCACAGACGTTCAGGGGGCTGGACGACTCTAGTGCTCTTCTGCGGGCCCAGCGCGGCGGGTTTACTATGGGCTACTGTTCGTCGATCCCGGAATGTGTCGCGACCGGGGGTAATTCTGCGCTGAAAAACTAAGGGGATGATCTAGCGCATGGCCATTGGTCGCATGTTGCGCGTGTTTGCCGCTGCGAGTGTGCTGGCCGGCTGTGCGCTATTAGGGCCGGCCGTCGCTATGGCCGCCCCGGAGAAACCATCCACACCTGCCGCGCAGGCACCCGGCAGCGGAAGCAGCGGGCAGGGCAACGGAAGTGGTGGTCAGAGCACCCCGGCCCCCGAGATGGGTGAGCTGAGCCTGCCCGGTCAGGGCAATGGTCAAAGCCAGAACCAGGAGACCGGCCCGGGTAACCCGCAGTCGGGTGCCGCGGTCGCCGACGAAAGCGAATGGACCCCGCTCACCATCCCCGGCCAATCGGGCGATGACGTCGCTAGGAAGGAAGTCGCCGGCCCCCTCTCCGGTTCAGCCGCCGCCGGCTCTGCCGCGGCAGGCGCGGGCTCGGCAGCCGCCGGCGTGGTCCTCGGTACGGGCTCGGCCGGCCTCGGCGTGCTGCTCGGCACCGGATCGGCCGGTCTGGGCGTAGTCCTCGGCACCGGCTCCGCGGGCGCGGCCGCCATCCTCGGCACCGGTTCGGCCGGCGCGGCTGCGGTTCTCGGCACCGGTTCGGCGGGTGCCGCCGCGGTTCTCGGCACGGGTTCGGCGGGTGCCGCGGCGGTTCTCGGTACCGGCTCGGCAGCGGTCGGTTCGGCCGCGACGGGCACCGGTTCGGCCGCGCTCGGCGCGGGCTCGGCGGTGCTCGGAACAGGTTCTGCCGCAGTCGGTTCCGCCGCCACCGGTTCCGCGGCGGTAGGTTCCGCCGGCGCGGGTTCGGCCGCAGTGGGTTCGGCCGCGGTCGGTTCGGCGGCAGTGGGTTCGGCCTCGCCGCTGCTGTTGCTCCTGATCCCGATCCCCTCGCCCCCGGCCGTACCGGCCCTGCCGTCGATCGCGATCCCGCCCGCGCCCGCGATCCCCGGTCTTCCGAATATCGCTGTGGCAGTTCCTGTTCCGGCAGCAGCACCGCCCGCGGTCGAGGCCCCGGCCGCACCACCGCCCGCCGCGGCCGCACCGGCACCGGCGGCCAAGCCGAACCACGAGGTCAAGCCGACCAGTGACAACAGTGGCCTGCCCGAACCCGAACTCCTGTCGGTGATCGGCGGCCTGATCGCGCTGACGCTGGCCGGAACCGGTTCGGGCGCAGTGAGTTTCCAAGGTGCCGCGGCAGCCCAAGCGCGGGTGAACGCGGCGCGTGCCGAGTTCTTCGGACCGAGGTCGTGAGGGGATCTTCGATGAGTAAGAGCACGACCCAGAGCACATCCCGGTCCTATCGCCGCGTCGCCGCCGCCGTCGACGCGGTGTGCGCGGTGGCCGCCGACTTCGACGCCACCAGTCTCGACGAGGTTGTCTACGCCATCTCGCTGGAGCGCAATCGCGAAATCGAGATCACCAGTGCGAATCTCGGCCCCGGCGTCTGCGGTCAGCGCCGGTTCTACCCCGAACGCGACATCATCGTGCTCGCCGACGCCCTACCGAGTCGCGATCACACCCTCGCGCACGAGCTCGGCCACATCGTCTTCGACCACGAGGGCGCGCCCGCGGTGGAGACGACCCTGGAAGTCAGCGACGACCTGATCGCCTACATGCTCAGCCAGCGCGCCCACGCGCAGATCGTCGACGACGGCTCCGACGATCTCGCCGAATGGGAGGCCGAGACCTTCGCGGCCATGCTCATGACTCGACTGCGCGTATTCAGCAACCGGGGCGCAGGCGTCTCGGTCCTTCGATTCGATGAGGCACTCGGATGACACTCTGGTTGACAGCCCTGCTGGTCTGGGTTGCCGCGGGTGCGCGAGTGGGTCGCGTGCTGGTGAAGCCCGCGACGACCGCCCGCGTGGCCATCGTCGTCGCGGTCGCCGCCGTGGCACTCGCGGTCACCGTCGCCATTCCCGAGATGGCTGTTGCCATCGACAATCTGATGAAGGGCGGCGTGCACAGCGGCTGGCTGTCCACCGGCCTCGTCATCTCCGCCTGGATCCTGTTCACCACAGCCACTTCGGTGGTGGCCTCGGCCGCGTGGCCGGTGGTCTCGCGGCGCAACCTGCGCCAGGTCGCGATGGTCGTGTACGGCATCGGCGCGGCGGCGATCGCGATCACCCTGGCTTGGTCGTTCACCTTCGGCTGGATCGTGGTCGCGCTCGGCGCGGTGTTCATCGTGACCACCGGTCTGCGCAACCTGGACTGGACCATCCTCGGTCGCGGCATCGCCATCTACATCACGGGCACCGCGCTGGTGGCGGTGCTCGCCGTGGCCAATGTGGGCCGCGCCTTCCAGCACGCCGCGCCGACGCCGCCCAACGAACCGCTGTGGGGATGGGTCGCATGGGAGATCGCCGCGCTGCTGATCGCGCTGGGCGCGGTGTCGATCGTGATCGAGCTGTGGTGGCGGGCCAAGGTCCTGCTGCGCCGGATCCAGCCACTGCACAAGTTGATGGTGGGGCGCTTCCCCGAGGTGGTCGCGCCCGAACAGAACGCCACCTCGGCGCAGCTGAAGGCTTCCGATCACATGGCTCAGGTGATGGACGCGCTGTATCTGCTCTCGGGCAGCGGCATCGTCATCCCGGCGGCCGGTGAGCCGCCGGACTCGGTGCCGCAGCGGGCCGCGGTGGTGGCCGAGTGGGCGCGAAATCCGTTGGGGGACTTGTTCGTCGACGCGCGCTGGATCGCGCCGCCGCCCGGACTGAGCCCGCGGGGCTGGGTGCTCGCGCTCGCGAATCAGTACGAGAACGCGGTGACGGCCGCGAAGACGGCACCGCAGAACGCCGCTACCTCGAGCTGACCGGCGACGGTCACCACGCAGAAAACGGGCCTGAGCTGGTGGTTTCCACCGTCTCAGGCCCGTTGTCTGCGTATCCGATGTTTTACGGCCGTACCCAGGACACCATCAGGTGCGTCAGGCCGGCCGATGCGTGGATCCTATTCCGTTCCGTCCGGAGGAATTTCGGGCAAGCCTTCGCTGGCCCGCAGCTTCTCCGCCATCGAGGTGAGTAGATTCTGTGATTCTTCGGACAGGTCGAATGCCCTACTCGACAGTCGACGAAGTCCGTAACCCTGCAGCTGCGCGAGCAGCTCCAGGTCGTGATCGATCTTGGCCGCGTAGATATCGTTGAAGAAGTAGTCAGGCTTGACCTTGAAGAACTTCGCCAGGGCGGCCACCGTCTCATCGGACGGATTCGTTCGTTGTCCCGACCGCAACTGCGAGAGATACGGCTTCGAGATCGGATGCCCGGAGGCAGTCAGCGCAGCCGCAACCTCTGCGTTGGTGTGCGGCTTGCGCCCCGGGGGATGCACGGTTTCGAACAGCTTGTTCAGCCGCGCCGCGAAATCAGCCATTGTGAGCCGCCCAATTCCCTTCACTGTACTAACAGTCGTTATCTCGGATACGTATCATTGATATTAGCGGCTCAGTAACTGAAAACCTACGCCTGATTGGGGATTTCTCTACGATTTCCGACGCTCACCTGCGTGCAGGGGCGGCGGTGGCCGCGTTTGCGGGTCACGCCAACGACTCTTGTGGAGCGCGAGGGTACCCGGGTTCGTGCCCGTCGCAGGGTTCTTCCGCTCAGACCCTAAGGTAGCCCGAAGATAGCTGACATCTCATCATCCCCCTGCCCCCCGTGATTTTGTGGCGTACGACACGTTCCGGGCGCCCTGGGATGAATCTTCAACCTAGGCGCCCGGTTTCGGTGTGGTCCAGTCTACAGGCGTTCGATGATGGTGCCGGTCGCGAGTGCGCCGCCGGCGCACATCAGCACCATGGCAGTGCCCTGACCTGTGCGTTCGAGTTCGTGTAGCGCGGTTGTGATCAAACGGGAGCCGGTAGAACCGACGGGATGCCCGATTGCGATCGCACCGCCGTTGACATTTACACGTTCCATGTCAGGTTGATGTACGGCAGCCCACGAAAGTGCGACCGACGCGAATGCTTCGTTGATCTCGAATAGATCGATATCGCCAATCGTCATTCCGGAGCGCTCGAGCAGTCGGGTGCACGCCTGTACCGGACCGTCGAGATGGAACTCCGGTTCGGAGCCGACGAGTACCTGGGTGTGAATCCGGGCGCGCGGGCGCAAACCCTTTCGGCGCGCGACGGTTTCGTCCATCAGCAGCACCGCGGCGGCGCCGTCGGAGATCTGCGACGAGGTGCCCGCGGTGTGGATGCCGTCGGCGACGACCGGTTTCAGCGCGGCCAGTCCTTCGATGGTGGTCGCGCGCAGACCCTGGTCGCGGCGGACCTCCAGCTTCTCCCCGGTGACCGCGCCCTCGCTGTCGAGTACCGGCGCCGAGACCGGAAGCACCTCGCGGTCGTAGCGGCCCTCGGCCCACGCCTTGGCGGCCAATTGCTGTGAGCGCAAGCCGAATTCGTCGATATCGGACCGGGTGATCCCGCGCCTGCGGGCGATGCGCTCGGCGGCACCGAACTGATCGGGCAGGTCGATCGACCACGACGCGGGCCGTCGGGTGCCCGCCTCGGTGCCGACATTGGCACCGAGCGGCACCCGGCTCATCGCCTCGACGCCGCACGCGACGCCGACGTCGATCGCGCCGGTGGCGATGAGGCCCGCGATGAGGTGGTTGGCCTGCTGGGCCGAACCGCACTGGGCGTCGATCGTGGTCGCGCCGGTCTGCCATGGCAGACCCGCGTGCAGCCAGGCGACGCGGGTGACGTTGTTGGACTGCTCGCCCGCCTGGGTGACGCAGCCGCCGATCACCTGCTCGACCTCGGCCGGGTCGAGTCCCGCCCGGTCGAGTAGTCCGCGCTGGGCCAGGCCGAGCAGTTCGGCGGCGTGCAAGCCCGCAAGCTGCCCTCGGCGCTTGCCGATCGGGGTACGCACGGCTTCGACGATCACGGGTGTGCCCATCTGAATCTCCCTCATAACTGCAACAGGTTCTGATCTTGAGTTCAGGGTAAAACCGCGTGGTTCTTCCGTCGCGGCAACCCCTATGCTTGAATGATTGTAGAACGTGTTTCAGTTTGTCGAAGGAGACATCTGGTGGTAAATCCGAGCACCGAACACGCCGGCCCCGTGACGGGTGCCCGGCTGAACCTTCCGGACGGGTTCGACGTTACCGACCCCGACATCTACGCCGAGCGTGTTCCGGTGGAGGAGTTCGCCGAATTGCGGCGGTCGGCCCCGATCTGGTGGAACGAGCAGCCGCCCGAGACTGGCGGGTTCCACGACGACGGCTTCTGGGTGGTGAGCAAGCACGCCGACGTCAAAGAGGTGTCGCGCCGCAGCGATGTGTTCTCCACCTTCGAAAACACCGCTATCCCGCGGTTCAACGACGACATCCAGCGCGAGCAGATCGAACTGCAGCGCTTCGTCCTGCTGAACAAGGACGCGCCCGAGCACACGAAGCTGCGCAAGCTCATCTCCAAGGGCTTCACACCCCGCGCGGTCAACGGCCTGCGGGCTGAGCTGTCGGCCCGTGCTGCCGACATCGTGCGACGGGCGGCCGAGTCCGGCTCCGGGGACTTCGTCACCCAGGTGGCCGTCGAGCTGCCGCTGCAGGCGATCGCCGAACTGATCGGCGTGCCGCAGGAAGACCGGATGAAGGTCTTCGAATGGTCCAACAGCATGACCGGCTACGACGATCCCGACAACGTCGATATCGATCCGGTGGCCGCGTCGGTGGGGTTGCTCGGCTACTCCTACCAGATGGCGGAGGCCAGAAAGGCGTGTCCGGCCGATGATCTGGTAACCACACTGGTCGAGGCCGACGTCGACGGTGAGTCGCTGACCCCCGAGGAATTCGGCTTCTTCGTCATCCTGCTCGCGGTCGCGGGCAACGAGACCACCCGCAACGCGATCAGCCACGGGATGATGGCGTTCATGGAGAACCCCGACCAGTGGGAGCTGTACAAGAAGGAGCGTCCGGCCACCGCAGTGGACGAGATTATCCGCTGGGCGAGCCCGATCACCTCCTTCCAGCGCACCGCGCTCGAGGACACCGAGCTGGCTGGGGTGCAGATCAAGAAGGGGCAGCGGCTGGTGATGCTGTACGCTTCGGCGAACTTCGATGAAGAGGTTTTCGAGCAGGCGGACAAGTTCGACATCACCCGCAAGGACAATCAGCACCTGTCCTTCGGTGGCACCGGCGCCCACTTCTGTGTCGGGGCCAATCTGGCTCGGCTCGAGATCGATCTGATCTTCAACGCGATCGCCGACCATCTGCCCGATATCACGCGAATCGGTGATGCCAAGCGCCTGCGCTCGGGTTGGCTCAATGGGATCAAGGAGCTGCCGGTCGATTACCAGACCGCCGGTTGCCCTGTCGCGCACTGAGTCGCTGACAACGAGAACAGCCCGGGACCGAATGGTCCCGGGCTGTTCTCGCGTTTACCGCTATACGGGGCGCGTGGTAGAGACCGCGCGGTCCACTTCCCAGAAGGCGCGCAAGGCGGCGATCTTTCCCTCGGCGTCGACCTTGTAGGTGAACACACCCTCGGCGTCGATGATGTGGCCGGCCATGGTGGTGCGGATCAGGCCGGTGAAGGCGATTTCATTGCCGCAGGCGAAGGAGTCCTCGAAGCGGAATTCGATCGATTCGGTGAGTGCGATGGCCTTGTCCCAGAAGCCGCCGATGGCCTCGTGGCCGCGGTGGCCCACGCCTTCGGGATCGAAACCCGAAGGGCCGACGGGATCTTCGACGATGCCGTCCTCGGCAAACAGGGCCACCCAGGCGGCGCGGTCCTTGGCCCGGACCGCGGCCTGGGATGCCAGGCCCGCGGCGCGGGCGGAGTTCTCGACTGCGATGTCGGTCATGGCGCTACCTTCGCGATGATGGGGTCGGTGATGTACTTCTCGGCGAAGCGGCGCAGGGAGTCCTGCTTGGCCGCCAGCTCGCCGTCGAACCCGATACCGTCGGCCAGCCAGGGCACCACGATGGTGTCGGTGGCGCCCGCGTCGGCCAGATCCTGATAGCCGTCGCGACCGAACTTGTCGATGCAGACGGTCTGGATCTCGAACGGCTCCTCGGACCGGCCGTATTCCGCGCGGAGGTCGCGCAGCGTACCGATGGTGGTGACGAGGTCGTCGAACTTCATCATCGCCGAGGTCCAGCCGTCACCGATGCGGGCGGCCCGGCGCAACGCCGGCCCGGTGTGCCCACCGATGTAGAACGGCACCCGCTCGCTCGGCGCCGGACTCATCTGCAGCTGGTCGAAATCGAAGAAGTCGCCGTGGAATTCGACCATGCCGCCGTCGAGGACGAGCCGGATGACCTCGATCATCTCATCGACCCGTGCGCCACGGCGGGCGTAGGGAACCCCGCACCATTCGAATTCCTCAGGTGCCCAGCCGATGCCGAGGCCCAGGCCGAACCGGTTGCCCGACATATTGGCGATCGAGCCGACCTGGCGGGCCAGCAGCAGCGGATTGCGCGAGCCGAGCTTGAGGACGTTGGTGTAGAACCGCAGCTTCGTGGTCACCGCGGCCATCGTCGCGGCGGCGATCAGCGGGTCGACCCACGGCGTTTCCGGACCCCAGAAGCGGCTCCCGTCGGGGGTGTAGGGGTAGTCGGCGGCCTGCGACTTCATGTAGAACAGCGAGTCTGGCAGCCCGATGGAGGTGAACCCGCATTCTTCGGCCGTCTTGGCCAGCTCGGTGAGCTGTTCCAGTGGGCTCAATGCGATACCGAGAGTGAATTTCATGCCGGACGCTCGCTTCCTACTACCCACATCGAAAAGTATTGGGACCCGCCGCCGTACGCGTGACCGAGCGCCTTGCGCGCGTTCGGCACCTGGTAGGCGCCCGCCCGGCCCATCACCTGCTTGGCGGCTTCAGCGAAGCGGATCAGGCCTGAGGCGCCGATCGGGTTGGACGAGAGAACGCCACCCGATGGGTTCACCGGGATGCGCCCGCCGATTTCCGTCTCACCCTTGTCGGTGAGTTTCCAGCCATCGCCTTCGGCCGCGAAGCCGAGATTCTCCAGCCACATCGGCTCGAACCAGGAGAACGGCACATAGATCTCGGCGACGTCGATCTCGTCCAGAGGGTCGGTGATCCCGGCCGACTCCCACAGGGCCGCGGCCGCGACCCGGCCCGCCTGCGGATTCACCTGGTCGCGACCGGAGAAGGTGGTCGGCTCGGTGCGCATCGCGGTGCCGTGTACCCAGGCCACCTTCTTGCCCTCGGCTTCGACCACCGCGGCGGCCTCGGCATCGCCGATCACCACAGCGCACGCGCCGTCCGACGACGGGCAGGTCTCGTCGAAACGGATCGGGTCCCACAGCATCTGGGAGGCCAGCACCGACTCGATGGTGATGTCGGGCTGATGCAGGTGCGCGAGCGGGTTCTTCGCGCCGTTGCGCCGATCCTTCACCGCCACCATCGCGCCGATGTGCAGTGGCGCGTTCGAGCGACGGATGTAGGAGCGCACGTGTGGAGCGAAATAGCCGCCCGCGCCCGCGCCGACCGGCATGGTGAACGGCACCGGAATCGACAACGCCCACATGGCATTCGACTCCGACTGCTTCTCCCAGGCGACGGCCAGGACACGCTTGTGCACCCCGCCCTGCACCAGGTTGGCGGCGACGACGCCGGTCGAGCCGCCGACCGAGCCCGCGGTGTGCACGCGGATCAACGGCTTGCCCGCCGCGCCGAGCGCCTCGGCCATGTACAGCTCGGGCATCATGACGCCCTCGAAGTAGTCGGGGGCCTTGCCGACGACGACAGCGTCGATGTCGGCGATGGTCAGACCCGCGTCATCGAGTGCGCGATCGATGGCCTCACGGCACATGCCCGCCATGGACACGTCTGTACGTTTTGTCACGTGATGGGTTTGGCCGGTGCCGAGCACCGCTGCGGGGAAGCTCACTTGACCTCCATGACGGCGACCAGATTCTGTTGCAGCGCAGGGCCGCTGGTCGCATGAGCGAGGGTCCGGTTCGCGGTGCCGGACATGATGGCTTGGGCGGCGCTGCCGATTCGTTCGAGACCCGCCGCGAACATCGGGTTGGCGGCCAGGGCGCCACCGGAGGGGTTGATGCGGGTGTCCGCGGACAGCCCGATCGCTTCCGCGAGGATCAACTGCTGGTGACTGAACGGCGCGTGCAGCTCGGCGACGTCGAAGCTGGTATTGCCGCCGGTCGCCACCGCGGCCGCCTTGGTGGTGGAGGGGGAGCGCGTCAGGTCGCGACTGCCCAGTGCCTGGGCGTCGATGTTGTGCGCGATTCCGGTGATCCACGCGGGTCGCTCGCAGAGCTCCCGCGCGCGATCGCCGACCGCGAGCACGATCGCGGCCGCACCGTCGGTGATCGGCGCGATGTCGTGGGCGCGCAGTGGGTCGGCCACATAGGGTGCGCCGAGGTCACCGCCCGCGACCGCCGCCATGTCCTGCTCGGTCCACCGGCCGGAATCCAGACCGGCACGCGCCTGCAAACCCGCGATCGAGACCGCGTCGGGCCACAGCGGCCCGACCAGATAGGGGTCGAGCTGCATGGTCAGCACCTGACGCAGCGTGCCTGCCGACGACTTGCCGAAGCCGTACACGAGTGCGGTCTGCGCCTGTCCGGAACGCAGCTTCACCCACGCTTCGTAGAGGGCCCATGCGGCGTCCATCTCCACGTGCGATTCGTTGATCGGTGGGACGGCGCCGATCGCATCGATCGCCGAGATGAACGAGAACGCGCGTCCGGCCAGGAAATCGGAGGACCCCGAGCACCAGAAGTCGATATCGGACTTGGTGATGCCGAGCTCGGCGTAGAGCTGCTGGAAGCACGGCACGAGCATCTCGACGCCGTTGGTGGTGCCGTGGGTTTCGGGTACGTGTGGTGCGTGGGCGAAGCCCACCACCGCGATCTCGGGCAGGCTCGCGTCGCTGCCGGAGGATGCTGATGTGGTCAACGTCGCCTCTCTAGAGGTGGTGCTGGTAGGACTCGTAGGGAGCGTCTGGCTCCCCGGTGGGCTGGAAGTGGTCGATATTGGCCATGGTGTGGCCCCACTCCTCGCGGGGCTTCCACACCGCCTCGACCTGCATGCCCATGCGCACCTCGTCGGCCGCGCAGCCGAGGATCAGGTGCAGGAACGGGATGTCGGCGCCGTCGAGCAGGATGTAGGCGGCCACATACGGCGGCTTGATCCGCTGGCCGAGGAACGGCACGTTGACGATGCAGAAGGTGGTCACCGTGCCCTTGGCGGGCAGCTCGACCAGGTCGTCGGTGGGTCTGCCGTCGGTCGGGTTGGCGCCGCGCGGCGGGAAGTACACTCGCCCGCCTGCTTCGGAACGGCCGCCGATGAGCTTGCCCTCGGCCAGCCCGCGCAGGTAGACGCTCTCCTGGGGGGAGGCGGTGTGCTTGTAGTCGAGCTCGACGGGTGTGGTCAGCATGGTGACCGGTTCTTCTTCGGAAGGGTTCGCGGTGCTGGTGTTCTCGCCGGGTTCGAAGCAGGCGATGTCCTGGATGCGGCCGGTGCGCTCGTCTGCCCAGCGGGCACTGACCCGCATTCCGGTGCTGAGTCGGCCGGGTTCGGTCACGTCGAGCGCGTGCAGCAGGGCGGTGTCGGCACCGTCGAGCTGGATCAGCGCCCAGGCGAACGGGCGATCGAACGGCTGGCCGGGTAGCGGCTCCGACACCCAGGTCCAGGACTTGACGGTGCCGGTCGCGGCGACCTCGACGAGCTCGTCCAGCGCCTCGCTGGTGAGCGGATCGTATTCTGGTGGCGGCACGAGCACACGGCCGTCACTGCCGCGAGCGCCGAGTATTCGGCCCTCGCGCAGTCCGGTCAGAAACGCACCGATGATGGGTCCGACGGACCTGGTGTAGTCGAATCGCACCCTGAGGGGTGCACTCAATACTTCCACTGCGGTATTCCCCTGGGTCACGATATCGAGTAGAACAGGTTCTTATTCTGCTCGCAAGGATTCGCGGAAAGGGCGCCGATCATGAAATTCGGATTGCAACTCGGATACTGGGGCGCGCAGCCCCCCGCCGGCGCCGGTGAGCTGGTGATCGCGGCCGAGGAAGCCGGCTTCGACGCGGTGTTCGCGGCCGAGTCCTGGGGGTCGGATGCCTTCGCGCCGCTGGCCTGGTGGGGCTCGTCGACGTCACGGGTGCGGCTGGGTACTTCGGTCGCGCAGATGTCGGCGCGCACGCCGGCCGCCACCGCGATGCACGCGCTCACGCTGGACCATCTCAGCGGCGGACGGGCCATTCTCGGTCTCGGCGTCTCGGGCCCGCAGGTGGTCGAGGGTTGGTACGGGCAGCCGTTCGCCCAGCCGTTGCGGCGCACCCGCGAGTACGTCGACATCGTGCGCAAGGTGCTCGCGCGCGAGGCGCCGGTGACCTCGGACAGCGCGCACTACGGGCTGCCCTACGGCGGTCCCGGCGCGACCGGACTCGGCAAACCGCTCAAGCCGATCGTGCATCCGCTGCGCGCTGATCTGCCGATCTGGCTGGGTGCGGAGGGTCCGAAGAACATCGCGCAGACCGCCGAGATCGCCGACGGCTGGCTCGCGATCTACTACGCGCCCCGGCTGGCGGGCATGTACAACGAGTGGCTCGACGAGGGCTTCGCCCGACCCGGTGCCCGTCGTTCGCGCGCGGACTTCGAGATCGCCGCGAGCGCGCAGGTGGTGATCACCGAGGATCCTGCGGCGGAGATCGAGCGGATGCGCTGGGTGAGCGCGCTCTACATCGGCGGTATGGGCGCGCCCGAGTTGAACTTCCATGCCCAGGTGTACAAGCGGATGGGCTATGGCGCGGAGGTGGACGAGATCTCCGCGCTGTTCCGGGCCGGGCGCAAGGCAGAGGCCGCCGCGGCGGTGCCCGACGAGTTGATCACCGATACCGCGATCTTCGGCGACGAAGCGCATGTGCGATCCCGGTTGAAGGAGTGGGAAGACGCGGGCGTGACGATGATGCTGATCTCGGTATCGAATGTCGAACAAATGAGTCTTCTCCAACCCCTTGTTGCTTTGTAGAACGCGTTCTAAATTCGAAGGGTGAACAGCCAGCAGACAACGCAAGTCCTCGGACTGTGGAATATCGCCGCGACAGATCCCGAGCGGATCGCCGTCGTCGATCCGGACGGCAGGGAGATCACCTATCGAGAATTGGCGACTCTGGCCAACCGCTACGCCAACGGACTACGCGGCATCGGATTGCGCACCGGCGACGTCGTGGTCAGCATGCTGCACAACGGCGTCGAGGCGATCGCCGCGTATTTCGCCGCCTACCAAGCGGGTCTGTACATCGTCGCGGTGAACTGGCATCTGACCGCGCCCGAGATCGCCTACATCCTCGGTGACAGTGATGCCGCGGCCTTCCTGGCCAGCGAACGGTTCGCGGCTACCGCCGCCGAGGCCGCCGACCTTGCCGAACTGCCGGAGGACGCCCGGTTCGCCGTGGGGACAGTGCCCGGCTTCCGGCCGGTGTCGTGGCTCGGCGCCGCCGACACCGGCAGGCCGTCGGAGCGTTCGCTCGGTGCGCCGATGCTCTATACCTCGGGAACCACGGGGCGGCCCAAGGGCGTTCGCCGTCCGCTCACCGGTGCTGATCCGGATACCGTTCCCGCGCCGAACAGGGCGTTCTTCAGCCTGTTCGAGCTGGGGCCCTACGACGACCACGTGCACATCTGCGGCTCGCCGCTCTATCACACGGCCGTGCTGAACTTCTCGACCATCTCGATCCAGCTGGGGCACAAGCTAGTTCTGATGGATCGATGGGACGCGCAGGACATGCTCGCGCTGATCGAGCGGCACAAGGTGACGCACAGCCACATGGTGCCCACTCAGTTCCATCGCCTGCTGGCCCTGCCCGACGACGTGCGCGCCCGCTACGACGTCTCCTCGCTGCGCAGCATGGTGCACGGTGCGGCACCGTGCCCGCCGCAGACCAAACGGCAGATGCTCGAGTGGTGGGGGCCGGTCGTCACCGAGTACTATGCGGCCACCGAGGGCGGCGGCGCCGTGATCAACGGAACCGAGTGGCTGGCCAAGCCAGGCTCAGTGGGCAAGGCCTGGCCGTGGTCGGTGATCAAGGTGCTCGACGAGACCGACGGCTCCGAACTGCCCGCGGGCAAAGAGGGCATGGTCTACATGCGGATGGGCACATCGAGCTTCGAGTACCACCATGCCAAGGAGAAGACCGACGAGTCGCGCGTCGGTGACCTGTTCACCGTCGGCGACATCGGCTACCTCGACGAAGACGGCTACCTGTTCCTCTGCGACCGGCGCTCCGACCTGATCCTGTCCGGTGGCGTGAACATCTACCCGGCCGAGATCGAGGGCGTGCTGATGAGCCACCCCAAAGTCGCCGATGTGGCGGTTCTCGGTGTGCCGGACCCGGATTGGGGCCAGCAGGTGAAGGCGTTCGTGCAGCCGGTGGCCGACACCGAGGGCGACGACGCACTCACCGCCGACATCCTGGAATTCGCCGCCGGTCAGCTCGCCAAGTACAAGCTGCCCCGCACGGTGGAATACCGTGCGGAGCTGCCCCGCGATCCCAACGGAAAGCTGTACAAGCGCCGCCTGCTGTGAGAACCGTTCCCGCTCAGACGGGCTCGCGCCACTCCGGCTCGAGCCCGAAGAGCGGGAACAGGCGCCCGGTGTCGAGGAAGAAGTTGAGGCCGGCGATGGTGTCGCCCTCGAGTTCGAGCACCGTGATCGACCACGGCACCCAGACGCCGGGCTCCTCGCTCGGCTTGTAATGGCCGAAGGCGGGCGAACCGTTGGCGCCGACCAGCGGAATCATCCGCGAATTGCGGCACGCGCTGCCCGTGCTGAGCATGAACGCGGCCACGTTCTCCGGGCCCGAGATCCAGAGATCGAACGGCGGCATCGACAGCGCCACATCGGCTTTGAGCAGGGTGGTGAGCGCGTCCATATCGTAGGCCTCGAACGCCTTCACGAAATCGTCGATCAGTTTGCGTTGATCGGGATCGGTCTCGTCGAAACTGTCGGCCACGGTGGGCTGCACCTTCGACATGGTGGCCCTGGCCCGCTGTAGCGCGCTGTTCACCGACGCGGGCGACATCATCAGCGCCTCCGCGGTCTCACCCGCGGAGAAGCGCAGCACCTCGCGCATGATCAGGATCGCGCGCTGGGTGGCGGGCAGGTGCTGGCAGGCCGCGACGAAGGCAAGGCGCAGCGTGTCTCTGGTGGAGGCGTGGTCGGCCGGATCGGCGCCGAAGGCGAGCGCGTTCGGGATCGGCTCGATCCACACGTAATCGGGCTGTGGCATGGGCAGCGGTGAATCCGGGCGGCCCGGCCCGTTGAGATCCATCGGTCTGGCCCGGCTCTGCGGACGATCCAGCATGTCGAGACAGATATTGGTGGCGATCTTGTAGAGCCACGAGCGCAGACTCGCGCGGCCCTCGAAGGAATCGTAGGAGCGCCAGGCGCGGGTGAAGGTTTCCTGCACCGCGTCCTCGGCCTCGAACGAGGAGCCGAGCATGCGGTAGGCATACGCGCACAACTCGCGCCGATGCGTCTCGAATTCGGCGAGTACAGCGGGATCGGGGCCGGTGGTGGCGGTTGTGGCGTCGCTCATAGTTTCACGATGCCACAGGGGTCCGACAGCCGACAGGGGCGAAAACGAACTATCGGGATTTCGCGAACTTTGCGTGGATGCGATGAATCCGCGCCGACCGCCACGTCTACATGTTCGAGACCGCAACGACGCCCCGAAAGGCTGATCCCATGAGCAACAAGATGATCTTCATCAACCTCCCCGTCGCCGACCTCGACCGGTCCAAGGGTTTCTACGAGGCGCTCGGCTGGAAGGTCAACGATGATTTCACCGATCAGAACGCGGCCTGCATCGTCGTCGACGACAACATCTGCCTGATGCTGCTGACCAAGGACTTCTTCACCACGTTCAGCAAGCGTCCGATCGCTGATACGAGTGGTGCCATCGGCGCTGCTTACGCGTTGTCGCTGGGCAGTGCGGCGGAGGTCGACGTGCTCACCGCCGCGGCGGTGGCAGCGGGCGGCACCGAAGAGACCAACGACGACAAGAAGGCCCAGGAGGCCCAGGTCGGCATGCACGGCCGCACCTTCATCGACCCGGACGGGCACCAGTGGGAGCCGTTCTTCATGGACTACCCGGGGGCGTAATCCCCTGTGCCAACAGGGCGCCCGGCGCAGAGCCCGGCGCCCTGAGGCGTGTCAGGAGCCGGTGAAGTTCGGCTTGCGCTTCTCGGCGAAGGCTCGCGGACCTTCCTTGGCATCGGCTGATCTGAACACCTCGATGCCGATCTTGGCCTCGATGGGGAACGCCTCGTTCTCCGGCATCGCCTCGGTTTCGCGCAGGGTGCGCAGCATCGCCTGGACGGCGAGCGGGCCGTTGTCGGCGATCTGGCCGGCCAGCGCCATGGCCTTGTCGAGGGCGGTGCCGTCGGGGACCACGTGTCCGATCAGGCCGATCTCCTTGGCCTCGGCGGCGGTGATGTGCCGACCGGTCAGCAGCAGATCAGCGGCCACCGTGTACGGGATCTGCCGGGCCAGCCGCACCGCGGAACCACCCAGCGGGAACAGGCCCCAGCGGGCCTCGGAGACGCCGAACTTGGCGCTTTCCCCGGCTACGCGCAGGTCGGTGCCCTGCAGGATCTCGGTGCCACCGGCGATGGCCGGGCCCTCTACCGCCGCGATCAGCGGCTTGCTCAGCCGCCGCCCCTTCAGCAGCGCGGGGAGGTAGGCCGGGTCCCAGCCGCCGCTGGAGGCGGTGTCCCCTGGATGCTGCGAGCTCATCGCCTTCAGGTCCATCCCCGCGCAGAAGGCCCCGCCCGCGCCGGTCAGGATCGCCACGCGGATGTCGGGATCGCTGTCCGCCTGGTCCCAGGCGTCGCGCATGATCGCCATCATCTCGCCGGACAGGGCGTTGCGCGCCTCGGGCCGATTCATAGTGACGATGAGGACATGGTCGCGCTTCTCGACCAGGCAGTGGGCCATTTCGATATCTCCTGACGATCTAGTCTTGCCAGAAACAGTAACACGTTCTATTTTTGTCCTTGTGAGCTACAACATAGCCGATCTCGTCGAACATGCTGTCGACTTGATGCCCGACCGGATCGTGCTGGTCGGCGAGCATCGTGAGTCGACCTACGCCGAACTGGAGGAGCGGGCCAACAAGCTGGCCCACTACCTGCAGGAACAGGGTGTGCGTCCCGGCGACAAAGTCGGAATCTATTCCAGGAACACCGTCGAGGCCGTCGAAGCGATGGTGGCCGTCTTCAAGGCGCGGGCGGTGATGATCAATGTCAATTTCCGCTATGTCGAGAACGAGCTGCTGCACATCTTCGACAACTCCGACATGGTGGCGCTGATCCACGAGCGTCGCTACACCGACAAGGTGGCGGCGGTGCGGGATAAGGTGCCCGGCCTGAAGACGGTGATCGTCGTCGAGGACGGCACCGAGGACCCCATCGGCGCCGACAGCGTGGAATACGAAGCCGCGCTGGCAGGCTCGTCGGGCGAGCGGGACTTCGAGGAACGCTCGGCCGACGACATCTACATGCTCTACACCGGCGGCACCACCGGCCTGCCCAAGGGCGTTATGTGGCGGCACGAGGACATCTGGCGAGTCCTCGGCGCCGGCATCAACTTCGTCACCGGTGAGTACACCAAGGACGAATGGGAGCTGGCCAAGATCGGCGCGGCCAACCCGCCGATGGTGCGCTACCCGATCCCGCCGATGATCCACGGCGGCGCGCAGTGGGCCACCTTCCACAGCCTGTTCGGCGGTGGCAAGGCCGTGATGATTCCAGAGTTCAGCGCGCACGGTGTGTGGCAGGCCGTCGACAAGCACGGCATCAACCTGATCTTCATCACCGGTGACGCGATGGCGCGGCCCATGCTCGACGCCCTCGCCGAGGGGAACCCGGAAACCGGTGCGCCCTACGACCTTTCGACCTTGTATGTGCTGGCCAGCAGTGCGGCGCTGTTCTCGCCCGCGCTCAAGGACGAGTTCCTCGAAGTGCTGCCCAACCGGATGATCTCGGACTCCATCGGCTCCTCGGAGACCGGGTTCGGCGGACTCTCCCTGGTCGCCAAGGGTGCCACCCACACCGGTGGCCCCCGGGTGAAGATCGACGCGGCCACCCAGGTGCTCGACGAGGAAGGCAATCCGGTCCAAGCGGGTTCCGGTGTCGTCGGCCTGCTGGCGCGCAGCGGACACATCCCGCTGGGCTACTACAAGGACGAGGTCAAGTCGGCCGCGACGTTCAAGGAGTTCAACGGGGTTCGTTTCGCGATTCCCGGCGATTACGCGCGCGTCGAGGAGGACGGCTCGGTCACCATGCTCGGCCGCGGTTCGGTGAGCATCAACAGCGGCGGGGAGAAGATCTTCCCTGAAGAGGTCGAGGCCGCGCTCAAGGCCCACCCTGAGATCTTCGACGCGCTGGTAGTCGGCGTCGAGGACGAACGCTGGGGACAGCGGGTCTGCGCGGTCGTGCAGTGCCGTAGCGAAAACCGCCCCACCCTGGCCGATCTGAAGCCGGTGCTCGGCAAGGAGATCGCGTCCTACAAGCAGCCACGCAGCCTGTGGTTCGTCGACGAGATCAAGCGCTCGCCCGCGGGCAAGCCGGACTACCGCTGGGCCAAGTCGCAGACCGACGAGCGGCCTGCGGATGAGCATGCGCAGGCAGGCTCGGCGTAGTACCGACCCGATCCGAAAAGCCCGCCCGGCAGCGTCGCCGGGCGGGCTTTCGTCGTGCTCGGGATCGGTTGCGGGGAACCGAATCCGGGTTAGCGGTTGCCGAGTTCTGACAGTTGGTAGGCCAGCTTGCCTCGGATCGCGGGGATTCGGGTGAGTAGGCGCAAGGCGGTGTTGCGTGCGGTGCGGACCGGGGCGGACTGGAGGGTGGCCATCTTGGTCATGCGGTCGGTGAAGGCGACGACGTCGAGGGCGATCGGCCTGCGGATGGTTTCGTAAGTATCGAGGATCGAATCCGGTTCGCCTGCGGTTACTTTCACGAGAAGGGCACCGAGTAGCGCCGCGTCCTGGATGCCGGTGTTCATGCCCTGGCCGCCTGCCGGGCTGTGTACGTGGGCGGCGTCGCCCGCGAGGAAGGCGCGGCCTGCGCGGTAGTGGTCGGCCACGCGGTGGTGCACCCGGAATCGGGAGCTCCACAGGACCTCGTCCACGCGGATCTCGCCCGCCGGGCCGCGGGCGTTCAGCAGGGTCCCGATGTCGTCGAGGGTGGGGTTTTCCGGGGCTTCGTCCACGGTGGCGACGACGCGGTAGCGGTTGTTCGCCTCGTCCGGGAGGGGCGCGACCACGGTGACGCCTTCGGGGGAGAGGTGTAGCGAGACCTCGGTGCGCGGGGTCGGCCAGTTCATGCGAACGTCGGCGAGGATGAACGACGCGGGGTAGGTGTCGCCGCTGAATCCGATGCCCGCCTGCTCACGCACGATGCTGTGCATCCCGTCGGCGCCGATGACATAGTCGGCGTCGATCGTGCCGCGCTGATCGTTCTCGTCCGCGTATTCGACAGTGACGCTGCCATTTTCGTCGGTGACACGGGTGACGGTGAGTGGCCGATGCACCGTGCCGCCCAGCTTGTGCAGCCGATCGAGCAGCACCTGCTCGGTGACGTCCTGCGGCACCATCAGCGTGTACGGGAACGCGGTGGGCAGATCGCCGAACTCGATGGTGGCCAACGTCTTCGCACCGTCGTGGAGCTTGAACGTCGGGACCTTGATCCCACGTTCGACGAGTTCGCTCGCGATACCGAGCCCGTCGAGCACTTCGAGCGTCCTGGCATGCACCACCGCGGCCCGAGAAGTGTTGGCGCCCTCGCCGAGTCGATCGATGAGGACATGGTCGACGCCGGCTTCGGCGAGCACGATCGCGGCGGTGAGCCCGGCGGGACCCGCGCCGACGATGACGACGGAGGTGGCTTCTGGCAGTGAGGTGGCGGTCATTTCGACTCCTGGTCAACGCTTGTTTGCCAACGCTTGTAGGCATAACGATAAGCCTGCCCGTCATGGGAAGTCAACAGTTGTTGGCCTACAATTGTTGACATGCCTGACCAGGAGAATCCCGCTCGCCGCTCCGACGCGACGAAGGCCGCCATCCTCGATGCCGCCCGCGCCCGTTTCGCCGCCGACGGCTACGCCAAGGCCACCATCCGCGCGATCGCCGCCGACGCCGAGATCGACCCCTCGATGGTGATGCGCTACTTCGGTAGCAAGGACGGCCTCTTCGCCGCCGCCGCCCAGATCGACCTGGACCTCCCCGACCTGCGTACCGCGGACCCGAACACCATGGGCGAGTTGCTGATCCGCCGCTTCCTCGAGATCTGGGAGGGCAGTGACAACACCGCCCTGCTGATCCTGCTCCGCTCCTCGATCACCGATGAGTCGGTCGCGGCCCGCTTCCGCGAGATCTTCGCCGACCAGGTCCTACCCGCCGTCCTCCGCTTCGGCACCCCCGCCGACGCCCCCCGCCGCGCCGCGCTCATCGTCACCCAACTCCTGGGTTTGGCCCTGTGCCGCTACGTCTTGCGGCTGCCCCCGGTAGTCGCGCTGACCCCGGATCAGATCGTTCGGGATATCGCCCCCACGCTCCAGCGCTATCTGACCTCGGAGTCGGCATTCGACGAGGCGGCCTCGGCCTGAGCGAGGAGTTGAATCGGTGGGCTGTTCGCTGTTCACGTCTGACACCGCAGCGGTCATAGCGGCACCGTACCAACGCAGTTGGGCCCGTACGGATTGTCCGTACGGGCCCAACTGGTGGAAGTTCTAGTTAGCGAGTTCCGCGCCGAGGGCGAGGAGGTGGGGGGTTGCTCCGCCGAGGGCGAATTCGTGGTGCTTGGCGGCGGTGAAGTAGTTGTGGGTGATGTGGTCGCGGTCGATGCCGAGGCCGCCGTGGACGTGGACGACGGTGTGGGCGACCTTGTGGCCTGCCTCGGCTGCCCAGAACTTGGCGATGTGGATGGCCTCGGCGGCGGGCAGGTCCTCCGAGAGGCGCCAGGCGCCCTGGGTGACGGTGAGGCGCAGGCCGCCGATGTCGATGTAGGCGTCGGACAGGCGCTGGGCGACCGACTGGAACGAGCCGATCGGCTTGCCGAACTGTTCGCGGGTGCGGGTGTGCTCGGCGGTCAGCTCGAGCGCGCGCTCCAAGGTGCCCAGCTGCAGGGCCGACAGGCCGAGCCAGGCATGTTCGCGCAGCCAGGTGAGGATGTCGGCACCGGCCTCGATGGTGCCGAGCAGCTCGGCCGGAGTGGCCGCGAGCTCGACGACGAACTCGGGGCTCAGGTCGACGACCTGCTGGGCGGTACGGGTGACCGAAGCGTGCTCCGGATCGATCACGAAGACGCCGACACCGGTGGAGGTGATGGCGGGCACCAGGATTCGTTCGGCCCGGTCGGCGTAGGCGACGGTGGTCGCGGTGCCGGTCAGCGCCCATGCGGCACCGGCGGCCTCGGCGACGATGCCGGGTGCGCCGGTGGTGGCGCGCAGTTCCTCGGCGAGTGCGGCGGTCAGCAGTATCTCGCCCGTGCCTGCCCGCGCGGCCAGCTGCTGCTGGTCGGCATCGCCGAACTTCGCCAGCGCGCCCGCGCCGAGGACGATCGACCACAGGTAGGGCACCGCGGCGACCACGCGGCCGAGTTCACGCAGGATCGCGGTCTGCTCGAGCATGCCGAAATCGCTGCCGCCCAGGGCTTCCGGCAGCGCGGCGGCCAGCACGCCGGTCTCGGCGAGCGAGCGCCAGAGCTGCTCGTCGAAGCGGGCAGCGGTGTCGAGCTCACGCAGTCGATCGGCGGTGACGAGCTTGGCGCAGATCTCGCCGGTCAGCCGGGCGAGATCGGTCTGGGCTTCGGTGGGAGTGAAATCCATGGGGAGATACCGGCTTTCGGGATCAGCGGGCGGAAGCGGGCTGGCGCAGGGCGGTCATGGCGATGATGTCGCGCTGCACCTCGTTGGTGCCGCCGCCGAAGGTGAGGATGAGCGCGGCACGGTGCATCCGCTCGAGCCGGCCGAGCATGTGCGCGCCGGGGGAGTCCTGGCGCAGGTAGGCGTGCGGGCCGACGACTTCCATCAGCAGGCGGTAGGTCTCGGTGGCGAGTTCGGTGCCGTAGACCTTGCACGCGGACGCGTCCCACGGCTTCGGCGCCGCTTCGCCGCCGAGATCGGCGCGACTGGCGATCTCCCAGTTCAGCAGCTGGAGATATTCGACCTTGGCGTACACGCGAGCCAAGTTGAGCCGCACCCATTCCTGGTCGATCACCCGCATGCCGCCGGGCAGGGTGGTTTCCTTGGCCCACTCGATAGTTTGCGCGACCGCGAGACTCAGTGGACCCGCCGAGGTGAGGGCGACGCGCTCGTGATTGAGCTGGTTGGTGATCAGCGACCAGCCGCCGTTCTCGGGACCGACCATCGACGAGGCGGGCACCCGCACGTCCTGGTAGTAGGTGGCGCTGGTGTCGGGCCCGGCCATCGTGTGCACCGGCGTCCAGGAGAACCCTTCGGCGTCGGTCGGCACGATCAGCATTGTGATGCCCTTGTGCTTCTTGGCCGTCGGATCGGTACGTACGGCCAACCAGATGTAGTCGGCGTAGGCGATGAGGCTGGTCCACATCTTCTGGCCGTTGATGACGAAGTCGTCACCGTCGCGCACCGCGGCGGTCCGCAGCGCGGCCAGGTCGGTACCGGCGCCCGGCTCGGAGTAGCCGATGGCGAAGTGGAGTTCACCGGCGGCGATCTTGGGTAGGAAGAACTTCTTCTGCTCCTCGGTGCCGTACTGCATGATGGTCGGCGCGACCGAGTTGAGCGTGAGGAACGGGACGGGCGCGCCCGCGATGGCGGCCTCTTCGACGAAGATCAGCTGATCCATCGTGGTGCGGTCCTGGCCGCCGTACTCCTTGGGCCAGCTCAGGGTGAGCCAGCCGTCGCGGCCCATCTCGCGCACGACCTCGCGGTAGACATTGCCCGAGCCGTATTCGCCAGTGGTCATGCTCAGCGCCGCGCGACGTTCCGGAGTCATCAGCTTCGCGAAATATTCGCGCAGCTCGGCGCGCAATTCTTCTTGCTCCGGCGTGTACGCGACGCGCATGCTTCTACCTCGATGTCGAGCTGAAAGGGCGGGTGGCGGGGCGCAGGGAATGAGCCCCGCCGAAACCGATCATTGCACATTAACTGGAACATGTTCCAGTATTGAGGGTGATTCGGCGCCGCGGACCAGGCTGTTCGGGTTAGTGTCGCCATGACCATCTGGAAGGAAGTTCTCATGAAGATCATCGTCGATTTCGACCGGTGCGAAGCGAACGGCGTCTGTGTCGGAATCGCCCCTGACATGTTCGAACTCGATGACGACGATCAGTTGACCGTCATCGAGGGTGATGTCGCCCCCGATCGCCTCGCTGACGCCGAGGAATCCGTGTCGCAGTGCCCCAAGGCCGCGCTGAGGCTGGCGTGATCCGCTCTTGTCGGATGGTGGAACACGTTCTAGAGTCGGCGCAATGAGTGTGACGCAGATTTCATTGGAGGGCCGGGTCGCCATCGTGACCGGCGCGGGCGCCGGGCTCGGCAGGGCTGAAGCTCTCGCGCTGGCGGCGGCCGGTGCGGCGGTGGTCGTCAACGACCTCACCGAGGACGCGGCGGCTGAGACCATCGCCGCGATCCGCGAGCTCGGCGGCAAGGCGGAATTCGTCGGCGGCTCCATCGCCGAACGCGCCACCGCCGACGCGCTCATCACCACCGCGCAGGAATCCCTCGGCGGCCTCGACATCGTCGTCAACAACGCGGGCATCACCCGCGACCGCATGCTGTTCAACATGTCCGACGAGGACTGGGACGCGGTGCTCGCGGTGCACCTGCGCGGACACTTCCTGCTCACCCGCAACGCGGCCGCCTACTGGCGCGCGGCGTCCAAGGCGGCGGGCGCCCCGGTCTACGGCCGACTGGTCAACACCTCCTCGGAGGCCGGCCTGCTCGGACCGGAGGGTCAGGCGAACTACGGTGCGGCCAAGGCGGGCATCACCGCCCTCACGCTGACCGCGTCGCGCGTGCTGTCCAGGTACGGCGTGCGCGCCAACGCCATCTGCCCTCGGGCCAGGACCGCGATGACCGAAGCGGTCTTCGCGGACGCGCCAGACGGCACCGTCGACCCGCTGGCGCCTGAGCACGTGGCCAAGCTCGTCGCCTACCTTGCCTCGCCCGCGGCCGACGCGGTGAACGGTCAGGTATTCGTCGTCTACGGCCCGATGGTGGCGCTGATGGCGGCACCGACCGTCGAACAGCGCTTCGACGCCGCCGGCGCCGAATGGTCCGAGGCCGACCTCGCCGCCACCCTCGGTGGCTACTTCGCAGACCGCCCCGCCGACCACACCTTCTCGGCGCGTGACCTCCGCGATCTGGGCTGAGAAGGCCCGTCTGCGGTTTGCCTGATGTTGGCCCGCCGCGCACTCCGCCGGTTTTGTCTTGCCTGTCGTGTTGATCACCAGTCCAGGACTTGGTAGACATGACCGTCGGGGTGTGTGACGCCTCACAGCAGGTCAGCCTATTTGAATAAGAATCCGTTTCAGTTTTGACGGCGATTTACGAGAAAAGTCCTGTTCCGAGTCTATGAAAATGGAAGACATGAACAGGAACATGTTCTAGTCTTTGGGCAGTCTTCAGATCGGGGTGGCAGTGCAGTACGGGTACGCGGACATTGCGGTCCGCCCGTCGATTGAGGAGGAATCGGTATGAACAACCTCCTTGCTGTCCCCTTGCGGGCGGTCGGCGGCTTCTTCGAACTCGGCGCGGAGGTGGCACGTGCCACCGTCCGCAAGCCGTTCCAATGGCGCGAATTCATCGACCAGGCCTGGTTCGTGGCTCGCGTCTCGATCGTGCCGACCGTGCTGGTCGCCATCCCGTTCACGGTGCTGGTGGTCTTCACTCTCAACATCCTGTTGCGCGAGATCGGCGCCGCCGACCTCAGTGGTGCGGCCGCCGCGTTCGGCGCCGTCACCCAGGTCGGGCCGATCGTCACGGTGCTGATCGTGGCGGGCGCGGGCGCCACCGCGATCTGTGCCGACCTGGGCGCACGCACGATTCGCGAAGAGATCGACGCGATGAAGGTGCTCGGCATCGACCCGATCAGCCGACTGGTCGTGCCGCGCGTGTTCGCCTCGATGTTCGTGGCGCTGATGCTCAACAGCCTGGTGTGCACCATCGGCATCGCCGGCGGTTTCGTGTTCTCGGTCTTCCTCCAAGGAGTGAACCCCGGCGCGTTCGTCAACGGCATTCCGCTGCTGACAAATTTTCCCGAGCTGATCCTCTCCGAGATCAAGGCAGGGTTGTTCGGCCTGATCGCCGGAATGGTCGCCTGTTATCTCGGGCTCCAGGTCAAAGGCGGACCCAAGAGCGTCGGTGACGCGGTGAACCAAACCGTGGTTTTCGCATTCATGGCGCTGTTCGTGGTGAATGTCGTTGTCACCGCGATCGGCCTGAAATTCACGGTGCGGTGACCACGATGGCATTCATAGTTCGCAGCAAGTTTCCGCGCACGGTCCGCCGTTTCGACCGGATGTCGAAATCGATGGATTCCCTGGGCGATCAGGCCATCTTCTTCATCAAGGCGCTCGGCTCGGTGCCGCGTGCGCTGGTGCACTACCGCACCGAAACCATCCGGCTCATCGCCGAGATCAGCATGGGCAGTGGCGCCTTGGCCGTGTTGGGCGGGACTGTGGTGATCGTCGGCTTCCTGACCTTCATGTCAGGCAGCGTCATCGCGGTGCAGGGCTTCAACTCGCTCGGCGATATCGGTATCGAGGCCCTGACCGGCTTCTTCGCCGCCCTTATCAATGTGCGCATCGCGGCACCGGTGATCTCCGGTATCGGCCTGGCCGCCACTATCGGCGCCGGCGCGACCGCGCAGTTGGGTGCGATGCGCGTGGCCGAGGAGATCGACGCCCTGGAATCGATGGCGATCCGGCCGATACCGTTCCTGGTCGGCACCAGAGTGTTGGCGGGCATGATCGCGATCGTGCCGCTCTACGCACTCGCAGTGATCGCCTCGTTCATCGCCAGCCGGCTCACGACCGTCGTGATCTTCGGACAGTCGGCCGGTGTCTACGACCACTACTTCTCGACCTTCCTCATCCCGAGCGACATCCTGTGGTCGTTCGGACAGGCGATCGTGATGGCAATTGCCGTGATGCTGATCCACACCTACTACGGGTTCCATGCCTCGGGTGGTCCGGTCGGGGTCGGCATCGCGGTCGGTAACGCGGTGCGCTCGTCGCTGATCGCGGTCGTCACAGTGACGCTGCTGATCTCACTAGCCATCTACGGCACCTCCGGCAACTTCCACCTCTCGGGATAGCGTGATGGACACTTCACGATTCGTTGCCGCATTGCAGGGCGGGCTCGGGCGCAAGCTCGCCGCGCTCACGATGGTCGGCTTGCTCGTAGGGCTCGTGGCTTTCGCGTTCGCCCTGTTTCAAGGCGCGTTCACCAACACCGTGCAGGTGCTGGTCGACACGCCCCGCGTCGGCCTCGTGCTCGACCCCGATGCCAAGGTGAAGGTACGCGGCGTCGAGATCGGTCGGGTCGCCGAGATCGACATGCGCGACGACGGCGCACAGATACTGCTCGAGGTCGACCCCGATCAGTTGAAGCTGGTGCCGTCGAACGCGGGTGTCGACATTCGTTCGACCACGGTGTTCGGCGCCAAGTATGTGAATTTCGTTGTCCCCGAACAGCCTGCGTCGAACTCGCTGAAGCCGGGCGCCACAGTCGCAGCCAGTGCGGTGACGGTCGAGTTCAACACGCTGTTTCAGCACCTGTCCGATGTGCTCGCCCAGGTGGAACCGGAGAAGCTCAATGCCACCCTCGCCGCGCTCGGCACCGCACTGCAGGGCCGCGGCGACAAGCTGGGTGAACTGCTGGTGAGCTCGGACCGCTACCTGCGTGAGCTCAATCCGTATCTGCCCACGCTGCAACAGGATCTGGACAAGACGGCCCAGGTGTCCGACATCTATGCCGATGCTTCCGGCGCGCTGTTGCGCACCGTGGACAACGCCACGGTCACCGCGAAGACGCTGTCGGAGATGCAAGCGCAGCTCGACGATGTGCTGGTGAACGTGATCGGCCTTTCCGACACCACGGGTTCGGTGTTGCGGGAGAACGAAGCCAACCTTGTCACCGCGCTCGACCTGCTGCGGCCGACGACCAGCCTGCTGTTCGAATACGCGCCGGCGTTGAGCTGCATCATCGATGGAATCGGCCCACTCATGCCGTTGGCCGATGAAGTATTCGGCGGCGTGGTACCGGGTGTCGGCATGCATGCCTCGTTCATGCCTGGCCAAAAGCCCTACAGCTACCCCGAGGATCTGCCCAAGGTGAACGCCACCGGTGGACCGCACTGTGAGGGCGTGGTGGACCGGGTGCCGGACAGCCACTCGAACTATGTGGTGACCGATACCAGCCAGGGTGCGCCGTTCACGCCGCGTACCGCGCCGCCCGAATTGAACAGCGCGCCAAAGGTTTTCCAGCTCTTGCTGGAGGGACTGCCGGGAGTGACACGGTGAAAAACACTGCGACGATGATCAAGCTCGCGATCTTCACCGTGGTGATGACGCTGGTGTTCGCCGGTCTGGCGATCGTGCTCAGTCAGGCACGATTCTCCAGCGAGAACGGCTACAAGGCGGTGTTCACCAGCTCCTCGGGCATGCTGCCCGGGTCGAAGGTGCGCATCGCGGGCGTGCCGGTGGGATCGGTGACCTCGGTGAAGGTCGGTGACGACGATCTCGCACACGTCGAGTTCGACGTGGACACCAAGTACTCCGTGCTGTCGAGCACCCGCCTGGCGATCAAGTACGAGAACCTGGTCGGTGACCGGTATCTGGAGCTGAAGGAAGGTCCGGGCTCTGCCCGCGAGCTGCCCGACGGCGCCACCATCGGCAAGGAGCAGACCACGCCCGCGCTGGACCTGGACCTGCTGCTCGGCGGGTTCAAGCCGCTGCTGCGTGGCCTGGACCCAGGTCAGGTCAACGACCTGACCTCGGCGCTGCTGCAGATCTTCCAGGGCCAGGGCGGCACGCTGGTCTCGCTGCTCAACAGCGGTGGCAGCTTCACCAAGACCCTCGCCGACCGCGATGCCCTGATCGGCAGCGTGATCGACAACCTGAACACCGTGCTCGGCACCATCGACGATCGCGACGAACAGTTCGCCACCACGATCGAAGAATTGCAGCGCATGGTCAGCGGATTGGCCGCCGAACGCGACCCGATCGGCGCCGCATTGCCCCGAATCGCCGGTGCGACAAAGGAACTCAACGACCTGCTGACCACCGCCCGCCCCGACCTGCGCAACACCATCGAGCAGACCGGCCGGCTGGCCACCAACCTCGACAACGGCTCCGACGACCTCCAATGGGTGCTCGAGAAGCTGCCGGAGACCTACAAACAACTCATCCGCGTCGGCTCTTACGGCTCGTTCCTGCAGCTGTACATCTGCGGCACCACCATGCTGGTCGACGGCCCGGACGGTCAGACTATGGAAGTGAAGTTGCCGGCTCGACAGGCGACCGGAAGGTGTGCGCCCAATGAGTGAGAAGAAGTCATCGGCGGTCACCATCGGCATCGTCGGCATTGTGCTGGTGGTGACGATCTCGCTCGCCACGCTGCAATTCACCAAGTTGCCGTTCATCCGCTCCGGCGCGACCTACACGGCATTCTTCGTCGACGCGGGCGGGTTGGTGCCGGGCGACCCGGTGCATGTGGCCGGCGTGCGTTCCGGTGAAGTCGGCGAGGTGTCGCTCGATGGTCCCAAGGTGCTGGTGAAGTTCACCCTCGACGAGTCGATTGTGCTCGGCCAGAAGACATCCGCCGCGATCAAGACCAACACGGTGCTCGGTCGCAAGTCCCTGGATGTGGTGCCGACCGGACAGGGCGCGCTGCGTACCTCCGACACCATCCCACTCGACCGGACCACGTCGCCGTACTCGCTCAACGAGGCGCTCAGCGATCTCGGCGCGACCGTCCGCGATCTCGATCTGGATCAGGTCGACAAAACCCTCGACACGCTCTCGACCGCCTTCGCGGACACACCGGGCCCGCTGCGCAACGCCCTCGACGGCGTCACCGCACTCTCGCGCAGCATCAATACGCGCGACCAGGCGCTCACCGATCTGCTCGGCCGGGCGCAGAACGTCACCAAGATCCTGGCCGACCGTAGTTCGCAGCTCAACGCGCTGCTGCTCGACGGCAACAACCTGCTCGGCGAACTCGACAACCGTCGCGCCGCCATCAACCAGCTCATCGTCTACGTCGACTCGGTCGCCAAGCAGCTCTCCGGGCTGGTCGCCGACAACGAGGCGCAGATGAAACCGACACTGGACCGGCTCAATTCGGTACTCGGCCTGTTGCAGCGCAACAAGCAGAACCTGACGCAAGCGCTCGAGAACATCGGCCCCTACGCCTCGGCGCTGGGCGAGCAGGTCGGCAGCGGTCCGTGGTTCAACGCCTACGTGGTGAACGCGACGAGTACCGGGCTGCGCCCGCTGGTCGACGCGCTGGTCTGGCCTGAGCATCTGCCGCAGGACGTGATCGACATCTTCACCAAACCGGATCTGCCGGCCATCATCCCGTCCGAGGAGGATCCGCCGCGATGAGCATCGCATCGAAAGTTCGTGGCGTGCCACGTTGGACGCTCGCGGTCGCTGTGGTGGTGATCGTCGCGCTGGTCGCGGTCGGGGTCTACTTCAGCCTCGGCATCGGGAAGACCAAGATCAACGCCGCCTTCGTGTCGACCACCGGCCTGTACGAGGGTGACGAGGTGCGGATGCTGGGGGTGACGATCGGCAAGATCGACGCGATCGAGCCCGGCGAAGGCCGGGTACAGGTGCGGATGTCCGTCGACCGCGGCATCGACCTGCCCGCGGACGCACGCGCCGTGCTGATCGCGCCCTCGCTGGTGTCGGCCCGGTTCATCCAGCTGGCGCCCGCCTACGACGGTGGCCCGAAGCTGGCCGACGGTGCGCAGATTCCGATCGAGCGCACCGCGGTGCCCGTGGAGTGGGACGACATCAAGGCCGAATTGACCAATCTCGCAACGGCTCTCGGGCCGGTCGGGGACGACGAGCAGGGTTCCTTCGGGCGCTTCGTCGACACCGCCGCGAACAACCTCGACGGCAACGGCCAGAAGTTCCGTGACACCCTGCGTGAACTGTCGGCGACGCTGAATACCTTGTCCGACGGGCGAACCGACCTTTTCGGCACCATCCGCAACCTGCAGAAGTTCGTCGAGGTGCTCTCGGCGAGCAACGAGCAGATCGTGCAGTTCGGCGGCCGCCTGGCCTCGGTGGCCTCGGTACTCGCCGGTGCGTCGGAGGAACTCGGTGCGGGCCTGGACAGCCTGGATGTGGCGCTCGCCGACGTGAAGCGCTTCCTCGAGGGCAGTGGTGCCGAGCTCACCGACGGTGTCGAGCGGCTCGCCGATGTCACCCAGACGCTGGTCGACAAGCGGCCGGAGATCGAACGGCTGCTGCATTCCGCGCCGACCGCGCTGGTGAACTTCTACCAGATCTACCAGCCGGCCCAGGGCGCGCTCAGCGGCGCTGTGACACTGAATAATACGGCGGACCCGTTGAGTTTCCTCTGCGGTTCGATCCGGGCGATCGAGGACAGCGACTCGGACCGGTCGGCGGATCTGTGCGCGGAATTCCTGGCCCCGGTGATCAGCTCGCTGGCGATGAACTACGCGCCGATCATGCTCAACCCGGTCACCGGCACGACTGCCCTGCCAGGGCAGCTGACGTACAGCCCGCCGAGTGTGGAGGCGCAGGTGGATCGCAGTCTGGTGCCCGAGGCGACGGCTCCGATCGCTGTGCCGAACGGTCTCGCCGGACTTGCGGTTCCAGGAGGACAACGATGAGGCCCCAACGAATGTTCGCCGGGCTGGCGGTGGGCGTCGCGGTGACACTCGGCGTGACCGGCTGTCAGTGGGACGGACTGAACTCCCTACCCATGCCCGGCTCCGAGGGCACCGCCCCCGGCTCGTACACCGTGCGGATCCAGATGCCCAATGTCACCACGCTGACCCGGAATTCGCCGGTGCGGGTGGACGATGTCGAGGTCGGCAATGTCACCGGAATCGATGTCGAGGGCTGGCACGCGCTGGTCACGGTGTCGCTGAATCCCGAGGTGAAACTCCCCGCCAACGCGATCGCCAAGATCGGCCAGACCAGTCTCCTCGGCAGCAATCACGTCGAGCTGTCCGCGCCTACCAACACACCCGCCGAGGGTCAGCTGAGAAACAACGACGTGATCCCGCTGGAGCGGGCCGGCGCTTACCCGACCACCGAGCAGGTGCTGTCCTCGCTGTCGGTCGTGCTCAACGGCGGCGGCATCGCACAGCTCGAGACCATCACCAGGGAGATGAACGCGGCCCTCAACGGCCGCGAGGCCGAGATCGCCGATCTGCTGCCGCAGCTCGACCAGCTCGTCACCGGCCTGGACAAGCAGACCGGCAGCATCATCGCCGCGATGGAGGGCCTCGACCGGCTCGCGGGCAACCTCGCCGACCAGAAGGACGTGCTGGCCCGTGCGATCGATGAGATCCACCCGGCACTGACGGCGCTCGCCGACCGCACCGCCAACATCACCAGGGCGGTCACCGCGCTGGGCGAGCTCAGCGATGTCACCGAGCGGATCATCCAGACCAGCGGCGACGACCTGAAGGCGAACCTGGCCAGCCTCGGCCCGGTGCTGGAAACCCTGGCGAACACCGGCACCAACCTCATCGCGTCGTTGGGCATGCTGCCGACGTTCCCGTTCCCGATGCGCAACATCGGCAAAGCGATCAAGGGCGACTACCTCAACCTCTTCATCACCTTCGACCTGACCGGTAGGCGACTGGACACCAACTGGCTCACCGGCACTCCGCTCGGGGGTCGCTTCGGTGGTGTCGAGGGGGTGCTCGGTACGTTCGCGCCTTCTTCCGCGACCGACGCCGGCGACCCGACCAAGGTCCCGGAGGCGCCCGCGCCCAGTGCGGTACCGACGCCGACTCTGCCCGGACTACCGTCGATCCCCGGCCTGCCGGCCATTCCCGGAATCACCGTGCCGCTGCCCGGCCAGGAAGGAGCGGGTCGATGAAGCTCACCAGGTTCGTCCACATTCAGCTCGCGATCTTCGCAGTCCTCACCGTGATCGGTCTCGTCGTGATGGGCGGGACGTACATCCAGATACCCGCGATGTTCGGTATCGGCCGCTACGGTGTGACGGTCCAGCTCGCCGCCACCGGCGGGCTGTATCCGACCGCGAATGTCTCCTACCGCGGCACCAACATCGGCAAGGTGGAGGCGGTCCGCCTCACCGCGGCCGGAGTCGAGGCCGATCTGTCGATCGACAGCGATTACAAGGTGCCCTCGGACTTGATCGCCTGGGTCCGCAGTGTTTCGGCGATCGGTGAGCAGTACGTCGACCTGGTGCCCGAGGTCGACGCAGGCTCCGGCGATCTGCACGACGGCTCGGTGATCCCGGTGGAGCGCACCAAGCTGCCCCAGGATGTCGGTTCGATGCTCGACCAGGCCGACAAACTGCTGGCGACGGTCGCCGACACTCGCCTGCGCCAGGTGATCGACGAGGCGTTCCTGGCCTTCAACGGCGCAGGCCCTGATCTGCAGCGGTTCATCGACTCGGCGTCGCTGCTGGTGCAGCAGGCCGAGACCGATGTGGAACCGACCAAGAAACTGCTCGATCAGATCGGTCCGCTGCTGGACACCCAGATCGAGTCCGATGCCAATATCCGGTCCTGGACAGCAGATCTCGCGACCGTCACCGATCAGCTCCGCGAACACGATCCGTCGTTGCGAAACCTGTTGAACAACAGTCCTTCCGCGATGCAGAAGGTGAACGAGCAGTTCCAGAGTCTGCGTCCCACGCTGCCGCTGCTGGCGAGCAATCTGGTGGGTCTCGGCCAGGTCGGGGTGACGTATCACGCTGGTATCGAACAGCTTCTGGTTGTTTTCCCGCCGATGATCGCGGCCTTCAGGACCATCTTGCGCGGACCCACCAGGTACGGCGCGATGGTCAACTTCATGACCGTGCTCAACGACCCGCCCGCGTGCACCACAGGCTTCCTGCCCCCCGACCAGCGGCGTTCGCCGAGCGACTTCACCCCGATCGACACCCCCCCGGGGCTGTACTGCAAGGTGGCTCAGGATTCTCCGATCGAAGTGCGCGGTATCCGCAACTCGCCGTGCATGGAGTATCCCGGCGTCCGGGCGCCTACTCCCGAACTGTGCCGAACCGGGTACGTGCCGGAAGGCACCAACCCAGCGTTCGGTGCGCCGCAGCCGGTCGCTCCGGCTTCGGCACCGACCGGCGCGTCGACCGACGGGGTCACCCCTGCCGTCGCGCGCTCCTATGATCCGTCCACGGGCAGCTATCTTGGCCCAGACGGACGCATGTACCGCCAAGGCAATATCGACTCCGATGGTTCGGGCACCGTCCCGGCCAGCTGGCAGGCGATGTTGGAGGAGCAGCAGAGATGAGTGAGAGCAACAACGGCCGTCCGCGTCGGCGGGCAGGCAGGTCGGCGGGTCCGCCGGTGGAAGATGTGCAGGTCGTCGACGTGACTGTCGACGGGGATGCGGTTGAATCGGCCGAGGTGGTCGATGCCGAGGTGGCTTCGGACGCGGATGCCACGGTGGTCGTCGAGCTGACGAAGTCCGCGGTGGTGGACGAGGTAGTGGACGAGGACGCCGACGATGATTCGGCCGAACTCGACGAAGAAGACGCGAAGCTGACGAAGCTCGGACAGATCATCGGGCTCGCCGCCGCTGCGGTGCTGGTGCTGGGGCTGGTCGTCGGTGCCACGTTCACCGCACTCGCGGCACGGTCGGGGAGTCAGGACGAGGATCTGCGCGCGCAGTACACCCAGACCGCGCGTCAGGCGGTCATCAACCTGACCACCATTCGCGCGGACTCCGCCAAGGAGGACATCGAACGGATCCTGTCGGTGGCCTCGGGGGAGTTCAAGTCCGAGTTCGACGGTCGCGTCGATCCGTTCATGGATGTGGTGAAGCAGGCGAAGGTGGTCTCCACCGGCGAGGTCGTCGAGTCGGGGATCGAGTCCGTCGACGAGAATTCGGCGAAGGTGCTGGTCGCCGCCAAGCAGACGGTGAGTAATACCGGTTCGGCCGAACCGCAGCAGCGGCAATACCGATTCCGGATCACGGTGGCGAAGGGCGATACCGAGATGACCGTGTCGAAAGTGGAGTTCGTGGGATGAGCAACCGAATCAAGATCGTCTTCGGCGCCCTCGCGGCCACCGGTTTGATCGCGGCCATTGTCCTTGGCGTCAGCGGGTACCAGCTGTGGCAGCAGGACAAGACCGACCAGGCGCGCACCGATGCGATGAGTACCGCGAGCCGGACGGTGAGCGCGATGTTCACCTATGAACCCGCCACTGTCGACACCGAATTGCCCAGGGCCGCCGACAATCTCACCGAACAGTTCCGCGCCGAGTACCTGAAGCTGATCGAGCAGGCCATCGCGCCGGGCGCCAAGGAGAAGCAGCTCACCGTCAAGGCCACCACCCAGGCCGAGGGCGTGGTGTCGGCGGATCCGGAGAAGGCAGTCGTGCTGCTATACCTGAATCAGCTGACCACCAGCAAGGATTCGCCGGATGGCGCCACCTCGGGCAGCCGGGTACGGGTGTCGCTGGAGAAGGCCGACAACCGCTGGCTGGTCGCTCAGGTCACGCCGGTCTGATCGACGCACGTCGCGAGCGGCCCGGCGCTGTCCGGCAGGAGCGAAGCGCCGGGCTCATGCTGAGCTGACCTGGTCGCCGCGTGGCAGTCGCACGGCGAAGGTCGCGCCGCCACCCGGAGTGGGCTCGACCCGAACGGTGCCGCCGTGGGCCGCCACGAGTGCCGCCACGATCGAGAGGCCGAGTCCGCTGCCGCTCGTGCCGCGGCGGGTACGGGAGATATCCGCACGGTAGAAGCGTTCGAAGACGTGGTTCGCGTCGTCGGTGGTGAGTCCGGGGCCGGTGTCGACAACCTCGAGGCGGACCTCGTCGGTGGCGGGGGTCAGGCGGACGGTGATCGAGGTACCGTCCGGGGTGTGGGTGCGGGCGTTGTCGAGGAGGTTGGTGAGGACCTGGCGTAGGCGATGTTCGTCGCCGAGGATTTCCAGGGTGCCGGTGCCTTCGGCGATGTCGAGGGTGATCGGGCGGTGTTGTCCTTGTGCGGCTTCGACCGCGCGGGCGCTGTGCACAGCGTCGCCCGCTAGCGCCAGTATGTCCACCGGGCCGAGTTCGACGGGGCGTTGAGCGTCGAGGCGGGCCAGCATGAGCAGGTCTTCCACCAGCAGGCCCATGCGTTGGGCCTCGTGTTCGATGCGGTTCATGAACATCGCGGGGTCGGTGGTCGCGCCCTGGCGGTACAGCTCGGCGAAGCCGCGGATGGTGGTCAGGGGTGTGCGTAGTTCGTGGCTGGCGTCGGCGACGAAACGGCGCATCTTCGCCTCGGATTCGCGCGCGGCGGTTTCGGAGGCCTCGGTCGCGGCGAACGCCTGCTGGATCTGGGTCAGCATGCTGTTCAGTGAACGGGATAGCCGGTCGACCTCGGTGACGTTGCCGCGCACCGGGATTCGATGATGTAGCTCACCGCCCGCGATCGCCGCCGCGGTCGCTTCGACCCGGTGGAGCGGGCGCAGGCTGCCGCGCACCACGAAATAGGCCGCGATAGCCAACGCGAGCAGCACCATCGCGCCGACAACCAATTGCAGCACAACGAGCTTGCGTACTATCTCGATGTTCTCGGCCAGCGGCCACGCGACCGTCGCCGTCGCACGATGGCCATCGACGGTCACCACCCGCCATTGATCGTCCGAGCCGTCCAGCGAGCCGACCGTGACCGGTCGCAGTGCGGGAGGGTTGGGGAGGTCTGGCTTGGCATCTGTACCGAAGACGTTGTCGAGGAGCACTTCTCGGCTGCCGTCCGTGCTCCGGGCCGTCACGAAGTAGCGACCGGGTGGCTGGCCGGACTCCGAGGAGGGCGGGGGCAGATTCGGTGCGGGTAGCCCGACCCTGCGCTCCCATTCCATCGCCGCGTCCTGTACCTGCTGATCGGTGCGGTTCTGCAGCGAGTTCTCCAGCGCTTTGGTCACCACGAAACTCGAAGCGACCAACCCGAATCCGGCCAACGCGACCAGCATCAGCACCAAGGTCACCCGCAGCGGGAGTCTGCTCACCGCGTCGGCTCACGCATCACATAGCCGACCCCACGCAGCGTGTGGATCAACCGCTGCTCGCCGGTGTCGACCTTCTTGCGCAGATACGACACGTAGGTCTCCACCACGCCCACCTCGCCACCGAAGTCGTAGCGCCAGACGTGATCGAGGATGCGAGGTTTGCTCAGCACGCTGCCCGCGTTCACCATGAAATAGCGCAGCAGCGTGAACTCGGTGGGCGACAACGCGACCGGTTCGCCCGCCTTCCACACCTCGTGGGTGTCGTCGTCGAGTTCGATGTCGGCGAAGCGCAACCGGGTGCTCGCCTTCGCCGGCTCGGCGTGGCCTGCGCGACGCAGGATCACCCGCAGCCGCGCCACCACTTCCTCCAGGCTGAACGGCTTGGTGACGTAGTCGTCGGCGCCGAGGGTGAGCCCGGTGATCTTGTCGTCCACGTCGTCGCGCGCGGTCAGGAACAGTACCGGCGCGTCGAACCCGTCGGCGCGCAACCGGCGCAGCAGGCCGAAGCCGTCCATGCCGGGCATCATCACGTCGACGATCAGCGCCTGCGGCCGGAACGTGCGCGCCCGGTCCAGCGCCTCGGCGCCGTCGGCCGCCGTCGCCACCTCGAACCCCTGGTAGCGCAAGCTCACCGCCAGCAGTTCGACGATCATCGGTTCATCGTCGACGACAAGCACCCGCGCTTCGGGCACGCCACCAGCACTCATGCTCTGCTCATCCGGCATGCTCGGGCGCCCTGCGCGGTTACGCGAGCTGCCTGCGCCGGGCGCTGACCGTTCATGCCCCCATGCTCCACCACCGGGCTGGGAAGTGGCTGGACCGACGCTGTGAGGTCGCTGTGTGGCTCAGCGCTGGTCGGCGGGGTAGGTCTGCTCGTCGCTCATCAGGGCCGAACCGGCGATATTGCCGTGCGACAGCGCGTCGAGGAAGGCGCGCGCCCAGCGTTCGACATCGTGGGTGAGCACCTGACGGCGCAGGGACCGCATCCGGCGGCGCTTGGTGTCGCGATCGTCGTCGAGCGCGCCGATGATCGCGTCCTTCACGCTGTCCAGGTCGTGCGGGTTGCACAGGTAGGACTGGCGCAGCTCGGCCGCGGCACCGGTGAACTCGCTCAGCACCAGGGCGCCGTTGAGGTCGCTGTGGCAGGCCACATACTCCTTCGCGACCAGGTTCATGCCGTCGCGCAGGGGCGTGACCAGCATGGCGTCGGCGGCGATGAAGAAGGCGATCAGCTCGTCGCGGGGGATCGGGCGGTGCAGGTAGTGCACGACCGGGTAGCCCACGCGGGCGAATTCACCGTTGATCCGGCCCACCTGGCGTTCGATGTCGCCGCGCATCTTGATGTAGCTCTGCACGCGTTCGCGGCTGGGGGTGGCCAGCTGGACCATCACCGTCTCGGTGGGGTCGACGCGGCCCTCTTCGAGGAGTTCCTGCAGCGCGTTGAGCCGGATGTCGATGCCCTTGGTGTAGTCGAGGCGGTCGACGCCGAGCATGATGTTCTTGGGATTGCCCAGCTCGGCACGGATTTTCGCGGCCCGCTCGCGCACCGAACGGCGACGGGACGACTCGTCGAGCTCGGCCGAATCGATCGAGATGGGGAACGCGCCGACGCGGACCGTGCGGAAACCGACCTGCACGACACCCAGCTTCGAGCGAACCCCGATGGTGCCACGTGAGGTGGGCTGACCGGCCAGTCTGCGGGCCAGGTAGAGGAAGTTCTGCGCGCCGCCGGGCAGGTGGAAACCGATCAGATCGGCGCCGAGCAGGCCTTCGACGATCTCGGTGCGCCACGGCATCTGCATGAACAGCTCGACCGGTGGGAACGGGATGTGCAGGAAGAAGCCGATGGTCAGATCGGGGCGGAGCATGCGCAGCATCTTGGGCACCAGCTGCAGCTGGTAGTCCTGCACCCAGACCGTCGCGCCCTCGGCGGCCACCTTCGCGGTCTCCTCGGCGAACCGCCGGTTGACCTCGACATAAGCCGCCCACCAGGCCCGGTCGTACACCGGGCGCACGATCACGTCGTGATACAGCGGCCACAGCGTGCCGTTGGAGAACCCTTCGTAGTAGTCCTGCACTTCCTGACCCGTGAGCGGCACCGGATACAGCTCGAGCCCGTCCTCGATGATCGGTTCGACCTCGACATCGGGCACACCGGCCCAGCCGACCCAGGCGCCCTTGTTGCTGCGCAGCACCGGTTCCAGCGCGGTTACCAGCCCACCGGGGCTGCGCTTCCACCTGGTGGTGCCGTCGGGCAGGCGCTCGAGGTCGACCGGCAGCCGGTTGGCGACGACAACAAATCCCGAACCCGCACCGGTCGGTGCGAGGGTTTCGCTGCTTTCGGACGGACGGTCGTTGGACGGTTGATCGATCATTTGGTCCACTCACGCATCCTTATGCGTCGCAGGGGTGCGCTGTGTCAGGCGGGAGCGATGCCGAGCATGGACAGCAGCATGCGGCACTCGTCGGCGTCTTCGGCGTGTGCCGCGACGACCTTCTGTGCCTGGCGGGCGGTTTCGTCGGCAAGCGGCGCGAGCTCGTCGTCGGCGATGTCGTTGGCGGTGCTCTTCGCGACCATAATGGGTTCGTCCTCCGGGTTTCCCTGCGCTCTACCTGCGAGTGATCAATACTATCGGGCGCCGGCGCACGGCCGATGAAGTAGCGACGCGTAACACCCCGCCCCGGTGCCGTGTCGTGGCGGTCCCGTTACCGTGGGGGTAGTACACGATTGACCCCGCAGAGAGGTTTGTTTCATGCCACTGGCCACGGTGAACGGCATCGCACTGAATTATCAGGTCAAGGGCGACCGTACCAAGGGCACCGACGTCAAGGGCGGTGGTCCGCTGGTGGTGTTGATCATGGGGACCGGGTCGCCCGGCAGGGTGTGGGAGCTGCACCAGGTTCCCGCGCTGGTCGCGGCGGGTTATCGGGTCTGCGTGTTCGACAATCGTGGGATCGCGCCGTCTTTCGAGGCCGCGGGCGGAATGCGGATCGAGGAGCTGGTGGCCGATACCGCCGCGCTGATCGAGTTCCTCGGCGAGGGGCCCGCGCTGATCGCGGGGACGTCGATGGGTGCGCGGGTGGCTCAGGAGCTGGCGCTGGCCCGGCCCGATCTGGTCCGCAAGGCTGTGTTCATGGCCGGTCACGGCAGGCTGGATCAGTTCCAGAAGACGCTGTCGGCCGGTGAGCAGGACCTCGATGCCTCGGCGGTGAAGCTGCCCGCGAAGTTCGAGGCGGCGTTGAGCGCGGTGATGAATCTGTCGCCGGCGACGATGGCCGACACCAATGCGGCGCGCGACTGGCTCGACCTGTTCGAGTTCACCGTCGGGGCTCTTTCACCCGGTGTTCGGGCGCAGCGGGCAATGGACCACGAGTTCGATCGTGTCGCCGCCTACCGTTCGATTACGGTGCCCTGCTTGGCAATTGGGTTCGCCGATGATCGGATGATTCCGCCGTACCTGTCGCGCGAGGTGGCCGAGGCCATTCCCGGCGCCCGCTACCAGGAGGTTCCGGATACGGGTCACTACGGCTACCTGGAGCGTCCCGAGGCGGTCAACAAGATCCTGCTCGACTTCTTCGCCGCCTGATCGGGGAGGCGAGGCAGCATCGGGTAACTCCCTACCAGTAACGTATGCCTTGCTAGGGTCGACACAACGCTCGTGGCTTCGCGGCCGCGCAGTGATCCTGTACACAGCGCCAGTATCCAGTGAGGTGAAATGAGCACCAACCCCTTCGACGACGAGGACGGCCGCTTCTTCGTTCTGGTCAACGATGAAGAGCAGCACTCCCTGTGGCCCGCGTTCGCGGAGGTCCCGGCGGGCTGGCGTGTCGTGTTCGGCGAAGAAAGCCGGGCAGCGTGCGTCGAGTACGTCGAGAAGAACTGGACCGACATGCGGCCGAAGAGCCTGCGTGACGCGATGGCCGCCGACGACGCAGCCCGCGCCCAGTCCTGATCTCCTCCGCCTCCGCGTGACACCCCAATCCGGTGTCACGCGGTTGGCGTGCGCGGCTAAGATAGTCGCGCACCACCCGCCTCCTTAGCTCAGTGGTAGAGCACCGCTCTTGTAAAGCGAAGGTCGTCAGTTCAATCCTGACAGGGGGCTCATCTCAAAAAAGGCTCTGACCTAGGTCAGGGCCTTTTTGCGCGCTAGCCGCCTTCGGTGAACCGGCGTTTGGCCGCACTGTGGACGCACTCTGTTCCCGTCGTTCGGCCACGGCGTCCACATCGTCATCGACCAAGTCGGCGTAGACATCCAGCGTCATCGCTTCGTGCCTCCCCTAGCCTTTTTTTGGGGACGACAGTGTTCGTGAATGCTTGTAGCATTCGGCTCATGAAGCGCGCAAGCATGTCTTTCGTCGGGGCGCTGGCCCTCGCCGCAGCGGTGGTTGGTGCCCCCTCCGCCGCTGCCTTTCCTATTCCGCTGCCGACCGGGTCGTCGATGCCGCTGCCGACCGGGTCGTCGGAGGGTCAATGGGCGATCCTCGACGGTAAGCTGATGATCGAGAACCTGGACCGATGCTGGGCCAGCGGTTTCCCGCGCGAGGTGACCTACGAGAACCGAAGCGACCGAACACTTCTGGTGTTCTCTACCCCGGACTGCACCGGGGCGCCGGTGGCGACGGTGGCGCCTCGCAGCATTGCCAATTACTACAGCTGGTCGATGGTCGCAGCCAGGTAGCGGAGCATCGCTCCGACGTGAAAGGCCCTCGACGACCGCGTGAACGCGCCGCCGTCGAGGGCCTTTCCTCGGCCGATCGCCGTTGACCGGCTCAACGCCATGAAGCGCGTGAGGAGATCCTGCTCCGGTCGCGGTTCTCCGATGCTCATGTTCGAGCCGAAGCGTTCAGCGCGGCGTCGGAACTCGCGTACGCGATTGGATTCAGCTCCCACGATGTCGGCGCGGACGGGGCGGCACTGAGGTACTTCCTGGCAGCGCTGCGTGGGTGCCGGTGCGCGCTGTAACGTCACGAACGGCTGATCGAAGTGGGACCGGGGAGGGATCGTGGGATACAACACGTCATGGATTGCCGTGCGCGGAAAGTCGTCGGAGGCCGTCTGTGCCGCGTTGGGGCTAGTCGGTACCGGTAAAACCCGGTCGACGTCGTCGGCGCCATATTCGGCGGCCACCTTGCCTGGTGGATGGTTCCTGGTCGAGGCCTGCGCCGACGCGGAATGGGCCGAGGGTGTCGATCTGGTGTCTTTGTCGGCCGGTTGCGAGATTGTCACCCATGCCGTGAATAACGGTGGCGGCAACAGCGCAACCGGATGGCACGACGGCCGGCGGCAGTGGCTGATCGATGCCTACGAAGAGCTGGAGATCATCGGCCAGCTGCCGCCGGAAGCTGAGGCCGTCCTTGCCGCGATCACCGAGTCCGACGACCCGGACGAGTGGGAGTTCGACCCCGTGATCGGCCTGACCGCGAGCCTGGTCGGCTACGAATACGGTAGCTCGTTGACCGAGGGCGCCTTCGAGATCTTGGATCATCCGGAGTACCGGGATCTGCCGGATCTGGCGTTCACGCGCCTTACTGAGGCCCTTGATGCGGCGGGCTTCGATTTGGTCGCAGTCGAGGAAGTCCGCGAGCAGTGTTATGTGAGTGCCCGGTTCGTCAATCGCGGAATCGCTGTGGCGGGGATGACGCCAGATCTGCATGTCAGCATCGCCCGCCACCAACACGGTGGCGCTGTGATCGATGGCAGTGTCTGGGTCATGGCGCAACAGGTCAATGACCTGCTGTGCGAGTTGCCCGCTCAGGCGTGGCTGGACAGGGAGTCGGCGACGTGGCTTCGCAGCACCCACCTGACGGTGTTGGGCCGTGATCGCGAGCCCAGCCGGTTGGGTAGTCCGGCCGAGGTCGAGCGATCCGTACAGGAGTTCGTCTCGTTCGCCGAACGGGAGGTCGCGGCATGGTTCACCACCGTCGACGAGACTCTCGGCAGCCTGATCGCTGTGGTTCGATCACCGCCGTTGCGGAACACATGGGCGTTGCGCCCAACGGTGGTGGCCTGCCTACTCAACGGACGAACGGATCGGGCTGCGGCGCTGATGAATTGGTATATCGCTGCGGGCAATTATCCCAACCGTGATTCCGCGCAACGGATCACCGCGTTCGATGACGCACTGCAGGTCAGATTCCCGCAATACGCTGGATTGCGCGCCGCTGCTGCTCCCGATGCCTGAAGAACGACCGGGTCGGGCACCGCGACCTGGAAGAGCTGAGCCTGGTCCACCGCACGTCCGGGGACGTGTAGTGGACCAGATCCATCGAGCCAGGACACGGTGCTACCTCACCGCTCGGGCCAGAGCACTACGCCGACGAGGACGGCCAACGGAAGGCCGATCGCGACGACGAACCCGATGGTGATCATCGGCCGTTACTCTCGGCTGCGGTGAGCCATGCCTCTATGTCGTCCAGCGACCCGGACACAACCACGCGCCAGGGGTTCGACAGCTCCCATTCCCACGGCGGCTCGGGTGCGTAGCGGATAGACAGCGAGCGGCGCGCGGCGCGCTCTCTCAACTGGGTGAGTCGGTCCGTCGTCGCCTTGCTCATCGGTCCCCCTGGTGGGTCGGGTGTCGAATGCGCCCGCAGCCGGGAAACCGGTACCGGGCCGGTTCGGTACCCGGCGGCGGGGCTGAATCGACTGTGCCAGTGCGGAGGTCGCGCACTGTCCCGGTACGGGACACACTTCGCACGTAGCATGTGTGTTTTCCGGGTGTCTTCGACGGGAGCGGATATGGACGCCGACCGGTTCATCGGGCAACAGGTGCGCGCCATCCGAGCGCGGCGCGGTATCTCGCAACAGGTGCTGGCCGATCGCACGGGGGTGAGCCGTGGGGCAATCGCGAAGTATGAGAACGGCGAACGGCCGATCGATTCACGCCGGACGCTGCTCGCCCTGGCGGCGGCGCTCGGGGTCACCATCGGTGATCTGACCAACCACGAGCAAGACAAGCTCGACCCGTCCACGGCTGGATTCCATGCCGCTGTTCCTGATCTGGAGACAGTGTTGTGGTCGCGCGGCAACACCACCGACACCGCGCTGCCGCGCTCTCTGGACGAACTGGCCGCGCTCACCCGCACGGCTACCAAGCTGCGCCACGATTGCGACTACGCGACGCTCGGGCCGATGCTGGCCCCGATGCTGACCGATGCCTACCGTCATGTTCATGACGCCGACGCCGGTAGCGCCGAGCGCGCGTGGGATGTTCTGAGCACGGTGACCTACGGCGTCGCGTCGGCGCTGCGAGCACGCGGGTACCACGCCCTTGCCTGGAACGCCGCGCAGGAATCCGAGCGCGCTGCCGCCCATGTGGACGGGGCCGCGCCGATCGCCGCCGCCGCATTTGCTCAGGGCCAGATCCTTTTGTCTCGCCCTGGTGCGCTGCCTGCCGCCCTGGCGACCACGACCGAGACCGCCGAGCGGGTCGCCGCCGATGTGCGCACCGTGGGCGATGTGGAGACGCTGGGGATGCTCCACCTACAGAGTTCGATCGTCACGGCCACGATGGGCGGTGACCCCGAGCCCTACCTAGCCGAAGCGGCCGACCAGGCGGCGCGATTGGCTGATGCCATGCCGAGCACGTCGGTGGCGCGCAATGAGTCGTTCGGCCCGGCGAACGTGGCCTTGTGGCGGATGTCGGCGGCGATGGAACGGCGTGAGCCCGGTGAGGTGCTCGCCCTGGCACCGACGCTCTCGCCGGTCGATCTGCCCAACGATGGCCGCCGTGCTCAGTACTTCGTGGAGACGGGCCGCGCGTACGCCATGCAGAAGAACTACCGCGATTCGCTGTATGCCCTGTTGCGCGCAGAGCACGCCGCCCCCCAGCATGTCCGGAGCATGTCACCGGTGCGCGAGCTGGTCGGGCACATGATGCGGACGGTGCGGCGCGACCTGACGACGGGTGATCTCGGGAAGCTGGCGCAACGGGTCGGCGTCGTGCCTTCGTGAGGTGCTGTACAGCGCAGGTCAGTACGGGTATCCGGTGGCCTCACTTTGGACGCAATCTCTACTGATCACGGGTGATTACCGGTGATCACCACTGACATTGTTTCCGCTGGTCGGGACATGAAAAGGCCCCCTGCCAGGACTGACCCGTGAGTTCAATCCTGACAGGGGGCTCGAGAAGCGCCCGACCTAGGAAAGGCCAAACAGGTCGGGCGCTTTTGTTTTCGGCGAGGTCAGCGCTGGGAGCAACGCCCCCAACTTTGCTAGGGCGGCTGCCCCAAAACTTTGGGGCCACCTCGCGTTCATGCGCTGCGGTATCTTCCATGCGATCGCCGCACCCTAGTCGGCGCGCAGAGGAAGCACACACCACATGTTCAACAAGTCCTTTGCGGTCGCCGCGCTCTCGGTGAGCGCCGCTGCCGTCCTCGCGGCCCCGCCCGCCGCCGCCGACCCGGTCAACTGGGGCGCCGCTTCCCTCAGCGTGTGGGGCAACGTCTACGCGTTTTCGGTCAACCACCCGACGGAAGCCGACGCCATTCGAGCCGCCGACCGGGCGTGCAAGGGTCAAGGCATCATCGACTGCCGGATGGTGGTGACGTTCGCGAACGGCTGCGGTGCGGTCGCGACGAGTCCGCTCGCGATCGTCGCAGGATTCCCGATCTTGGGCTTCGGTAAAGGGGCGACCCCAGGGGAGGCGCACGCAGACGCCATCCGCAACCTCCCCACCGGCACCGGAAGCGCCGGCTCGTTCGATCACGCCTACGCCTGCACCCTGCCTTGATTCAGTTCCCGCTGACCGCACCTTCGGCGCGCGGTGTCTCCATGAGATGTTCACGGCCCCAGGCTTCCAGCGGAAGCAGCGCGTTGTTGAGCAACACGCCCAGTGGTGTCAGCGAGTACTCGACGCGCGGGACGACCTCGTCGAACACCTCGCGGTGCACGATTCCGTCGGCTTCCAGCTCCCGCAGTTGCGTGGTGAGGACCTTCTCTGACACACCCTGTACCTGGCGGCGCAATTCACCGAAGCGGTGGGGGCGTTCGCTGAGCGGCCACAGGATCATCATCTTCCACTTGCCGTTCAGGACCGACAGGGTGGCGTCGAGTCCGCATGTGTACGCGCCCGGCCTGCGTGTGATCGGCACGAATGCCCCTTTCACCTGCTGTTCTCTTACCCGGAAGTACGTACCCACTTCGCTGTGCGTACTTGTTCGGCCCGGGTGGCTCGCCAAGAGTATTGCTCATGTCCGATCACTCGAAGAAGTCACTGACCGTCCTCGGCCTCGGCGATATGGGCTCGGCCCTGGTGCGCTCCTGGCTCGCCGACGGGTACGCCGTCACGGTCTGGAATCGCAGTGCCCGACCGGCTCCAGACGGGGCGACCGTCGCCGCGACCGCGGCTGAAGCCATCTCCGCGAACTCGCTGATCGTCGTTTGTCTCCTCGACGACGCGTCGGTGCGCGCGACCCTGGACGGCATCGACCTGACCGGGCACGACATCGTCAACCTGACCACCAGCACCCCCGCCGAGGCCCGCGAACTATCCGACTGGATTGCCTCGCGCGGCGGGCGTTTTCTGGACGGCGGGATCATGGCTGTGCCGTCGATGATCGGTGTGGTCGAGTCCGGCGCGTACGTCTTCTACAGCGGTTCGGCGCACCTGCACGAGACCAACGCAGATGCGCTGGCCGTGCTGGCCAGGGTCGAATACGTAGGCACGGACGCCGGTTTCGCGGCTCTGTACGACATCGCCCTGCTCAGCGCGATGTGGGGCATGTTCGCCGGCGCCGCGCACGGCTTCGCCTTGATCCGTGCGGAGGACATCTCACCGGTCGATTTCGCGCCCTTCATGGTCGGCTACCAGCAGGCGATGGCCGGCTACGCGTACGGCACCGCCGCCCAGCTGGCCAGTGGCGACTACGCCGAGGGTGTCGAATCGAATCTGGCGATGATGGTCACGACGAACGGCACGTTGCTGCGCACTGCCGCCGAACAAGGCGTCAGTCCGGAGCTGCTCACGCCTTTCATGGCACTGATGGAGCGGCGGGTCGCCGAGGGCGGCGGGCACGAGTCCAACACTGGTGTCGTAGACCTGTTGCGTCGTTGAGTTGCGGTGCCGCGGGTACCCCCGCGTGTAGCATGGCTCGACCGCCACGGTGCTCGACGACGGGCAGAATTGCGGGGTGCATGGGTCGAGTTCGCCGATGCCGAGGGCATTTGGGATCGCTAGCGTTGACGAATGATCGATCCGAAGGCCCTGTCCAGTACCGCTGGCTATGGTGAAGCCGCCGACGCGCTCGCCGAGCAGTACGAGAGCGTCTCCTTCGCCGATGTTCACTGCGACGTACTGCACCTGTTCCCCTCTCGGCCCAGCGCGATCCTCGACATCGGCGCAGGCAGCGGCCGCGATGCCGCCGCACTGGCAGGCCAGGGGCATGTGGTCGTCGCCGCTGAGCCCACCGCGGAACTTCGAGCCCTTGGTCAACAGATCCATGTCGGCCGGGCCATCGAATGGGTCGACGACTCGCTGCCCGAAATGCGGATTCTTCGCAGTCGCGGCGCACGCTTCAACGTGATCCTTCTGACGGCGGTGTGGATGCATCTGGATGAACCACAGCGGTCGTCAGCGATGAAGAGGATCGCCGAATTGCTTGCCTTCGAGGGGCGGGTGATCTTCTCCCTGCGCCACGGCCCCGTCCCGGCCGGACGGCGGATGTTCCACGTTTCGGCACACGAGACGATCGAGCTCGCCCGAGGCTATGGTCTGAGCGTTGTGCACCTCAGCGAGCGTGCAGACCCGCATGGTCGGCAAGACGTGCACTGGAGCTACTTGGGATTGCAACAGGAGACCGCAGCCGACTGACGAAGCCAGCGCTCGGGGTTCGCCCGGCGTGCTGCCCATGTCCCGTTCCCTGTGGACTGGATATGGCACGATAATAGCCATATCTGGCACAAAAGTGGTCAGAATTAGCTATTATCGTGCCATGTCTACAACCAGTCGTGCCGCAGAGGTGGTGGGACTCGCCAATGAGCAGCGGGGGTTGATCACCAGCAGGCAGGCACGCTCGATAGCTGGTGTGACACCCCAGCAGCTCAAGCAGATGGCTGATTCCGGCGTACTGGAACGACTGCACCACGGCCTGTACCGGGTCGCGCGATTTCCTTATGACGAGCATCAGGAGAAACGGGTTGCTTGGATCGCGATCGATCCGGCGCGAGTCGTCTGGGAGCGCCTCGACCAGGATGTACCGACCGGTGTCCTATCCCATCGCACCGCGGCAGAGATGCACCAGCTGGGTGACCTCGACGCCGACGTAGTGGAGCTGACCGCAGCCCGCCGGATCCGGCTCGCGCTACCCGATATCGAAGTACACCGCGGGGAGCTCGTCCGTGACGACTGGCAGGTTGTCGACGGACTACCTGTGACAACTCCGGTCCGCACGATTGATGACCTGGCGGCTGCCTTCGTGGACGCCGGTCATCTGGCAACAGTTGTTCGCGAAGCGCTTACCCGCAGCCTGGTTGCTACCGAGGACGTCGTCACAGTGCTGGCGGCGCACGCATTCCGCTACGGCTACCGCCCGTTCGACGGTGACGGATTCCTCGAAGCACTGATCGAACAGGCCGGTGTATCGGCAAACACCGTGGCACTGGCCGAGATCGCAGCGCGCGCCGCTGCGAGACCTACTTCAGAGAGGTGAGCAAAGTGGAGCGGTCCCCGCAGTCCGTCAGAACTAGCATCACCCATCGGCTGAAGACTCATGCTAAGGAGAACGGCCAGCAATTCAACACAGTGAAGCGGAGTTTCGTGATGTCCCGCTTCCTCGCGCGTGTATTCGACGCCGACCCGCAGGGGTGGATCCTCAAGGGCGGGGTCGGGATGATGGTGCGTCTTCCGCACGCCAGATACAGCCGTGACATTGACCTGATGGTCGCGTCAGACGCTGCGGACCCGGTTGCTGAGCTACGTCGCGTGGTTCGCGACCACCGCATTGATCACTTCCGTTTCGAGGTTGGCCAACCAGTGGCGCTGAGCAACGGGAAAGGTGCACGGGTCACCGTCGGCGCGCTACTCGGTGGCACAACGTTCGATACGTTCAGTATCGATATCGTCGGCGCACGGCGAGAACTAGTTGGACCAGTCGAGCGGAAGTCGATCCCACGCTTGATCGATACCGACGACTTTCCGCCGGAAACCGACGTCCAGCTCTACCCGCTCGTCGACCAGATCGCAGACAAAATCTGCGCGATGTACGAGATCTACGGCACGCGTGCGCTTCAATCGTCCGGCCGGTACCGCGATCTTGTCGACCTGTTGCTCGTCAGCATGTTCCTGCCGATCAGCCTCCGACTGGCGGTCGCGGCGGTCGAACGTGAGCGGGCCGCGCGCGGCATCGGCACACTGCCGGTCACGCTCACTAGTCCTGGCCCGGATTGGAATCGCGGCTGGACGTCCGAGGCGAAGAAGAGCCCGCTGGCTTCGGACCACCATGACCTCGAAACGGCCATCGCGGTCGCAGGTCGTTGCTACAACCGAATCCTTGGTTCGCTTCCCGAGGTTGAAACCGGCGAGGAGTGGAGCCCTGAACGGGCACTCTGGGTGTAGAGCGCTTGTCTTTTCAAGCGAAAGGTCGGTGCTCGACCGGGAGGCCCCGATCAGTTCCTGACCGAATCGGTTCGGGGAGTGGGTCATTCGGAAGCTGGTGAGGTGCGAACACCATGTTCTTCTGCGTGCACGCAGGCATCTTTGATGCTTTGCCCAGTCAATTTGCCTGAACGGTAACGAAAGTTAGTTTTGCGAAGATCACCTCAGCGTGGGGTGATTGCACCTCCGAGATCACCCGAGCGACGAATACTGTTCTGCAGGCGAGTCTTTCGCTCGGGCATCCTGTCCAGTTCGCACATGATCGGTGGTAGGAAGACTTGAACATCTCACGTATGCGTATCGGTTCGATCGGCGCGGTCGCAGTGGCCTGTCTGGCAGGCGCTGTTGTCGCCGTCGCCCCCATGGCTGCGGCGCAGCCCGCCAAGTCGCTGTGCTCGATGACTTACCTGACCCCTGACAACCCCGAAGTCAACGGTTCCAGTGAGGTCAAGGTCGACCGCAACTCCAACGGTTCGCTCGAGCTGACTCTGATCACCGACGCCAACTCCAAGGGCGGTTACGACCAGTCGTTCACCGCGACCTGGGCGAACATCGACACCGGCCGAAGCGGCAGCGGCGATGCGAAGACCTGGGTAGCGGGCCACCGCACGCTGCTGTCGATTCCCGAAGTGTGGACCGAGCCCGGCCGGATCGCCTTCGTCTTCGGCACGTCCAACGAGGCCGGCCAGAGCGTTACCTCGGGTCAGTGCATGGCGGAGTACGCCGCGTAGTTCTCACGCGGGACGCGCGTGACGTCTGGACCTGGGGTCACGCGCGCTTCGAGAAGTCCCCATTCGCCAGCAGCATCTCGCTGCCGTGCTTCGGCACCGGGCCGCGCTCACGTCTGCAAACAGCCGTGAGCTGCGGGTTCCGTGCTGGCACGGATGTGGTGGATCAGCGGCCAGCCGCACACTGGGCCAGTGGACCGAATTCGGTCTATGTGGTGTATCGGCTCCGAACGCCGATCCAGTGGAAGGTGAAAGACATGAAGAAGTTTGCAATGCGCGCGGCGATCGCCGCAGCTGCGATCACGCCGATGGTCGCCTTCGCGAGCGGGGTCGCTTCAGCAGAGTCTGCGAGCTCTGGCGTCAACGTTGGTTCGGTAGAAAGCGTCACGTCAGCCAGGCCTTGGGCAACACCAGTGCACGCTTGTGGCGGCACCGGCCTGCTGAACATGAACATCACACTTTTCCATGCGGACGTCCCCTTCCCCATTTGCATCAAAATCTGATGCAACGTCTTGCGGGCCTGTCATAGCGCGTTCCTTCGCGTCATCCGTAGGAAAACGTTCACAGCTACCTTTGAACTGTGAACGTTTTCCTGCGGAATTCCGCGGCGATCGCAGCACCTCTCGAGACCGGTCAGCTCCAGGAGCAGAGGTTCGAGAGCATCATGGTCAGAGTTGTCGTATTCGTGTTCGGTCGTTCGTGGAGAGGGTAGAGGCTGCTGAGGTGGCGGCCGCCGACGAAGGAGTTCGAGATGGCTCAGTACTTGCTTTCCGTAGTTGTCGACCCGAGTGCCTACGACATTCCGCAGGAGGAGGCGCAGCCGCAGTACGACGCGACGGGGAAGTTCAACGACGAGCTCAAGGCCGAAGGGGTGTGGGTGTTCGCGGGTGGGCTCGGGCGGATCGATGAGGCGACCACGGTCGACAACACCGGCGCGGATGTGGTCGTCACCGACGGGCCGTACGCCGAGACCAAGGAATGCCTCGGTGGATTCTGGGTCGTGCAGGCACCTGACCTCGATGCCGCTCTGAAGATCGCCGCAAGGGCGTCGAAGGTCTGCGAGCAGAAGATCGAGATCAGGACGTTCGACGGCGCATGAGCGACGACACTCGCGCGCGGATCGATCGGATCTACCGCGAGGAGTACGGCCGGGTGGTCGCCTCGCTCGCCCGGCGCTTCGGCGATCTCGACATCGCCGAGGACGCGGCGGGTGAGGCCCTGCTCACGGCCATCGAACGGTGGCCGGTCGACGGCATTCCGCCCAACCCGGGCGGCTGGCTGACCAAGACCGCGGGCAACCGCGCGATCGACCGGATCCGCCGGGAATCACTGCGCGACTCGAAGCACCAGGCAGCCATGATCATCGAAGATCACGAACCGCACGAACCGACCGGACCGATCAACGACGACCGTCTCCGGCTCGTATTCACAAGTTGTCATCCGGCATTGGCGCCGGAGGCGCGAGTCGCGCTGACCTTACGCCTGCTCGGCGGGCTCACAGTCGGCGAGATCGCAAGTGCGTTCCTGGTAGCCGAAACGACTATGGCGCAACGTATCACCCGCGCCAAAGCCAAGATCAAAGCCGCGCACATCCCGTTCCGCGTGCCCGATCGCGATGACGTCACCGATCGGCTCGGCGGAGTGCTGGCCGTCGTCTACCTCATCTTCAACGAGGGGTATCTGGCAGGCGCGCAAGCTATTCGGGTCGACCTGATGGCGGAGGCGATTCGGCTCGGTCGCATCGTGCGAGATCTGCTGCCCGATGACGGTGAGGTCGCCGGGTTGCTCGCGCTCATGTTGCTCATCGATGCGCGCAGTGCGGCCCGTTTCGCGGGCGGGGAGCTGCTGACGCTCGACGAACAGGACCGTGGCGGCTGGGACCGCGCCCTCATCGTCGAGGGGCACGCGCTGGTGCGCGAATGCCTAGGTCGAGTCGCGGCAGGTGGGCCTCGACCTGGTCGCTACCAGCTCATGGCGGCGATCAACGCGGTGCACACCGACGCGGCGGACTCCCGCGATACCGACTGGAACCAGATCGTCGCCCTCTACGACCAGCTCTACGCCGTAACCCCCACCGCGATAGTCGCCCTCAACCGAGCCGTCGCCATCGCCGAACTCGACGGCCCCAATGTAGCTCTGGCGCAAATAGATTCCCTGCCGCTCGACGGTTACCATGCCTGGCACGCCGCCCGCGCCGATCTGCTTCGCAGGTTGGGACGCGGCGCCGAGGCGAGGTCCGCCTACGACGCCGCGATCGCCGCCACGCAGAACCCGGCGGAGCGCGCGTACCTGACCAGAAGACGCGAGCATCTGGTCGATCCGGGCAATTGAGCAGCGCTTACGGCACGTAGAGGTCTGTGCGGAGCACTGCATGGTCCAGTGGGAGGTTCGCCTGTTGCTAACATGCATCTTACTAACATTGATGTTAGTAAGATGCGGTATCCTCTGGAGGGCGGCGGTATGGCTGAATTCGTGGGTAGGCGACATGAGCTCGAGACGTTAGATCGTGAACTGGGCAAGGTGACGGCTGGCGTCGGTGGGGAGCGGCCCGGGCGGTGCATCATGCTTCGAGGACGCCGCCGGGTGGGTAAGTCACGATTGGTGGAGCGGTTCGCTGAGAAGTCTGGTGCGCCGTTCCTCTTCTACGCAGCCACGGGCGCTTCGCCCGGGGCGGACCTCGAGCGGCTCAGCCGGGATGCGCAGTCGTCCAGCCTTCCGCTGGCAAATCTGCTGTCTGCCGCCCGTCCGGCGAGTTGGGATGCCGCATTCGATGTGTTGGCGGCGGCGTTGCCACAGGACCGGGCGAGCGTGGTTGTCATGGACGAGGTGCCCTATTTGATGGATGCAGATGGCGCCTTCGAGGGGATGTTGCAGCGGGCTTGGGACCGAATGCTGGAGACGAAGCCGGTGCTGCTGGTTCTCATCGGCTCTGACCTGTCGATGATGGAGGCGCTCAACAGTTATGGACGCCCGTTTCACCAGCGTGGGCGAGAGATGGTGCTGGGGCCGCTCAACCCCGCAGAGGTGGGGCAGATGCTGGACCTCGGTCCTGCTGAGGCTTTCGATGCGGCCTTGATCACCGGTGGATTGCCTTTGATCTGTGCGGAATGGATGCGCGGTGCCGGAATATGGGATTTCTTGGAGGCTGCGCTCAGCGATCCGGTCTCGGCTTTGCTGGTGTCGGCGGAGCGCTCGCTTGCCGCGGAGTTTCCACAACAGGTCCAGGCTCGCACCGTTCTTTCCGCGATCGGTAGCGGTGAGCGGACGTTCTCCAACATTGCCCGCGCCGCGGGCGGGATGGGAGCGAGCCCGTTGCAACGGTCGCTGGGGATCCTTGCCGACAAACGTATTATCGCCGCAGAACTGCCGCTGTCCATGCGCCCGTCGAAGGATCGTCGCTATCGGGTGGCGGATCCCTATCTCCGTTTCTGGTTGAAATTCCTGGGTCCGGCGATGGCGGAGATCGAGCGCGGCCGGGGTGACCTGACGTTGAATCGCATCCGCGAGAGCTGGACAAGTTGGCGCGGCAGGGCGGTTGAACCTTTGGTGCGTGAGGCGCTGGCACGTCTGCTGCCCGACGCAAACCTCCCCGCTGCACCTGCCATCGGTGGCTACTGGACCCGTACCAACGATGTAGAGATCGATATCGTCGGCGCTGACCGTGCGCCGATCGCCAAGGAGTTGTTGTTCGTCGGCTCGGTCAAATGGCTGGAGAACTCCCCATTCGACCGGCACGATCTCGCTGCCCTGCTTCGGCACCGGGCCGCGCTCACGCCAGATCCGGTGCCGGTGATCGCAGTCTCGCGCAGCGGGATCGACTGTGCCGGACTCGACGCAGCGTATGGTCCGGCGGACTTACTCCCGGCGTGGTCTTCGTGAGTGCGGCCGAGCTCGTGGCGGCGATCAACGCCGCCACGCAGAACCCGGCGGAGCGCGCGTACCTGACCAGGAGGCGCGAGCATCTGGTGTAGAACTGCCCGGTCTTCTGTTCGGTCTATGTGAGGACCGAATCGGTATACTTGTGTCATGAATGTGGCCGAGTATGCGGAGCTTGCTGGGGTGTCACCTCGGCGTGTTCGCGCGCTGGCCCGGGCAGGTGCGGTGCCGGCTCGCAAAGTGGGTGGCCGTTGGGTGGTGGATGCGCCTCATCCGGTTCGGCGGGCGGCGCGGCGGCCGTTGTCGGAAGCATCGCAGCGCGCGCTTGTGCGCGCACTGCACGCCAGATCATTGGGCGAATTGACCGGCCAGGTGCGTGCCCGCACGGCCGAGCGGCTGAGGCTGTTGCGCACGGTGGATGATCCGGCCGAACTATTGGTCGATTGGTGGGCCGGGCGCCCGCCGACACAGTTGGACGGCGGGTCCAATCTGGTTGTGCACGCGATCGCGGGGAACAAGACGCGGGTCTGGGAGGTGCTTCACCGGCCTCGTCAGGAGTATTTGCGATATCCGTCGACACTGGCACGGGTGGTTCGCGACGAACGGGCAATCCAGGGGCTGGCGCGGAGTGACCTTGCCGAGCGCGCCGGGGTGGATCGCGCCTTGGTGGTGGCCATCGAGCGGGCCGAATCGGTACGTGATCTTATCGGTCTGCGAAAAGTGTTGCGGGCGTTAGGTGTCGAACCCACGGCCCTGCCCGCGATGGACCTGCGATGACAGAGGTTCTCCATGCGTGGTTGGAGGGGCACCACGCGGGAACGTTCACGCGCGGGCCATCCGGACACGTTCGTTTCGACTACAGCGAGAACGCGCCCACCACGCCGATCGCGCTATCGCGTGGCAGCGACAGCGCAGTTCGATCAGAAGCTGGCAATGGGTAGCGGCGGGCGCGGCGTGCAGCGGAAGTAAGGCTGCCGCACTGGCGCAAACTCGCCCGGATTTCGGGCTTGGTCGAGGATCGGGTAGTCGAACTGGTGACATCGCTGGCCTATTCCCTTCAGGAAGCGGTCGACGCTGTCGAGGTGGAATCGGCTGTCGATGAGATCGCTCGGAGCCGCGAACTGATCGGCAAGAACATCGCGTCGATCGCGAGCCGCTCGGCGCTACGGCACGAATAGGTCTGTGCCGGAGCACTGCATGGTCTGGCCCGCGGACACGCCGGAGGTGCCTACCGAGCCGGTCAGACGCACTGTGCCCCAGCCGGGGTGGATATCGAAGCTGGGCATGTTGCCGCTGACGGTGCCGTGCTGGGCGGTGACGCCGGATTCGCCGGTGTCGAGGTTGGTCCAGTTGACGGTCGCGTGGTAGCTGAAGGGGCCGAAGGCCGAATCTCCGCGCGGCTGGACCGAGATGGTGCCGGGGCGGTCGTCCGACGAGGTCGCCACGAGGGACAGATAGAACGGGTACAGGTGGAAGTTGGCGTTCGAACCGAGGCACTGGATCTTCGCCTCGCGCACCTCCGCCGACGCTGTTCCGGTGCCGAGTAGCGAAATCGCGACGATAGCGGTGAGCCCGATGGTCGAACGCATCTGCGAAACCTTCCGTTAGGAGCTATCTGACCTACTCAGGTCGCTAGTAGGCCAGGCTTTTTGACGGGATCGTGAAAGGGAAGGGCAGGTGGTAGGTGAAATCGCCGACGCCGACCCACTGTGCGACCGGTTCGTAGTGGAACGCCCGCAGGGGAGTGACACCGGCTGGGCGGTGTTCCGGAGCGGGTAACAGCGCGTTGATTCGAATGGTTACTGCTTGCTCACCAGCATCGACTTCCCAGTACCAGGGGATTCCGGCCTCGGCATAGCGGGTGGTCTTCCGGGTCATGTCTTGAACGGAGTTCGACGGCGACAGGACTTCACCCGCGATGACAACGGCGGACGCGGGCACGTCCTGCTCCTGGTCTGGCAGGCACCGGTACAGGATGAAGTCAGGTTTGAGGAAGTCGTTCTTGGCGGTGAAGAATATCGGCTGCTCGACATCGGCTTCGAAGCACTCGTCGTGTTCTGTACGTACGGCCGACCAGGCAGACTCCAGTGCGTTGCGCAGGCGTACCGCGGCCCGCTGATTTCGGCGGGGCCCGGTGCGTGCCCAGATGACGCGACCATGGTCGAGTCCTTCCACGCACTGCGCGATGGCATCGGGCAGTGCTAGGAATTCCTCCCAGGTGAGGGTTTCTGGGAGCGAACCGGCGCTGCCGAGGTCTGCGGTCACCCTGCAAGGCTAGCGTGCGGGACCCGCCAGGTCTCCAGGAAACATGGCCCTACCGGCTCTCGAGCGTGACCGCGTCGGCCGACACCAACCTCACCCTGATGCTCACACACCTCGTCGCCACCGCGATCGTCATCCCGGTGGTCGCCACGCGGCTCGATCGTCGGAGTGCATGACGGGGCATCGACTGTGGGTGGTGTTGCAGTGTTCGCACTCGAGTAGCTGAGACTCGCCAGGTCGGCAGACCGCGGTGATTCTCGGCCTTGAAGAGGCCGAATGTTGGTGGCATACTCAATGTACATACATTGGATACAAGGTGGTGTGTCATGTCGGTAACTCAGATCGATCTGGACGACGAAGCTCTCGCAGAAGCAATGAGGTTGATGGGCTCGACCACCAAGAAGGACACTGTCAACGCTGCCCTGCGGGACTATGTGGCGCGGGTGCGACGGGTGGAGGCCGCACAGCGGTTGTTCGAGCGCGGGCAGCGCGGTGATTTCGATGAAGCCGCTGCGGCGAGTGAGGCGGCGAAAGCGGCACGCAGGCAAGCCTTCTCGCGGTGATCGGGTACCTGCTGGATACGTCGGCGCTGTGGCGCCTGTTCCGTGAGAAAGATACGTTCGCGAGATGGCGCCCCGAAATTGATGCCGGCGCGCTCCGGATCTGTGAAGTCACGCGGGCAGAGTTCTTGTTCTCGGCGACAAGTTCAGCCGACCGCGATGATCTTGCTGCCGATATCGATGCGGTATGCCTACCCGCGGGCGTCCCCAAGAACGCCTGGAGATGGGTCGACACTGCTCAGTACAAGCTGACTCAGCGGGGACAGCACCGCTCGGCAGGCGTGGGCGACCTGGTCGTCTGCGCTACTGCTGTCCACCACGACCTGACTGTCCTGCACACTGACGACGACTTCGCGACTGTCGCCCGCGTGCTACTCGAGCTGCGCCAACGCGATATACGTACGGGGTGACGGACCGGCCACACCGGATCAGTAGCTACGGCAGCCTGTTTCGTATAGAGGTGGAATTCAATGAGTGAGTTTCATGTCACGGCTATCTACCCGGTTAGCTTCATGGACAACCCGTATGTCGTGGGCAGGGCCACAGGAAACTTTGAGATCGGACAGCAGGTGACGCTGCACCGGGGTGATGGAACCGAGGTTAACGGCATGCTCGAGTCGATGCACTTGAAAAGATCGGTGCCGGGTGTCTATTCCCTCGTATTTTCGGAGGGAATATCGCGTGTTGTCCAGCCCGGTGACGTCATTTGTTTTGATGTGTCCTCGTTGTAAGAATTATCTTGGCGCAGGGCTTGCTCGTCGGCATCGACGTCTCATTACCAGGGGATTCCGGCCTCGGCATAGCGGGTGGTCTTCCGGGTCATGTCTTGAACGGAGTTCGACGGCGACAGGGATTCACCCGTTTTCCTTCAGTGTTCGCGAACGTTCGGCGAGTGATTCGGCATGATCATCCCAATCTGGTCCGAAACTGTACAAGTCGACAGACGCTTCGTGTAGAAGTTCTGCGTTATTTGGATCCTGTAGGCACGCTAGGCGAAAACTGAGGTTTCGCGCCCACACCGGCATGCCCATCCAGTCTTTTTGCAGCTCTTCGCTCAACATCGAAGTGATGTCATCGACATCGGCGAATGTTATCAACTCAATAAATGCTCGTGCCGCATCGGAAACTTGCTCCCGAGATGAATCATCGAGGCTGGAGATCAGTTCCCGAGCCGCCCTACCAAGGTTGGTCATATTGTTATCCAATCAATTGAGCCAATACGTTCCAATTCGAAACACGCCATCCGGTGACTGCATTATTCGGTATCCGACGTTGTGCCCATTAATAACCGCGTTTCGTTGCAATGGGCCGCTGAATCCGGGTGTTCCACCCTGAGGTATCGCGCCGCCACGGTCTATATGATCGTAGACGTCCGAAACGATACCCTGTTCGATTTCATCGGCAGTCATCCCTGTTGTGCGCAGATCATTCTGCACGCCACCCGGCCCCGTGTGTGCCCGATCATATCCATGGCCCGTGTTGAATTGCCACTGGTCGGTACCTACTTGACCATTACGTTTTAGGTCCTTTCCTGTTCCCTGGGAGCCGGTGTAGCTGACCTGGCGACATGCACTCGGCGCAAGGCCCAGCGGGTCTGCCCACACGACGGGGTTGTGAGGGTATGTCATCGGGTTGGGCGCGGGGTCAAGGCCCAACGGATCTTGCGTGAGGTATCGGCCGGTTTCGGGGTCATAGTAGCGATGCCTGTTGTAATGGAGGCCGGATTCACAGTCGTATTGCTGACCCTGAAATCGATGGGGCGTGTCCTGCCCGGTCCAGACAGTTTCACCCCAAAGCGTCGCGGTAGCGGTCGAGGCTATTTCGCCGGTGGTGGGGTCGGCGAGGTGGGTGGGGCTGCCTTCGAGGTTGGTGACGATTGCCCAGAATTGGTCGTCGATGGACTGGGCGAGGGGGACGTGGGTAGTTGGGTGGTTGGTCCAGGTGTAGGTTTCGGTGCCTGCGTGGTCGGTGGTGGCCTGTTCTGTGAGATGAACGCCGTCCCAAGCGAATTCGGTGTAAGTGTTGCTGGCTTGGTGGTGTTTGCTGGTTCGACGGCCGAAGGAGTCGTAGGTGTAGGACCAGGTGGTGTTGTCGGGGATGGTGACTTCGATGAGTTGGTCGAAGGCGTTGTAGCGGTAGTGCCAGATGGCGGGTTTGCGGGAGATCCGGGTCTTCTCTTTGCGGATCAGGCGGCCGGCGGGGTCGTAGTGGTAGCGAGTACGGCCGGCGCGAACAAGGAGGTTGTTGCGGTACTCGAAGCGAGGATCGCTTGCGGGTTCGGGCGGGATATGCTCGGGCCCAATGGGATCGGATGGCGCCGTTGATATCGCGAAATCGGCGGTCGTTAGGTTCGAGAGAGCGTCGTAGGTGTACTGCTCGGTGACACCAACGTTGGGGGTCGCGATGTCGGTGATGCGCCCGATCACATCCAGGGTGTAATCACGACGGCGGTTTGTCGTCGGTGTCGCAGTGGTGTGGCTCGTGATGTAGCCATCTGGGCGCCAAGTGTATTCGTCGCGTTCGAGCAGCCGGGTGGGCATGCTGCTGTGCGGGTCGAGCTGGACGAGTTCGCGGCTGAGAGTGTAGCCCGTTGGGCTGTGGGTGTTGTGTTGCCCGATTCCGGCGCTGTGCCAGCTATTTTGGCGAGCGATCGGATCGTGGGTGAAGTCGAAGCGGTGCCCGTTGGTGGTGAGAGCGGCTACCTGGCCGGTCAGGGTGTGTTCGTAGCTGGTCTGCACCCCGCTCGGGGTCGTGTACCCGGTGCGGCGGCCGTGCTCGTCGTAGTCGTAGGTGACTGCGTGTCCGTCGACGTGCTGGGTCAGGACCCGGCCGGCAGGCGTGTGGGCGAAGGTGACCGAATGGATGGTTTTGTCGTGTAGGCCGTTTCGAGCCGTCGCGAGATGCCCAGTCGGGATGTAGGTGTTCGTGATCCATTCACCGGTATCGGTGCTGACACCGGTGAATCGGCCGAGGATGTCGTAGGTGTGGCGGCGTTGGACACCTGTCGGCGTCATGGTGGTAGCGGGCCGGTTGAGCAGGTCGTGCTCGGTGTGGGTGACCGATCCGTTGTAGTCGGTTTCGGTGCAGACGTTGCCGGTCGGGTCGTATTCGTAGGTCCAGGTGTCCCCGAGCGGGTTGGTTACCGAGGTGAGACGACGCTCGGTGTTGTGGGTGTAGGCGGTGATGGTGCCGTCGGCGGCTTCGCGGGTGCTGATCAAGTCGAAGGCGCCGTGGGTGTAGCGCGTGATGGCACCGATCTGGTTGGTATGGGTGAGCAGGTTGGCTTCGCCGTCGTATGTCCACGACTGGGTGGTGCCGTCGGTGTCGGTGTGGGAGAGCAGCTTTCCCTCGGCCGAGTATTGGTTGGTGCTGATATTGCCGAGCGGGTCGGTGATGGTCGTGGGTCGGCCGAACGTATCTCGCTCGACGAGGGTGACCGCGTTGTTGGGTTCGACGATCCGGATCGGTAGCCCGGCGGCGTCGACGTCTATGCCGGTGGTGGCGCCTGTCGATAGCCTGATCGAGGCCGTCGCACCACCTCGATGATGGGTGTAGGCCGTGGTGACACCGTCGGCATCGGTGATGCTGGTGAGGTTGCCGTGGCGGTCGTAGGTGCGTGTGATAGTCGTGCCATCGACATCGGTGATCGTGGCCGGGCAGTGGGGCGCGGCGTAGCTGATGGTGATGATTGCCTGGTCGGGGCGTCGGAGCAGAACCAGGTCACCGTCGGGGTTGTAGAGATAGACGGTGGTATTGGCATAGGCGTCGACGTGGCGGACCGGTTGGCGGTACTCGTTGTAGTCGGTGATCGACGTCGCGCCGCGTGGATCGATCAGGTTGCGCAGGCAGAGGTCTTCGTCGAACTCGAAGACGGTGGTCGCGCCGAGAGAGTTCGTGTGATGAGTGCGCGACCGCCCGAATTCGGGAAGCGGTTCGTACGCGAAAGTCGCCGACAGGATGCCGTCGGTGCCGACCTGTTTGATGACCCTTCCGGACCGGTCGTAGGTGTTGTGCATTGCTGTGCCGCGGGAATCGCGCCATGACAGCATGCGGTGCGCATCGTCGTAGCTGTAGGTCGTGGTCGCAGCGACACCGTTGGTGACCGAGGTGAGATCATCTGCCGTATAACCGAATTCGCGAACAGTGGTTTCAATCGGTTCGCCGGCGGGGGTGGTGCCGAGCACTGTCAGGCCGGTGACACGGTCGTCGGTGGTGTCGATCCGGACGCAGTATCCGCCGGAGTGGGTGACTTCTACCGGATGGCCGGTGTCGCTGTAGTGGAAGGTGATTCGGTTGTGGTGGCGGTCGGTGATCTCGGTGATCGGATAGTTGCCGAGTGGGGTTTCCAGCCCGGACGTAACAGGTTTGGGCCGGAAGCTCCAAGTGAGTTCGCGGTCTGGGTCGTGGACTGAGTATCCGCCCGTTTCGGTGCGGGTCATGGTCGCGCGGATGCCCTTGTGTACCGGGCGGACTGGAACATCGGGGGCGGCGTGAGGGAACTGCCACAGCTCACCGTCGGGTCCGACGAACCGGACCCCGACTTGATCTACTTCGACCCGCATATCCAGCGACGCGGCCCAGGAAGGCCCGAACCAACGACCGAACCGGTAGGAAGAACGGTGCCGACGAGTCAACACCAAAGCCAGCACACCGGGGAGCTCGACATCGGTTTCGGGGAGCAGGAACTCGCCGGTCGCGACGTCGACCGGGTCACCACATTCAGTGGTTTGCGTCGTGGTCTTGTTGAGGTTCGGTTTATCGGAGCCAGACTGGTCGGGAAGCTTGCCCGTATCGCTCGGAGTGCTCGCCGGTTTCGTGCCCGGGGTGTCCGGATTGTCGGCCGTCTTCGCAGGCGTGTCGGGCGTGGTTGCCGGATTCGTCGGTGTATCAGGCTGTTTCGTGCTCGAGGGCGTTGTCGAGGTATCGGCGGGCTTCGTACTCGTGGGGCTCGTGCTGGTGTCGTCGGCATTCTTCGACTTGGACGGGGTCTTCTTGAATGCCTTCGCGATATCGCCGAACGCTGACTTCAGCTGCTTGAGTAGCGGTTTCAGCTTCGACATCGTCTTGGCCAGCTTCGAGAACAACTTCGAGATTGTCGCGACGGTTTTGGCGATGTAGGCGGTGGCTTGGACCGCGACGAGCGGGGTGGCCAGACCGACCGAGAAGACCAGTTCCGCGGCCCAGACCGCGAGGCGGCCGACGGTTTGGGCTACCAGGTCTCGGACGGTTTCGCGGACCGCGGCCACGATCCCGCCTGCCATGCGGATTGCCGAGGCTGCGGCCGTGGCTGCGGTGTTGGCCGCGGTGAGCAGGTTCGTGGTGTTGGAGGCCGCGGATTTGTAGGCGGTGGCGGTTTGGCCGGTCCAGTCCGCGACGTCTGCGGTGACGGCGGCGTTTTGGGCGGTGGCTACTTCGCTGATGCG
>NZ_JBHXMN010000019.1:0-116607 GCF_042720495.1 Nocardia sp. NPDC058480 | reverse complement strand
TTCACCGCAGGCAGCCCCCAGGAAGCCCTTGACTGCGCCTGCGATCTCTACCTCGGACACTGACCCCCGAACGACTTACGGGCGTGACCACTTAGACTGGACAGATCGCATTCCACGCCCGCCGTGAAGGGGTACGGAACATGGAAGATCAAGCGCCCATTGGGCTGCGGATCAAACGCCACCGCGAGCGCGCCGGCATCAGTCGGCCCGTGCTCGGCGATCGGATCAGCCGGTCCTCCGATTGGGTGAAGCAGGTCGAGAACGGTGTGCTGCAACCGCCGAAGCTGCCGATGCTGCTGGCCATCGCCGATGCCCTGGGCTTGGCCGACCTCGCCGAGCTGACCGGCAACGGCCACGCTGTCTCGGTGAATCTCTACGCAGGGGAGAAGCACGCGGCGCTGGGCGATGTCCAGGCCGCGCTCACCGATTTCCGGCGCCCGCTACCGGGACGCGTCCACAACATCAAGCACCTGGCCGAGCGGCTACGCCTGGCGTGGGAGGTTCGGCACACCAGCCCCGACCACCGCACCCAGCTCGGCGTCATCCTGCCGAGCCTGATTCGCGAGGCACAAGAGGCGGCCCGCGCACCAGGCCCCGGTCGACGGGAGGCACGTCGAGTCCTGGCCGGTGTCTACCAACTGGCCGACTTCTATGTGGCCTACCAGCGTGACGCTGCCCTGGTGTGGATGGTCGCGGACCGGGCGCTGGGGCAGGCGTACGAAGCCGACGATCCCTACCTGATCGCCGCCTCCTCGTGGTCGATGGTGCAGGCACTGCGCGACTCCGGCCGATGGGAGGAGGCGCTGGCCCTGATCGAGTCGGGCACGGAGATCCTCGCCCCGTATCTCGATCGCGACGAGACCCCCGACGATTGGCGGGGGATCGCCGGTGCGCTGCAGGCTGAGGCCGCCCTGGTGCAGGGCCGCCGCGGGCGACATGGTGATGCGTGGGCGGCGTGGGATCGGGCCGATCGCTGGGCACAGCAGCTCGGCCCAACCTATCGGCATATCCAGACCAGCTTCGGGCAGGCGGTCCAGGGTGCGAACGCGGTCACGCTGGGCGTGGATCTGCGTCGGTCAGGTGAGGCGCTGCGGGCGGCCCGTGCGCTCGACGAGGACGCGATCGTGTCGGTGCCGCGCCGGTCCAGGCACTTGATCGAGGTGGCCCGCGCTTACAGCCAACGCGACGAGGACGCCGCGGTGCTGGCGCTGCTGGACAAAGCACAGAGGACCGCTCCGGAGACGATCTCGTTCAACGGGTTCGCCAAAGAACTTCTGCTCGGGTTGTCCAAGCATCCGCCGACGGGGATGGGTCCGGATGTTCGGGAGTTGTGTCAGCGCGTTGGCGTGGCGGCCTGACCGCGCTATCCTGGTGCTCGGTCCGCGCATCCCTTCACGGGGGAGCGCGGACCATTCGCGTACTAGTCCGGTCATCACCGAATACCTTGGTGGCGGGCCAGACTCAGCGTCGTCGAAGATGCCACGTGTCCGGTCTGGCACCGCGCTCGATGGTTCGCTCGGTCGGTAGTGCTGCAGCGCTTGTACGAATCACGCCTCGCCAGTCCCGAGGATCGTGTGTTGTAGAGGGAAGCATCACGGTGAGGCCGGCCTGGTGCGGCGGCTGGTAACGTGGCCGCTGATCGACTGAGATACGGGGGGTTGTGGTGCAGATCGACTACGGGCAGGCACAGATCCAGGCGATGAATGACGCTGTCGCGGCGGGAACCTTGAAGCTCGACCCTGAAGCAGTGGACGACGTTGTGCGAGTTCTCGACCGGCTGATAGGGGAGCGCTACGAACCCTGAACGACCCCGAACTGCGGATCCTGTGTACCGGCCAGGTGCATGCCACCGGTAACCGGATCCGATGTCTGGCGGTAGCCGCCGGGGACTACGGCGTACTCCTTCACCAATTACCCGGGGCAACAATAGAATTCGGTGGAGCACTCGAACTCCTGGTCACGCGTCGGGCGAACCTCAGCCGCGGAATCGTCACTACCATGCCGTCCACGAGTGGTGGCCGAGTACAACGCATGATCGGCTTCACCCCACGAGTACGGGGTGAGGAACCGCCGACTTCGTACTTCGTCCAAGCCGACGGTAAGGATGTTGTTGAAACCCGCATCCGTGCGCTTCTGCGAGCTCCCCGCAGCGCCGAGGGGCACCTGTGCATCGAACTCGACGTTCGCGGCCGTCACAAGCTTCAGCCCCAATTCTTGAACTGGATCGATATTCGCGACGGACATCGAGCGGCCGGTCGCTACTTGGTCGACGTCGACAACGACACCGTGGTTACCCCGGCGTCGGACTCCTATATCGCCACCGAGTTGATCCAGCGCGCCCGACTCTGACGTCAGGCATCGCCGACAATTATGGTGGTCGCCGCCCGTCAGTCTGATCGGCTATAGGGGACTCCACCGGTCAGCAAGAATATCGGCCACACCTGCTCGAAGTGTGAGTGACATAGAAGTATGTTGAAACTGAGCCACATGGCTACTTGTCAGCGAACCGAACGTATGTTTGAATCAATCTGTGAATCCGTTGGGGTGGAAGACGATCGGATGCCGGTGTCATACCTCCGGCTTGACGCCCTTCGTGGTTGGGCACCGTGCCGTTATCGCCACCGAATCCGCCGCCGATACATCGGTGGGGTAGCCGGTGGCGAGGTTCGAGGTTCCCGACGGATGGACGGTGCAGGCGTATCGGTTCGCGTTGGACCCGACGCCGACTCAAGAGCGTGCGATCCGATCGCACTGCGGGGCAGCGCGGTTCGCTCACAATCACATGCTAGCGCTGGTGAAATCAGTTATCGGCCAGCGGGCCGCGGAACGCTCCTACGGTGTGTCCGACGACGAATTGACCCCCGCGCTGGGCTGGAGTCTGGCGGCGTTGCGCAAAACGTGGAACGCCCGCAAGGGCGCGGTCGCGCCATGGTGGTCGCAGAACTCGAAAGAGGCATACAACAGTGGGTTAGACGGCCTTGCAAGGGGTTTGGACGCCTGGTCCAAATCGCGGGCAGGTAAGCGGGCAGGCGCCGAAGTCGGGTTTCCTCGCTTCAAGTCCAAGCATCGCGCGGTGAACTCGGTCAGGTTCACCACCGGCGCTATCCGAGTGACCCCCGATCGACACCACGTCGTCCTGCCGGTGCTCGGCACGATCCACACCCACGAATCCACCCGCAAACTGGCGCGTCGGGCCGAGGCCGGAGCCGCGCGGATTCTTTCCGCGACAGTCAAATACGAGGGCGGCCGCTGGTATTGCGCGTTTCAGGTGATCGTCGAAGGCAAGCAGCGGTCCGCGCATGATGCCAAGCCGGTGTACCCGATCGTGGGAATCGACGTCGGAGTCAAAGACCTGCTCGTCGTTGCGGCACCAGACGGCACAGAGATCGAGCGAGTGGTGGCGCCGAAACCACTCACCGCCGCGCAAACGAAGCTGCGGGTGTTGCAATGCAAAGCCGCCCGACAGCAGGGCCGTTGGGAGCAGAGAACCGAAACCCGGCTGGACCCGTCGAAAAGATGGCTACGCACCCAACACCGGATCTCGAAAGCTCATGCCCGCGTGGCGAACATCCGCCGCCATGAACTCCACACCGCCACCACGAGACTCGCCCGCAATCATGACGTGATCGTGGTCGAGGACCTTAACGTCGCGGGAATGTGCCGGGGTGGCGGTACCTACAAGCGCGGGCTGAACCGTGCCATCAGTGATGCCGCGCTCGGCCGGATACGAACCTTGCTCGGCTACAAGACCACCTGGAATCAGACCCGGCTCGTGACCGCGGATCGCTGGTTTCCTTCCACTCAAACGTGTTCGCGTTGTCAGGCGACAACCAAGCTGGCGTTGCGCGACCGTGTTCACCACTGCCGTAATGGTTGCCCGGCGATTGATCGGGATACCAATGCGGCGATCAATCTCGCCCGCCTCGGCGAACCCACCAATACTGGTGGTGTATCGGGGACCGGTACCGGGAGTAGCCCGGCCGCCAGCGTTTCGGCTGGAGATGGACGTGGAGCTATCCGCAAGACCTGCCTCACCGATTCGGTGGGGAAGGCAGGAGGCGTTGAAGCGTCTACCTCGCACCACCAACGGTTGGTGGGTCAGACGGGGACTGTCTCTTCGCAAGGAGAGGCTGCCTAGAGTGGGTTGTTCTACAAACGGCCACGTTTCAGGTAACAGCCACGGAGCGAGTCCATGCCCCCTCGCATGGTGGTGCCGCTACTCGTGTTGTACGGGTTTGACGAATGTGGTGGTGGCCAAGGCGAGTACGAGCAGACCCGCGCACAGGTAGCTCGCCACCTCGATGCCCGCGGCCATGGCCGCGCGGGCCGCTTCCGCGATGGGCAGCGTGTTTGGGTTCTCGGCGAGGGCTCCGATCGCCGAACCCGCGCTGTCGGTCACGGTCGACTCCAATTGCCGCACCTCGGATTCGGGCAGCCCGACGTCGGTCAGGCGATCGCGCAGGCCGGTGCCGACCGTGCTGAAGTAGACGGTGGTGAGGACCGCGATACCCAGCGCCGATCCGAGTTCCCGTGCCGCGCTTTGAATTCCCGAGCCTTGGCCCGCGCTCTCGCCCGGCACATCGGCGAGCACGATATTGGTGACCTGGGCGGTGGCGAAGCCGACGCCGATGCCGTAGACGAACAGCGCGAACGCGATCGACCACCAGCTGCTGTCCGCCGCGGCGAACAGGCCGAGCAAGGCCAGCCCGGCCGCTTCCAGCAGCAAACCGATCCTGACCTGTCCCAGCGCCGAGACCGAGGCCGTCAGTGCGAAACTCGCGCCACTGGCGACGAAACTGCCGATCGCCAGCGGCACCAGCGCGAGTCCGGCTTGCCATGCGGTGTAGTCGAGGGCGAATTGCATCCACAGTGGCAGCACCGCGATGATGCCGAACTCGCCGAGGCCGACGATCAGTGTCACCACGTTGCCCTTGCGGAACGAATCGATCGAGAACAGCCGCACATCGACCAGCGGTTCCCCGCCGGTACGACCCAGCATCGCCTGCCTGCGCCAGCACAGCCCGAGCGCGAGTGCGGCACCGATGAACGCGATCAGCACCGGTGAAGGCCCACTGCGCCAGCCGAATTCACCGATACTCAGCGGCTCGGTCACCGTCAGCCACCCGTAATGCCGCCCTTCGATCATCGCGAACGCGAGGAGGCCGAGGCCGAGCGCGGACTGTGCGGCGCCGAGCCAATCGACGCGACCGACGTTCTTCGGTGCCGTGGGGAGATAGATCAGCACGGCCACCATGATCAGCGCGACCGCGGGGATATTGATGCCGAAGGCCCACCGCCAGGAGAAGTCGGCGAGCCGGCCGCCGAGCAGCGGGCCGACCGCGGCGGCCGCGCCGATCGTCGATCCCCAGATTGCGAAGGCTTGCCCGCGAGCCTTTCCGGTGAAGGTCGCGTTCACCAGGGCCAGCGAGGTCGGCAGGATCATCGCCCCACCGATGCCCTGCAGGAAACGGGCCGCGATGAGTAGACCGCCACTGGGTGCCAGCGCGGCGAGCAGGCTGGTGACGCCGAAGACGACCAACCCGATCAGGAACAGCTTGCGTGCGCCGTGGAGGTCGCTGAGCCGGCCTGCGACCAGCAGCAGCGCCGCGAAGACGATCGCGTACGACTCCTGGATCCATTGCGCCTGAATCGAGGTGATCGCCAGATCCTCGACAATCGGCGCGAGGATCACGTTCACGATCGTCAGATCGACCACGATCAACGCGACGCCGAGCGAGACGGCGATCAGCCCCAGCCACAAGCGCAGCGGTGGAGTCTCGGTTTCTGTCCGCACTATACCTCCGTCGTAAAGTTACTTTACAATGAAGGTAAATGTCGGGCGGTAAGTTGTCAATCGGGCGGTCGACGAGAGGACGAGATGGTGGAGCAGACATCCGGCGATGTCGCGATGCGGCGGCAGCGGCTCGCCGCGGGGCTCATCGACTACGGCGCGAGCTTCACCGAACTGGGCCGCCGATTCGCGGAAACTCTCGGCGTGCACTCCACCGACGCGTTCGCGCTGATGGAGATCGCCGCCGCCGAACAGGCCGCTGAGCCGCTGTCTCCCGCGCTGCTGAGCAAGCGGATCACCCTCACCTCGGGGGCGATGACGACCCTGCTCAACCGGCTCGAGCAGGCGGGATACATCACCCGCAGCCGCGAGCACACCGATCGGCGGGTGGTGACCTTGCGGTGTAGCGAGAACGCGCGGCAGCTGGCCGACGAGTTCTTCCACCCGATCAATGCCGAGCAGGACGCGATCCTGGTCGACTACGACCCCGCCCAGCTCGCCGAGTTCGAGAGGCTGCTCGCGCGATTGCGCAGGGCGATGACGGTCGCACAGCCAGAAGGCGCCCCGTAGTCGAGTCGACGTGTCGGGGCGCCTTCATGGTTGGCGGTCAGGCGGCGCGGGCGGCTCGCTGTCCCCACGCGTCGGCCAGTAGGCGATGGGATTCGAGCCGGTCGGCGTGGTCGTGGGTGATGGTGGTGATCAGGAGTTCGTCTGCGCCGGTGACCTTTTGGAGGGCGTCGAGGCGCCCGACGGCGGTGCTGGGGGAGCCGACGATCTGGGAGGCCAGGCGGTCGTCGACCAGACGGAGTTGGTCGGCGGTGAGCGGGGACGCCGTGGCGGGGTCGAGGTATTCGGCCGCGCCGCCGCTGCGGATGCTGTGGACCCAGTGCCCGTAGGTGCTCGCGCGGTGGCGGGCGGTGTCGTCATCGGGTGCGACCACGACGTCGGCTGACACGATCACATGCGGTTCGGCCAGCAGTTCCGAGGGCTGGAACGCCGCCCGATACGCCGCGACCGCGTCCAGCGCGGTGCCCGGCGCGACATGGTAGGCCGCTGCGAACGGCAGTCCCAATGTGCCTGCGAGCTCGGCGCTTTCGCCCGCCGAACTGCCGAACAGCCACAGCTCGGCATCGATGCCCTCACCGGGAACGGCGTGCAGCGCGACACCGTTGGCTGTGAAGTACCGGCCGTCGAGCAGCGCTTGGATCTCGGCCAGTTGTTCGGCGAAGTCCAGCGACTCCGCACCGGGTTGCTGCAAGGCCTCGGCCGAAGCGAGGAACTTCGAGCGATCGGTGACCCGGCGTGGATCGAACGGCGGCGGCACGACCACACCGTCACGCACCTCGGTGCGCCCGGCGACGGTGTCCAGCACCGGATGACCGCCCCTGGTGGTCGCCGCCGCTGCCCCGAACTGGCTGACACGGTGCCCCGACCGGCCAAGACCCAGGTCGAGTCGTCCCGGGTGCAGTGCGTCGACGGTACCGAACGCTTCCACGATCGAGGCGGAGGTGTGGTGGCCCACCTGCACCGCGCCGGTCCCGACCCGGATGCGCGAGGTGGCCGCGGCGACCACACCGAGCAGGGTCAGCGACGACGAACTCGCCACCGAGACGAAATGGTGTTCGGCCAGCCAATATCGGCGATATCCCCACTGCTCGGCGTGCCGGGCGAGATCGACCGTATTGCGCAATGCCTGTGCGGCACTTGATCCTTCGCTGATCGGGGACAGATCGAGGATCGACAGCGGAATGCTCATAGCTTCGGATCCTGTTCTCCCGCTTCGATCGCCACGCGCAGCCTGTTCTCGCGTGGTGCCACCGGGCAGGTGGCGAAGTCGGTGAACGCGCACGGCAGGTTCACGGCCCGGTTGAAGTCCAGGGTGACGGTGCCGTCCGCGTCGACCGCGCCGATGGCGAGTGAGCGGGCGGCCGGGTAGGTGGTGACGCCGCTGGTGGCGTCGGTGAACAGCACCTTCAGGTCGTCGGGGGTGCCGAAGGCGAGCAGCGCTTGGTGGCTGTCACCGAGCCGGAACTCGATGATTCCCGCGGCGTTGTGGTGGTGCTCGAGACCGTCCACCACGGCGCCCGTGGTGACGGTGCGTGCCTGCGCGAACGCGGTGAAACGGCCGGTCACCACCCAGCGCGGGTCGGCCGGATAGGCCGCGACCCCGGTGAACGCGGTCAACGTCGGTGCGGCCGGATCGTGCACGCGCACCGCGTACTGCCCGGAGCGGCGGATCACCTCGAGGACCTTCTCCTCGTTGAGCACGCTCACCCCCGGCGCGCCCTCCACCGGCGTCACGATCTGCACGCCGCCGATCCGTTCGCCGTCCACATCGAGCCGGTCCGCGGGCTGCGCGGTGATGAACACCTTGTCGTCGGTGACCCACCAGGTGCCGGGGACACCGTCCAAGCGCTGCGGGCTGTCGGTGAGCCAGTGCAGTCCGGCCAGGCTGAGCCAGCCGAGGGGGTCGCGCAGGCCGTCCTCGCGGGCATGGTGCCAGCGCGCCCAGTCGTCGGCGAATGTCGTGGTGAGGGTGTGGTTCTCGACGGTGATCGTCATGACGCGCGTGCTCCTTCGGCGACGGTGTGGTGGTGGGGGTGGCGCAGACCGAGGTGGTCGCGCAGGGTGGTGCCGGTGTACTCGGTGCGGAAGCTGCCGCGTTCCTGGAGTTCGGGGACCACCGTGTCGACGAACTCGTCGAGTCCAGCGGGTGTCAGGTGGGGGACGAGGATGAAACCGTCGGCGGCGTCGGCCTGCACGTAGTGGTCGATCTGCTCGGCGACCTCGGTCGGTGTGCCGATGAACTGCTGGCGGGCGGTGACCTCGATGATGAGTTCGCGGATGCTGAGGTTGCCCGCCTCGGCCTGCGCACGCCACGCTTTCGCCACGGCCAGTGGATCTTTCGTGTGCCGCACCCGGCCTCGGGTGATCTCGGCGGCGGCGTCCGGCTCGATATCGGGCAGCGGGCCGTCCGGGTCGTAGCCGGAAAGGTCACGGCCCCAGACCTGTTCGAGGAAGGCGATCGCGGTCTGCGGGCTCACCTGCTGGTAGCGGATGCCGCGGGCCCGCTCGTGGGCTTCGTCAGTGGTGTCGCCGAGGACGAACGTGGCAGCGGGCAGCACCAGTAGATCACCGTGTGCCCGACCGTATTTCGTCAATCGGCCCTTGACGTCGGCGTAGAACTTCTGGCCCGCCTCGAGGGTGCCGTGCCCGGTGAAGATCGCATCGGCGGTCTTCGCGCCGAACTCGCGGCCTTCGTCGGAATCGCCCGCCTGCAACAACACCGGATGGCCCTGCGGGCTCGGCGGGACGACGAACGGTGCCGCGACGTCGAACTGCGAACTGCGGAAAGTGGTTTCGGGCACCTCGCGGGCGAAGATCCCACGCGTCCGATCGATCACCAGCGAGTCGGTGGGCCAGCTGTCCCACAGCGCCCTGGTCGCGGCGACCACCTGGTCCGCCCGCCGATACCGCTCACCATGCTCGAGGTAGCCGCCGCGCCGGAAATTCTCGCCGGTGAACGCATCCGAGGAGGTGACCACGTTCCACGCGGCCCGGCCGCCGGAGAGATGATCGAGCGAGGCGAACTGCTTGGCCACCTCGAACGGTTCGTTATAGGTGCTGTTGATGGTGCCCGCCAGCCCCAGCCGCTCGGTCACCGCCGCCACCGCGTTGAGCACGGTGAACGTGTCGGGCCTGCCGACCACATCCAGGTCGTGGATCTGCCCGCGATGCTCGCGCAGCCGCAACCCCTCGGCCAGGAAGAAGAAATCGAACAGGCCGCGTTCGGCCGTGCGCGCCAGATGCTCGAAGGACGCGAAATCGACCTGCGATTTCGACGCCGGGTCGGCCCAGACGGTGGTGTTGTTGACGCCGGGGAAATGCGCGGCCAGATGGACTTGCTTGCGTGGTCTCGAAGTCATAGCGCTGCTCCTGTCGTGGCGTATCGGCTCAGTGGGCGGGGAAGACCGAGGCGGTCACGGAGGGTCGGGTGCGCCGGACTCGCCGCGGCGATTTCACCGGCGTCGACGAGCTGCCCCGGCTCGGTCTTGGTGCGGTGGGCGGTGAGAGCGGTCAGCGTGGCGTGCAGGGCCAGCGGTCGCAGGACCACCCCGTCGATGCCCGAACGAGTGATCGCCGCGAGCACGTCATCGAGTCCGGCGGCCGTGCCGACATGGTGGAGTCGATCGGTATCGAGGTGCGGCTGCGCGGCCCAGCCGTCGAGTTCTCCTACCTCGGTGTGCGCGTCGGCTACCGAATCCGACAGGTGCACAGGAAGATCCAGCAGGATCTGCACGGTGTCAGGGTCGCGGCCCGTGGCAGCGATGGCTGCGCGCAACGCAGTGCGGCGTTCGGTGGCGATGGGGAGATCGGTGGCGGTGATGCGGATGATGTCGGCGCGGCGGACCGCGACCTCGGCCGACTCGGGGTCGTCGGCGCGGACGGTCACGATCGGTTGGCCCTGGGGTGAGCGCGGGGTGATCGACGGGCCCTTGACCGAGAAGTTGTCGCCGGTGAAGTCGATGTAGTGCAGGCGGTCGCGGTCGATGAACCGGCCGGTGGGCACGTCGCGGATCTCGGCGCCGTCCTCCCAGCTGTCCCACAGCCGGGTCACCACCTCGACCGCTTCGTCGGCCTCGTGCCACAGCGACTGCCGATCCTGAATGTCCTTGCGACCGAAGGCCTTCGCCTCTACGTCGGCGGTGGACACCGTCACCTCCCACCCCGCGCGGCCCAGGCTCGCGAAGTCGAGCGCGGTCACGGCCTTGGACGCGTGGAACGGTTCGGTGTGGGTGACCGGCACCTGGGGAATCAGGCCGATCCGGCTGGTCAGCGGGGCGGTGCGGGCGGCGATCGCGACGGCATCGAGCCTGCCGCGGGTCACGGCGGTGCCGCCGGCCTGGATGCCGAACGAGTCCGGCAGGAACACGGCGTCGAACCCGAGCTCCTCGGCCGCCGACACCACGGCCGTCCAGTAGCCGGCGGTGAACAGGTCTTCGGCGCCGGAATCGACGCGCCGCCATGACGCGGGATGCGTTCCGGTGCCGACTGTTTCGATGCCGAGGAACAGTCCGTTCTTGCTCATCGGGTGAGGTCCTTTCCGTCGAGGGGATCGATCCGGGCGCCCGGCGCGGGAATCGCCGCGAGCAGCTCCCTGGTGTACGGGTGCTGCGGATCGGTGAACAGGGTTGCGGTAGGGCCGGTTTCGACGATGCGACCGTGGTGCATCACCGCGACGCGGTCGCTGATCCGGCGCACCACAGCCAAGTCGTGGGAGATGAACAGGTAGCCGAGGGCGAGTTCGGTCTGCAGGGTGTCGAGCAGGTCGAGGATCTGCGCCTGCACCGAGGCATCGAGCGCGGAGACCGGTTCGTCGAGCACCAGCAGGTCAGGGCGCAGGGCCAGCGCACGGGCGATCGCTACCCGTTGCCGCTGCCCACCCGACAGCTCGGCGGGTCTGCGCTTGGTGAAATCGGCTGGTAGCGCGACTTGTTCGAGTAGCGCGGTGACCCGTTTCGTGCGGTCGCCGACGCCATAGGCGCGCAAGGGTTCGGCGATGATGTCGGCGACTTCCCAGCGCGGATCCAGCGATGAGTACGGGTTCTGATACACCACCTGGAACCGCTTACGCAGGGCGCGCAGCCGATTTCGGTGGACACTCGTGAGGTCGTGACCGTCGAAGGTGACCGTCCCGCTGTCCGCCTCGGTGAGCCGCAGCGCGATCCGGGCCGTCGTCGACTTGCCCGAACCGGATTCACCGACCAGAGCGAGCGTTTCGCCACGATCGAGGCTGAACTCGACATCATCGACGGCAGTGATGCTGCCCGCTCCCGCGTGGAATCGCTTGTGCAGGGCACGAACCGACAGCAACGGTGTGTCCGATCTGGGACGACTGGGCCGGAACTCGGTGGGCGACAACGCCGGGGACGCGGCCAGCAGACGCTGGGTATAGGGCTGCGACGGACGGGTCAATACCTGTGCGGTCGAGCCGGATTCGACAACATGGCCCTGCTCGAGTACGACCAGCCGATCCGCCCGTTCGGCGGCCACGGCAAGGTCATGGGTGATCAGCAGCACCGCCGTCCCGCGTGCCGCGATCCGCTCGGCCAGCCGATCCAGCACCTGCCGCGCCACCGTCGCATCGAGCGCACTCGTCGGCTCGTCCGCGATGATCAACTCCGGACCGCAGGCCAGCGCGATCGCGATCAACACCCGCTGCCGCTGCCCGCCGGACAGCTCGTGCGGATATTGCCGTGCCCGCAGTTCCGGCTGATCCAGCCCGACTTCCTCGAGCAGATCCAGGGCCCGCAATGCCGCCCCACGCCGGTCGGCCAGCCGATGCACCAGCAGCGCCTCCGCGACCTGATCACCCACCCGCAGTACCGGATTGAGCGACAGCCCCGGATCCTGTGGTACCAGCCCTACCCGCGCGCCGCGCAGCCGCTGTAGCGCCTTCTCGTCGCCCGGATCGACTCGTTCACCGTCGAATTCGACTCTGCCCGACACGATCTGTGCCGAATCGCCGAGCAACCCGATCACCGCATGCGCCAGCGTCGACTTCCCCGACCCCGACTCGCCCACGAGCGCGACGACTTCCCCGCGCGCCACCTCGACCGAGGCACCCCGCAGCGCGTCGACTGATCCCGCGCCGGTCCGATACGCGATGCGCAGATCCTCCACGCGCAGCAAGGGGCCTGCCGTCGCCGCTGTGCGTGGCGCCGCCACAGACCGACGCGCGGTGGGTAAATGTGTTCCGTTCGATCGGTTGCTCATCGCTGGCCGGTCCTTCCCGCGAGGCGGCCTAGATGCTGCGCCGACAGCACCACGGCGACGATGATGAGCCCGGGCAGGGTGGTCAACCACCATGCCGACGCGAGGAAGTTGCGGCCTTCCGAGATCAGCGAACCCCATTCGGGGGTGGGCGGTTTGGTGCCGTAGCCGAGGAAGCTGAGCGAGGACGCGGCCAGCACTGCCATACCGAATTCGACTGCCGCCAAAGCCAGGACGGGCTGGAACGAATTGGGCAGTACGTGCCGAACGAGCACCGCGTACCAGCGCACGCCGGATGCGTGCGCGGCCTCGACATAGGGAGCGTGGCGCACCCGCAGCACCTCCGAGCGCATCACCCTGGCGAAGTTCGCGATCAACGAGACACCGACCGCGACAGCCACATTGCGGGTGCCGAAGCCGAGCGCGGTGACCAGCGCCAGCGCGAGCAACAGTGACGGGATGGACAGCAGCACATCGACGACCCGCATGATCGCGGTGTCGACAAGGCCGCCCGACGCGCCGGACAGCAGCCCCAGCGCCGACCCGACCACCACCGCGATCCCGACCGCGGTCAGCGTGGCGGTGAGCGAGAGCCCCGCACCGTGCACCATCCGCGTGTACAGGTCGCGCCCGAGGTTGTCGGTGCCGAACCAGTGTGCCGCGCTGGGTGCCCGGAACTTCTCCGCGGGCACCCCGGTCAGCGGATCACCGGAGGCGAACAGCGACGGCGCCGCCGCCCACCCGACGGCAATCGCGAGCACGACACCGGAGAGCACGAGTCCGAGGTGCCCGCGCGTCCAGCGGAGCACCCGCGCACTTCGAAAACGGCGTGCGACGCCGGATGCCGCGACGGGTCGATCGGCGACCGTACTCCGTCGCACAAGAACGTCAACCATGTTCGCTCCCTTCGGTATCGGTGGTGCGAGTCCGGGTAGATCGCCGCGATGTGGTGGCGCCTGTGCCCGCCCCGCTCCTGCTGACATCAGGCATCGCGCACCGCCTTCACGGCCGCGGGAGACGAGCCACCCGCCGTTGTCGCGAGATCTGCGGCCGCCGCGTCGCTCGTTGCGACCGGTGGGGAGCTATCGGCAGGCGCGCTGGCCGGGGCCCCGGCCGGTCGATGGCGCCGCGTACCGGTGATGCGCGGATCGAGCAGCGGATAGAGCAGGTCGACCGCGAGATTCACGCCGACGAAGATCAGCGCCGAGAGCAGCACCACGCCCTGGACGACAGGGATGTCCTGGTTGAGCACGGAGGTCTGGGTGAGCCGGCCGACGCCCGCGCGGGCGAACACCGACTCCACCACTACCGAACCCGCGAGCATGGTGCCGACCAGCACGCCGGCGATCGTGAAGGCGGGCACACTCGCCAGACGGGCGATGTGGCGTCGCTGCACCCACCCGCGCGAGGCGCCCTTGGCCAGTGCCACGTCAGTGAACGGCTGACGCCAGGTCTGTTCCAGCCCGGCCGCGAGCACCTGGGCGAGCACCGCACCGATCGGCAAGGCCAGGGTCAGCGCGGGGAGCAGGGTCCCGCGCAAGCCGGTCCCACCGAAGGCGGGGAACCAGTGCAGCCGAAAAGAGAACAGCTGCAACAGGAGTAGGCCGGTCCAGAATGTCGGCACCGAAACGCCCAGTGGCGGTAACGCGCTCAGGGTGTTGCGTAGCCACGGCCGACGCGTGTACGTAGCGGCGAAGGCCAGAGCCGCACCACCGATCATCGCGAAAAGCAGTGCGAGAGCAGCCAGTCCGAGCGTGGGCGGTAGTGAGTCACCGAGCGCTTCGGTAACGGGCTGACCGGTGTTGATGGAGCGGCCCAGATCGCCGGTGATGGCATTCCCGAGCGCGGTCACATACTGCTCCCACAGCGGCTTGTCCAACCCGTAGCGAGCCTGCAGTTCGGCGATGGCGGCCTGGTCGACAGGCGTACCGGCACCGGCGGTGTCGGCCGCCATTGACACCGGATCGGCGGGCAGCAGGTACAGCACCACGAACGAGATCGTGAACGCCGCCCACAGCACCCAGATCGCTTGCAGCACCCGCGAACCCAGATAACGCGGTAGGTCGCCGACCACCACCCGCCCCCGCTGACGGACCAGCCCACTCATGTCAGCGCCCGCTCAGCCAGGTGTCGAAGAATTGCAGGCGCGCCGAGGCCTCGAACTTCAGGTCCTGGGTGTTCGCGGCCGCACCGATCGCCTGGGAGAGCTCGATCGTGGGGACGGAGAGCCCGTTGTCGAGCACCTGCCGCTGCGCGGCTTCGAGCAGCTTCACCCGGGCGGCCGGATCGTTGGTGGCCAGCTGACTGTCGAGGGTCTGATCGAGCTCGGGAATCGGGCCACGCGCGTTGATATTGCGACCGGCGAGACCGAACGACGTGCGCAGGATGTCGCCGTCGGCGCGGGTGGAATTGCCGTAACCGGCGTCGACGTCCTTCGCGTTCTGCCGGGCGATGGCCTCCGGGGTGGACACGAGATCGAGTTTCAGCTCGACACCGACCTGGCGCAGTTGCTGCTGCGCCAGTTCCAGAATCGCCTGATTGCCCGCGAACACCTGGCTGAACGTCACCGCGAAGCTCAGTCGCTCACCGCCTTTGGCCCGGATGCCGTCCGGGCCCGGCAGCCAACCCGCCTGCTCGAGGATCGACTTCGCCTTGGCCGGATCGTAGGAGAGCCTGGCCGACTGATCCAGATACCCCGGGGTCGCCGACGCCAGACTCGAGGTCGCGGGCTTGAACTGTGGACCGAGCACGGTCTCGACGAGCTGCTTGCGATCGATCGCGGGCAGTAGTGCCTGCCGGACCGCGGGATCCCGCAGGGGGCCGCGAGTCACGTTGAGGGTCAAGCCGAACGGGGTGCCGGGGTTCGATGTCGACAGGATCCGCCCGCCGACGGCCTCGATCTGTGGCGCGTCCTGGGGCAGCGCGTCGCTGACCGCGTCCAGCTGACCGGAGGCCAGGCTGCCGGTGCGCACACCCGATTCGGGGACGACGGTGAACTCGATCCGATCCAGGTACGCCTCACCCTGGTGGCCGAAAACGGCGGAGCCCCAGTGGTATCCGGCGCGCTTGGCCAGCGTCACCGAGGTGTCCTGCTTGTAGGCGGTGTAGGTGAACGGCCCGCTGCCGATATTGTCACCCGCGCACCTGGCCTCGGCCGGTTTGGCATTGGTTGACTGCGCCAGGATGCCGAGCTGCGCGGTCGAGGACGCTTGCAGGAACTGGGCGTTCGGCGCACTGAATTCGACACGGGCGGTGAGCTTGTCGACCGCCGTCGTTCCCACATAGCCGGTCAGGTAGCTGGCTCCCAGCTGCGCCTTGGCGGCACCGAGCGCGACGACCGCGTCGAAGGTATCGCGCACCGAGTCGGCGGTGAGCGCGGTGCCGTCGCTGAAGGTGACGCCGTCGGCCAGCTTGAAGGTGAACACCTTGGCATCGGGACTGACCTCCCAGCTCTTGGCCAGCCACGGGGTGATCGCACCGGTCTTCGGGTCCTGATCGGTCAGCGAGTCGACGATCTGGCGGGCCACATAGATGGTCTGGTTGGTGCCCGACTGCGCCGGATCCGAGCAGGTCGGCGCCCCGGAAAGCCCGTAGCGCAACGTGCCGCCGGGCTGCGGCGGACCGGCCTGACCACCGGAGCCCCCGGTGTCGCTGCCACACGCGACGACGGTGGTGGCGGCGGCGAGTACGCCCGCGAGAGCAGCAAGACGATGTCGGATCACGAGGTAACTCCAGAGAATTGACGGCCGGCGGCCAATGGACGGCTCGGAATGCGGCGGCGCAGCTCGGGCGCCACCTCGGCCTGGAACAGCTCGAGGCTGCCCAGATAGTCGGATTCGGTGCGGCCGTCACGTTCGGCGGACAGGTGGATGACCTCGTGCCCGAACTGCTCGTGATAGCGGCCGACCTTGTCGATCACCTGCTCCGGACTGCCGACCAGCGCCGACGAGCGGGCGAGGAAATCTTCGACGGTCTCGAACACGACCGGATTGCCGACCTTGCGCTGCAATGCGGTGCGTGCCTGGTAGAGCGGGCGAAACACCTCGATGGCTTCCTGCGAGGTCCGCGCGACGTGGAAGCCCGCGGTCCCCGCCCCGACCAGCGCATCGGCCGGGTCGTGACCGTAGTGCGCCCACCGTTCGCGGTAGTGCCGGATCAGCTCGGCATACGGCTCGATCGGGTTGGTGACATTCGCCGAGAACACCGGATCACCGTGGCGCGCGGCCAGTTCCACCGACTCCTTGCTCGTCGCGCTGCCGTGCCAGATCCGCAACCGCGGCTGTAGCGGTCGAGGCAATGCCTTGGCCGCGGTGAGCGAGGGCCGGAACTGCCCCGACCAGGTCACCTCCTCGCTGTCCCACAGCGCCCGAAATAGTTCGTACCCTTCACGATTGCGGTCCCATTGGTCCTCGGTGGTGACGTGATAGAGCTGCGCCTGCGCCGCGCCGTTGCCCTTGCCGATGATCAGCTCGAGCCTGCCCTCGGACAGGTTGTCCAGGGTGGAATAGTCCTCGAACGCGCGCACCGGATCGAGCAGGCTCAACGTGGTGACCGCGGTGAACAGGCTGATCCGCGAGGTCACCGCCGCGAGATGGCTCAGCACCACCGGGGGAGCGGCGGAGAGGAACGGATCCTCGTGCCGCTCACCGACAGCGAACCCGTCGTAGCCGAATTCCTCGGCGCGCCTGGCCTGTTCAACCACCCCGTGCAGGCGATCGCGGGTCGTGGGAACCACGCCGGTGACCGGATCGGGTACCCGGGTGATCAGCGTCATCAGCAGGAATTTCATGCGCGGACTCCTAGCTTCTCGAATGACCTCATGCGGCAGGCTTCTTCGGCAGACCGGGCGGGTTGATCCGCGACTCGGTGACCTTCTCCGAATCCAGGCCCCAGCGATCGAGGACCTTCTGGTAGCTGCCGTCGGCGATGGCATCGACCAGCGCCTTGTGCACGGCGGCATTGAGACCGCTGTTCTTCTTGGTGAGCACCGCGATCTCGCCCTGCAGTGCCTCACCGGCGCCGGAGAAGGTGGCGATGAGCTTGGTCTCCCCGGTCGTCGTCGAGTGGTAGACGCCGGTAGGGTTCGGGCCGATGTAGCCGTCGAGACGTTTCGAGGCGAGCGCGAGGTAGTAGTCGGTGACCTGCTGGTAGTAGGCGATGTCGATCGGCGCCAGCCCTTCGGCGACGTTCTGCTCATTCCACTTCACCAGCAGCTGTTCCTGGTTGGTGCCCGCACCCACACCGATTCGCTTGCCCACCAGACTCTTTCGGTCGGTAAAGACGAGCGGGCTGTCCTCGGTCACCTCGAGCGCGACATTGTCCTTGCGGTAGGTCGCGAAGTCGTACTTCTCCTTGCGCTCCTCGGTGACCGTGACGTTGGAGATGAACGCGTCCACCTCGCCGGAATCGACGCGCACGAAGTTCTGCGACCAATCCGCCACCTGCGCGACCAGCTTCAGGCCGAGTTTGTCGGCCACCAGACTGGCGAAGTCGATTTCGGATCCGACGAGGGTCTTGTCATCGGTGGCATAGAACCGCAGCGGGGGCGCGGAACTGCCAGATCCGGTCACCAGGAGGGTGCCGCGATCGCGAATCGCCTGCGGCACTTCGGCGGCGATCGCATCGACCTTCGCCACTCGCACCCTGCTCTCCTGGGTGGGTGAGAGGTCGAAGGTGACCGATCCCGCCTGGACGGTCTCGGCGGATTCCGGATCGGCGGTGCAGCCGGTGGTCAGCAGCGTGGCCGCCGAGATGATGCCGATCAGCGTGGAGAGTTTCATCGGTGTCGAAACCTGTTCGTGGGAAGGGATACTCAGCGCACGCGCGACAGGAACGCCTGCGTGCGTGGATGTTCGGGGCGGTCGAGAACGGTGGCGGCGTCGCCTTGCTCGACGATCTGTCCTTCGTCGAGGAACACCACCGTGTCGGCGACCTCGCGGGCGAACCCGATCTCGTGGGTGACGATCACCAAGGCGGTGCCGCCGTGCGCGAGATCGCGGATCACCGCCAGAACCTCGCCGACCAGTTCCGGGTCGAGCGCGGAGGTGGGCTCGTCGAACAGGATCAGGCGCGGCCGCAAGGCCAGAGCACGGGCGATGGCGACGCGCTGCTGCTGGCCGCCGGAGAGCCGGCGCGGGTAGGCGTCGGCGAAATCGGCGAGGCCGACCCGGTCGAGGAGCTGTTTCGCCTCGGCGATCACCTCGCCGCGTGGGCGGCGCTGTGCCGAGATCGGGGCGAGCACGACATTGTCGAGCACCGTGAGATGCGGGAACAGGTTGAACTGCTGGAACACGAAACCGATGTGGCTGCGCTGGGCGCGCACCGCATGGTCGGGCAGCGGGCGCAGGGTGTTGCCGCGTTGCCGGTAGCCGATCAGCTCACCGCCGATGTGCACCGTGCCCGCGTCCTGCGCCTCGAGGTGGTTGAGCACTCGCAGCAACGTCGACTTACCCGACCCGGACGGGCCGATCAGCGCGACCACTTCGCCCGTGCGCACCGCCAGGTCGACGCCACGCAGCACCTCGGTACCGCTGTAGGACTTGCGAATTCCTCGTGCCTGCACCGCTGCGCTCATCTGGTGGCTCCTCGGGGTACGGCGGCGATCTCGGTGACCTTGGTGCGGACCCGCTGCCACGGTGTCGGCGGCAACTCACGCTGCGCGCCCTTGGCGTAATGCCGTTCGATGTAGAACTGGACGATCGTCAGCGCGGTGGTGAGCACGATGTACCAGGCCGTGGCCACCATGAGCAGCGGCACCACCCGGCCGTTGCGGCCGAAGATCACCTGTACCTGGTAGAACAGCTCGGCGATCGCCATCACCGACACGATCGAGGTGCCCTTGAACAGGCTGATCACCTCATTGGCCGCGTTCGGCAGAATTGAGCGCATGGCCTGCGGCAACACGATCGTGCGAAACTGCCGCCAGCGCGGAATGCCCAGCGCGGCAGCCGCTTCCAGCTGGCCGCTGTCGACGGCGAGCAAGCCCGCCCGGATCAGCTCGGCCGAGTACGCCGCCTGATGCAGGGCCAGACCGATCACCGCCGCGGTGAAACCGCTGATGACACCGTTGACTTCGAAATCGAAGAAGGCCGGACCGAACGGAATGCCCACGGACAGGCGGGGATACAGGTAGGCGATGTTGAACCAGAACAGCAGCTGCACGATCAGCGGGATCGAACGGAACGCCCAGATGTAGGTCCAGGCGATCACCCGCAGCACAGGATTGTTCGATACCCGCCCGATCGCCAGCAGGGTGCCGATGGCGAAACCGAGAACGGTGCCCCACAGGGTCAGCTCGATGGTCACCCGGAGCGCGGCCAGCACCGACTTCGCGGTGAAGTACTGGGCGAAAGTGCCCCAGTCCCAACCCGGATTGGTGATCAGACCGTGCGCGAACTGGGCCACCACCACCAGCGCGACCGCCGCGACGACCCACCGCCACGGGTGCCACGATCCGGCGATCCGGGGAAGGTCGGTCGCCTCGGCGGCGGATATCGGCTCAGCGGGGGGAACATCGCCCGGCGGTGCGGGCGCGGTCTCGGCGCCGGATACGGCGGACGCGGTCATGGGAGTCCTTCGGAAAACAGTGGAACGAGGCGCGGTGACCTCCACCCGGCCAGCTACGGGTTCGCGATCTGGCGGCGCTCAGGCTCGACATGCCGTCGCTGTCACCCGGCACTGGTCGATATGTCGGCGGCGATATCCCACAGTCATCACAACGATCTCCTCCATCGATCCCGGCAGAAGCACCCGCACCCCTGAACGGGGCGGGTTGCTGCGACGTCGTAGAGCCAGGTCTCTCGGTCGCTCTGGATGGTTGTGCCCCGGCTGTCTGGCCCGAGCTGAATCAGCATGTGGCACAGGCGTGACTGCGCACAACGGTAGAAATCAGCGTGAGCGCAGAGCTTGGAACCGGCAGGGGGTACCGGCATACTTGCCCCGGTTCGGTGTGGTCAACGGCCTGCGCGGGCACTGGTCGGACGCGATTGTGGAGGCCGGGTGACCGGCAACTTTCTGGGTTGGCGGTCCTGGGGCCGGCGCCTTCGTCGCAAGGCTGAATACCGGGCCGCGGACAGGTACCGGTGGGTTCGCTGCGAGATTGCGACGCGCCGAACGGCCGGTTACTTCACCTGTCCGGATTCACCTACCGCACGCGGTAGCGTCGGCCTTCTCTGCGTCGATGAGGAGTACGTCGTGATCATGCCGCGTCGTTCCACCACACTGACCGCGCTGACGGCCTGCGCCGCCACGCTACTGCTGGCCGCCCCACCGGTCGCCGCCGAACCGGCCGCGCCGGTGACACCCGTCGTCACCCGGGACGCACCGAACGCCACGCCCGCCGCGGGTCCGGGAGATCTCCTCGGCGCCTATCAAACCGTGGTCGAGACGCTGAAAGCCATGGGTATCCAGCCTTTCCTCTACCCCACGGTCGCCGCGAACTGCACAGGTGACGGCACCGGCCTGGTCCCCGCCGTCGCCGGTGCGGTGCCGGGCCCGTGGCCGGCGAACACCCTCCCGATCCCCGGCCTCGACCTCTCGGCCGTGAAATCCGGCCAAACCCTGTTCACCTTCCTGCCCTACGGCCTCGCCCCCGACACCGCCGCCACGAAAACCTCCGGCATGCAGGTGGCCTGGCTCAATATCAGCACCGGCCGCGGCGGCATGGCTTCGATGGGCCCGATCGCCGACATCGTGCGCGCCATGGTCCCGCCCGAGGTCCCCGCCGAACTGCGCCCGCTCGCCGAAACCGCCATCCGCGACTTCCTCTTCGCCGCCATCCCCGTCGGCGGTGTCCGCGCCGTCCCCGTCGACACCGGCCGCGGCACCGTCTTGGCCGCCGTCTTCGGCACCACCGACAACGCAGGCCGCTCCTGCTTCTTCTTCCCGACCATCGGCATCACCGAGGTCGCCTGAAACTGGCCGGTCAGCGTTGGGCTCAGCGGTAGCCGTTTCAGGACGCACCACGTCGAGTCAGTGCCCAGCGGTCGATCGACTGGTCTGGAAGGCGGCTCGGTAGGCGTTGGGGGTGGTGCCGGTGATCCGTTTGAAGCGGTCCCGAAAGGCGGTGGGGGAGTGGAATCCCACCTGTCCCGCGATGCGTTCGACAGGGTGATCGGAGGTTTCCAGCAGATGCTGCGCCTGACGTACCCGGGCCCGTAGGAGCCATTGCAGCGGTGTGGTGCCGGTCTGCTCGCGGAAACGCCGGTTGAGTGTCCGGGTGCTCATCCCGGAATGCTCGGCGATGTCTTCGAGAGTGAGCTCGGCGGCCGAGTTCTCCTGCATCCAGTGCAGCACTGGTTCGAGCGTGGAGCCACACGGTGTCGGTGGGCGGTCATGGACGATGAACTGGGCTTGGCCGCCCTCGCGCTCCAGCGGCACCACTGCGAGGCGGGCCGCGTCCGCGGCGACCGCCGACCCGTAGTCGCGGCGAATCATGTGCAGGCACAGATCCAGACCAGCGGATGCGCCCGCGGAAGTGAGGAATTGGCCGTTGTCGACATACAGCACATCCGGGTCGACCTCTATCGACGGATAGCACTCGGCCAGCGCGTCGGTGGCGCGCCAGTGCGTGGTGGCGCGATGTCCGTCGAGTAGCCCGGTGGCGGCCAGGACGAACGCGCCGGAACAGATCGAGGCGATCCGGGTGCCGTCGGCCGCGGCCCGCCGCAAGGCGGCGGTCACCTCGTCCGGGATCGGCGCGGTGGGCTCGGCACAGCCGGGCAGCACGATCGTGTCCGCCTCGGTCAGTGCGTTCAGGCCCCATGGTGATTGCAGGACGAATGTCCCGGCGTCGACGGTGGGAGTAGCGGCGCAGACGCGGACTCGGTACGCCGCTCGGCCGTCGGGCAGCCGGGTTTGCCCGAATGCCTCGATCGGCGTGGACAGATCGAAGGGAATGACCTTGTCCAAGGCCAGGACAGCCACCGTATGCATGGCAATAGGCCAGGCGTAGTGGGCAAATACTGCCAGGCGTTCAGCGGGTTGATATTCATATATGTGCAGGTGAAGGCATTGGCTGGAATCCGTTGGAAGCTGGCAATCCAGCCTGTTCCGGAGTTCCGGGGGGTTTCGTTAGCGTTAGCGCTCGGTCGAAGAGCAGACACTCGAACCGAGACAGGGAAATCATGGTTTCGCACCGTCAACCGAGTCAGGTTGAACCGCCTCATATCGACTCGACGCCGGCCGACCCACGACGCTGGATCGCCTTCGCGACCACGCTGGCGGCCGGCTTCATGGACCTACTCGATGTCACCATCGTCAACGTCGCGGTGCCGACCATTCAGGAAGACCTCGGTGCCCAGTACGCCCAGATCGAATGGATCATCGCCGCCTATGTGCTCGCCTTCGCCGCGATCCTGATCACCGGTGGGCGACTCGGCGACCTCTACGGCCGCAAGCGAGTCTTCCTGGCCGGAATGGTGTTCTTCACGGTGGCGTCGGCGGCGTGCGGACTGAGCGCCGGCCCGGCCATGTTGATCGCCTCCCGATTCCTCCAGGGCCTGGCCGCGGGCCTGATGGTGCCGCAAATTCTCGCGATCCTCCGGGAGTCGTTCCCCGAACGGGAACGTGCCAAGGCAATCGCTGTGTACAGCGCGGTGTGCGGTCTGCTGCTGACCTATCCGCTCACCGAGGGCCGCCGCCTCGGCTGGCCTGCATGGACTTTCGCCATGATGGCGGCGTCGGCGGTGGCGGTGGTGGCCCTGATCAGCTACGAACGCAGACGCCGACGCATCGATGGATCGCCACTGATCGACCTCAGTCTCTTCCAGTCACGTCCGTTCACGCTCGGTCTTGTCAGCTGGCTCTTGTTCTGGATCTGTTTCGGCGGTTTCTTCCTGGCATGGACGCTGCTCATGCAGGCGGGGCTGGGCTGGTCGCCCCTGCGCGCCGGGCTCACCTCGCTGTTCTTCGCGGTCGCTACCGGGGTCGGTGCGGGTACTTCGGCCAGTGTGTTGGCACCCCGGTTCGGTAGACGTGTCCTGGTCACCGGCGGACTCGTCACCGGTGCCGGATTCGTCGGCTATGGCGCTCTGGTTCAGCACTACGGCCAGGCGACGACGACGTGGCAGATGATGATTCCGCTGGTCGGCATCGGCATCGGATTCGGATTCGTGGTCGCGCCGACCATCGACCTGGTGCTCGGTCAGGTACCCACCCGCGCCGCCGGAGCGGCCTCCGGATTGCTCAACACCGGACAGCAGCTCGGAATCGCGCTCGGTGTCGCGCTTGTCGGGATCGTCTTCTTCACCCAACTGGATCACGATTCCGCGCGGGGTGCCGACGAGGCGGCGGCACGAGTGCGGACCGAACTCGCCGCACAAGGTCTGCCCGGCCCGGTGCAGGCTGATATAGCCGCCGGATTCCGAGCCTGCGTCCGCGATCGATCGGCACAGGTCGATCCCACCGAGGAACCGGAAAGCTGCCGGGTAGCCGCTGCGGCCGATCCCTCCGTGACCCGCGTGCTCACCGAGGCAGGCGAGCATGCCAATGCGCTCAACTTCGCCAATACCTTCCGCTACACCCTTTGGTATGGCGCGGGCATCATGCTCCTGCTGTCCTTCGGCTTCCTCGCGCTGCCGAGGAACGCGAAACTCGTCCGCGAGGGACTCGAAATAGCTGGTGCGACAACGGAATTGAAGGAGGCAGCGAAGTGGTAGAAGCGCGGGCGCAGCAGATAATGCCATGCCAGCCAGCGGACTTTCTCGAATTCGCGATGGACGTGGAACGATACGCCGAGGTCGATGACAAAATCGGCCGATTCGACTGGGTGCGCCGCGAGCGAAATCGCCGTCACGGCGGACGGGATCCGGTGGTGAGGTGGCAGCGCAACCGGGACACGACTGCCACGGTCGACGGGGATCGCCGCGGCGTCGACGGGGAGTGCTGCTGGTCAGGCGCGGCGGGCGATGGTGTCGTCGGGTGTCACCAAAGGTCGCTGTTTCCAGCGCAATCGGCCGGTGCGGTGGCGGTGGTGGGAGCGGGTCCACAGGGTGAGGTAGTGGGCTATCCCTACCGGGTGGGCCAGGGCTGAGGCGAGGTCTGTGCCGGTAGGTGCCCGGCGGGTTTCGGTGGCGCGGGCAGTGAGTCGGCTCGTGACAGCCGCCAGGTAACCGAGAAGACCGGCGCGGCGGGTGCGACCCCGGCCGAACAGGGCGGCCAGCGGAGGGATCCAATAGGCAAGGGCGGCAAGGATTCCGATGGCGGCGCCGGTGTCGAGACGGCCGCCGTAGGCCGACCACAGCCACCGGGTGTAGCCGTCGGTGAGTTCGGCTGTGCCGGTATACATTCGGGTGTTCGCGGCCGGGCCCGCGGTCACCAGGGCGGTGCGGTGGCCCGCTCGGCGCACGGCGCGGGCGAGGTCGAGATCTTCGGTGGCGCTGGCTGCTACGGCCGCGTGACCCCCGCCCGCGCGGTAGGCCGCGGCGTCGACGGCGAGGAACTGGCCGCAGGCGACGGCGGTGGACGGGCGCAGGCTGTGGTTGGCGGGGCCGATGGGCAGGGTCGAGGCCCACGACCAGGCAAGCAGCGGCTGGACGAGGCGCTCGGTGGTCGAACCTGATTCTTGCGCCGGCCAGGCCGAGACCAAACCTGCTCCGCGCCTGCGCAATTCGGTGACGGCTGCGGCGACGGCGTCGGGGGCCAGGCGAACGTCGGCGTCGACGAAGACCAGGGCGGCCGCGTCGGTGCGGGCGGCCAGGCGCGCGCACGCGGCGGCTTTGCCGGTCCAGCCGGGGGCGGGGTGCGCGGCCGAGCGCAGCACGGTGAAGCGCTCGTCGCCGGCGATCGCGGCCAGTGCGGCTTCGTCGGTGCCGTCGGTGGAGGCGTCGTCGAGGATCAGCACGTTCATCCGGGGGACGCCGGTTTGGGCGCGCAGGTCGGCGATCAGCGCGGGCAGGCGCGCGGCTTCGTCGCGGGCGGGGACGCACACCGTGACCGGTTCGATCACGCCGGCGACCCCGCGCGGCAGGGTGCGCAAGGTGACCAGGTTGTAGGCGGCGGTGGTCGCGCCGAGCGCGGCCAGGCCCGTGCCCGCCCAGGTCAGGTAGCGGGCCGCCGCGCCCATGTCAGCGGCCCAGTCTGCGACTGGTGATCTCGCGCCACATCTCGGCGGGGGAGAAGCCGCTGCGCGGCGCGTTCGGCGGGCCGGGGTTGCGATCACGGAACGCCAGGCCCGCGATCAGCGCGGCCACCGCCAGGGTGATGCCGCCGACGATGCCGGCCCAGCCCGCGAACGAACGGGTGTTGGGATCGGCGTACTTCACCTCGGCGCGCAGGGTCGAGATCTCGCCCGCCGGCAGCTTCCACGACACGGTGTTCTCGCTGTCGGTGGTCTCACGGGTGCCGTTGGTCTTGGCGACGCGGGCCGGGAACGCGACGGAGAACTGCACGTCCGAACCCTGCGGCGGCAACGACTCCAGGTCGACCCGCCCGGTGAGACTCACCAGATCGCCATTGCGCTGGAAGTCGAGGGTGAACATGCCCTGCGTCTGATCCGACAGCCCACCGAGCTGGCCGACCTCGCCGAAGGACAGGTCGTCGAAGAACACCTGGGTGCCGATGTACCCATCCTGGTTGTAGTTCTCTACCCGCACCTTCGCCGCCAACTGCTCCGGCGCCTTCAGCTGCGGGCCCTTGTCCTCGGGCCCCGTCGGCACCACCGCGGCGACGATCCGCCCCGACACCCGGTCGTTCGACGACACCCCCATCGACACCTGCACCCGCAGGCACCCGGCCAGCGCGGGCACGAGCAGTGCCAGCAGGACGGCAACGGCCGCTACGCGCCGCGCGGGCACGAAACGACGCGGCGAAGGAGCGGGCATGTCGGCGACGGGACTCGGCTGCACGGTTGACATCGTGCCAGGCTCAGGCCCGAAGGCCCACACGACGGGCCCACCGCGCACCGCCCGCCCGCGCCGATCAGGCGTTTTCGCCATGAATCAGAGGTGTGTCGCGGCGCGGTCGGCCGCTCAGAACGCGTGTCGCCCGGCCCGCGCACGCAGAAAGAGGGGGATTCCGAGCAAGCCGAGGCCGGCGAAACCCCAGATCGCCGACGCCGGGAGGCCGAGGAAGACCGCATGCGCGAGAGTCGAGCCGAGCCAGGTCCACCCGAACACCGCGACCGGGACCGCCATCGAGGGGTCACGCGGTGGCGCGAGCAGTCGATCGAGCAGGGTGAGCAGCACCGCCATGAACACGGCGACAAGCGCCCAACCCACGTAGTTCGTGTACGGGATCTCGGGCAGGCCGGGTAGCCCGGCGTCGGTGACCGCCCAGGTCCACTGGCCGTCGGCGACCATCTGCGGATCGAGGAACAGATCCCAGCCGACCGCCCCGAGGACGAACAGTCCCACCCGCCGGACGTTCGACCCGCTGAGCAGTCCCGTCTGCCCGGCGATCGTCGCTGTGCGCGGCTTCGGGCTCTGCGCGTTCGGGACGTCCGACGGGCCGCCCTGGTGCCTGTCGGACACCAGCATGCCCGCGACGACCCAGATCGGGTACAACCCGCCGGTCCACGCCAACGGCACCGCCAGCGGAACGTCGGCCAACGCGGGCCCGAGTCGATCGACGGCATAGGCGTAACTGCCGAAGGGGAATCCGGTCGCGGTGCCGATGATCTCGGCGGCGAGCCCCAGACCGGACACGATGACGAAGAATCCGCCGGCCCAGCGCAATCCGCGAGTCGTCACCGCGTGCGCCATCGCGGTCGCGGCCGACAGCACCACCACGACAACGGTGATCCGATCACGCGTCCCACCCGCACTCAATGGGTAGGTGATCTGCACCAGCACCAGCGCCAGCGCGGCGACAGCGGGAATCGCACGGCGGGGATCGACACGAAACCAGCCGCGGATCGCGGCGATACCGCGACGTGCCGTACCCATGAGGTCGCGGCGTGTGCCGGTCACGAATACCGCTCGGCGGGTTCCGCGGTCCGACGGGTCGATCTTCATCGCTTGTGCGGCAGGGTGAAGCGGCGCTTACGGCGATCACCCAGGATCAATCGAGCCGCGCTGCGACCGCTGGCCCCGGACACTCCGCCGCCGGGGTGGGTGGACGCGCCGGTCAAGTACAGGCCGGGAGCGCCGGGGACGCGCTGGCCCGACAACTCGGGCAGCGGACGCCACAGCATCATCTGATCGAGAGACATCTCGACATGCATCACATTGCCGCCGCGCAGCCCCATCTCGCGCTCGAGATCGACCGGCGTCTGCACGAATCGCTGACGCACCGACGAGGTGAAACCCGGTGCGTACCTTTCGACCTCGGCGACGATCCGATCGGCCTCCGGCTCGGCGTGTGCCGCCCAGTCGCTGCCATCGGCGAGCTCATAGGGATGCCACTGCGCCCACAGCGACAGCTGATGTTCGCCGGCAGGTGCGATGGACGGGTCGAGCGCGCTGAAACTCATCGCCAGCACAACCGGGCGCGGCGGCAGCGAACCGGCCAGCGCGGCACCGTGTGCCAGTCGAAGCTGCCGGCGGTCCGAGACGAGAAACTGCAGACCATGGGCGGATTCGGCGGGGGAGACGCCGGGGTATTCGGGTAGCCGATCGGTCGCCAGTCGCACCACCATGCCGATGCCGGGGCCGACCCGGATGCGGCGCTGCCAGTCGTCGAGGACAGCGGGGTCGAAATCGCCCGCGCGCAACAGGTCGAGGGTCGACAGAATGTGGGAGCCCGCGATCACCGTGTCGGCGCGCAGAGTCCGGCCCGACTCGGTCGCCACCAGCCACCCGCTGCCGGATCGGCGCAGCGAGGTGACGGCGTCACCGGTGTGCAGCTCACCACCGTCGGCCCGCAGGCGCGCGATCAACGCCGCGCTGAGCGCCCCACTTCCGCCCACCGCGCGCCCGGGCGGCAACGTGTGCATGAGTGCGGCGAACCCGGCCATCGGCGCCGTCCCCGGTTCCGACATCGGCGGACCCGACTGCGCGCCGAACCACGCCAGCGAGGCCTTGAGGCGTTCGTCGTCGAACCAGAAGTCCAGCAGCGCGTCACCGGACTGCAAGAACTCCCGCGACAACGCCGACCCACCGGCCCGCGCGTCCAGCCCCCAGAACGAGCGAACGAGCCTGCCCGGCGTCGGCGGGCCGCCGAACGAACGCATCACCCGTGCGCTGCGCTCACCCCACACCCCGACGAAACGGCGATATGCGTCAGCGTCCTTGACGCCGCAGGCCACCGCGATCGACGCGCACGTCGCATCGAGATCACGGTGGAACACGATCGGCGGGCGCATACCGTCGGACGGCGTGAACCCCCATGGATCGCAGTCGAGATAGCGCAACCCGAACCGCTCGAGCTCGAGCTCCTCGATGATCCCGGTGTGCCGGATCATGATGTGCGCGGAAGATCCGCGATCAACGAGATGGCCCGGGAACCGCTCGACCGTCGACACCGCGCCACCGGGCACCTCGTCGCGCTCGAGCACCTGTACCCGCTGCCCGGCCCGCGCCAGATAACAGGCCGCGACCAGCGCGTTGTGGCCGGATCCGACCACTACCGTCGTCACGGGTGCGCGGGCGGCATCGGCAGCCTGCGCCCGAGGATGGCGAACGGCCGTGTATCGCCCGCGAACACGAAATTGCGGATCACATCGGTGAATCCGGCCCGCCGGTACAACTTCCAGGCCCGGTTCGCCTCTTCCGGTACCTCCGGTGTCGACAACAGCACGGCCGCCTCGACGCGGTCGGCCAGCAATCGCTCGAGCAGCCGTGCCCCGATCCCGCGCCCCTGCGCGGCCGGGTGAACGTGCAGCTCGGTGAGTTCGAAATAGTCGGCGAGCAGGTCGCGGGCGGCGGCATCGGGCCACCCGCAGCGGCGCATCCCGGTCTGCACCTGTTGATGCCACCACTGGCGCGGGGCGCCGCTGTAGCCGTAGGCGATGGCCAGGATCGGCGCGGTGCGCAGGTCGACGCCACCCGAATCGTCGGGCAGCACCGCGGCGACCGCCCGCCAGCCGGCCCTGGTGGTGTGTTCGGTCCACATCGGGGCGCGGTGATGTTCGGTGCCACGGGGGTAATCCATGGCGGCGACATAGACCGACAGGGCGTCGTGCAGGCGTGCGCGCAGGGCGGCGACGCTGAGGTCGACGATGACGGGTGCGGGGGTGTGATTCGGCTTGACGGCTGTCATGGCTCTCGTCGATGGCGCGCGGACGCGCCAAAGTTGTCGGTGGGTGTCCCTATATTCAATCTCAATTCAAACGTTCGAATGTTAGTTCGATCAGTGCGAGGGGCGAAAGGGGCAGCAGATGGCTGGTCACAACGATGGTCGAGCGCACGCGGGCCACGATGGGCGCGCCGGCGGACTACTACGCCAGGCCGACGCGCTGCTCACCGATTCCGCCTGGGAGCACGAACCGGGAGAGCGATTCCGCACCGCCTATCTGGCCGCCCTGCGTGGTGCGGGCTCGATGATCGCGCTCACCGGCGCCGACCGGGCGCCGCGAGCACGGTCGCGCAGCGCCTGGGTGTTACTGAGACGCGCCAGTCCGGAGTTCGTGATGTGGGCCGACTACTTCGAGGCGCACTCGCAATTACGGGCCGCGTTGGAGGCCGGATTGGACCGTGCGATCACCGACACACAAGCCGACGAGTTCTGCTCACGGGTGGGCGCATTCCTCTACGACGTCGACGATGCGCTGGTAGCCGCGGCTAAGAGCCGCCCGCAGCCGAGTCGTGGCCGCGACATGACCGCTTAGTTATGACCGAGTAGGTGGTACGCCACCGATCGAACTCGTATCATGGGGAGCAGATAGCCGCCAAGGTCGGCTACCCGTCGCCTACCCGGAGGCGACCAGCCACGCCTAGTGCCGGGGGAGGAAACGTGCCACTCTCCGAGCACGAGCAGCGCATGCTCGAACAGATCGAGAGCGCTCTCTACGCTGAGGACCCGAAGTTCGCCTCGTCCGTCCGCGGCGGACGACTTCGCTCCACGTCGAGTCGACGCAGACTCCAGGCTGCGGCGTTGTTCGCCGTCGGCCTTTTTCTGCTCGTCGCCGGCATCGCCGCCCCGTTCAAGCCGGGCGGTTTCCCGATCATCAGTCTCGTCGGATTCATCGCCATGTTCGGCGCTGGTGTCCTGCTGATGATCGGTAACTCGCGTCGCGCCGCCCGACCGGATGCGACCGAGCCGCCCGCGGCGGGCAGCGGCCCGACGCCGGGACCCACCGCCCGCGGTGGTCGCCAGCGCAAGTCCGGCGGCTTCTCCGAGCGCATGGAAGACCGATTCCGACGACGGTTCGAGCAGGAATAGCTCAGACCTAGCCGACTTACGAAGGCGGCGCCACACCCACCATGGGCGTGGCGCCGCCTTCGTGCGTCTGTGGGCCCGCTCCCGGCAGGGCGCGTGGCCAGGGCGGTTCCCCCACCGTCCCCACCGCGCCCCACACTTCCCCCACCTGGTCACTCGACCGACGGCGTACCTGCGATGTTTGCTGAACGTTGTCGGAACGGGAGGTTGCCGACCCGCGCGGGGCGCCCGAACACGGGATAACCGCGAATCTCAGTGATAGCTGGGATGACCTGCGGAATTGCGTTGGCGGGGAGCAGGATCACTCAGGGTTTCGATTGAAAGTGGGGGAAAGTGGGGTAATGTGGGTCGCGCACTACAGGAGAGGCCGTACGGCGAGGTGAATCCAGTAGGGAGGTGGCCGAGATGTTCCTCGGTACCTACACCCCCCGATTGGACGACAAAGGGCGGCTGACGTTGCCTGCGAAGTTTCGAGACGATCTGGCGGGAGGGTTGATGGTCACGAAAGGCCAAGACCACAGCCTGGCCGTGTATCCCAAAGACGAGTTCACCGCGCTCGCGCGGCGAGCCGCGTCGGCGTCCCGAAGCAACCCGCAGGCAAGGGCTTTCGTTCGAGCGCTGGCGGCAGGCACCGATGAGCAACGTCCGGACGCACAGGGCCGGATCACGCTGTCGCCGGACCATCGGCGCTATGCGAACCTCGCGCGGGATTGCGTGGTGATCGGTTCGGTGGACTTCCTCGAAATATGGGATAAGCAGGCGTGGGAGACCTACCTCGAAGAACACGAGGAGGACTACGCGCAAGCCGGAGACGAGTCGCTGGGCGGAATCTTCTGACCCGGAGCACGCGAGTGCTGCGAGGCCTCTGCCCGGGCGTGGACCCTGACGTACTTCCCCGACGCCAGGTGCCTTGCCCCGGTCAGAGACCTCGAAGCATTCGCATCATCAACTCGTTCGACAAGCACTCATTCGAAAAGCACTGTGTGGCATGGCGACCCGTCTGCGACGCGAGGCAGTATCCCGGGAGGTCGACGTGAACCATGACGCCGAGAACCCCCGTCATGTGCCGGTCCTGCTCGAACGCGCCGACGATCTGCTCGGCCCCGCGCTGAGTGAACCGGGCGCCGTCTACATCGACGCGACCCTCGGATTGGGCGGCCACGCCGAACATTTCCTGCGCACCTATCCTCGAGCGCGCCTGGTCGGTCTCGACCGCGACACCACCGCGTTGCGCATGGCGGGCGAGCGCCTGGCACCCTATGCCGACCGGATCACGCTGGTGCACACCCGCTACGACGGCATCCCGGCGGCGCTGGCCGAAGCGGGACTGGACGAAACCGGTTCCGTCTCAGCCATCCTCATGGATCTCGGGGTGTCGTCGATGCAGCTCGACGAGGCCGAGCGCGGCTTCGCCTACTCCGTCGACGCGCCGCTGGACATGCGGATGGACCCGACCACCGGCATCACCGCCGCCGACGTGCTCAACACCTACAGTCACGGCGATCTGGCCCGGGTGCTGAAAACCTATGGCGACGAACGGTTCGCGGGCAAGATCGCCTCGGAGGTGCTGCGCAGGCGGGCGGTCAAGCCGTTCACCACCAGCGCCGAACTCGTCGAGGTGCTCTACGCGACCATTCCGGCCGCGGCGCGCCGCACCGGCGGACATCCGGCCAAGCGCTCGTTCCAGGCGCTGCGGGTGGAGGTCAACGGTGAGCTCGACTCGCTGCGGGCGGCATTGCCCGCGGCACTGGATTCACTGCGTGTGGGCGGACGGATCTGCGTCATGTCGTACCAGTCGCTCGAAGACCGGCTGGTCAAACACGAACTCGCGCCACGGATCGTATCCCGGTCGCCGATGGACCTGCCGGTCGAACTGCCCGGCATGGGACCGGAATTCCGGATGCTGACCCGTGGAGCGGAAAAAGCGACCGAGTCCGAGATCGAGGTCAATCCGCGATCCGCGCCGGTGCGGATGCGCGCGGCCGAACGAATCGCGGAGAGGTCAGGGAGGACACAGGAGGGGACACGATGAGCGTGCGGACGAGCACAGTCGCGGTGCCGAGCAAGACTGCCCGGCGCGTGGACGCATCGACCACCGAGGCCGCAGTAGCAGCGGCCGAACGAGTGAAGTCCGGTGCGGCACAGCGGGCCTATGCCCGCAAGCGCACCAGGGAGCAGTTGCTCGACGGCATCGAACTGCCCGAACCGTCCTCGACGATGGCGGGACGGATCCCGTTCGTCACCGCGATCATCGGACTGCTCGGCTGCGGCCTTGCCCTGACCCTGTTGCTCACCACCCGCGCCGCCGAGGACAGCTACCAGCTCGGTGACGCCAGGACGGTCAACCGCAAGCTCGCCGACGAGCGGGCCGCGCTGCAGCGCGAGGTCGCCGCCGCCGACTCCGCTCCCGAATTGGCCGCACGCGCGGGCGAACTCGGCATGATCCCCGCGAAGGATCCGGCCCGGCTGGTGATCGGTGCCGACGGCGAGATCACCGTGATCGGTAACCCGACGCCCGCGCAGGGTGCGCCGGTGCCGCCGTTGAACGGTCCGCCGACCACCACGCCGAACGCTCCGGCACCGGGGCATGCCCAGGCGCAGGGCGAGCGTGTGGTGCCGGTCCAGCCGGGTGCGGCCGCGCCGAGCCCGGCCGTGCCCAACGGTGCGCCGGCGAACGTGCTCGCGGCACCGGCGGCGCCGACGGCCCCCGCCGCGAATTCGCCCCAGGCTCCGGCGGTTTCGCCGCAGCCGGCGGCGGCTCCGCTCGCTCCGGCCCCGGCCGAAGCGGCCGCACCCGCGCCGTCGAACGGCGAAGTCCCCGCCCCGGCGGACGGCGGCGCGCCGGCTCCGCTCGCACCGGTGACTGTGCCCGATCGGGTCGATGTCGCAGGTCAAGGCGAACCACTGGCCCCGGCCGACACGCCACCGCTCGCACCGGGTGTCGTCGCTGCCCCGGCGGATGCGCCGTTACCCGCACCGGGTGTCGCCGCCCCGACTCCCGGACTACGAGCTCCCGCGGCCGGATCGCCGAGCGAACAGCCGCAGATGGTCGAATCGCAAGACGGTCCTCGATGAAGCAGAGCGGGCCCGCGTCGCAGCAGCGACGCGGGCCGGTCTCGTCGAGGGCCCGCCGCTCCGGCTCGCTCTCGCCGGACCGGCCGATCCGCCTGCGCCTCGGCGTCGGCCGGGTCACCCTGCTGGCCACCCTGGCCGTTGTCGCGCTGCAGCTGCTCTACATCCAGAGCCTCGCGGCCCCGGCGTTGCAGGCACAGTCGGCGTCGCAGCGCACCAAAAAGGACACAGAGGCCGCGGTGCGTGGTCCGATCACCGACCGGCACGGCAATCGGCTCGCCTTCACGCTCACCGTGAAAGCCCTGACTTTCCAGCCGGTTACGGTGCGCAAGCAGCTGGCGGAAGCGAAGAAGCTCAAGGCGAGCGCGCCGGACCCGGAGCAGCGCCTGAAGGATATCGCGAAGTTCATCCACGAGAAGGTCGGTGCGGCCCCCGGACTGCCCACCGAGCAGGAACTGCTGGACAAGCTGCGCAGCGACAAACTGTTCCACTACTTGGTCAAGAATGTCGATCCGCGCGTGGCCGCCGAGATCACCACCAAATTCCCGGAGGTCGGCGCCGAACGACAGGACCTGCGCGAATATCCCGGTGGCTCACTGGCATCCAATGTGATCGGCGCGATCGGCGGCGACAAACACGGTCAGATGGGCCTGGAATCGGCACTGGACTCGGTGCTGTCGGGTACCGACGGTTCGCGTACCTACGACCAGGGTTCCGACGGCGCGGTGATCCCCGGCAGCTACCGCGACCTGCAGCCCGCGGTGAACGGCTATGCCGTCGAGCTGACCCTCGACGCGGACCTGCAGTACTACGTGCAGCAGCAGGTGCAACAGGCCAAACAGGTCTCCGGCGCGTCCTCGGCCTCGGCGGTGGTGCTCGACGCCAAGACCGGCCAGGTGCTCGCGATGGCCAACGACGGCACCTTCAATCCCGCACTCGGCCCGAATCATTGGGCCTCGGGCAAGATGGGCAACCCGTCGGTCACCGAACCTTTCGAACCCGGCTCGGTCAACAAGATCGTCACGGCGGCGGCCGCCATCGAATACGGCGTGACCACGCCCGACGAGGTGCTGCAGGTGCCCGGCTCGATCCGCATGTCGGGCGTCACCGTGAACGACGCGTGGCAACACGACGTCGCGCCCTATACGACGACCGGCATCTTCGGAAAGTCTTCCAACGTCGGCACTCTCATGCTCGCCCAGCGCGTGGGTGAGGACCGGTTCGCCGATATGATCAACCGGTTCGGGCTCGGCCAGCGCACCGGCGTCGGCCTGCCGGGCGAGAGCGCGGGCCAGGTACCCGCCCGCGACCAGTGGTCCGGTGGTTCCTTCGCGAATCTGCCCATCGGCCAGGGCCTTTCGATGACAACCCTGCAGATGACGGCGATGTATCAGGCCATCGCCAACGACGGCCTGCGGATCCCGCCGCGCATCGTCAAGGCCAAGGTGGCCCCGGACGGCACCCGCACCGAGGAACTGCAGCCCGACGGCGTGCGCGTGGTGAGCCCGCAGACCGCGCACACCCTGCGCGAGATGTTCCAGGCGACCGTGCAGAAAGACCCGATGGGTGTGCAGATGGGCACCGGCGCACCCGCCGCGATCGAGGGATATCAGGTGGCGGGCAAGACCGGCACCGCGCAGAAGGTCGACCCCGCGTGCCGGTGCTATTCGACCTCGTCGTTCTACAGCACGTTCGCCGGGATGGCGCCCGCGGACAACCCCCGCTACGTGATCGGCATGATGCTCGACGCGCCGGTGCGCAGCTCCGACGGCACCGGCGGTGGGTCGGCCGCGCCGCTGTTCCACAGCATCGCCTCCTGGGCGTTGCAGCGCGACCGGGTGCCGCCCTCGCCGGAGCCCGAGCGCCTCGTGCTGGAGGCGGTGTCATAACGGCTGGTGCCGCAGTTCTCGGCCCCTGGTTGCCCGCCTCTTCCCTCCCTCCGGGTACTCCTTCGTCGCACCCTCCACTCAGTCCGGAGGCGGGCGGGCCGAGAACAACAATTAACTCAACCCGCGTTGTCTGTCCGACACCGCGCGTCGGTAATCTGACTGCTCGTCTCGCCTACGCGCTCGATCACTCTCAGAGAGGAGCCTTGTGCCCGCGCAGTCCAGCCCGCACGCGCTCCGGCCAACCACTCCGCTGTCGACGTCGCTGCAGGCCGTGGCGGACCTCACCGGTGCCACGCCGGTGGTCCCGGCATCCGCCGAGGTGACGATCACCGGCATCGAGCAACGATCCAACGCGGTGCGCTCCGGTGACCTGTTCGCCGCGCTACCCGGCGCGAACTCGCACGGCGCCCGATTCGCCGCCGACGCGATCGCGAACGGCGCGGTGGCCGTGTTCACCGATGCCGCGGGCGCCGAGCTGATCGGTGACGTCGCGGTACCCGTGCTGGTGCGCGAGCAGCCCCGCGCGGTACTGGGCGAACTCTCCGCCGAGATCTACGGCCACCCCAGTGATCGGCTGCGCATCGTCGGCATCACCGGCACCTCGGGCAAGACCACTACTTCGTATCTGGTGGAGGCCGGTCTGGCCGCGGCCGGACTGTCCACCGGGCTGATCGGCACCATCGAGACGCGGATCGGCGGGCAGCGGGTGCCGAGCGCGCTCACCACACCCGAGGCGCCGCAGCTGCACGCGATGTTCGCCGCGATGGTCGAGCAGGGTGTCGACGCGGTCGTGATGGAGGTGTCGAGCCACGCGCTCGCGCTGGGCCGGGTCGACGGTGTGCGGTTCGCGGTCGGCGCGTTCACCAACCTGTCGCAGGACCATCTCGACTTCCACAAAGACTTCGAGGACTACTTCGCCGCGAAACGTCGGCTGTTCGACGCGGATTCGCCGATCGCCGCGCGCACCGCGGTGATCTGCCTCGACGACGAATGGGGCACCCGCCTGGCCGGTGATCTGGTCGACCCCGTGACCGTGTCGACGACCGGCGCGGCTGTGTCCGATGGCGCCGCGACCGAGGGCCCTGCGGGGTCACGCTCCGCTACCGCCTTCGAGCCCGCCGATGGCGGCGCGACCTGGCGGGTCAGCGGTGACATCAAGACCACCGGCGGCGAACAGGAATTCACCGCCGCCGGACCCGACGGCGAACTGACGGTGCGCCTGCGCCTGCCCGGCCGCTACAACGTCGCCAACGCGCTCCTGGCCGTCGCGACCTGCGCCGCGGCCGGCGTCGATCCCGCCGTCGCGGCCCCGGCGCTCGCCGTCGTCGACGTGCCGGGCCGGATGCAGCGCGTCGAGCGCGGCCAGGATTTCCTCGCCGTCGTCGACTACGCGCACAAGCCCGCCGCCATCGAATCGGTCGTGACGACCCTGCGCGGCCACCTCGCCGAAGCCGGAGCAGGCAGGCTGGCCGTCGTGCTCGGCGCCGGTGGCGACCGCGATGTAGCCAAACGCCCGCTCATGGGCGCCGCGGCGGCACGCGCCGACCTGCTGATCGTCACCGACGACAACCCACGCACCGAGGACCCCGCGGCCATCAGGTCCGCCGTGGTGGCCGGTGCGCACGAACTCCCGGCCACCGACCGCGGCGAGATCCGCGAGATCGGTGACCGCGCGGCGGCCATCGCCGCCGCACTCGACTGGGCGCGTTCCGGCGACGTAGTGCTCGTCGCGGGTAAGGGCCACGAGGCGGGGCAGGAGATCAAGGGCGTCAAGCATCCCTTCGACGACCGCGAGGTGGTCGCGGTGGCGCTGGATGCCCTGCGGATACGACACAGTCCGCTCACGGACTCGGAGGACTTGACGGTTTCATGATCGAGATGACACTGCGGGAGATCGCGGACGTTGTCGGCGGCGAGCTGCACGACGTACCCGACCCCCAGGCACTGGTGACCGGTTCGGTCGAATTCGATTCGCGCCGAATCGGTTCCGGCGATCTGTTCCTCGCCCTGCCCGGGGCCAACTCCGACGGACACGACTACGCCGCGAAGGCGGTCGCCGCCGGAGCGGTCGCGGTACTCGCCGCCCGCCCGGTCGGCGTGCCCGCCATTGTCGTGGCACCCAGCCTCGGTGCAGTTCCGGGGACGTCGGTGGCGCTCAGCCACGATGACAGCCTCGGCTCCGGCGCGGCCGTGCTGGCCGCGCTGGCCGAGCTGGCGCGGGTCAGCACCGAGCGGCTGGCCGAGCGCACCGGTCTCACCGTCGTCGGCGTCACCGGGTCCTCCGGCAAGACCTCGACCAAGGATCTGCTGGCCGCCGTGCTGGCGCCGCTGGGTCCGGTCATCGCGCCGCCCGGCTCGTTCAACAGCGAACTCGGCCACCCGTGGACTGCCCTGCGCGCCGGTCTTGACACCAAGTTTCTCGCGCTCGAACTGTCGGCTCGCGGTGTCGGCCACATCGCCGCCGCGGCTCGCATCGCGCCGCCGCGGATCGGCGTCGTCCTCAATGTCGGCACCGCCCACCTCGGCGAATTCGGTAGCCGCGAGGCGATCGCGCAAGCCAAGGGCGAACTCGTCGAGGCACTGCCCGCCGAAGGGCTGGCCGTGCTCAACGCCGACGACCCGAACGTCTCGGCCATGGCATCGCGCACCAAGGCGCGCGTGGTGAAGGTCGGCCTGTCCGGCGATGCCGACATCCGCGCCACCGACGTGATCACCGACGACCAGGCCCGCGCCCACTTCACCCTGCACGTCGCGGGCGAATCGATCCCGATCCAGCTCGCGGTGCACGGGGAGCACCAGGTCGGCAACGCCCTGGCCGCCGCGGCCGTAGCCCTCGAATGTGGTGCCGATCTGGCGACCGTCGCCCAGGCGCTGTCCGGGGCCACCGCGGCCTCGGTCCGCCGGATGGATGTGACGACCACTCCCGCGGGCGTCACCGTCATCAACGACTCCTACAACGCGAACCCCGACTCGGTGCGCGCGGCGCTCAAGGCGCTGGTCACCCTCGCGAAGTCGAGCTCCGAACCCCGGCGCAGCTGGGCGGTGCTCGGCGAAATGGGCGAACTCGGTGACACCTCGGTGATCGAACACGACGCGATCGGGCGCCTGGCCGTACGCCTGGATGTCGACCGGTTGATCGTGGTCGGCACCGGACGACCCTCCCACGGCATGCACCAGGGAGCGGTGATGGAAGGCTCATGGGGCGAGGAATCGATCCTCGTTCCCGATATCGACGCGGCGATCGCGCTGCTCGACGACGAGATCGCCGCAGGCGATGTGGTACTGGTCAAGGCGTCGAAGGCGGTGGGCCTGTGGGCCGTCGCCGAGCACCTGACCGGGGCAGCGGAAGGTAATACAGCTCGATGAGTGAGCGTAGCGAACGAATCATGTGCGCAGCGGCCAAAGGCCTTACGGCGGAGCCGAGCGTTAGCGAGGTGCAGTCGTGAGGCAAATTCTGTTCGCGGCGGGGATCGCACTTGCGGTGTCGATCCTGTTGACGCCCTTGCTGGTTCGGGTGTTCGCCAGACAGGGCTTCGGCCAGGAGATCCGGGTCGACGGCCCGGCCAGTCACCAGGCCAAGCGCGGTACCCCCACCATGGGTGGTGTCGCGATCCTGATCGGCATGTGGGCGGGCTACCTCGGCTCGCATCTGATCGGTATCGGCTACGACGCGGAAGGCCCGACGGCGTCGGGTCTGCTCGTACTCGGGCTCACCACCGCCCTCGGCATCGTCGGGTTCCTCGACGACTTCATCAAGCTGCGCAAGCAGCGCAACCTCGGACTCTCGGCCGCGGGCAAGTACATCGGGCAGACCGCCGCGGCAGTCATCTTCGCGGTTCTCGCCCTACAATTCCGCAGTCCCGACGGGCTCACCCCCGCCAGCAAGCACCTGTCGTATGTGCGCGACTGGAACACGGTGTCGATGGGCGCGCTCATCTTCGTCGTCTGGGTGCTGTTCCTGGTCGTGGCCTGGTCCAACGCGGTCAACCTGACCGACGGCCTCGACGGTCTCGCGGCCGGTTCGATGAGCCTGCTGCTCGGCGCGTACGTGATCATCACCTTCTGGCAGTACCGCAATTCCTGCTCGACCAGTCCCGGCCCCGGCTGCTACGACGTGCGCGATCCCCTCGACCTCGCCCTGGTCTGCGCCGCCGCGGCCGCCGCGTGCATCGGCTTCCTCTGGTGGAACGCCGCGCCCGCGCGGATCTTCATGGGCGACACCGGTTCGCTGGCGCTGGGCGGCCTGATCGCCGGGCTGTCCATCACCACCCGCACCGAGCTGCTGATGGCCGTGATCGGCGCGCTGTTCGTCGCCGAGGCGGCATCGGTGATGCTGCAGGTGGCGGTGTATCGCACCACGCGCAATCGGTTGTTCAAGATGGCGCCGTTCCACCATCACTTCGAGTTGAGTAAGTGGGCCGAAACCACGGTGATCATCCGGTTCTGGATCTTGGCGGGCATCTCCGCCGCAGTGGGCCTCGGCCTGTTCTATAGCGAATATCTGTCACAGGTCGGGTGAGTAGAGACATGGTCGAACACTCGCCCCGCGCCCTGCGTTCCCCGGGCCCGATGCTCGAATTCCTGCGTGGCCGTGACGTTCTCGTCGCCGGTTGGGGCGTCTCCGGACGCTCGCTGATCGAACCGCTGCGCGATATCGGCGCCCACCCCGTTGTCACCGACAGCGGCGCCAAGGCGCTCGCCGAGGCCGCCGAACTCGGCCTCGAGATCGCCCCGAGCGTCGAACTCGAAAGCGCCGACCTGAGCCGGTTCGCGCTGGTGATCACCAGCCCTGGCTGGCGACCGGATTCGCCGGTGCTGGTCTCCGCGGTCACCGAGGGCGTGCCCGTCTGGGGTGACGTCGAATTCGCCTGGTGGGTCGATCAGGCCCGCATCTACGGTCCGGTCCGCAAGTGGCTGGTGATCACCGGCACCAACGGCAAGACCACCACCACCCAGATGACGCACTCGATCCTGCGCGCCGCCGGCATCTCCAGCGTGGCCTGCGGCAATATCGGCCTGCCGATCCTGGACGCACTGCGCCGCAACCCCGGTCCGCAGGTCCTCGCCGTCGAGCTGTCCTCGTTCCAGCTGCACTGGGCGCCGTCGGTGCGACCGGAGGCCGGTGTCGTGCTCAATGTCGCCGAGGACCACCTGGATTGGCACGGCGGCCTCGATGCCTACGCCGCCGCGAAGGCGCGCGCGCTGACCGGCCGCGTCGGCGTCGTCGGCCTCGACGACCCGGTCGCGGGCGCACTCGCCCGCAAAGCGAAGGCACGCCGCACAGTTGGCTTCCGCATCGGTGTCCCCGCCGACGGTGAGCTGGGTGTGGTCGACGGCAAGCTCCTCGACCGCGCCTTCACCAAGGCCGCGATCCTGGCCGAGACCAGCGACATCAGCCCGCCGGGACCCGCGGGCATCGCCGACGCGCTGGCCGCATCCGCGCTGACCAGGGCCATCGATGTGGCACCGCAGTTCGTCAAGGAAGGCCTCGCCGAGCACAAGGTGGGCCCGCACCGCACCGCGTTCGTCCGCGAACTGGGCGGTGTCGAGTTCATCGACGACTCCAAGGCCACCAACCCGCACGCCGCGCGCGCCGCGATCATGGCGCACCCGCACGTGGTGTGGGTGGCGGGCGGTCTGCTCAAGGGCGCCGGTGTCGACGATCTGATCGAAGAGATCGGTGACCGACTGGTCGGCGCGGTGCTGTTCGGGGCCGACGCGCCGGTGATCGCCGCCGCGATGACGCGACACGCACCCGAAGTCCCGGTCATCGAGCTGGATGCGGGAGACGATGCAGACATGGAGTCGTCGAGATCCCAGCGAGCCGAGGCGGTCATGGGCCGTGCGGTGCGCGCCGCGGCGGGTCTGGCTCGCGCCGGAGACACCGTCCTGCTCGCGCCGGCGGCCGCTTCCCTGGATATGTACGACGACTACACCCATCGCGGACGCTGTTTCGTGGATGCGGTGACGGCACTGGAAGACGGTGACATCGGGCGGGCGCTATGACGAAGGCGCGCCCGGCCGACCCGTCACCGCCCAAAAGGGGGCAACGTGGGTAAGAGCCGGGGCAGCGTGGACAGCGCGAGTACTACCCGCCGCGGTTCGGGGCAGCCGAACTGGGCGGGGGAGCGCTTCGGTGCGTGGTTGGCCCGGCCGCTCGCGTCGTTCCATCTGATCGTCACCATCGCGACCCTGCTCACCGTGCTCGGTCTGGTGATGGTGCTGTCGGCGTCGAGCGTCGAGTCCTATGCCGGTGGTGGTTCGGCCTACGCGCTGTTCATCCAGCAGGCGATGTTCGCCGCGCTCGGCGCTGTCGCGTTCTATGTGGCGCTGCGGCTGCCGCTCCGGTTCTTGCGCCAATGGTCGTTCCCGATCTTCAGCATCTCGGTGCTCGCGCTGGTATTGGTGCTCATTCCCGGCATCGGCTCGATTCACGGTGGCGCGCGTCGCTGGTTCGACATCGGCCCGCTGTCGATCCAGCCCTCCGAAGTCGTCAAGGTGACGCTGATCGTGTGGGGTGCGCACCTGCTCGCCTCGCGTCGGGGCGCCCAGCTCAAGGACATCCTGGTGCCGCTGGTTCCCGCCGGGCTGCTGGTGTGCCTGCTGGTGGTGCTCGAGCCGAACCTGTCGACCACCATCGCCCTCGGCATCGTGTTGATGGCGTTGCTGTGGTTCGGTGGGCTGCCGGTGCGATTGTTCGTCGGGATCATGGTGACCGGGCTGGTCGCCGCGTCGGTGCTGGCGTTGTCGGCCGGCTACCGCTCCGACCGGGTGCGTGCGTTCTTCAATCCTGGCGACGACCCGCAGGGGGTCAATTACCAAGCGCGCCAAGCCAAGTACTCCCTCGCCGACGGCGGCATCTGGGGCCGCGGCCTCGGGCAGAGCCGCGCGAAGTGGAGCTACCTGCCCAACTCGCACAACGACTTCATCTTCGCCATCATCGGTGAGGAACTCGGCTTCCTCGGCTGCATGCTGGTGCTGGCGCTGCTGGCCCTGTTCGTCTACGCGGGCATCCGCATCGCGCTGCGCTCGGTGGACCCGTTCCTGCGCCTGCTCACCGCCACCGCCACCACCTGGATCACCGCGCAGGCGCTGATCAACATCGGCTATGTCGTGGGTCTGCTGCCGGTGACCGGTCTGCAGTTGCCGTTGGTCTCGGCCGGTGGTTCGTCGCTGGCGATCACGCTGTTCATGTTCGGCATCATCGCCAGCGCCGCCCGGCACGAACCGGAGGCGGTCTCGGCGCTGAAGGCAGGCCAGGACGGCAGGCTCAGCAGACTGCTGCGGCTGCCGGTGCCCGAGGTGTACACCCCGCCCGCGCCACGCAAAGTCGCGCCGCGTGCCCGAACCGAACGCCCACGTCAGCCCCAGCGGCGCCAGCCGCCCGCCGACCGCAGGCGACGTGCGCCGGAGAGCCGCGGCACGAGTTCGCTACGGTCGACAAGAGCATGGGAACCGACCTACCCGATGCCACACCGCCCGGTGAAACGGCGGACCGGCGGAGGCGGCGGCGCATGACCACGCACGCTTTCGCGAGATCGATTCGATATAGAGAGAACGAGGTAGATCCAGGTGAGTAACCCGCGATCCGGGTTGTCGGTGATCGTCGCAGGCGGGGGAACCGCAGGCCACATCGAACCCGCGCTGGCTGTCGCCGACGCGCTGCGCAGACTCGACGACTCGATCCGGGTGACCGCCTTGGGTACCGAGCGTGGACTCGAGACGAAACTGGTGCCCGAACGTGGGTACCCCCTGGAACTGATCCCGCCGGTGCCGTTGCCGCGCAAGCCCTCCGCCGACCTGCTGCGACTGCCGGGCCGGGTACTCGCCTCGGTCAAGGCGACCAGAGCGGTGATCGACGACGTGCAGGCCGACGTGATCATCGGCTTCGGCGGGTACGTCGCACTGCCCGCGTACCTCGCCGCGCGCGGCGGGCTGTTCGGCCGCAAGCGCAAGGTGCCGGTGATCGTGCACGAGGCCAACGCGAAGGCAGGCATCGCCAACAAGGTCGGCGCGAAACTCGCCGCCACAGTGCTCGCCGCCGTTCCGGATTCGGGGCTGGCAGGCGCGCAGGTCGTCGGTATTCCGGTACGCGCCTCCATCACCGAGCTCGACCGTCCGGCCTTGCGGGCGCAGGCTCGCGCGCACTTCGGTCTGCCCGCCGAGGGACCGGTGCTGCTGGTGTTCGGTGGTTCGCAGGGTGCGCGCAGCCTCAACGAGGCCGTCTCCGGTGCCGCACCGCAACTCGCGGCCGCTGGTATCTCGGTGCTGCACGCGCACGGCCCCAAGAACAGTGTCGAGGTGAGCACCGCCGACGCGCCCGCACCGTATGTGGCGGTGCCCTACCTGTCGCGGATGGACCTGGCCTACGCCGCCGCCGACGCGGTGGTGTGCCGATCCGGTGCGATGACCGTGGCCGAGGTGTCGGCGGTGGGACTACCCGCCTTCTACGTGCCGCTGCCGCACGGCAACGGCGAACAGGAATTCAACGCCCGACCGGTGGTCGCGCAAGGTGGTGGCACAATTGTGGCCGACGCCGAGCTGACCCCGAAATACGTGATCGATGAGGTGATTCCGCTGCTGCTCGACCCCGCTCGACTCGCGCAGATGAGCCGCGCGGCCGCAGGCGCAGGCCATCGCGACGCTGCCGGCACGGTGGCCAGGATCGTCACCGAGGTCGCCCGATGAGCGAGCCGGAACAGGCGATCGGGGAGTCCACCGGCGCGGCCCTGCCACCCGAACTCGAACGCGTGCACATGGTCGGCATCGGCGGCGCCGGCATGTCCGGCATCGCGCGCATCCTGCTTTCCCGCGGCGGCAAGGTCTCCGGTTCCGATGCCCGTGAGAGCCGCGGTGTGCTGTCGCTGCGGGCCCGCGGCGCCGAGGTGCGCATCGGCCACGCCGCCGACGCACTCGACCTGCTGCCCGGCGGTCCTACGGTCGTCGTCACCACCTACGCCGCCATCCCGAAGACCAACCCGGAACTGGTCGAAGCGAATCGGCGCGACATCCCCGTGCTGATGCGCCCGACCGTGCTCGCCGCGCTGATGCGCGGGCACAAGACCCTGCTGGTCTCGGGCACCCACGGCAAGACCTCGACCACCTCGATGCTGATCGTCACGCTGCAGCACTGCGGTGCCGATCCGTCGTTCGCGGTCGGCGGCGAGCTCAACGAGGCGGGCACCAACGCCCACCACGGCAGCGGTGACATCTTCGTCGCCGAGGCCGACGAGTCCGACGGCTCACTGCTGCAATACGACCCCGACGTCGCCGTGGTCACCAATATCGAATCCGACCACCTCGACTACTTCGGCACCGACGAGGCCTACATCCAGGTCTTCGACGACTTCGCCGACCGGCTCGCCCCCGGCGGTCTGCTGGTGGTGTGCCTCGACGATCCCGGTTCGCTCGCGCTGGCCCAGCGGGTCGCACCGCGGATGTCCGAACGCGGGATCGCGGTCCTCGGTTACGGATCGGGCGATCTCACCGACGCGCCCGTGCCCGTCGGTGCGCGGCTGCTCGACTGGCAACCGCGTGATGTCGGCGGCATCGTCGAGTTCCAGCTCGACGGCGAAACCGCGCCGCGTTCGTTGCGACTGTCGGTGCCCGGCAGGCACATGGCGCTCAACGCGCTGGCGGCGCTGCTGGCCGCCCGCGCCACCGGCGCCGATATCGACGAGATCGTGGCCGGCCTGGAGGGATTCGGCGGCGTGCATCGCCGGTTCCAGTTCACCGGCCGGGAAAACGGCGTGCGTGTCTTCGACGATTACGCCCACCACCCCACCGAGGTTCGCGCCGTGCTCGAGGCCGCCGCGCAGCTCGTCGCCCAGGAGGCGCGCGACGGCGACCGCCTGCAGCGCGGCCGGGCGATCGTGGTGTTCCAGCCGCATCTGTACAGCCGCACCGCCACTTTCGCCACGGAGTTCGGCACCGCGTTGAGCCTGGCCGACGAGGTGGTCGTCCTCGACGTCTACGGCGCCCGTGAAGACCCGCTGCCCGGCGTCAACGGCGCGCTGGTCGCCCAGTCGGTGACCAAACCCGTGCACTACCAGCCGGATATGTCCAAGGTCGGCAAGCAGGTCGCCGCGCTCGCGGGCGACGGCGACGTCGTGATCACCATGGGTGCGGGCGATGTGACCATGCTCGGCAGCCAGATCCTCGACGGCCTGCGGGCCAGGCCGCAGCAGGGCGGCCGGTGAGATTGCCGATGCCCGCCGCGCGCGGGTGGCACGGCTACCGTCTCTGGACGGTGGTCGGGGTGGTCGTGGTGAGCCTGCTGGTGGCAGTGGCCTGGTTCACCCCGGCGCTGTCGGTGCGCACCGTGCGCATCGACGGCCTGTCGGCGGTGCCGGAGGTCGATGTGCGCGGGCGACTCGAAATTCCGGACGGCCGTTCGATGTTACGCATCGATACCACCGCGATCGCCCAGCGCGTGGCCGCGATCCCGAAGGTGCGCTCGGTCCGGGTGCAACGTAAATTCCCCTCGACAGTGCTGGTCACCGTCGTGGAGCGAACACCCGTGGTGTACTTCGAGGCACCGGACGGCGCCCACCTGATCGACGCCGAGAGCGTCGAATTCGCGATCGAGCCAGAACCGCCCATCGGGGTGCCGAAACTGCGCACCGAGGGCTCGTTCACCGGGTCAGCGGCGGCCAGGGCGGCGGTGGATGTGCTGGTCACCCTGCCTCCCGCCCTGTCGGTGCAGGTGGGTGAGGTTGTCGCACGGTCGATTTCGGACGTCTCGCTGAGCCTTCGCGATGGCAGGAAGGTAGTGTGGGGCGGCACGGACGACGGCGAGCGCAAAGCTGCCGTCGTGTTGCCGCTACTGACCCGTGAGGGGACCGTATTCGACGTTTCGAGTCCGAATCTGGTCACGGTAAAGTGAGCGACATTCTTTGTGGCACAAGATTCTGGCTCTCATCTCGGCGCGCCTGCGCCGGGATCGCAGTGGCTGCGAATAGCGTTCCGCAGCAGTCGGATACTTGACATAACGCCAACCCTATGGTTGAGGTTGAGGGTTTAAGATCGAAGGAAGGCGAGAGCCCATGACGCCCCCGCACAACTACCTTGCAGTGATCAAGGTCGTCGGTATCGGCGGCGGCGGCGTGAACGCCGTCAACCGAATGATCGAACAGGGACTCAAGGGAGTCGAGTTCATCGCGGTCAATACCGACGCGCAAGCCCTGCTGATGAGTGACGCCGACGTCAAACTCGATGTCGGTCGCGAACTCACCCGCGGCCTCGGTGCCGGAGCCGATCCGGAAGTCGGTCGCAAGGCCGCCGAGGACCACAAGGACGAGATCGAAGAGGTGCTCAAGGGCGCCGACATGGTCTTCGTCACGGCGGGCGAGGGTGGTGGCACCGGTACCGGTGGCGCCCCCGTCGTCGCCAGCATCGCCCGCAAGCTGGGCGCCCTGACTATAGGGGTCGTCACCCGGCCGTTCTCTTTCGAGGGCAAGCGGCGCGGGAACCAGGCCGAAGTAGGGATCAACCTACTTCGCGAGTCGTGCGACACCCTCATCGTCATTCCGAACGACCGGCTGCTGCAGCTGGGCGACGCGGCGGTGAGTCTGATGGACGCCTTCCGCTCCGCGGATGAGGTGCTGCTCAACGGTGTTCAGGGTATTACCGACCTGATCACCACCCCCGGCTTGATCAACGTCGACTTCGCCGACGTCAAGAGCGTGATGTCGGGTGCCGGATCGGCACTCATGGGCATCGGCTCGGCGCGTGGCGAGGGTCGTTCGGTGAAGGCGGCCGAGACGGCGATCAACTCGCCGCTGCTCGAGGCCTCCATGGATGGCGCGCACGGTGTGCTGCTCTCGATCGCGGGCGGCTCCGATCTGGGCCTGTTCGAGATCAACGAGGCGGCTTCGCTGGTACAGGAGGCGGCCCACATCGAGGCCAACATCATCTTCGGTACGGTCATCGACGATTCGCTCGGCGACGAGGTGCGCGTCACCGTCATCGCCGCGGGATTCGACGGTGGCGGCCCGTCGCGGCGCAATACCGAATCCAGCGCGGCCACGACGAGCCGGACCGGGGCGAACCCGATCGGTTCCGGCCGCGCGGGCGAGATCGGTCAGGGACGCACGTCCGAGGCGCCGTCGCGTCCCACCGAGCCCGCTACGGCCGGGGTGTCCAGTAGCCGGGCCGCGGCGCCGAATTACCGTGATACGGAGCGGTACCGGGAGTCGGAGCGTCAGCGGGTCACCGAGGCGGCCATGAACCGCGTCAACAACCCGGAAGTTCGCGAAGGCGACGATGACGACGAGATCAACGTCCCGGACTTCATGCGTCGATAAGCATTCGTCTGCGCGATAGCGCCCGAACTCCCATCGAGTTCGGGCGCTATCGCGTTATCCGGAAAACACGAGGCCGCCCATCGCCCCGTGACAGTTCGCACCGGGGTTGCCGACGTCACCCCGCGCGGTGACCGCGCGACCCCGTGACCGCACTACGCTCGAACTATGACTTCCGCACCTCCTACCGTGACCGTTCGCCGGGTGACCACCACCCGCGCCGGTGGCTTCTCCGCCGCGCCCTACGACTCGTTCAACCTGGGTGACCACGTCGGTGACGATCCGGAAGCTGTGCGCCGCAACAGGATCCGGCTGGCCGAAGGTATCGGCCTCGCTCCTGACCGGCTGGTGTGGATGGAGCAGGTGCACGGGCGCACCGTCGAGATCGTCGACGGGCCGCGCGCCGAACCGGTGCCGGTGACCGACGCGCTGGTCACGACCGTGCCGGGACTGGCGCTGGTGGTGCTCACCGCCGACTGCGTGCCGATCCTGCTCTCCGATGACGAGGCGGGCGTCATCGCCGCGGTCCACGCGGGCCGCATCGGCGCCCGGATCGGCATAGTGCCGCGAGTTCTCGACGCGATGGTCTCGGTCGGCGCCCGCATCGACCGCATCGGTGCCTTCCTCGGCCCCGCCGCCTCGGGTCGCCAGTACGAAGTCCCCGCCGCCATGCGCGCCGACGTCGAGGCCCACCTGCCCGGCAGCGCGACCACCACCGTCCGCAAAACCCCCGGGCTCGATCTGCGGGCGGGCATCCGCCGACAGCTCACCGAGGCGGGCGTCGGCGGAATCGCCGTTGACCCACGCTGCACCATCGAGGACAAAACCCTGTTCAGCCACCGCCGTGGCGCACCCACCGGCCGCATCGCCGGCGTGATCTGGATGGATCCCGCCGCATGACGACGGACACGATCCGCACCGCGGAGCTCTCGGCTCGTCTCGACGGTCTCCTCGCCCGCATCGACGCCGCCGTCGAATCCGCGGGTCGCCCGTCAGGTTCGGTCACTCTTCTCCCGGTGACCAAGTTCTTCCCCGCCACCGACGTCGCCATCCTGCACGCCCTCGGCCGACGCGAATTCGGCGAGTCCCGCGAGCAGGAAGCGTCCGCGAAGGTCGATCAGCTCGACTACAACGACGTCGAATGGCACATGATCGGCCGTTTACAACGCAACAAGGCACGCGCGGTAGCGCGGTGGGCGCACACCGTCGCTTCGGTCGACAGCGAACGCCTGGCAAACGCTCTCGACCGTGCCGCGCAGGACGCACTGGCAGCCGGCGAGCGTATCGCGCCGCTGCGGGTGCTGTTGCAGGTGAGCCTGGACACCGACCCCGGACGCGGGGGTGTCGCACCGGCCGATCTGCAAGCCCTGGCCGACCTGGTAGCGAAGGCGCCCGGCCTGCATCTGGCCGGTCTGATGGCGATTCCGCCCCTTGACGTCCCCAGTGATGTGTCGTTTGCGAATCTTGCGACATTGCACACTTCGCTGATGGCGCAACACGCCGGAGCCACCGAACTTTCTGCAGGTATGTCGGGTGATTTGGAGATTGCGGTCGAACACGGTTCGACGTGTGTGCGTGTCGGAACCGCCTTGATGGGCGCCCGGCCGATAACCTCGGCGTAGCAAAGAAACCTCATCAGTCACATTCGACACATACGATTGGGCTGAAGAGGCGCTGAGCAAGAACTTCAACACCCGGCCGCCACCGGGGCCGAAGGAAGGTCGACCAGATGAGTACCCTGCATAAGTTCAAGGCGTACTTCGGCATGGTTCCGCTCGATGAGTACGAAGACGACTATGTCGACGATCATGCCCCTCGCGGTGCCGAGGAGCGCGCGGGCCGCGCCCGTCCGCGCAGCTACGACCGTTATGCCGAAGACCGTTACGGCTCCGACCGTTTCTCCGACGAGGCCGACGACTTCCCACAGCCGGCTTACAAGTCGGCCTACCAGGCGCGTCGTGACGACTATGTCGCCGACACCTACGCCGACGATCGCTACGAGACGCCGCGTCGCCCCACCAGGATCGAAACGGCGCCGTCGTCGGGCCGGTCCTTCCGGGCAGGCGGTGTCGCACCCGGTATGCGCGGCTCCACTCGTGGTGCGCTCGCGGTCGATCCCGACGCCGAGGAGCGCAGGCTGGAGGAGCGCATGCGCCCCGAGCCCGCGCCCGCGCGGCGTCCTGGGATCTTCGAGGACGGAGGTCCCTTGTCCAAGATCACCACGCTGCGTCCGCGCGATTACAGCGAGGCCAGGATCATCGGTGAACGGTTCCGCGAAGGGAATCCGGTCATCATGGACCTGGTCGACCTGAGCAATGCCGATGCCAAAAGGCTGGTCGATTTCGCGGCCGGACTCGCTTTCGCGCTGCGTGGTTCGTTCGACAAGGTGGCGACGAAGGTGTTCCTGCTCTCACCGGCCGATGTCGACGTATCAGCGGAAGAACGCCGCCGCATCGCCGAAAACGGCTTCTACAACCAGAAATAGAGAACGCACACCCGATACCGAGATGGCCGCCCGCGCACTGCGCGGCGCGGCCATTTTGCACGGTGCCGGTTTTGCGGCAGAGTGAACCCGTGGCCCTGTTCGCGGTTCTGTACCTCGTGCTTTTCATCTTCTGGCTGTTGCTCATCAGTCGGGTGATCGTCGAGTTCATTCGCAGTTTCGCGCGCGACTGGCGCCCGACCGGTGTGGTGGTGATCGTCCTAGAGGTGATCTTCACCGTTACCGACCCCCCGGTGAAACTTCTGAGGCGGTTGATACCTCCTGTGAATCTTGGGGGGATTCGTCTCGATCTTTCGATAATGGTCCTGCTCTTCCTCGTCTTCATCCTGATGTCGATCGTGGGTAGGCTCGGTCAGCCCGTGACCTCCGTGTGACACAATGAATCGAGAAGACCGCTTGCTAGTTCTCCAAAAGACGCGTGAAGGGATCCTTCGATGCCGCTGACTCCTGCCGATGTGCACAACGTCGCGTTCAGCAAACCGCCGATCGGTAAGCGCGGCTACAACGAGGACGAGGTCGATGCCTTCCTGGATCTCGTCGAACAGGAGCTTTCGCGCCTGATCGAGGAGAACGCCGACCTGCGTCAGCGGGTCGCCGAACTCGACACCGAGCTGGCCGACGCCAAGAAGAACCGCGGGCCCGCCCCGGTCAGCGCCGCGAAGGCGCCCGTGCAGCAGGCGCCGCCGCCAGTGCCGGAACCCGTTCCGCAGCCGGTCCCGGTCGCGCCGCCTGCCCCGATGCCCGTCGCGGCGCCGGTGCAGAACAACGGCCCGGACGCGAATATGCAGGCCGCGAAGGTGCTCACCCTGGCGCAGGAGATGGCCGACCGCCTCACCACCGATGCCAAGACCGAGGCCGAGGGTCTGCTCTCGAACGCGCGAGCAAACTCCGAGCGACTGGTCGGCGACGCCCGCACTCGCTCGGAAGCGATGATCTCCGACGCGCGTCAGAAGTCCGACGCGATGCTGTCCGACGCGCAGAACCGCTCCGACACCCAGATCCGGCAGGCCAAGGACAAGGCAGAGGCGCTCACTGCCGACGCCGAGCGTCAGCACGCCGAGATCATGGCCACGATCACCCAGCAGCGCACGGTGCTGGAAAGCCGCATCGAGCAGCTGAAGACCTTCGAGCGCGAGTACCGGGTGCGCCTGAAGTCCTACCTGGAATCGCAGCTGGAAGAGCTCGAGAACCGTGGGTCGGCCGTGCCGGTCGACGGCGGCGAGTTCGCGGGCGAAACCAACGGTTCGGCCAACAGTCTGGCTCCCGCCTCCTTCGCCAAGGGCGGCAAGTAAACTAGTTCCCGAGTCGCGCGACGCAGCGCGTCGCGTGATTCGGGAATGCCCAGTTATCGTCGGGCTGCTCGGTTGGCTTGGGAGTCACCATGCTCGTCTTGACGCTTGTTCTTGCGGCGATCGGCTTCGGACTGCTCGTCGCAGCGCTCGCCACCGGTTCGGTGGTGTGGGCGTGGGGGTGCATTCTGATCTGTGTGGTGGGTGCCGCGAGTTTGCTCGTGAGCGCACTGTCCGCGCGAAAACCCGAGAGCGAACCGGTCCCACCCGGCCGACACGCCCGGCGGAACTGACCGGCGCGGAATATCGACTGGACGCACCCGGTTAGAATCGAACTACACATGGCACTGATCCGGCCATCACCGGGGAGCCTTCGGAAGAACGGCGCGCAGCGCTCAGTAGAACCGAACGGGTGAGCCCGTCACAGCTCACACAACGAGAGGCTCATGCCGCTCCCGGCGAGGGGGTAGCGCGAGCAAACGGGGTGGTACCGCGGTACGGCGCACCGGCGCCGACATCGTCCCCGTGCCCACATCTCGCGCTCACGGCGCGGCGGCACGAGGAGCAATCCGCGATGGCGGACGAGACAACTACCGGTAGCGCATACCCCAGAGTCGACTTCGGCGCGGGTTCGGGCGCGACGTTCCCGGAGCTCGAAACCCAGGTGCTCGACTACTGGGCCCGCGACGACACCTTCCGCGCCAGCATCGACAACCGCGACGGTGAAGGCGAGTTCGTCTTCTACGACGGCCCCCCGTTCGCGAACGGTCTGCCGCACTACGGGCACCTGCTGACCGGCTACGTCAAGGACCTGATCCCGCGCTTCCAGACCATGCGCGGCAAGAAGGTCGACCGCCGCTTCGGCTGGGACACCCACGGCCTGCCCGCCGAGATCGAAGCCGAGAAGCAGCTCGGCATCACCGACAAGGCCCAGATCGACGAGATGGGGCTGGCCGAGTTCAACGCCGCCTGTAAGTCGTCGGTGCTGCGCTACACCGGTGAGTGGCGCGACTACGTCACCCGCCAGGCCCGCTGGGTCGACTTCGACAACGACTACAAGACCCTCGACCTCGACTTCATGGAGTCGGTCATGTGGGCGTTCAAGTCGCTGCACGAGAAGGGCCTGATCTACCAGGGCTTCCGTGTGCTGCCCTACAGCTGGTACGAGCAGACGCCGCTGTCGAACCAGGAGACCCGCCTCGACGACGCGTACAAGATGCGTCAGGACCCCGCGGTCACCGTCGACATGCGCCTGAGCGTCCCCGCCGAACACCCCCTCGCCGCGCTGGACGGCGCGAACGCGCTGATCTGGACCACCACGCCGTGGACCCTGCCGTCCAACCTCGCGATCGCGGTGCACCCCGACGTGCGCTACGTGCACGTGCGTGGTGCCGACGACAAGCGCTACCTGCTCGCCGCCGAACGCCTTTCGCACTACAGCCGCGAACTGGGCGACGAGCCGGACGTGCTCGGCCAGTACGACGGTGCGGCGCTGGCCGACCTGTCCTACGCCCCGCCGTTCGACTTCTTCGTCGGCCACCCGAACGCGCACCGTGTGCTCACGGCCGACTACGTCACCACCGATTCCGGCACCGGAATCGTCCACCTCGCACCGGCTTTCGGTGAAGAGGATATGGATGTCGCCTCGGCCAACGGCATCGAGATCGTGCAGCCGCTCGACCCGGCGGGCAAGTTCACCTCGATGGTGCCGCCGTACGAGGGCATGATGGTCTTCGACGCCAACCCGGTGATCATCAAGGACCTCAAGGCCGCCGGAAAGCTGCTGCGGCACGAGACGATCGAGCACTCCTACCCGCACAGCTGGCGCTCCGGTCAGCCGCTGATCTACATGGCCGTGCCGTCGTGGTTCGTCGCGGTCACCAAGTTCCGCGACCGGATGGTCGAGCTCAACCAGCAGATCAGCTGGGTGCCCGAGCACATCCGCGACGGCCAGTTCGGCAAGTGGCTCGAAGGCGCGCGCGACTGGAACATCAGCCGAAACCGCTACTGGGGCAGCCCGATCCCGGTCTGGGTCTCCGACGACCCGGCCTACCCGCGCGTGGACGTCTACGGTTCGCTCGACGAGCTGGAAGCCGACTTCGGCGTGCGCCCCACCGACCTGCACCGTCCCTACATCGACGACCTCACCCGCGCCAATCCCGATGACCCGACCGGGAACTCGACCATGCGCCGGGTACCCGAGGTGCTCGACTGCTGGTTCGAGTCGGGCTCGATGCCGTATGCCCAGGTGCACTACCCGTTCGAGAACAAGGAGTGGTTCGACAGCCACTTCCCCGGCGATTTCATCGTCGAGTACAACGGGCAGACCCGCGGCTGGTTCTACACGCTGCACGTGCTCTCGACCGCGCTGTTCGACTCGCCGTCGTTCAAAACCGTTGCCGCGCACGGCATCGTGCTCGGTGACGACGGCCTGAAGATGTCGAAGTCGAAGGGCAACTACCCCGACGTCAACGAGGTCTTCGACCGCGACGGCTCCGACGCCATGCGCTGGTTCCTGATGAGCTCGCCCATCCTGCGCGGTGGCAATCTCATCGTCACCGAGCGTGGCATCCGCGAAGGCGTGAGCCATGCGATGCGGCCGCTGTGGAACGCGTGGACCTTCCTGCAGCTCTACGCCTCGAAGCCCGGTGTGTGGCGGACGGATTCGCCGAACGTGCTCGATCGCTACATCCTGGCCAAGCTCGCAGTCACCCGCGACGTGGTCACCGAGGCGCTCGAGACCTACGACATCGCCGGTGCCGCCGACGAACTGCGTGGTTTCGCCGACGCGCTCACCAATTGGTATGTGCGCCGGTCGCGTTCGCGGTTCTGGTCCGAGGACCGCGACGCGGTCGACACCCTGCACACGGTCCTCGAGGTGGTCACCCGCCTCGCCGCGCCGCTGCTGCCGCTGATCACCGAGGTGATCTGGCGTGGGCTCACCGGCGAGCGTTCGGTGCACCTCACCGACTGGCCTACCGAGACCGAGCTGCCGCACGATCCCGAGCTGGTCGCCGCGATGGACGAGGTGCGAGTGGTCTGCTCCACCGTGCTGAGCCTGCGCAAGGCGCAGAACCTGCGGGTGCGGCTGCCGCTGGCCGAGGTCACCATCGCCGCCGCGGATGCCGAGCGGCTCACGCCGTTCGCCGCGCTGATCGCCGACGAGGTCAACGTCAAGAAGGTCGACCTGACCACCGACGTCTCCGCGCACGGCCGGTTCGAGCTGGTCGTCAACGCGCGCGCCGCCGGTCCGCGCATCGGCAAGCAGGTCCAGACGGTGATCAAGGCAGTCAAGGCGGGGGAGTGGAGCGAATCCGTCGACGGTGTCGTCACCGCCGCCGGGATCACCCTGCTGCCCGAGGAGTACACCCAGCGACTGGTGGCCGCCGAACCCGAGTCCACCGCCGCCCTGCCCGGCAATGCCGGCCTGGTGGTGCTGAACTCGGTGGTCACCGAGGAGCTGGAGGCCGAGGGCTGGGCCCGCGACCTGATCCGCGACCTGCAGGAAACCCGCAAGTCACAGGGTCTGGAGGTGTCCGACCGGATCAGTGTGATCCTGGATGTGCCGGCCGAGCGGGCGGCGTGGGCCGCGACCCACCGCGACCTGATCGCCGGGGAAATCCTCGCCACCGCACTGACTTTCGGTGACGCGGGTGCCGATGCCGCCGAGATCACCGGCGGCGTCAAGGTTTCGGTCGCCAAGGTCTGAGTTCTTTGCAGTTCAGAAAGGTCCGGGCATTCAGAGCCCGGACCTTTCTTATTTGGTGGACTTAGTTGGTGGACCTACTCGACAATCAGTTCCACCGGGATGTTGCCCCGGGTGGCGTTGGAGTACGGGCACACCTGGTGGGTGGTCTCGATGAGTTGCTGCCCCTGCTCGTTGTGCAGGTGCTCGGGCAGTTCCACGCGCAGCACGACCGAGAGCCCGAACCGACCGCCCTCGAGGGGATTCAAACCGACCTCGGCGGTCACCGACGCGTCGTCGGCGTCGATCTTCATCCGCTTGGCGACCAGCTGCAGCGCACTGGCGAAACAGGCCGAATAGCCCGCCGCGAAGAGCTGCTCCGGGTTGGTGCCCGCGCCGTCGCCGCCCATCTCCTTGGGGCGGGCGAGCGTCAGATCGAGCACGCCGTCATCGGTGTAGGAACGGCCGTCGCGGCCGACCGAGGTTGCGACCGCGGTGTAGATAGGTGCCATGGTGTCCTCCTAGACAGACTTGTCTGTTCACTTCTGATTATCAGAGTAGACAGACCTGTCTGATATCGTCAAGGGGAAGCGCTGATTCCCGGAAAGGACACAGGTCAGGCCATGAGTGCGGCTCGTGAACGTCTGCTCGACACGGCAACCCGGTTGTTCTATGCCGAGGGGGTCCACACGGTCGGTATCGACCGGATCATCGCCGAGGCCGGCATCGCCAAGGCCACGTTCTACCGGCACTTCAAGACCAAAGAAGACCTGGTGGTCGCCTATTTGCAGCGCGAGTACGCACGCCAGCGCGGCGCGCTGGAATCGGTGCCAGGCGAAGGCTTCGCCACCATCACCACCATCTTCGACACGCTCAGTGACATCAGCTGCGGCCCCGGCTTCCGCGGCTGCCCCTTCCTCAATGCCGCCGTCGAATTCCCCGACCCGGAACACCCGGTGCGCCGGGTGGTCGACGACTACCGCACTTGGTTCCGCGAACTGATGGCCGAACACCTCCGCGCGGGCGGCCATGCCGCGCCCGATGACGCGGCTCGCGCCCTACTCCTCACCCGCGACGGCGTCACCATCAGCGGCGGCGTCGGCGACAACGACACGGTGCGCGCCGGTATTCGTGCGGCATTGACCCTCATCGCCTGAGCGTTCTCGAACATGCTGGAAGGGTGCTGAAATTCGTGACCCTCTGGTCAGTCCAGAAATAGGGCGGGCCGCGAAAAGAGCTTTCAGTCCACCAGTTGACGCAACAGCGGGCCGTATTCGGGATGGGCCAGGGCCGAGGCGAACTGGGCTACCAGGTAGTCGGCCGGGTTGCCGGTGTCGTACCAGCGGCCCTGGATGACCTGGCCGTACACCGCGTGCTCGGCGGCGTAATTGTTGATCGCATCGGTCAGATACACCTCGCCGGTCTGGTGGGTGTACCACTTCTCGGTCTGGGTGCGCAGTTCGTCGATGATGCCCGGTGTCACGACATACCCACCGATCGCCGCGTAGGCCGACGGCGCGTCTTCGGGCTTGGGCTTCTCCATCAGGCCGGAGATGCGAAGCAATCCGTCGTCGAGGTCCTCGCGCACCACCGGCACGCCGTAGCGCTGCGATTCACCCGGCGACATCGGCAGCAGCGCCAACACCGGGCACCCGGTGGATTCGTAGGCGGTGATCAGCTGCTGGGCGCGCGGTACTTCGGCGACGAACACATCGTCGGGCCACAGCACCAGCATCGGTTCGTCGCCGAGGTGGCGCGCCGCGTTGAGCACCGGCGTGCCGTTGCCGTACGGGCCGTGCTGGTCGAGGTAGGTGATGTGGCCCTCGCGGGAGAGCTCGCCCACCTCCTCCACCGCATCGGCGTAGGCGGACTTGCCGTCGGCGCGTAGCTGTGCGACCAGCGCCGGATTCGGCCGGAAGTGATCCTGGATGAGCGACTTGCCGCTGCTCACGACGATGGTGATGTCGGTGATCCCGGAGGCGACCAGTTCACGCACCGTGTGCTCGATGACCGGTTTGTCCCCGACCGGCAGCATCTCCTTCGGCGTCGCCTTGGTCAGCGGAAGCAGCCGGGAGCCGATTCCCGCCGCCGGAATGACAGCCTTGCGGATCTTCATCCCCCGATCATCACATATTCGGCTGTGTCATCGGTGTGCGACGGCTGGCAACGGGCTCGAGGAATTGTCGGTGGACCGGCGTAGATTGCGCCTCGTGAGCACTCACACTCCTGCCGCCGTGGCCCCGGCCAGGCCCGATGCGGCGGTCACCGCCCGTCGCTGGGTGCTGCACATCGATATGGACGCGTTCTTCGCCTCGGTCGAACAATTGACCAGACCCACATTGCGTGGCCGCCCGGTTCTCGTCGGTGGGGCGACCCAGCGCGGTGTCGTCGCGGGGGCCAGCTACGAGGCTCGGGTCTACGGCGCGCGCTCGGCGATGCCGATGCATCAGGCCCGGCGCCTGATCGGTGTATCGGCGGTGGTGGTGCCGCCGCGCGGCGCGCTGTACTCGGTACTGAGCGCGCAGGTGTTCGACGCGTTGCGCAGCTGTGTTCCGGTGCTCGAGACGCTGTCATTCGACGAGGCCTTCGCCGAACCGGCCGAGTTGGCGGGCGCGAGTGTCGCCTCGGTCGAGGACTATTGCGCGATGCTGCGCGCTCTCGTTCGAGCGCAGACCGGGCTCACGGCCTCGATCGGCGCGGCGACCGGGAAACAACTCGCCAAAATCGGCTCCGGCCTCGCCAAACCCGATGGTATGCGGGTCATTTCACCGTCGGAACAGGGCGAGCTGCTCGCCGCGCTGCCGGTGCGCAAACTGTGGGGGATCGGTCCGGTGGCCGAGGCGAGGCTGCGCAGCCTCGGCATCGAGACGGTCGGCGCGTTCGCCGCACTGCCGGAGTCGGAGGCCGTCTCGACCCTCGGTGGCAGCATGGGCGCCGCACTGCACCGGCTCGCGCGTGGGATCGACGACCGCCCGGTCACCGAGCGCGCCGAGGCCAAGCAGATCAGCGCCGAGAACACCTACGAACGCGACATCGTCACCATGACCGACTTGCGCGCCGCCGTCACCGCGATGGCAGCCTCGGCGCATCGCAGGCTCGAACGCGACGGCCGCGCCGCCCGCACCGTGGTCCTCAAGCTCAGGAAGTCGGATATGGGCATCGTGACCAGGTCGTTCACCCTGCCCTACGCCACCGCCGACCTGACCACCCTGGCCGCGGCCGCGCAACGCTCCGCGATCGATCCGGCCGAGCTCGGCCCGATCCGCCTCGTCGGTGTCGGTTACGGCGGTTTGTCGCTGGTACGCCAGGAATCGCTGTTCCCCGAACTGGATCAGGCGGTGCCCGACGATCTCGGCACTGTCGCCGACACCGCGCCCCCGCCGGCGGAACAGCCGAGTATGCCTGCGGGCCTGTGGTTTCCGGGTATGGATGTGAGTCATCCGGACTTCGGGCACGGCTGGGTGCAGGGTGCGGGTTACGGCGTGGTGACCGTGCGTTTCGAGACCAGCTCGACAGGTCCCGGTGCGGCGCGTACCTTTCCAGCCGACGACACGGGGCTGACACGGGCCGATCCGCTCGACAGTCTCGCCTGAGGAGTAGCCTCGACTACCGCGATGGAACCACTCCCACCTCGAACGCAAAGGACGAGCAGTTGAAGCTTCGTACGACCGGACGTGTAGCGATCGCCGGACTGGCCGTGGTCGCCGCCCTCGGCCTGAGCGCGTGCAGCGACGACAAGGGTGACAAGCCCGCCGCCAAAACCACCACCAGCGCCAAGGCTGAGACTTCGGCGGCCGCGGACCTGCCTCCCGTGCCGACTGTGGAGCAGCTCAACGCCCAGCTCACCACCGCGCTGGATCCGTCGGTCCCCAATGATCAGAAGCTGGACTTCGTGCAGGGCGGCGAGGCCGATCCCGAGCTGCCGAACCGCTTGGCCCAGGCCGCCTCGGACGCCAATGTCGTGGTGCAGGTCACCGAGGTGACCTCCTTCGGTGACAGTGTCAACGCGAAGGCCAACTTCACGGTCAACGGTCAGACCAATGTCGTCGACGTGCCGTTCGTGGCCGAGGACGGCAAGTGGAAGGTCCAGAAGTCGTGGGCCTGCGGCATGATGACCAACCTGGGTCAGACCTCGGTCGCCTGCCCCTGATCTTCCTCGCTTCAGCCCCGTTCGGACGTTTCCGGACGGGGCTTTCGCGTGCGAGTCGCGATGGTGTTTCGCCTGCTGTCGGTGGCGCGGCTACTATCGGGCCCCGTGGTAGAGACGATCGTGCGGCAGGGGCATCCGCCCAAGGGTGTTTCGGAGCCGACGCGACGTGATCGCGCGGGGTGGGCGCGCATCGTCGCGATCGTCGCGGGACTGATCGGCATTCTCAGTGCCGCGGTGATCCCGTTCCTGCCCGTCCGGGTCGACGCCGCGACGGTGTCCTGGCCCCAGCAGGGATCGCCCGCCGCGGTCGAATCGCCGCTCATCGCCTACGCGCCCGCCGCCCTGTCGGCGACGGTGCCGTGCGCCGCGTTGAGTTCCCTTGCCGCGACCGGCGGTGTCGCTGTCTCCACCGTGCCGCGTCAGTCGGCCGACATGGAGAAGTACGGCTTCGTCGTCAAGGTGGTCGCCGATACCGCCGAACGACCCGGCCGGGTGGACGTGGTCTCGCGCTCGACCCTGGTGTGGACGGCGCCGCTGGCCGAGGTGCTCGACCGCTCCTGCGCGCTGACGATCGCGATCACGCCGCAGCAATCCTCGGTCACCACAACAGGTCTCACCGCGTCCGGCGCCGCGGTGGCCGCTGATCTGCGTCCGCAGGTCGTCGGCGTGTTCAGTGAGCTGACCGGTGCCGCCCCCGCGGACCTCGCGGTGCGCGTCGACGTCGACGCCCGCTACACGTCCTCGCCGACCTGGCTCAAACTGGCCGCGATCGTGCTGTGCCTGCTGGCGACGGCGGTGTCGCTGTTCGCCCTGCACCGTCTCGACGCCCTCGACGGCCGCTCCGCGCGCCGATTCCTGCCGCAACGCTGGTGGCGGCTGCGTCCCGTCGACTGGCTGGTGTTCTCGGTCCTGCTCGTCTGGCATTTCATCGGCGCCAACACCTCCGACGACGGCTACATCCTCGGCATGGCGAGGGGTGCGAGCAGCTCGGGCAACATGTCCAACTACTACCGCTGGTTCAGCGTCGACGAGGGCCCGTTCTACACCCCCTACGTCGACATCATCGGCTGGCTCACCCACATCTCCGCGGTCAGCCCGCTGGTCCGGCTGCCCGCTCTCGGCGCTGGGGTGCTCACCTGGTGGTTGATCAGCCGTGAGGTGCTACCCCGCCTCGGCGTGGCACTGCGCCGCGAACGCGTGGCCACCTGGACCGCTGCCTTCGTCTTCCTGGCCTTCTGGCTGCCCTACAACAACGGTCTGCGTGCGGAATTCGTTGTCGCGCTGGGTGTTCTGGTCACCTGGGTGTCGGTCGAACGAGCGATCGCGACCCGGCGGCTCGTGCCGTTCGCCGTCGCGGTGATCGTGGCCGCGTTCACCCTCACCGGCGCACCGTCGGGCCTGATCTGCCTCGGTGCGCTGGTGGCCGGTGCGCGTGTGGTCACCGCGATGATCGTGGCGCGGTCGAAGTCGGTGGGCTACCTGGCGCAGTTGCTGCCGATCCTGGCTGCGGGCACGGTGGTGCTCACTGTCGTCTTCGCGGACCGGACCTTCGCCGGTGTGCGGGAGATGTTCGCCGTGCACAACGTGATCGGGCCGGGTGAGTCCTGGTTCTTCGAATTCCTGCGCTACCAGTACCTGCTGCAACTCAACGCCGACGGCTGGCTGACCAGGCGGTTCGGTGTCTTCGCGATGCTGATCGGCCTGATCGTCTGCACTGCGATCATGTTGCGCCGCGGCGGCCATATCCCCGGCACCGCGGTCGGTCCGGTCCGGCGGATGCTCGGCATCACTCTCGCCGCCATGGTGCTGATGATGTTCTCGCCCACCAAGTGGACCCACCAGTTCGGTGTGTTCGCGGGCCTTGCCACCTGTGTCGCCGCGGTGACCGCGGTCGCGGTGAGCTCGGAAGTCCTGCGGCCGATGCGCAATCGCGCGCTGTTCGCCGCGGGTGTCTTCTTCGCCCTCGCTATGACCTGGGTCGGTGCCAACGGGTACTGGTACGTCTCCTCGTGGGGAATCCCCTGGTGGGACAAGCCGCCGACCGTGGCGGGCTACGGCGTCTCGACCTTGTTCGTCGGCCTGACCGTGTTGGCGCTCGCCGTGGCCGCGTGGTTCCACATTCACCCGAACCTCAACCCGAAGGCCAAGGTGGGGCGTGTGGCCGGGTTGCCCATCCTGGCCATCGCGGCCGCGATGATGGTGCTGTTCGAAGTGGCGTCCTTCGCCAAGGCCACCGTCGCCCAGTACCCCGCGTACTCCCTTGCCGGCTCCAATCTCTCCGCTGCTTTCGCCGGTGGGTGTGGCATGGCCGACGAGGTGCTCGTCGAAACCGATCCGAACGCCTCGATGCTCGCGCCGCTGTCCGGCGACATGATCACCACGATGAACGGCACCGAGTCGACCGGCTTCCGGGCCGACGGCGTCGCGCCGGTGCTCACCTCCGACGAGGTGGAATCGACCACCGGCCAAGCGAATTCGGTGTCCGACGATCCCGACGAACTGCGGGACGCCTCGACCTCGGCCGGCTCGGAATCGCGGCAGGGCTCGTTGCAACTGCCGTTCGGACTCGACCCCGTGACCACCCCCGTCCTCGGTAGCTACCGCTCCGGCGCCCAGGAACCCGCCGCGCTGACAACGGGCTGGTTCCGCCTACCGGACGGCCCGCGCGGCCCGCTGCTCGCGATGTCGGTGGCAGGCCGGATCCGCTCGGTCGACGCCGACGGTATCGTCCACCCCGGCCAGGAGCTGGCCATCGAGTACGGCACCGCCGCGGCTGACGGCACCGTCACCGTGGCGGGCCAGATCGCTCCGACCGATATCGGCCCGGCGCCGATGTGGCGCAATCTGCGTATCCCGATGGACCAGCTGCCCTCCGATACGAGCGTTGTCCGCTTGGTCGCCGCCGACAAGGATCTCGGCCCCGACCAGTGGCTCGCGGTCACCCCGCCGCGCATGCCGCAGACCACCACGCTCAGCGCACTCGTCGGCCGCACCGCCCCGGTCCTGCTGGATTGGGCTGTGGGACTGCACTTCCCGTGCCAGAACCAGATGCCGACCTACAACGGCATCGCCGAGCTCCCCGAATACCGCATCCTGCCCGACCGCAACGGCGCCACCATCACCAACCTCTGGCAGGGCCACGACGGCGGCGGCCCACTCGGCTGGACCCAGCTCCTGTTCACCGCCCGCACCCTGCCGACGTACCTGAACAACGACTGGGACCGGGACTGGGGCTCCCTCGAGCAATACCTCCCCCTCGACACCACCGCCACCCCCGCGAAGGTGGATATCAACTCCGACAACCGCTGGGGCACATGGACTCCCGGCCCCATCATCACCGCTTGGTAGTTCGCCGGTCGAGTGTCGAGGTTACCCCTGTGGCGTCGGCACTCGGCCGGTTCAGCCACCGACGTTCCCGCTCCGCGCCCTATGCGGGAACGTAAAGCGAGACGGGCCTCCATGCCCGACTGTGGCGGCTCCGAGGCGGCGGCACATCGGCGCGATGCCGTCGCGCATCTATGGTGGCTCGAGTCGGTCGGGGAGAGTAAACCCATCCGGGCAGCGTGCCTGTCCGGTTGTCGTCGAAGCGTTCGCGGGCTGCTACCGGGAGTTGGTGGCGATACGCAGGGCTAGGTCCGGGAGATCGGCGCCGGTGAGTCCGGGGTAGCCGTGGAGGATGGCGCGCCAGCGGGCAGGCACGGCCGAGGCACCCCAGCGGGCGCCGAGCAGTCCGCCCGCGATGGCCGCGGTGGTGTCGGTGTCGTTTCCCGCGCGCACGCACGCCTCCAAGGCGAGCGGAAGCTGTTCGGGCGTAGTGGGATCGGTGGTGGTGATCGCCCACCACGCGGTCTGAAGGGCGTGCACCACCCAGCCGTTGTTCGGGAAGTCGGCGGGCGTGCCCTTCTCCGCTTCGTCGAGACGTTCGGTCCAGTACGCGGATTGTGGTGAGCCGCTGACATATTCGCGAACCCCGTGGAAATCGGCGTTCAGCACGGCATGCCGGATCGCGTAGGTCCACATCTTGCACGCCTCGACGGCGTTCTCGTCGTAGTGCGTGAGCAGTCCGACCCGGCCCGCCGCCGCCACGCATTCCGCGGCGTCGTCGAGATAGGCCAACGCGACCGGCGCGGTGCGCATCAGCGACCCGTTGCCCCCGGTTCGTCCGGTCATCGACATCGCCACGGTTTGCATGTCCAGCGCGGAGGAAGGCCTGGCAGACAACACAGTTCGAGTCTGATTCCCGATGTCGGGCGGCTTCGAGTCGTACCAGGAGACGAACCCCGCCGCGACCGCGTCGAGATCGATCCCCGGCCCGTTGGCAGCGGCTACCGCTACGGCCACGGCCATCGACGTATCGTCGGTCCACTCACCCGGCGCCCAGTTGAATACCCCGCCGCCGATCATGTCGATCACCGTGTCCGGCCCCGGATGTGTGAATTCGTAGCCTGCCCCCAGCGCATCACCGGCCGCGGTTCCCACCAGCACGCCGGCGACCCGATCCGAGAACCCCGCATCGTGCACAGAACCCACCTCTCTCGGGTGCCCACTAGCCGATTGTCCGATTAGCGAGCCTACCGGTCGGCATGTGATCCACCGGCGAGTCGCGCCGGGGTGACACCGAATCGAGCTAATGCGTGGTCGCGTCCGTTGCCTCGGCCACCGAGAGCTGCCGGTTGCGGCGACCCCGCAGCAGGGCGTCGGTGGTGAACACCGCCAGCGCCGTCCAGATCAGGGCGAATCCGGCCCAGCGCGACGCGGGCATGGGTTCGTGCATGACCGCCACTCCCCAGGCCATCTGCAGGGCCGGGGTGAGGTATTGCAGGATGCCCATGGTCGAGAGCGGGACCCGCTTGGCCGCCACTGCGAACAGCAGCAGCGGCAGCAGGGTGACCGGCCCGGTGGCGAGCATGAGACCGAAATGGGCGGGGCTGGAGGTCATTTCACTACGGCCGGTGGCCATCAAGACGATCAGGAACGCCAGCGCGAACGGCACGGCCACTATGCCTTCGGCCGCGATGCCGGGGAGCGCGTCGAGCCGGATCACCTTCTTCACCAGTCCGTAGGTGGCGAACGAGCCGGCCAGGATCAACGCGATCACCGGCGGCCTGCCGTAATCGACGGTCAACACCACCACCGCCAGCGCACCCAACCCCAGCGCCACCCACTGCGCCCTGGTGAGCCGCTCCCGGAACAGCAACACCCCGATGGCGACGGTGACCAGCGGATTGATGAAGTAGCCGAGCGCGCATTCCACGATGTGCCCGGTGGTGACGCCGAAGACGTACACACCCCAGTTCAGCGACAACGCCGCCGAGGCGGCGGCAGCCATTCGCCAGGTCCTGGCGTCGATCCCACCCAGGCTGCCCAGCCGCCCGGTCAGCGTGAGCACGAGCAAGACCACCACCAGCGTCCAGACGATCCGCTGCGCCACCACTTCGACCGGCGAGGCGAACGACAGCAGCCCGAAGAAGGCGGCGAACGAACCCCAGATGAGGTAGGCCCCCGCACCGAAAACGACACCGGGCGGGGATGAGCTGCGCTGCATTCATCCCATGATACGACCGGCTAATCTTTCGAGCATGTCCCTATCCGTGCAGGAACCCGCGGCCGCCGGGCTCACCACAGCACAGGTCGATGAGCGCCGCCGCGACGGGCGCACCAACGACGTCCCGGCCAGGGCGAGTCGTTCGGTCGGCGAGATCGTCCGCGCGAATGTCCTCACCCGCATCAATGCCATTCTCGGCGTGCTGTTCCTGCTGGTGCTCTCGACCGGCTCGATCATCGACGGCATGTTCGGTCTGCTCATCGTGGCCAACAGCGCGGTCGGCATCATCCAGGAGGTCAGGGCCAAGCGAACCCTGGACGAGCTGGCGATCGTCAGCCAGGCCAAGCCGACGGTGCGCCGCGACGGCGTCGCCGAGCAGATCGCGCCCGGCGAGGTGGTCCTCGATGATCTGATCGAGCTCGGCCCCGGCGACCAGATCGTGGTCGACGGCGAGGTCGAAGAGGCCGCCGCGCTCGAGATCGACGAGTCGCTGCTGACCGGTGAGGCCGACCCGATCGACAAGGGCGTCGGCGCGCCGGTGATGTCGGGCAGCTTCGTGGTGTCGGGTTCGGGCGCGTACCGCGCGACCAAGGTCGGCAAGGACGCCTACGCCGCGAAACTGGCCGAGGAAGCCAGCAAGTTCACGCTGGTGCACTCCGAATTGCGTTCGGGCATCGACAAGATCCTGAAATTCATCACCTACCTGCTCATCCCGGCCGGTCTGCTCAGCATCTACAACCAGCTGGTCTCCAGCGGGGAATCGTGGCGTCCCGCCGTGACCGGGATGGTGGCCGCGCTGGTGCCGATGGTCCCCGAGGGCCTGGTGCTGATGACCTCGATCGCCTTCGCGGTCGGTGTGGTTCGCCTGGGTCAACGTCAGTGCCTGGTGCAGGAACTGCCCGCGATCGAGGGCCTGGCCCGCGTCGACGTGGTGTGCGCCGACAAGACCGGCACCCTCACCGAGAACGGCATGCGCCTGGCGCAGGTCGAACCGCTCGGCGCGTTCGACGAGGCGCAGGTGCAGGCCGCGCTGGCGGCGCTCGCGAGCGACGACCCGCGCCCCAATGCCAGTGTTCAGGCCATCGCCGAAGCGCTGCCCGACTCGCCCGGCTGGTCGCAGACCGCCATCGCGCCGTTCTCCTCGGCCAAGAAGTGGAGCGGCATTTCCTATGGCGCCCACGGTGATTGGCTGCTCGGCGCCGCCGACGTGCTGCTCGATCCCGCCTCCGCCGATGCCGCCCACGCCGAACAGCTCGGCTCGTCGGGTCTGCGGGTGCTGCTGCTGGCACGGAGCGACCGTCCGGTCGACGCTGACGACGCGCCGGGCCGGGTCGAGCCCGCCGCGCTGGTGGTGCTCGAGCAGAAGGTGCGTCCCGATGCCAAGGAAACCCTGGAATACTTTGCGAGCCAGCAGGTCTCGATCAAGGTGATCTCCGGCGACAATGCCGTGTCCGTCGGTGCGGTCGCCTCCTCGCTCGACCTGCCCGGTGGTGACCACGCCGTCGACGCGCGCACCCTGCCCGACGATCCGGCCGCCCTCGCCGACGTCCTCGATCACGAAACCACCTTCGGCCGTGTCCGGCCCGACCAGAAGCGCGCCATGGTCGGCGCCTTGCAGTCGCGCGGGCACACCGTCGCCATGACCGGTGACGGTGTCAACGACGTGCTGGCGCTCAAGGATGCCGATATCGGTGTGGCGATGGGCGCCGGTAGCCCGGCGACCCGCGCGGTGGCGCAGATCGTGTTGCTGGACAACAAGTTCGCGACCCTGCCGTATGTGGTGGGGGAGGGGCGCCGGGTGATCGGCAATATCGAACGCGTCTCGAACCTGTTCCTCACCAAGACCGTGTACTCGGTGCTGCTGGCGTTCCTCGTCGGTATCGCCGGCGTCGGTTCGCAGATCTTCGGCTACGACCCCATCGGCTATCCGTTCCTGCCACGCCACGTCACCATCGCGGCCTGGTTCACCATCGGCATCCCCGCGTTCGTGCTCTCGCTGGCGCCCAACAACGAGCGTGCCCGCACCGGCTTCGTCGGCCGGGTGATGCGCCTGGCCGTGCCGTCGGGTGTGGTGATCGGCGTCGCGACGTTCGTGTCCTACCTCATCGCCTACGCCGGACCGGAAGCCTCGGAAACGCAGAAGGTGCAGGCGGGCACCACCGCGCTGATCACGCTGATCATGATCGCGGTGTGGGTGCTCGTGCTGGTCGCGCGGCCGTATGTGTGGTGGAAGGTGGTGCTGATCGCGGTATCGGTGCTGGCCTACATCGCGCTGTTCACGATCCCGTTCACCCGCGAGTTCTTCAAACTCGACCCGTCCAACCCGCGCCTGACACTGGCCGCGGTGGTGTGCGGTGTGATCGGCATCGTGCTGGTCGAGTTGGCGTGGTGGGTGCAGGCGCGGCGCTCCGGCGGCGCGGGCAAGTTCTTTCCCCCGGTCGGTGCGCAGGGAGCGTGAGGAATCACTGACCCGACCGTAATCATTTCGAGAACCCTTGTGCGGGACCGGCATTCGGTGTTGGAGTACCTTTGCCGGTTATGGAGGTAACCCTGTCGGATCGTCTCGGGACCACCCGGTGACCCCCGACGAACTCGACGACCTGTTTTCCGACCTCATCGTGCAGCTCGACCGGCTCGATGCCGGTGCGCTCGAATTGATGGCAGGTGCCTACGACCAAGCCGGCGACGTGGACCGGGCACGCGCGCTGTGGGGACTGGCCGATACGCGCCGCGCCACCGATCGGCCGTAGGCGGCTCCCGCATCGGCGAATACCGTCGCGATGCAAGGGCCGTCGTCGACTGGGCCGCAGTGCTACTCGGTCGGAACCGGGCCGTCGTCGGGGTTCGGGGTGACGGTGTCGGTGCTGCCCGGCAGTAACGGGCTCACCGCGAACCGGCCCGCGACGGCGTCGGCAGGCAGTGCCTGCACCGCCCTGACGCCGGATTGTGTTGCGAGGTCACGTAATTGGGGGAGCGTGCCGCGCACGACGATGCCGGCCGTGCACGCGCAGCCTGCCCGCAGGCGGGTCTCGGTGAGATGGGCGATCTCGGCGCTGCGCTGATCGCGGAACTGCTGTGCCGCCACCAAGCCCGCGGCCGCGTCGCCGGAGTTCACCGCAGGCTCGTCGCCGCCAGGAGTGGCGACCGTGATCACCGGTGTCTGCACCCGCTCGACGGGCACGTGCTGGATCACCCCGGAAACCCGCAACCCATCGGCCACGGCCGGAATCTGTTGGGGCGTCAGGTATTCGGCGAACGACACCAGCGCCCAGTGCGGGTCGGTGCCGGCACCGACGAGGGAGGCCCGCGCGTCGCCGAGGTATTGCTGAACCTGTTCGCCGGGTGCGGGCCCCAGCCGATCGGTCGCCACCGCCGACGTGGGCGCCGGTTCGCGGTAGGCGACAACCAGCAGGATCACCGCGCCGATGGCCGCGATCGCGTAGAAGGCGGCATTGCGCCGGGAGAATCGGCCATCGGCGTCGTCGGCCTGCGATCCCGGCTCCGCGGGCATGTTCCCGAGTGTCTCCGAGGATGCGCTCGCGCTGTCGTCCATCGATGCTCCCGCCTGCTCGGCGGGCGGTTCCCCGCGGTCGTCCGGCGCCGTATCCGGCGCCGGTTCGGACGACCGCGGGTCGTCAGGCATTGCGTAATACGTCCAAGGCGCCCGCCAGATCGTCGGGGTACTCGCTGGTGATCTCCAGCCAGCGACCGTCGGCGGGATGATGGAAGCCGAGCTGACGTGCGTGCAGCCACTGCCGTTCCAGGCCGAGGCGTTTGGCCAGCGTCGGGTCGGCGCCGTAGGTGAGGTCACCCGCGCAGGGATGGCGCACCGCGGAGAAGTGCACCCGGATCTGGTGCGTGCGGCCGGTCTCGAGGTGGACGTCGAGCAGGCTGGCCGCCTGGAACGCCTCGATGGTGTCGTAATGGGTGACGCTCGGCCTGCCGTCACCGGTCACCGCGAACTTCCAGGCATTGCCCCGCGCACGCCCGATCGGCGCGTCGATGGTGCCGCTGCTCGGATCCGGGTGTCCCTGCACGAGTGCATGGTATTGCTTGTCGACCGTGCGTTCCTTGAAGGCGCGCTTGAGCATCGTGTAAGCGTGTTCGGATTGTGCCACCACCATCACACCGGAGGTGCCGACGTCGAGCCGGTGCACGATGCCCTGGCGTTCGTGCGCGCCCGAAGTGGAGATGCGATAACCCATCGCCGCCAGGCCGCCGACCACGGTCGGGCCGGTCCAGCCGACACCGGAGTGCGCGGCGACGCCGATCGGCTTGTCGACGGCGACGATGTCGTCGTCGGCGTAGAGGATGTTCATCCCGTCGACCGGGGCGGCCTCGACCGTCAGTTCGCGCTTGGGTTCGGGGAAGATCACTTCCAGCCACGCGCCCGCGGTGAGCCGGTCGGACTTACCCGCGGCGACCCCGTCGATCTGCACCGAACCGTCTTCGGTCAGCGCCACGACCGTGGTCCGCGAGAGGCCGAGCAGGCGGGCGAGTCCCGCGTCCACCCGCATCCCGTCGAGTCCATCGGGGACGGGCATGGTTCTGGTTTCTCTCATACGGTCTCCTCGGTGTGTTTGCGACCGCTGCGGGTGCCGTCCGGTTCGAAACCGAACACGGTGAGCGCGACCAGCAGGATCGCCCCGCACACGATGGCCGAGTCGGCGACGTTGAAGACCGGCCACCAGCCGATGGCGACGAAGTCGACCACATGGCCCTGCAGCGGGCCTGGGTATCGGAAGAGCCGGTCGACCAGATTGCCCAGCGCCCCGCCGAGCACCATGCCGAGGCCGATGGCCCACCACAGCGAACGCAGGGTGCGCCCGATCCGGATCACCCCGATCACCACCGCGGCGGCGATCAGGGTCAGCAGCCAGGTCATGCCGGTCGCCATCGAGAACGCCGCGCCCGGGTTGCGCACCAGAGTGAACCGCGCGAAATCGCCGATGATCGGTACCGATTCGCCCGGGTCGATCAGGGCGACCGCGAGGCACTTGGTCAGCAGGTCGAGCCCGAACAGGACGACGGCGATGATCAGCAACATCGGCAAACGGCGGCGACCAGCGGGTTTCGCCGTCTCGGCCGCCTCGGATGCGGCAGCGGCCGCCGGTGCCGCTGAGTCGTCGCCGGTCTCGGGGACAGCAGCGTTGTCGGTTGGCCGGTCTTCACTCACGCGTCCATCATTCCTTAGTGGTGATCTGGCCTTCGCCGCGGTGCCGGGGAGTCCCAGGTGTTACTCAGGAAGCGGTCGTACCCTGATGGCTGTGACGGTGTTGTCTAGATCTCGCTTACCCCGCATCGCGCGCCCCGGGGTGTTACTGGTGGCGCTCGTGCTCGGGTTCGCGACCTTCGGTGCCGGGTGTGCCGACCGCTCGGCTCCTGCCGCGGAGGTCGATGGCCTCGAGCCGCTCGGCATCGGCAAGGAAGTCACCGTGCCGATCTCGGCCGCGGTCACCACGATGATCTCGCCCGGCGAAGAGCCGCGCGATCTGCTGCGGCCGCGCTATGCCGCGGGCACCACCCAGGAAGTGACGCTGCGCACCGACTATCAGATCCAGCAGCAGGTCAACGATCAGCCTGTCCGCGACTTCTCGCCCGCCGCGCTGACCATCCCGATGATCGCGCGCGCCGGCACCGATGGCGTCGACCTCACCGTCGGCGCGGTCACCACCCCCGACCCCGCGCTGAACAAGGCGTTCACTTCCGCCGACGGGTCACACGCCGGTTTGGGGATGAGCGACCTCGGTGCGATCACCGAGCTGCGCATGGCCCCGTCACCGGACACCCCGAATACGGCGCGGGCCGCGCTCGAGCAGGCCTTCTACCAGGCTGTGTATCAGTCGATCGCGTTCCCGGACCAGCCCGTCGGGGTCGGTGCGGTGTGGACGGTGCATCAGAAGATCACCGGTGGGGTCACCCTGGACCAGATCACCACGGCCACGCTCACCAGCCGGGAGGGCGACCGGCTCACCATCGATCTGCAGGTGAATCAGACGCCCACCGACAATGTGTGGGAGTTGCCCAACGACGCCGGTGAGCTCGACATCGACGGATACGTCATGGAAGGCGTCGGCTCGATCACCATCGATCTCGGTATGCCGCTGCCGGTTTCGGGTTCCATCGAGATCGGTGGACAGCAGACCTATCGGGACGCGCGCAGCGTGAGCACATTGGTGCAGACGCAGTCGACACGCGTTACCTGGACGGAATGATGCGGGGACGTTCGCTGCGCGTCGGCGCGGCTGTCTCGGCATGCGCCGGATTGGCCGCGATCGCGGGCTGTGGGTCCGACGACACGGTGGACTCGCCGGGATCGGGTCCGTTCTCCGCCGCGGTCACGGCCGCACCCGGAACCGGTGCCGTTGTTCGCGATGCGGCGCAGTTATCGGCCGGTCTGCTCGCCGCGACGGATCTGCCCGGTGCTTTCGCGGTGGTGCCGCCGCGCGGTGAGTCCGACGAGCTCGCGGTACCGCCCGCGGCGCTGACGAATCCGCCGGACTGTGGGCGTCTACTCTTGCCGATCGCGCAGCAGTGGCCGGGGTCGGCCGCCGCCGCGTCGGTGCAGTTCGCCGGGCCCAGCTTCGCCACCATCGATATCGATGCCGCGAGCTATCCGGACGCGGCGCTGGCCCCGGCCTTCGACGCGCTCCAGGCTCAGCCTCGGCGCTGCACCAGCTACTCGGGTGACGACGCCGGGGTGCGGATCGAGTATCGAACGAGCGCGCTCGCTCAGCCGCCTGCCGGCGATGCCGGCTCGGCGTTCACCGTGACCGCCACCAGCGAAGGACTCACGCTCACGTCGGCGACGTCGCTTGTGCAGGTAGGGAACACGCTGGTTCAGGTTGTTGTCACCGCGCCGGAAGTCGTCGACCCCGGCGTACTCTCCGATCTCACCGCGGCTCAGGTACGCAAACTCCGCGGCTGAAACCCGGTACGGCTGAAACCCGGTACGGCTGAAACCGGTGCGGATTCACGCCGCGACGGCGAGTTTCCCGCCGAGGTGGCCGAGATACCCACGGACGTCGTCGGCACTCTTATCAGGAAGACCGAAGACCACCTCGGTGACGCCGAGGTCGGCCCAGCGGGCGAGCTGCTCGGCATCGTGACGACCGGCCAGCGCGATCACCCTCGGGGTGCCCTCGCGGCCCGCGTCCTTCCAGACCCGGTGCAGGAGTTCGACTTTGGCGCCCAGGTCACCTTCGGTCGGGGTGGTGATCCAACCGTCCGCATTGGCCGCCAGCCAACCGAACGATTTCTCGGTACCGCCCGCTCCGAGCAACACCGGAACCCCGGCCCGCACCGGCTTCGGCCAGGACCAGCTCGGTCCGAAATTCACGAAGTCACCGGCGAATTCGGCTTCCTCCTGCGACCACAGTGCCCGCATCGCGTCGAGGTTCTCGCGCAACACCGTGCGTCGCTTGTTCGCGGGAACGCCGTGGTGGGCGAGTTCATCGGTGTTCCAACCGAATCCGACACCCAGCTCCACCCGCCCACCGGACAGGTGATCGAGGGAGGCGATGGTCTTGGCGAGGGTGATCGGGTGGTGCTCGGCGGGCAACGCCACCGCCGTCGACAGAGTGATCCGCTCGGTCACCGCGGCGGCGGTGGCCAGCGCGACCCACGGGTCGAGGGTGCGCAGGTACCGGTCGTCGGGCAGCGAGGAGTCCCCGGTCTGCGGATGGGCCGCGGCCCGCACCACCGGAATATGGGTGTGCTCGGGGACGTAGAACGCGTCGAATCCCGCGTCCTCGGCGGCCTTCGCCGCATCGGCGGGCGTGATGCCCCGGTCACTGGTGAACAACACAACCCCGTACCGCACGTCCAGGCCCTCCGACTTCGACAGCAAAACTGAAACAAGTTCTATAAGCTGAAACAAGTTCTACCAGTCTTGCGGCCCGACCGGAAGGCCACAGCTGCGATGACCTTTCCCCGGCCATGCCTGGGGAATAGGCTGGGGTTCGTCCTAGCATCACTTTCGACACGGAGGTATCCGATGTCTGATGTTTCACCCTTCCCTGACGGTTATCCGCGGATCTGTCCCGGGCTGGCGTGCGCGGGAGCGGCCGCGGCGATCGACTTCTACACCGCGATCTTCGGCGCGACCGTGCGCATGAAGATGGACGGCCCCGGTGGTTCCATCGTCCACAGTGAACTGCTCGTCGGCGACTCGGTGCTGATGGTCGGCGACCCGGTCCCCGAGATCGGCTTCATCGACCCGAAGGCCGTCGGCGGTTCCCCGGTGAACCTGATGGTCTACGTCGCCGACGCCGACGCCGCCTTCGCCGCGGCGCTCACCGCGGGCGCCACCGCGACCACCCCCATGACCGACCAGTTCTACGGCGACCGCAGCGGCGCCTTCGAAGACCCGTGGGGCCACCGCTGGACCGTGGCCACCCACATCGAAGACGTCAGCCCCGAAGAAATGGAACGCCGCATGTCCGAAATGATGGACGCCGCAGGCTGATCGCATCGCCACACCCGCACCGGCGGCGAGGCCGCGGTGCGGGTGTGGCCTGCCTTCGGTTTACCCGGGAACGATCGAATCTCCCTCGACGCGAACAGGTTTGGCGGGTAGCGGCGCGGTTGCGGGACCACCGCGCACCGCCCCGTCGAGCCCGAATCTGCTCCCGTGACAGGGGCAGTTGATGGTGCCGTTCGCCACGGTGGCGACCTTGCATCCGGCGTGGGTGCAAGTCGATGAGAGCCCGACGAAATTGCCCGCGGCCGGCTGGGTGACAACGGTGTCGCCGACGATCACCCCGCCGCCCACCGGCACATCCGCCGCCTTGATCAGCGCGCGGGCGGGTTTCCCGAGTCCGGGTGCCCCGACGGGTGCCACGTCGTTCTTCTCGTAGGTACCGCACGCGGTCAGCGTCCCCGCGGCGGCCAGTACACCCGCGCCCACGACGACGGCGCGGCGGTTCAGCGAGAAATCGTTGATGGTCATCGGTGGTTCTCCGATTCAGTTGATGAGGCCGCCCGGTCCGCGACGCACGCCGACCGGCTCCTTCCCTGTCAACGGCCCACACCCCCTCCCGGTTCGACCGAATCCGATGTCGGGCGAGTCCCTTATTAAAGGTTGTCTGATAAACTTTAATAAGGAGGTGTGAGTTGGCCGAGTTACTGTCCTGTCGTTGGGAGAGTTCCCTTGATCGTGGCGGGCTGTCCCGTCGGGACCGAAGCGCCGGTTCTTTTGATGCCTACCTACCGGATCCGCTGATGGGCAGGGCATTCACCTTCGATGGCGCAACGGCCGCCGATGTCGCGGATGCCGAGATCGCCATTGCCCGGCTCGATCGGGACGCGACGGCGTTGTCCGATACCGAGGTGCTGTCGCGACTGCTGCTGCGCGCCGAGGCTGTCGCCTCCTCTCGCATCGAAGGCCTCGAAATCGGCGCACGACGGTTGCTGCGCGCCGAGGCCGCGGCGTCCTTCGACGGAGTGTCCACGGACGTCACCGCGGTGGAAGTGCTGGCGAACATCGACGCGATGGCACTGGGCGTACGTTCGGTGTCGCGCGGTCAGGAAATCGCCGCTGAGGTGCTGACCGACGTGCATCGGCGGTTGATGCTTGGCACGCACCTCGCCTCTCACGGCGGCAGGTACCGGGATCAGCAGAACTGGATCGGTGGCAGTTCCTACAACCCGCGTTCGGCGGCGTATGTGCCACCGCCGCCGCGCTTCGTCGCGGAGTTGATGGCGGACCTGATCGCGTTCGTCAACACCGACGACCTGCCCGCGGTCGCGCAGGCAGCGATCGCCCACGCCCAGTTCGAAACGATCCACCCCTTCGTCGACGGCAATGGGCGTGCGGGACGTGTTCTGATCCACCTCGTGCTCCGTCGCCGAGGACTCTCCGAGCGGGTGATCGCGCCGGTTTCGCTCGTCTTGGCCACGGCGACCCGCAGCTACATCGATGGCCTCACCGCGTTCCGTCACCTCGGTCCACCCGATACCGCCGCGGCTACGGAAGGCGCCAATGCCTGGATCGGCAGGTTCGCCGCGGCGTGTACACAGGCAGTCGTCGACGCCACAGTATTCGAGGCGAGAACCGCCGCCTTGTTGACGCGATGGCGCGCGCGAGTCGCGCCATTACGAGCGGATTCAGCTGCCGCCCTATTGCTTCCGCATCTCGTCGGCGCGCCGAGCATCACCGTCGCCACCGCCGCGGCCCTTGTCGAACGCAGCTTTCCCGCCGCCAACACCGCGATCGAGCGGCTCATCGACGCCGGAATCCTGCGGCAATCGACGGTCGGACGCCGCAACCGTGCCTTCGAAGCTCCCGAAGTTTTCGAAGCGTTCGGCGCCCTCGAACGGTGTTTGGCCAATCCTGCGGGCGAGACACGTTCGCCGCAGCGTCCGGTGCCTCGCGGCTAGACCGAGCACGCTCGCGAAGATCGTGATCTACCGCGTCGGCGAGCTGACCCTACACTTCTACACGACCGCCTGAATGAGCCTCGTAGTCCCCACATTCTGCTGCCTGTCAACCGGTGGGTTCCCCCACGATCTCGTGCATGCATCACCTCTCCTAACGCTGCGGCGGTGACGGGCTCACCGTCTGAACCTCGCAGATTGACCTGCCGGTTCGGCCAACCATCGTCATCGAGTTCGACGAGGAGCCAGATGCCCTCGTCCGCGTAGTTGTCGCGAATCCACCGAATCCGGCGAGTATTTCGGCTTGGTATTCACCGAGGCAACGTACTGCGATGCCGCATATCGCGCCGATGGAACCGACCATGGTCTCCGGCGGGGGCCCGTTATCATTCCCCCGATGCCGCTCTCACCTGATGACGAGATCATGACCAGAGCCGAGTTCGCGGCGTGCGTCGGCGACCTTCGAATCAACCTGCTCGAACATCGCGATCGGTGGAACAACCTCACCCTCGAGTCGTTCTTGGAGGCGTTGGGTGCATGGGTGGACGACTCGAATGGCTGGTACCAGAACCACGGAAAAGAGTTGCCCCGCAACGGTGACTGGACCTTCTTCGCTCGCGCTCTGAACGCGGCGGCGATTTACGAATAGCGCGGTGTTCAGCGTTCCGGGCTTACCCAACGCACCCGCAGGCCGCGCGTTCGCGAAGGTTCGCTCATGCCGAATCGAGGACCACCGCGACAGTGGGCCTGGCGTCCGTCGTACTCGTCTAGATGTTCTCATCGAGCAGCGTGGCGACCAGAGTACCGCCGAGAAGTCCGGCGGCGGTCGCCATCGTCCAGGCTTTGTTCGTCAGTGTCGGCGGTAATTCGCTGCGGTTGCGTGCGATTGCCGTGAGTTCGACAGCTTCGACCGCGGTGCCGATCAGGAACCAATGGCGTATGGGCCTGCCGGTCGCCAGTGCCCAGAGCGTGCCGACACCGAGAACGGCGTCGCGCACTGCGAAGGCCGGTCGCAGCACCGTTGCCGAGCCGTTCTCGGTCGCGCCGACCCAGGTGTCCGCGACGGCAGGTCTTGCGAGGATGCTGATTCCGATCGCGGTTCGGGTTGCCGCGTGCGACCACGCGGTGGCCCGGACCAGCGGCTGTACTCGCTGTCGAAGGTTTCGGTTGCTGTTGATCGTTACTCCTCATGCGGCAGTATCTACTACTACTACTACTACTTGTAGTATAGATACGGACCCATTGTCACGACCCGTGATCGAGGATCGAATGGAATGGTCGTCCTTGTGGTTCGCACTCTCATGCCGCGACGCGCGCGATCCCGAGGGCTGCGGCACCAGCCGATGAACGCACTCAACTGCCGAATATTGGATGTGTAGCCGGTGTGATTGTCGTGCTTCTCCTCCGGCGTACGACGCGCGGCTGACCTCGACAACGGGAATGGTTCGCATCGGTGCCCGTCACCACGGCACTGTTCCGGCGTCGTCGAAGAATCCGCCGGTCGGTCCGTCGTCGGGCAGGGTCGCGAGGTGAATCGCGATCGCCGCCCCCTGTTGTGGTGTGCGGACGCCTCGGAAGCCGTTGAGGTCGGTGGCGGTGAAACCGGGGCAGCCGGAGTTGATCAGGATGTCGGTGTCGCTCAGTTCCTTGACGTAGTGGATGGTGACGGCGTTGAGGAAGGTCTTCGATGCCGAGTACGCCACTGGAACCGGGCCCATGTCGATGCCGGGCGTGGTCTGCACGGCGAGCGAGCCCACGCTGCTGGACATGTTGACGATTCGCGGTGACGCCGAGCGGCGCAGCATCGGCAGCATCATGTTGGTGACCCGGATGACGCCGATCACGTTGGTTTCCACGACAGCTCGCACGGTCGCGGGTTCGACCGTGGTGGGTGTCTGTGGCATACCGCCGGTGATCGCGGCGTTGTTGACCAGGACGTCGAGCCCTCCGGCATGGTCGGCGATCAGGTCGGCCGCGGCGGCGACGCTCGCGTCGTCGTTCACGTCCAGTGGCACGCCGAACGCATCGGTTCCGGCCGCGCGCAGCTTCTCCACCGCGGTCTCGCGGCGTTGTCGATCCCTCGCGCCCACACCGATTCGCCAGCCGAGGGCGCCAAGGCCCGCCGCTATCTCGTATCCGATGCCCTTGTTCGCGCCGGTCACCAGCGCGATAGTCCGTTCACTCATGCCGTTGATCATGTTGCGAACTCGGGTGGGGCGTCCAAGACCGATTGGGTGGGCGGCGATACCGCACGGGTATTGGTGGTGGTGAGCGCCGGATACGATGGCATGGTGGAGACGCGGGAGTTGCGATACTTCGTCGCCGTCGCCGAGGAGTTGCACTTCGGGCGGGCGGCACAACGGCTCGCGATGGCGCAACCACCGCTGTCGCGGGCGATCCAGCAGCTGGAACGGCGGCTCGGAGTCGTTCTGCTGCACCGTAATTCCCGCGCGATCATATTGACCGAGGCCGGGTCGGTGCTGTTGCGGGAGGCTCGGCTCGCTCTCGAAGCGGTCGAAGCCGCGCAGCGCCGCACCCGCCGCGCCGCTGCCGACCGTCCCGGTGTGGTGCTGGCCGCCAAGGCCGGGGCGTCCAGCGAGCTGTTGTCGAAGCTGCTGAACGCCTACGCCGCCGATCCCTGCGCTGTCGCAGTCGAGGTGGTGCTGTGCGGGCCCGGCGAACCGGAAAGCCTGCTCCGCGACGGACGTGCCGACGTTGCTCTGCTCCACCGGCCCTACGACACGACGGCCGGATTCGACACCGAGGATCTGCACACCGAACAGCAGATCGTGGTCCTGCCCGCAGGGCACCCACTCGCCAACCGACCGCATCTGTCGATGGCCGAGGTCAATGCCATAACGGACCTGCCCCTGCCGCGCTGGCCTCGACCGGATGGAAGTTATCCGGACGGCCCCGGCCCACAGGTTCGCGACCATACCCAGTTGACCCAGCTGATCACGCTCGGACGGGCCTGCGCGGTCATGCCGGAGTCGCTCCGAGCCCAGCTCCGCGACGATCACGCCATCGTGCGCGTGCCCGACGCACCGGCCGTGACGACCGTCATCGCCTGGCCACCACACAGCAGATCCAAAGCCGTCGCCGACCTCGTCCGTACGGCGATTCGCCCCTAGCCGTCAACATCCGCGAATGCCGCATTTCGCGCGGTCGCGAACGTCCGCATCTGCCGATGAGCGGACACTCCCGAGACGGTCCGAATCACACCGAAGCAGCGGAACTACTTGCCGAAGGGGCGGCATATGGTCGAGCAGGCGACGGCGTGACCTGCCCCGCCGATTCGGTCCGGCCTGCGACAAGGTGGCGATCAGCCACACCTTGGGTTCCTGGTGTGGAGCGCCGCTCCGGACGATGGTTTACCTATGAGTGGCATGAAATCGACCACCGAGGCGTGGCGGGAGAAGTTCCGGGCCCGCGGCCGGACCAAGTTCATCTTGGCTTGCGCAGTGCTCCTCGCGGGCACGGCTGCCGTAGTCATCGTCATTCCCCGACTTGCGTCTGCGATGTCCGGTATGGATGTCTCCACCATGCTGATCTGGCTGGCAATTCCGGTCTTTATCGTCGCCGTTGCGGCGGAGTTCGTGTATCTCGAGCGTCACGGCAAGCCGTACGACTACCGCGACTCAGCTACCTCCATCGCCGCCGGTCTGGGGTATCAACTCCTCAACATTCCGTGGGCGCTGGCGGAACTCGCGATCTTCGCGTCTGTTTCTTCGCTGGTGCCGTGGCACCTCGAGGGTTGGGTCGCGTGGGCCGTCGCACTTATCGGGGTCGACTTCGCCTACTACTGGTTTCACCGCGCCCACCACGAAATCCGGGTGTTTTGGTCAGTCCACGTCGTGCACCACTCGAGCGAGAGCTTCAACCTCACTACGGCACTACGTACGCCTTGGCTGGTTGTCACGTCCCTGCCGTTCCTCGCACCACTGGCACTGTCGGGAATCGATGGCAAGATCATCGCCGCCGCCTACGCGATCAACCTGCTGTACCAGTTCGGCATCCACACCGAGGCCATCGACAAACTCTGGGCGCCTATCGAATTCGTGTTCAACACGCCGAGCCACCACCGCGTGCACCACGGCTCCAACACTGAATACCTCGACCGCAACTACGGTGGTGTGCTCATCATCTGGGACCGCATCTTCGGCTCCTTCGAGCCGGAGGGCGAGCGGGCGATCTACGGCCTCACCAAGAACGTCAACACCTACAACATCGCAAAGATCAACGCCCGCGAGATAGTCGCGATCTGGCAGGACGTCAAGAACGCGGCGAAATTCTCGCACAAGCTCGGCTTCCTGTTCCGAGGTCCCGGTTGGCAGCCACAGCCGACCTGAGAGACCAGCTCCACGACGTCCGAACATGCCGCATCCCGCATCTTCTGCAGCTATGCCCGAGCGACCTCGTCACCTCGGGAAATGGCCTGCTCATCGCCCGGCGGGAACTGCATCTGCGGGAGAACGCTGTGGCGGATGCTGTATGAAACCTGCGCCCCACCCGCGAGTGCGGCCGATACCGGGGGCATCACAGCAGGCGGAACTCCATCATCGCGATCGCGTCGTCGACCGAGGTGGACAGGGTCGCGAGTCGAGTGTGTGGATCCGGGGCGGACAGGGCCGACTGGCGGTCGGTCGGGCCGATCGGGAGTCGAGCGGCCAGTTCGTAGGAGCGGGTGGTGGGATCGTCGGGCAGGTCGTCCAGCGATGCCGAGGGTGGCGGGCGGCGGATGCCGTTGCGGCGCGCGAACTGGGCCGTCAGGTCGTGCAGGCGGTCCGCGCGTTCGCGCAGATCCGCCAGCAACGCGCTGTCGTCGGCGCCGGGGCCGTCCGGCCAGAGCGCGGCTTCGGCCTGGGGGTAGGGGGCGTCGACGAGCCACTTCTCGATGCGAATGCGGTCGGTTCCCTTGCAGCGCAGCCGGTATCGCGAATCGGGCAGTTCGATGACCTCGGTGATCCGGGCGACGGTGCCCACCTCCGTGCGCACCTCACCACCGCCCACCTCGTGCCCGCGCGCGATCAGCACGACCCCGAATTCCGGCTCCCGCCGCCCATCCATGCAGTCCTCGATCAGCGCCACATATCGTGGCTCGAAGATCTGCAACGACAGCGACTCGCCGGGTAGCAGCACCGCACCCAGCGGGAACATAGGTATCTCCACCGTCCCAGCATGCCCGGTGTCGCGCGGGCTTGGTCCATCCGGCGCGCTCACGCGGTGGCGATCGACTCGAACACCGTCGGGTCGACCAGGGTCGAGGTATCGCCGAGTTCGCGACCTTCGGCGACGTCGCGCAGTAGTCGGCGCATGATCTTGCCGCTGCGCGTTTTGGGCAGCTCCGGCACGATGTGGATCTCGCGTGGCCTGGCGATCGGACTGATCTCCAGCGAGACCGCCGCCTTGAGCTCGGAGACGAGTGCCTCGGCCGCACCGGCCGAACCGGTGAGGATGACGAAGGCGACGATCCCTTGACCGGTGGTCTCGTCGGAGGCACCGACCACGGCGGCCTCGGCGACGGCAGGGTGCCCCACGAGCGCGGATTCCACCTCGGCGGTGGAGATGCGGTGACCGGACACATTCATGACGTCATCGACGCGTCCCAGGATCCACAGATCGCCGTCGGCGTCGAGCTTGGCGCCGTCCCCGGCGAAATACCAGCCTTCGGAAGCGAAACGCTGCCAATAGGTTTCGCGGTAGCGGTCCATGTCGTTCCAGATGCCGCGCAGCATCGACGGCCACGGCTGATCCAGGACGAGCAGACCGGATTCGTCGGAACCCAGCGGCGTACCTTCGTCGTCGACGACCTTGCTGGAGATCCCCGGCAGCGGGCCCATCGCGGCACCGGGCTTGGTCGCGGTGACGCCGGGCAAGGGGGAGATCATGATGGCGCCGGTCTCGGTCTGCCACCAGGTGTCGACGATCGGAGTCTTGTTCGCGCCGATCACGTCTCGGTACCAGCGCCATGCTTCGGGGTTGATCGGTTCGCCGACGGAGCCGAGCAGTCGCAGGGTGCTCAGATCGTGTGCGTCGGGGATCTCGCGGCCCCATTTCATGAACGTGCGGATCAACGTGGGCGCGGTGTAGTAGATGGTGACACCGTACTTTTCGATGATCTCGAAATGGCGATGCTCATCGGGGAAGTTCGGCGTGCCTTCGTAGACGACTTGGGTGGCGCGGTTGGCGAGGGGCCCGTAGACGATGTAGCTGTGTCCGGTGACCCAGCCGATGTCGGCGGTGCACCAGTAGACGTCTTGTCCGGCTTTGTGGTCGAAGACGTTGTGGTGGGTGTAGGCGGTCTGGGTGAGGTAGCCGCCGGTGGTGTGGAGGATGCCCTTGGGTTTTCCGGTGGTGCCGGAGGTGTAGAGGATGAACAGCGGATGCTCGGCGGGGAAGGCTTGCGCTTCGTGGGAAGGCGAAGCGACAGCGACGGTTTCGTCCCACCACAGGTCGCGAACTTCGGTCCACGGCACGTCCAGGCCGACCCGGCGCACCACCAGCACATGTTCGACGCTCGACGGGTCCGAACCCAGTGCCTCGTCGACGGCGTACTTCAGCGGGGCGGGCTTCCCGCGACGCCACTGTCCGTCGGTGGTCACGATCAACTTGGCTTCGGCGTCGTCGACCCGCTGACGCAATGCGGTGGGGGAGAACCCGGCGAACACCACCGAGTGGGTGAGGCCGAGCCGCGCGCACGCCAGCATCGTCACGATGGCCTCGGGCACCATCGGCATGTAGATCGCGACCCGATCACCGGCCACGAGGCCCAGAGCGGTGAAAGTGTTCGCGGCCCGGCACACATCCTCGAGGAGCTCCGCGTAGGTGATCGCCCGGGAGTCGCCGGGTTCGCCCTCCCAGTGGATGGCGACCTGGTCGCCGTGCCCGTCGATGACATGGCGGTCGACGCAGTTGTAGGAGACGTTGAGTTCGCCGTCGCCGAACCAGCGCGCGACCGGTGCGTCGGACCAGTCGAGCACCTCGGTGAAGGGTTTGTGCCAGTACAACCGGTGTGCCTGCTCGGCCCAGAAACCGTCGCGATCGGCGCGCGCCCGCTCGTACAGCAAGGCATCGGCATTGGCCGAGGCGACGAACTCGGAGGCGGGCGGGTAACTGGTCACGAGAGATTCTCCTTCGAAAAACGTGGGGGGTACAGCCCGTGCCGGTGGGGCGAACCACCGGCACGGGCAGGGTTGGCGCTAGTGCGAGATCGCCTTCTCCGCACCGACGCCGGTCAGCGACCGGACTTCCATCTCCGCGGCCTTGGCTTGCTGCTCGCCACGTCCACCGAGGAAGGTGCCGAGCACGCCGAGCGCGAATGCCAGCGGAATGGACACGATGCCCGGGTTGGACAGCGGGAAGTAGTCGAAATCGGCGCCCTTGATCATCGCGGTCTTGTTGCCCGAGACCGCGGGCGAGAACACGATGAGCACGATGGTCGAGATCAGGCCGCCATACATCGACCACAGCGCGCCGGTGGTGTTGAAGCGCTTCCAGAACAGCGAGTACAGGATCGTCGGCAGGTTCGCCGCCGCCGCCACCGCGAACGCCAGCGCCACCAGGAACGCGATGTTCTGGCCGTTGGCGAGGATGCCGAGACCGATCGCGAGCACACCGATCACCACCGCGGTGATCCGCGAGACCCGCACCTGCTTGACCTCGTCGACCTCGCCCTTCTTGAGCACGCTGGCGTAGATGTCGTGGGCGAACGAGGCCGACGCGGTGATGGTGAGTCCGGCCACGACCGCGAGGATCGTCGCGAACGCGACCGCCGAGATCACCCCGAGCAGGATCACCCCGCCGAGTTCGAACGCCAGCAGCGGTGCCGCCGAGTTCTGGCCACCCGCCGCGGCGAGGATCTTGTCCGGGCCGACGATGGCCGCCGCGCCGTAACCGAGCACCAGGGTGAACAGGTAGAAGGCACCGATCAGGCCGATCGCCCAGACCACCGAGCGCCGAGCCTCTTTCGCGGTCGGGACCGTGTAGAAGCGCATCAGCACGTGCGGCAGACCCGCGGTGCCGAGCACCAGGGCCAGACCGAGCGACAGGAAGTTCAGCTTGGACATCTCGCTGCCGCCGTATTGCGCTCCGGGAGCGAGCACATCGCGCGCGGCGACCGCCTTGCTGGTGGAATCACTCACCGATTCCTGTGCGGCACCGAGGATGTCGGAGAAGTTGAAGCCGAACTTGGCCAGCACCATCACCGTCATCAGCGCGGCGCCCGCGATCAGCAGCACCGCCTTGATGATCTGCACCCAGGTGGTGCCCTTCATCCCGCCGACCAGCACGTACACGATCATCAGCACGCCGACGGCCGCGATGACGACGGATTGTCCCGCGCGACTGGAGATATCGAGCAGCAGCGCGACCAGGCCACCGGCGCCCGCCATCTGCGCGAGCAGATAGAACAGCGAGACGGTGAGGGTGGTCAGCGCGGCCGCGGTGCGCACCGGGCCTTCCTTCAGCCGGAAGCTGAGCACGTCGGCCATGGTGAACTTGCCGGTGTTGCGCAGCATTTCGGCCACCAGCAGCAGCGCGACGAGCCAGGCGACGAGGAACCCGATCGAATACAGGAACCCGTCGTAGCCGTAGACGGCGATCGCGCCCGCGATGCCGAGGAAGCTTGCGGCTGACAGGTAGTCACCGGCGATGGCGATGCCGTTCTGCGGGCCGGAGAAACCGCGGCCACCGGTGAAATAGTCCGCGGCACTGGCATTGTTGCGGCTGGCCCGGATCACCACGACCATGGTGACCGCGACGAACAGCAGGAAAATAGCGATATTGGCGATGGGGTTGCCCACCGTGTCGGACGCGGCAAGGGTGACGCTCATGCCCGGGCCCCCTCGAGTTCTTCGCGAATGGCCGCGGCGCGCGGATCCAGCTCACGGTTGGCGAAACGGACGTAGAGCCCGGTGATGAGGAACGTGGAGACGAACTGCCCGAGGCCGAGCAGCAGGCCCACATTGACGTTGCCGAAGACCTGCTTGGCCATGAAGTCGTGTGCGTAGGCGCCGAGCAACACATAGCTCAGGTACCACACCAGAAACAGTGCGGTCATCGGGAAGATAAAGCGGCGCAGCCGGTTTCGCAGATCTTGGAACTGTGGACTCGCTTGTACCGCGAGCCATTCGTCGGCACTCGGCGTGCGCGGATCTGGCGCCTCGGTGTCGGTTTGGGTCATGCCGGTCGTCCTAGCGTGAAGGGGGGTCGTGCGTGGAGATGACGGTAAGGGGCCGGACGTGCCCGCATGATGGTGTGGCGTGGGTCACTCGGTGAAGGTGGCCGCCCGTGCGGTGAGCGGTCGGTGTGGTGCGACGAACGGTCGTCGCAAGATCACCGGTGGGCGGTGGTTTCGGGGTCGCGGTCGGCGCTCATCCCGAGCCGTTCGGGGGCGTGCATGCGCAGGAAGACGCCCGCTACCGCTCGGGGATCCTGGCCCGTGGTGGCGAGGCTCACCAGGATGGTCACCGCGAAGGCCAGTGGCACGCTGACCGCGCCCGGATAGTCGACGATCGCGGCGGGCCAGCCGTTCGCCAGGTCAGGGGAGACGCCGCCGAGCACCGCCAGCACGGTGGCTCCGCCCGAGGTGATGCCGCCGGTGAGCATGCCGGCGGCCGCGCCGGTCGCGGTGAGTCCGCGCCACCAGATGCCGAGGACGAGCAGTGGGCACAGGGTCGACGCGGCCACGGAGAAGGCGAGGGCGACGGTGCGCGACAGATCAAGGGACGCGACGGTCACCGCGAGTGTTAGCGGGACCACGCCGGCGACCAGAGCGGCCAGCCGGAAGTCCCGGATGCGCCCGCGCAGCACGTCGGTGCTGAGCACGCCGGCCAGGCTGACCAGCAGCCCCGACGAGGTGGACAGGAACGCCGCGATCGCCCCGGCCGCCGCCAGCGCGGCCAGCAGCTTTCCGCCGAGTCCGCCGAGCACCGCGCCGGGCAGCAGCACGACCGCCGCGTCGGAGGCGCCGGTGATCAGCAGTTGTGGCACGTAGAGGCGGGCGAAGACGCCGAGCAGGATCGGGAACAGATAGAAGGCCCCCACCAGGCCGATCACCGTCAGCGCGGTCCGGCGAGCCGACGGGCCGTCGCGGTTGGTGTAGAAGCGGACGAGCACGTGTGGCAGTCCCATGGTGCCGAGGAACGTTGCCACGATCAGCGAAAACACCTGGTACTGCGGATGTTCCCCGCCGAAACCGCCGCCGGCCGCCACCCAGCTCGCGCCGTCGGCCGGTGCTCCGGCCACTACCGGAACGGCCGCACCCGGCGCGAGGATCAACTCGCTACCTTCGGCGAGGGTGTGATCGCCCGGCGCCAGCTCGACCGGACCAGCGATGGAGTACCCGTCCAGCATTCCGTTGACCGTGACCTGCTGTGAAATATCGAGGTGCACTACGACATCGGTGGAGATGTCGACGGTGGTGCGCTCGTCGACGGTCGGCGGCACGGGTGTGGCGACCGGTCGTTCGTCGGCGAGGAAGTGCATTCCGAGCACCAGCGCAGGCACCGCGACCGCCGTCAACTTCAGCCAGTACTGGAATGCCTGCACCAGGGTCACCGACCGCATTCCGCCGCCGATCACATTCGCCGAGACGATCGCGCCCACCGACACCGCGCCCACCCAGGCGGGCACCCCGAGCAGAATGTGCAAAGTGAGTCCGGCGCCCTGGAACTGCGGGATCAGATACACCGCGCAGACCAACACGACGAGACCGGCAGCCATGCGCCGCAACCGAATCGACCCCAACCGGAATTCGGCGAAGTCCGGCACGGTGTAGGCACCGGACCGGCGCAGCGGCGCGGCCACGAACATCAACAGGCCCAAATAGCCCGCGGTGAATCCCACCGGATACCAGAGGGCGTCGGCGCCGTATTTGGCGATCAATCCGGCGACACCGAGAAAAGAAGCCGCGGAAAGATACTCACCGGAAATCGCCGCCGCGTTCCAGCGCGAACCCACCGTGCGTGAGGCGACAAGGAAGTCGGAAGTCGTGCGGGACAGCCGCACTCCGTAAAAACCGATGCCGACAGTGGCAAGCGCGGCCAGCAGCAGTGCGGCGACCGTGAGCGCGGGGGTGTCGGAGCTCAATGGATCAGTCCCCGGCCAATTCCAGGAAGTCGTCCTCATTGCGCTGAGCGAGGCGAACATACAGCCACCCCACCGCGTAGAGCACCGGGAACGCGACAACGCCGAGAATCAGCCACGGCAGCCGAATACCGAGCACCGCGGCCTCGGCGATCGCGTCGACGCGGAACAGCACCGGCAGCGCGCCGAACCCGATCGCCACCACCAGCCCGAGGCGCAATGCCAGACCGAGCTGCGCCCGAATCAACCCGCCGATCAACGCCGCACCCAGATCGGTCTGCTCGACCATCTCCGTGCGTGTACGCGCCTGACGTGCTCCCCGCCGCTGCGCCAGCACCACCCGTTCGCGCGGGGGCCGCTGCGGACCTGTCACCGCTGCGACCAGTTCTGCCGGGGCCCGTGCACGAGCCGCTGCTTGAGTTCGCGCACCTGCCGCCGGCTCACCGGCAACTCCACCGCGCCCGCCGCCCCCTCGGCCCGCAAACACACCACAGTCCCATTCCCCGCACTCCGCAACCCGGTCACCATTCGCAACGCCACCAGATACGACCGATGCACCCGGAGGAAACCGGCGTCCTCCCACCGTGATTCCAGCGCCGACAACGGAATCCGCACCAAATGCGACCCACTCCCGGTATGCAATCGCGCGTAATCCCCATCCGCCTCGACCCACGCCACATCAGCCCGATTCACCAACGTGGTCACCCCGCCGAGCTCCACCGGAATCACCTCACTGGGATGCGCGGACTCCGCGACCACCGCGGTGGGCACCGAAACCCGCCCCGCCAGAATCCGCCGCACCGCCTCGCCCAACCGAGCCCCCCGCAACGGTTTCAGCAAATAATCCACCGCCCCCAAATCGAAGGCGGCCACCGCGTGATCGTCGTGCGCGGTCACGAAAACCACCGCGGGCGGCTCCGCGAACTCCGACAGAATTCCCGCCAGCTCCATCCCCGTGAGCCCCGGCATATCGATATCGAGAAACACCGCGTCGATCGGATGCGCCCGCAACAACCGCAACGCCGCGGTCGCCTCACCCGCCCGATGAATCTCACCGACTCCCGCCTGCGTGCTCAGCAGATACACGAGCTCATCCAGCGCCGGTTTCTCATCATCGACGGCGAGCACCCGCAGAGCGGTCGAGGGTTCTTCAGTGTTCCAAGTCACAACCTATCCATCGTAACCGGCGCCCTCGGTGCCGGTGTCGAACGCTGCCCTGCGACGCGAATCAAGCGCGGATGCCGGCGCGGAACTTCGGGACCCGCATGCTGACCTTCGTGCCCGCTCCCGGCGCGGTTTCCACGACCAACCCGTAGTCGTTGCCGAAGGCGGCACGCAGGCGGTCGTCGACATTGGCCAGGCCTACGTGGGCGGCCTCGCCGGTGCGGGCCGGGCCGGAATCGGTGGCGACGGCGTCGAGGGCGCCCGAGCGCAGGAGGTCGGGGTCCATGCCGATGCCGTCGTCTTCGACGCTGATCAGGCAGTCGGTGCCCGCGTCGCTGGCGACGATGCTGAGCTGGCCGCCGCGGCCGCCGCCTGCGAGGCCGTGCCGGACCGCGTTCTCGACGAGCGGCTGCAAGGCGAGAAAGGGCAGGACGACGCCGAGGACTTCCGGTGCGATGCGTAAGCGCACGTCGAGGGCGTCGCCGAAGCGGGCCTGTTCCAACGCCAGATACCGCTCGATATTGCGCAGTTCGTCGGCGAGGACGGTGAATTCGCCTGCGGCGCGAAAGGAATAGCGGGTGAAGTCGGCGAATTCGAGGATCAGTTCGCGGGCCCGGTCCGGGTCGGTGCGGACGAACGAGGCGATCGTATTGAGCGCGTTGTAGATGAAGTGCGGGCTGATCTGGGCTCGCAGCGCCCGCAGTTCGGCCCGGTCGACCCGAGCCCTGGAAGCATCCAGCTCGGCGAGTTCCAATTGCCCACACGCGTACCGCGCGACCTCCGCGGCCGCCCCGAGCATGCCCGGTCCCGGCTTGCCGGTCGTCACCATACCGAGCACACCGACCGCCGCCCCCGTATCGATCGGCAACGGCTGCGCGATCAACGTGTGCTCGTCACCGGTGACCAGCACCGGCCGCTCATCGGCGACCGCCCGCCGCGCCGCATCGGCGAACGACGCGAGCATTCCGGTCTGCGGACCGTCCCACGCCAGCAGAGTCCCCTCGGCATCGGCCACACCCAGCGCCTCCGCGCCGGCGAGGGCCCGCAGGTGTGGCGCCGCCTCATTCGCGGACTCCTCGGTCAGCCCACGACGCAACGGCACGGCGGCCAGCGACGCGGTGTGCAGCGCTTGGTGGACGGCACGCTGGGCGGGTGTGGTGACGACACGCTGGGTCCGCCGCCACACCAGCAATGCCACGACCAGGAGGGCAGCGACCACCGCGGCCACGATGAAGGTGGTCAACGGGTGGGCCGATCGGAGTGCACCCACCGATTATGTCGGTGTCGGCACCTGAATCGGATCAGGTCGTCTTCTTCGCGATGTCGAGTGCTCGTCGGTGACCTTCACCACGACACGCCGACCCACACCGAGGTGCGGTCTGGGGCGCGCGCGCCGAGTGCGAAATCTGTCGGACCCCCGTGCATAGAATGCCAAGGCCAACCCCCGCCGACTCTATGGGAGGAAGGACCGTCTTGGCTCCGTCCGGATCGTTCGTTCACCTGCACAACCACACCGAGTACTCGATGCTCGATGGTGCGGCGAAGATTTCGCCGTTGTTCGCGGAGGCGGATCGGTTGGGCATGACCGCGGTCGGCATGACCGACCACGGCAACATGTACGGCGCCTCGGAGTTCTACAACTCGGCCAAGAAGGCGGGCATCAAGCCGATCATCGGCATCGAGGCCTACATCGCGCCGGGCTCGCGCTTCGATACCAAGCGGGTGAAGTGGGGCGATCCGGGTCAGAAGGGCGACGACGTCTCCGGTTCGGGTGCCTACACCCACATGACCATGGTCGCCGAGAACGCGACCGGTCTGCGTAACCTGTTCAAGCTGTCGAGCCTGGCCTCGATCGAGGGTCAGCTGGGCAAGTGGGCGCGCATGGACGAGGAGATCATCGCCCAGCACGCCGAGGGCATCATCGCGACGACGGGCTGCCCGTCGGGTGAGGTACAAACCCGGCTGCGCCTGGGCCACGATCGCGAAGCGCTCGAAGCCGCCGCGAAGTGGCAGGAGATCTTCGGCGCCGACAACTTCTTCCTCGAGGTGATGGACCACGGTCTGTCGATCGAGCGCCGGGTCCGCGAGGGCCTGATCGACATCAGCAAACAGCTCGGTATCCCGCCGATCGCGACCAACGACTGCCATTACGTCACCAAAGACCAGTCGACCAATCACGAAGCGTTGCTGTGTATTCAGACCGGTAAGACGCTGTCGGATCCGACCCGCTTCAAGTTCGACGGTGACGGTTACTACCTCAAGTCCGCGGCGGAGATGCGCGCGATCTGGGATGCCGAGGTCCCCGGTGCGTGTGACAACACCGAGCTCATCGGTGAGCGGGTGCAGTCCTACGACGATGTGTGGGCTCACCGCGACCGGATGCCGATCTTCCCGGTGCCCGAAGGCCACGACCAGGCCAGCTGGTTGCGCAAGGAAGTCCTCGACGGTCTCGATCGCCGCTTCCCGGACGGTCCCTCGCGCGAATACCTCGACCGCGCCGACTTCGAACTCAAAGTCATCTGCGAGATGGGTTTCCCGGCCTACTTCCTCGTCGTCGGCGACCTGATCACGCACGCGCTCGAAGTGGGCATCCGGGTCGGTCCGGGTCGTGGTTCGGCCGCGGGTTCGCTGGTCGCGTACGCGATGGGGATCACCAATATCGACCCGATCCCGCACGGTCTGCTGTTCGAGCGGTTCCTCAATCCCGAGCGTGTGTCGATGCCCGATATCGATATCGACTTCGATGATCGCCGCCGTGGTGAGATGGTCCGTTACGCCACCGAGAAGTGGGGCAGCGACCGTGTGGCCCAGGTGATCACTTTCGGCACGATCAAGACCAAGGCCGCGATCAAGGACTCGGCGCGAGTGTTGTTCGGCCAGCCCGGTTTCGCGATCGCTGATCAGATCACCAAGGCGCTGCCGCCGCCGATCATGGCCAAGGACATCTCGGTCTCGGGTATCACCGATCCCGATCACGAGCGGTATAAGGAGGCCGCCGAGGTCCGCGAGCTCATCGGCTCCAATCCCGACGTTGCCAAGATCTATGAGACCGCGCGTGGTCTGGAGGGCCTGATCCGCAACGCGGGCGTGCACGCCTGCGCGGTCATCATGTCCTCGGAGCCGCTCACGGACGCGATTCCGGTGTGGAAGCGTGCCCAGGACGGTGCGATCATCACCGGCTGGGACTATCCGTCGTGTGAGGCCATCGGCCTGCTGAAGATGGACTTCCTCGGTCTGCGCAACCTCACCGTCATCGGTGACACGCTGGAGAACGTCAAGGCCAACCGCGGCATCGATCTCGACCTGGATCGCCTGCCACTCGAAGATCCGGCCACGTACGAACTGCTCGCCCGCGGCGACACCCTCGGCGTGTTCCAGCTCGACGGCAGCGCCATGCGCGATCTGCTGCGCCGCATGCAGCCCACCGGCTTCGGCGATATCGTCGCCGTCCTCGCGCTGTACCGCCCCGGCCCGATGGGCATGAACGCCCACAACGATTACGCCGACCGCAAGAACAACCGGCAAGAAGTCAAACCGATCCATCCCGAGCTCGAAGAGCCACTGAAAGAGATCCTGGCCGATACGTTCGGCCTGATCGTCTATCAGGAACAGATCATGCAGATCGCGCAGAAGGTGGCCGGGTACTCACTCGGCCAAGCCGATATCCTGCGCCGCGCCATGGGTAAGAAGAAGCTGTCTGTCCTGGAAGAGGCCTATGCGGGCTTCCGCGACGGCATGCTGGCCAACGACTTCTCCGAGCCCGCCATCAAGGCGCTGTGGGACACGATTCTCCCCTTCGCCGGCTACGCGTTCAACAAATCGCACGCCGCCGGCTACGGCCTCGTCTCGTTCTGGACCGCCTATCTCAAGGCCAACTACCCGGCCGAATACATGGCGGGCCTGCTCACCTCCGTCGGTGACGACAAGGACAAGGCCGCGATCTACCTGTCGGATTGCCGCAAGATGGGCATCACGGTGCTGCCGCCGGACGTCAACGAGTCGGAGCTGAACTTCGCCTCCGTCGGCACCGATATCCGGTTCGGTCTCGGCGCGGTCCGCAATGTCGGCACCAACGTGGTCGGCTCGATCATCACCGCGCGCCGGGAGAAGTCGAAGTTCACCGACTTCTCCGACTATCTGAACAAGATCGACGCGATCGCCTGCTCCAAGAAGGTCACTGAATCCCTCATCAAGGCAGGCGGTTTCGACTCACTCGGGCATCCGCGTAAGGGCCTGCTGCTGATCCATTCCGATGCGATCGACGCGGTGATGTCGACCAAGAAGGCCGAGGCGATCGGCCAGTTCGACCTGTTCGGCGGCCTCGACGACGGCGACGACTCGATGGCGTCGGTGTTCAACGTCAAAGTCCCCGAAGACGAATGGGAGACCAAGCACAAGCTCGCCCTCGAACGCGAGATGCTCGGCCTCTACGTGTCCGGGCATCCGCTCAACGGCGTCGAGCACGTGCTGGCCGCCCAGGTCGACACTCCCATCCCGGCGATTCTGGAAGGCGACGTCAAGGACGGCGCGCAGGTGACCATCGGCGGCATCCTCGCCTCGGTGAACCGCCGCATCAACAAGAACGGCCTTGCCTGGGCCTCGGCCCAGCTCGAGGACCTCACCGGTGGTGTGGAAGTGCTGTTCTTCCCGCAGTCGTACTCGGTGTACGGCATGGATGTGGTCGAAGACGCCGTGGTGCTGGTGAAGGCCCGCGTCTCCGTGCGTGACGACCGCATCTCGCTGATCGCCAACGATCTTGTCGTGCCTGATCTTTCGGCCATCGGTGTGGCCAAGCCGGTGGCTGTCGTGATGACCACACGCATGTGCACGCCCGACAAACTCGGTGAACTCAAAAAGGTCCTCACCCGCCATCAGGGCACCTCGGATGTCTTCATCCGCCACGTTGGTGCCCGCGAGAAGACCACCATGCTCAAACTCGACGACGCCTGGCGGGTCTCCCCGTCGTCGGCTTTGATGGGCGATCTGAAAGCACTGCTCGGTCCGGGCTGCCTGGGCTGAGCAAGCCGGAAACGGGCGAAACCACCCACATTGCCGCGGGTGGTTTCGCCGTTCCAGGTCTACTGGCGGGTGAACTCGGGCACGCGAGGCTCGGAAGTAGCAGCGGCCGTGCGGGGTTCACGTTCCAGCCGGTGGGACAGTGCCACCGTGGCGAGCATGGCCAGGCCGAGGGCGGCGCCGATCCAGCCGACCGAGGCGAAGCCGAGCCCGGCACCGATGGCAAGTCCACCGAGCCACGGGCCGACCGTGATCCCCACGTTGAACGCCGAGTAGTTGGTCGCCGCGGCCAGCGTCGGCGCGCCGTCGGCCAGTGCGAAGACGCGGGTGTTCAACGCGGGGTTCGTGGCGAATCCGGAAGCGCCGAGCAGCACGACGAGCACGATCATCGCCGCGGGGGAGTGCGCGGTGATGGCGATCGCGGCCGCGGCCACCGTCATCCCGGCGGCCCCCACGTACAGGGTGCGGAACGGGTGCGCGTCGGCGAAGCGCCCACCGATCATGATGCCGATCAATCCGCCGACACCGTACAGACCCAGCACCGCCGGAACCCACGCCACCGCAATGCCGGTGGTATCGGCCAGCATCGCGCCGAGATAGGCGAAAGTGACGAACGCCGAACCCGTCGACAGTGCGGTGGCGCCGTAAGAAACCCATAGTCGCGGGTTCGCCATCACGCGCAATTCGCCGCCGAGCTCCGCGACCGCGGTGGGCCGACCGCCGGGAATCTTCGCGAACACACCGAGCATGGACAGCGCGGACAGTCCGGCGACCGCCCAGAAGGCCGCGCGCCAGCCCCAATGCTGGCCGATCACGGTGCCCGCGGGCAACCCGACGATGGTGGCGATAGTGAGTCCGCCTGCGACGATGCTCATCGCCCGTCCGCGTAACCGCGGCGCCACCAGGCTCACCGCGGTCGCCGCCGCCAGCGCCCAGAACCCGGCGTAGACAAAGGCACTCACCACTCTCGTCCCGAGGATCACCCAGTAGTCGCCGCTCAGCGCGCCGACGACATGAGCGGCCACGAAGATCGCGAGGAAGGCGAGCAGTGCGTCGCGGCGTGGCCACCGCAGCGTCACCACGGCCAGCAGTGGCGCGCCGACCAGCATGCCCAGCGCGAAAGCCGAGATGAGCAGCCCGGCACTGGGAATGGACACGCCCAGGTCGGCGGCCATGTCGGGGAGGAGACCGGCGAGCATCAGCTCGGAGGTGCCCTGGGCGAAGATGGCAAGGCCCAGGATGTAGATAGCGGTCGGCATGACGAACCCTTCTTATTTTGAATCAATCAGTCCAAAATGGAGGCATGGCGAAAGACGGCTCGGGTCAGGGGATCTCAGAGGCAGCGCAGCGCGGTATCGGCGATGGCGGTGAGGGTGGCGCGGTCCGCACCGCCGCGTGCCGCGACCCGCATGCCGCTGATGGTGGCGGTCAGGAATTGGGCGATGGCGCGTGCCTCGCGGTCGAGGGCGAATTCGCCCGCGCGCTGGCCGCTTTCGATCGTCGCGGTGAGCGCGTCGAGGCGGTGTTCCTCGTCGGCGCGCAGGCTGGCCTTGGCGGCGGCGTCGTGCGGCGCGAGTTCGACGATCGAGTTGACGACGAGGCAGCCCGCCGGTTCGGTATCGGGTGCGTCGGCGGCGCGGTGCAGCACGGCGCCGATTCGCTCCCGGGCCGGTGCGTCGCTGTCGAGGATTTCGAAGAGGGGCGCGTTCTTCGTGGTGATGTAGTGCTGCAGTGCGCGATCGAACAGCTCGCGTTTGCTGGTGAAGGTGTTGTAGATGCTGCTGCGGCCCAAACCTGTTGCGGCGCAGAGATCCTGGGTGGAGGTCGCCTCGTAGCCCGCGGACCAGAACGCGCGCATCGCGGCATCCACCGCGCGGTGCTCGTCGAATTCCTTTGGCCTGGCCATGGCGATGACCGTAGCATATTTTGAACAGGTCGGTCCAAAAATATCTGTGCGGGTACCGGAGCCACCCCTGTGGTGGGTCGTGATGGCCGCCCCGCGAACTACGAGCTAGCGTCGAGAGACGTGACGTCCGTGCCGCTGCTCGACTCGCCACCGCACTCCCGTGACTTGTTGCGGGCGGTGCCGTGGCGGATGTCGGGGCGAAGCGTGCTGCTCGCCGCGGCGGCGCTGATCGTGGCGCAGCTGTTACTGCGCGGCTGGGTGGCCGCGTCGGGATTCTTCTACTGGGACGATTTCCTGCTGATCGGCCGGGTGAGCAGTCAGCCGGTGTTGTCGGCGGAATTGCTGTTCACCAGTCACGACGGGCACGTGATGCCGCTCGCCTTGGTGCTGACTTGGCTGGTCACCGCGGTGGCGCCGCTGGACTGGACGGTGGCGGTCGTCGTGCTGGTGGCGTTGCAGGTGCTCGCGTCGCTGGCCGTGTTGCGCCTGCTCGTCGTACTGCTCGGAGTTCGGGCTCGGATCCTGGGGCCGTTGGCGTTCTACCTGTTCGTGCCGTTGACGGTGCCCGCGTTCGCCTGGTGGGCGGCCGCGGTGAACGCGCTGCCCCTGCAGATCGCCCTTGCCTGGGTGAGCGCGGACGCGGTGCGGCTGGTGCGGACCGGGCGGCGCGGGTATGCGGTGTCCGGGGCTGTGGTGTTCGCGGTGGCGTTGCTGTTCTTCGAGAAGGCGGTGGTCGTGCTGCCGGTGGCCTTCGTGGTCACGGTGCTCGCGGCACATGTGTCGGATGGTTCGGTGCGTGACGCCGCTCGCCGTGGGGCCGCGCTGTGGACGTCGGGCGGCGCCGTATTGCTCGCATGGTCGGCGTGCTTCCTGCTCGTCATCCAACGTCCCAGGGGGCTCTCGGCTCCCGAACATCCCGGGTCCCTGTGGAGTAGCGCGCTGTCCGACGGCTTGGTGCCCGCGCTGTTCGGCGGCCCATGGCGCTGGGAACGCTGGCAACCCGCCACGCCGTGGGCTGACGCACCGGGTGTGCTGGTCGCGCTGAGCTGGATACTGCTGATCCTGTTCGCGGTGTGGGCAATTCGCGCTCGTAGCCGGGTCGCCGCGGTCGGGTTGTGCACCGTCGCCTACGCGGTGGTCACCATCGCACCTGTCGTCCTGTTGCGCGACGGGCCGAGCACCGCGGGGATACTTCTGCAGTCCATGCGCTATTTCGCCGACTTCGCCGTCGTTGCCACCATCGCGCTCGCGCTCATCGGTTCGGCACCCCGCCGGCGTCGACCGAGGCGACAGCTGGCGGGTATCGCGGCGATCATCGCGTTCGTCGCGAGCAGTGTGTTCTCGACGATCACGTTCACCAGGTCCTGGGAACCCAGCCCGGCCCGCACCTATGTCAGCGGGGTGCGCGCCGCTCTCCCGGGCGCTGCCGACGCGCCACTGCTGCCCCAAGAGGTTCCGTGGAATGTCTTGAACCCGTTGGCTTTCCCCGAGAACATGACCGACCGTGTCTTCGCCCCGATCTCAACGCCCGGCACGTTCGCCCGCTCGACCCCGCGCTTGCGGATGATCACCGACGAAGGTGCCATCGTCGACGCACAGGTCTGGTGGAACCGCGCCATCGTGGAGGGCCCCGAACCCCGCTGCGGGTACCGCGTGCACGGCACCACCGGCGCCAACCTCCCACTCGACGGCCCCATGCAGATCCGCGACTGGACCGCCCAGGTGAACTACCACGCCGAACGTGACGGCCGGATCGCGGTGTCCTTCGAAGGCGAGACCGAGACGATCGCCGACGTGCGTGCGGGCTTGAACACCGTGTACGTCCGGCTGCTCGGCGGCGGCGACACCCTGCGGATCAGGTCCCTCGACGAGCGGCAGTCGCTGTGTATCGGCGCCGGACCGGTCGGGGTCGCCGCGCACGCGCGGTGATTCGTTGATCGAGCACACCGGCGCGGGGCATGCGATGCTGGGCCGATGAGGCAGTTTCGGGTGTGGGCACCGGAGGCGGGAGCGGTGCGGCTGCAACTGGACGGGGTCGAGCACCCGATGCGAAGGAACGGCGGCGGCAACTGGTCGGTGCGCGTCGACGCAGGTCAGGGGGCTCGCTACGGGTTCCTGGTCGATGACGATCCGACAGTATTGCCCGACCCGCGCTCACCCCGCCAACCCGATGGCGTGCACGAAACCTCCGCGGTCCACGACCTCGACCAGACGGCCTGGACCGACCGGAACTGGACCGGCAGAGCCCTGGCCGGCTCGGTGTTCTACGAACTCCACATCGGTACCTTCACCGTCGACGGCACCTTCGACGCGGCGATTCCCCATCTCGACCACCTCGTCGCCCTCGGCGTCACCACCGTCGAACTGATGCCGGTCAATGCCTTCGACGGCACCCACAACTGGGGCTACGACGGCGTCCTCTGGTATGCGGTGCAGGAGAGCTACGGCGGCCCCGACGGCCTGCAACGCTTCGTCGACGCCTGCCATGCCCGCGGCCTGGCCGTCTGCCTCGACGTGGTCTACAACCACCTCGGCCCCTGCGGCAACTACCTGCCACGCTTCGGCCCTTATCTCACCACCGGCCGCAACACCTGGGGGCAAAGCCTCAACCTCGATGGCCCGGGCTCGGACGCGGTCCGCGCCTACATCATCGACAATGCCCTGCGCTGGCTGCGCGAATTCCACATCGACGCCTTGCGCATCGATGCCGTCCACGCGCTGGTCGACCGCACCGCCACGCACCTGCTCGACGAGCTCACCGTCGAAACGACCGCGCTGGCGGCACATCTGGGCCGACCGCTCAGCTTGATCGCCGAGAGCGACCTCAACGATCCCCGCCTGATCACCCCGCGCGCGGCAGGCGGCTACGGGCTCACCGGCCAGTGGAACGACGACCTGCACCACGCCGTCCACACGGTTGTCTCCGGCGAAAGGCAGGGCTACTACGCCGATTTCGGCTCATTGGCTTGTCTCGCGCAGACACTCACCCACGGGTTCTTCCACGCCGCAACGTATTCCAGCTTCCGCGGCCGCACGCACGGTGCTCCCATCCCGCGCGACCTGATCCCCGGCAGCGCCCTGCTCGGCTACACCTGCAACCACGATCAGATCGGCAATCGAGCGATCGGTGATCGTCCCAGCGACTATCTCACCCCCGGCCAACTCGCGGTGAAGGCGGCGCTGGTGCTGCTCTCGGCGAGTACCCCGATGCTGTTCATGGGGGAGGAGTGGGGCGCGCGCACCCCGTTCCAGTTCTTCACCTCCCACACCGACCCGGTGGTCGCCGCGGCAACCGCCACCGGGCGTCGCGCCGAATTCGCCGAGCACGGCTGGTCCACCGAGGAGGTGCCCGACCCGCAGGATCCGGCCACCTTCACCCGCTCCAAGCTCGACTGGGCCGAGGTCGGTCGCGAACCGCACGCTCGGTTGCTCGCCTGCTATCGGGGCCTGCTCGCTTTGCGCAAGTCGAGACCGGAGTTCACCGACCCATGGCTGGAACGAGTTTGGGCCGACTACGACGAGGCGGCGCGCTGGTTCATCCTGCGGCGTGGCCGAATCTCGGTGGTGTGCAACCTCGCCGAGGACGAAGTGCTGATCCCGGTGCACGGTCGGGTCCTGCTGGCCTGGTCACCCGCCACCGAAAGTGGTGCGGGAACGCTCATTTCGGGCCATAGTTTCGCCGTTCTCGAGGAGGGTGACGGCGCGGGCGCGGTGGTCACTGAGTGATGACGCCGGGGCACGGGTCGGCCACAGTCCGAAACGCGGCATTGCCGAATAGGCATAACGCCGTATAGTCAGATGATGAGCAACGACGCTTACGGGCAGGAAAGCGCTGCCCTCCCGGCCGGTGTGGGGGGCTACGCCCCGGCCGGATTCGGCCCGCTGGTGCGCGCATTCGCCGCCTTGATCGGCCATCGCCGCGACGCGGGCGGTGCCATCGCCATCTATCGGCACGGTGAACCCCTCGCCCATTTCTGGACCGGCAGCGGGGGCGACCGGCCATGGAACGCCGATACCGGTGCGATCGTGTTCTCCGCGACCAAGGGCGTTACCGCCACCGTTATCCACCGGCTCGCCGATCGCGGACTGATCGATTACCAGGCGCCGGTCGCCGAGTACTGGCCGCGCTTCGCCGCACACGGCAAGGGTTCGATCACCGTCGCCGACGTGCTCACCCATCGCGCCGGACTGTCGTCGCTGTCCGCGGTCGCGAACACCGCCGCGGAAGCCCTCGATCACGAGCTCATGGAGGACCGCCTCGCGCTGGCCACTCCCGACCGCATGCTCGGCACCCCGACCTATCACGCCCTGACCTATGGCTGGCTGCTCGCCGGTCTGGCCAGGGGTGTGACCGGGCGGAGCATGAGCGAGCTGATCCGCAGCGAGGTCACCGATCCGCTCGGTATCGATGGCATCCATCTCGGGCGGCCCGCCGCGGACTCGTCGACCGAATACGCCCGGCTGGCCGGCGCACACATGAGCTTCGCCGCGCACCCGATCGCCGCGGGTTTCCTCTCGAAGGTCGGATTCCGGCTGCCCGGACCGCTCGGTGCGGCCGCTCGCTGCCTGTTCGTGCCCGGCCTCGACGGCATCCTCGACGGTGACGACCCGACGATCCTGAACACCGAGATGCCCGCGGGCAATGGTGTCGCCACCGCCGCCGGGCTGGCGAAGATGTACGCCGCGCTGGCCGACGGCGTCACCGTCGACGGCGCACCGTACCTGCGGCCGAGCACGCACGCCGCGATCCGCCGGGTCCAGACCTACCGGCTCGACCACGCGCTGTTCTACCTCCCGATGATGTGGCACCTGGGCTACCACTCCCTGCCCGTCCCCGGCGCACGGCACGGCTTCGGCCACATCGGGCTGGGTGGTTCGTTCGGCTGGGTCGACCCGCAGTCGGGCCTGTCGGTGGCCTACGTCCACAACCGCCTCGACCAGATACTGCTGCCCTACGACCAGGTCGCCATGGGCTGGCTGCTGCCGCTGGTCCTGTCGAGCGTGCGCGCGAGCCGCGAATCCGGATCCCGCGTCGACCGCGCGGCGGCTTAGCCGCTACCGGGTGTGGGTCAAGTACGCCACCCTTCAGGGTGGTGAAGGTCAACGTGGGAGGCCGACAGGGCAGAGCGTGCCCTGAACGCGATGGTCCTGCACGGCTTTCGGGATCAGGTGTTTCCCGGTGGCTGGTTTGTTGTCGTACCCCGGTGTCACACTGTCGGTTATGCAGTTGCGATATAACTTCCGCCTCTACCCCACTGTGGGGCAGCAGCAGTCGTTGGCGCAAGCATTCGGTTGTGCCCGGGTCGTGTTCAACGACGCCCTGGCCATCCGGCAGCAGGCGTTCCGGGAGGGCCGTCGGGTTACTGATGCGGAACTGTCGAAGTTGTTGACGGAGTCGAAGAAGACCCCGCAACGATTGTGGCTGGCAGAAGTGTCGGCGGTGGTGCTGCAGCAGGCCCTCGCCGACCTGAACACCGCGTACCGCAACTTCTTCGGCTCGGTCACCGGCGTACGGAAGGGCGGTAAGGTCGCGCCACCGCGTTTCCGGTCTCGCAAGGACAATCGGCAGGCTATCCGGTTCACGAAGAACGCCCGATTCGCGGTCACGACCGGCCGAAAGTTGCGTTTGCCGAAGATCGGTGATGTCGCGGTTCGCTGGTCGCGGGATCTGCCGTCGGATCCCTCGAGTGTGACCGTGGTGAAGGACGCGGCAGGCCGGTATTTCGCGTCGTTTGTGGTGGAGGTGGACGGGCAGCCGTTGCCTGTGTCGGATTCCGAGGTCGGTATCGATCTAGGTTTGACGACGTTCGCGGTGTTATCGAACGGTCAGACGATCGATAATCCGAGGTTCTTGCGCCGGGCGGAACGCAAGCTCGGCAAGGCGCAACGAATGTTGTCCCGCAAGGAGAAAGGCTCGAGGAATCGGGCCAAGGCGCGTGTCGAGGTCGCTCGGGCGCATGCGAGAGTGGCTGATACGCGTAGGGATTGGGCGCACAAGCAGTCCACGATGATCATCCGTGACAACCAAGCGGTGTTCGTCGAGGATTTGTGTGTGAAAGGTCTCGCGCGCACCCGGTTGGCGAAGTCGGTCCATGATGCCGGGTGGGGCATGTTCACCCGCATGCTCGAGGAGAAAGCGGCTCGGTACGGTCGGGTCTTTTCGAAGGTGGACCGGTTCTTTCCGTCGTCTCGGCTGTGTTCGGTATGCGGGGTGGTGGATGGCAAGAAGCCGTTGCATGTGCGGGAGTGGTCGTGCGTGTGTGGCACTGTCCATGACCGGGATCTCAACGCTGCGATGAATATTCACGCCGCAGGACGTGCGGAGTGGTTAAACGCTTGCGGAGGGACCGTAAGTCCCTCCGCGTAGCGGAAGGCAAGTCCCGGTGAAACAGGAACCCACCAAGAGCGCCCGTCAGGGCGTTGGTAGGAATCCCTGGCCTTCAGGCCGGGGAGGACGTCAAGTGAGGTAGCGGTAGGCGGGGGAGCCCGGTTCCAGGCGTTCGGCCTGGATCGGGGACTCCTCGATGCGGTGCATCAGCGAGGCCAAGTCGTCGGTGGCGCCGAGTTCGATGCCGACCAGCGCGGCCCCGGTATCGCGGTTGTTGCGCTTGACGTACTCGAACATGGTGATGTCGTCGTCGGGGCCGAGGACATCGTCGAGGAAGCGGCGCAGTGCACCGGGTTCCTGCGGGAAGTCGACCAGGAAGTAGTGCTTGAGGCCGCGGTGCACCAGCGAGCGTTCGATGATCTCGCCGTAACGCGAGACATCGTTGTTACCGCCCGAGACCAGCACCACAACGGTGCTGCCGGGCTCGACGTCGATCTCGGTCAGTGCCGCGGTGGCCAGTGCGCCCGCGGGCTCGGCGATGATGCCTTCGCTCTGGTAGAGGTCGAGCATCGCGGTGCAGATGGCGCCCTCGTCCACCAGCATCACCCGGAAAGGTGCTGTGCCGGTGTGGGTTTCGGGTGTGGTGAGCAGTGGCAGGGAGGCGTGCGAGACCATCCGCCCGCCGAACGAGGCCGCCGCCCGGTAGGGCAGGTCGCCGATGCGGCGCACGGCGGCACCGTCGACGAACGGGTCGATCTCGGGCAGCGTCACCGGAGCACCGGCGACCAGCGCGGCGGTGAGCGAGGCCGCGCCCGCGGGTTCGGCGCCGAGCAGACCGGTGTGCGGTGCTCGTTCGCGCAGGTAGGTGCCGATGCCGGCGAGGCAGCCGCCGCCGCCGACCGGGACGATCACCAGGTCGGGCGCGCTGCCGAGCTGCTCGAGGAATTCCGCGGCGATGGTGCCTTGACCGGCGGCGGTGCGCGGGTCGTCGAACGGCGGCACCATGGTGGCGCCGGTGCGGGCGACATCGTCGGCGGCGGCCGCGGCCGCGGCGTCGTAGGTCTCGCCGACGGCGATCAGCTCCACGAACTCGCCGCCGTGCACGCGGATGCGGTCGCGCTTCTGCTTGGGGGTGGTGGTCGGCACGTAGATGCGCCCGCGCACACCCATCGCCTGACAGGCGAAGGCCACACCCTGCGCGTGGTTGCCCGCGCTGGCGGCCACCACACCGGCCGCGCGCTCGGCGGCGGTGAGCTGCACCATCAGGTTGTAGGCGCCGCGCAGCTTGTAGGAACGGACCGCGGTCAGATCTTCGCGCTTGAGGTAGACCTGCGCACCGGTGCTCGCCGACAGTCGCGCGCTGTACTGCAGCGGAGTCGGCTCGATGATGTCGGAAATTCGCTTGGCGGCGGCGTCGATCTCGTCCGCGGTGAGCGGCGGACGGATTACGGACACGTCGGCGACGTCAGCGATGGGGGACACCCGGACAATGCTACCGAGGCGGTTCGGGTGCTCGGTGAGCGGAACCACCCGCCGTGGCAGCCACGGCGGGTGTGCTCGGACCTGCGGGTTCAGTGCGGGGTGAGGACGAAGACCGGGATCACGCGATCGGTCTTCTTCGTGTACTCGTGGTAGTCGGGCCACACGGCGACCGCGCGCTCCCACCACTGCGCTCGCTCGTCGCCGACGACCTCGCGTGCGGTGTAGTCCCCGGTGGTGGTGCCGTCGCGCAGTTCGACGTGCGGATCGGCCTTGACGTTGTAGTACCAGACGGGGTTCTTCGGCGCCCCGCCCAGCGAAGCGACGACGGCGTACTCACCGTCGTGCTCGACCCGCATCAGCGGCGTCTTGCGGAGCTTGCCGGACTTGGCGCCCTTGGTGGTGAGCAGGATGACGGGCTTTCCCTGCAGCGAAGTGCCCTCGGCGCCGCCGGAATTCTCGTAGGTCTCGGCCTGTTCGCGTGCCCAGTCCGAGGTGCTCGGTGCGTACTCTCCTGTCAGTGGCATGACCTGCACAACGAATCGACGCTGTGTGATGTTCCCGACAGGGTGAGCCGGGAAAGTTCGGTGGCCCGAACTTCGATGTGCGCCTATCCTGGTCTGCATGGCAGTACTCACCTCATCGGCAGCATCCGCGACCGTCGACATCGCGGGTAGCGCTTGGCCGGTCTACAAGCTCGAGGCGCTCGTCGCCGCGCTCGTGGTCGGTGCGCTGTTGCTGCTGATCGTCGGGTCGCCGCAGGTCGCGGTGCTGGCCGCGGCAGCAGTCGCCGCCCTCCGCTGGACCGTGGGCGCGACCCGCACCGCCTCGCTTCACTGATTCGGCCCGCCGTGGCGGAGTCACTCCGTCAGGTCGAGCGCGCTCAATTCGCCGCGCGACAGCACGCCCAGCTTCGGATATGCCTTGTACAGGTGATGGCCGACCGTGCGGTGGCTGAGGAACAACCGCGCCGCGATTTCCCGGTTCGACAAGCCCTGCGCCGCCAGCCGCACGATCTGTGACTCCTGCGGGGTGAGCAGGCGCAGCGGGCCGCCGCTCGCGCGGGCCCCGGTGCCGACGCCGAGCGCACCCAATTCGGTGCGGGCGCGCTGGCTCCACGGTGTCGCGTCGAGCCGATCGAACACGTTCATCGCCTGCTCCAGTTGCGCCCGCGCGTCGACCTTGCGTTTGTCGCGGCGCAGCCACTCGCCGTAGAGCAGCCGGGTGCGGGCTTCGTCGAACGGGCGATTCGCGGCGAGCGCGGCGATGAAGTGCTGCTCGGCGTCCGATCCGTCGGCCAGCAGCGCACGTCCGCGGGCCGCCAGCGCCGCGATCCACTCCTGTCCGGCCCGCTGCGACCAGTGGGTGAGCCGATCCAGCGCGTCGGTCGCACGGTCGGTCTCGCCGAGGCGAACCGCCACTTCGATCTGATCAGGGAGCGTGCGCAGGCCGATCACGTGATGTCGAGCCGGCTCGATCGTCATATGCGCGAGCTCTGTCCGTGCCTGCTCCAGTCTGCCTTCCCCGAGTGCGAGCAGCGCCATGGCCGCGTGCGCCCACGACGCACCGACCGCGCCCGGCCCACCGAGTTCCTCGGCCACCGCACGATCGGCGTGGTCGCGGCAGGATGTCGAATCACCGTGCAGTGCCGCGAGATAGGCGAGAAACGCGTGGATCTGACTGACCCACTGCGCCTGCCCGATGTCGCGTGCGATCCGCAACCCCTCCTCGGCCGCGATCCGGCTCTCCCGCGGGCGCCCACCGAACGACAACCCCTCGGATCGGAAGAACAACAGTGGCGCCAGCAACCCGATCCGCCCCTGCTCCCGGCATTCCCTGATCAACTCACCCGACAGCTCCTCGACCTGCTCGTCTTGGCCGACGACCAAGCCGCTGCCACACAGTTGCACGAGGTCGGCCGGACTGTCCGCCCCGCTTGCCTTCGCCGCGGCCGCCGCGTCCCGCAGGTCGGCGACCCGCTGTCCCGCCACCGACCCGGACAGGTACCGCACAATCGGCGTCGCGGGATCGTCCTCCACCAGCCGCAGCGTGGTCAGGACGGCGGCGACCTCGTCGAGTTCATCGGATCCGAGGTACCACGCGGTGTGTACGGCCTTGGTCAGAATGCGGGCAGCGCCGCGGGGATCCGTCGCGCGCGCTGCGACGGCCGCCGACATCAGCCGCCGATGCGCGGAACCCGGTTTACCACCGGCGAATTCGGCCTGCGCGCGCACCAAGTCCAGCCGCAGCTCGAACTCGGTCTCCTCGGACCCGAACGTCGCTCCTTCGCCCGGCCGGCTCGTCGGGTCGGTCTCCGCTCGGTCGAACTCGCGCTTGGCGGCATCGAATTCAGTTCTGTGGGACAGTGATTCGGCCCGATCAGCCAGTCGCTCGGCTCGGTCGCCGAGGCCGGCTTCGGTCGCGGTCTCAGCGGCGAGAACGAGTCTGCGTACCCGTGCACCGGCGTCGGTGCTCAACGCCGCCGCGCGATCGTAGGCGGTCATCGCGCCGTGGTAGCCGTGGCGGCGACGGGCGCGATCGGCCGTTCGCTCCAGCGCGGTCGCGGTGTGCTCGTCGGGACCTGTTGCCGCGCAAGCGAGGTGCCACGCGCGCAGGTCGGCGGCGTCGTCGTCGACCAGCGCGTCGGCGAGCGCACGATGGGCGGCGAGGCGGTCGGTGAGCGCTGAGCCCTGGTAGACCGCGGAGCGCAACAGTGGATGGCGCCAGGTGAGCGACTGACCGTCGGTGGCGACCATGCCCGCGTCCTGCGCGGGTTGCAGGTCTTGGAGTGACGTGCCGAGCGCGGACGCGGCACGCAGCACCGGAGCGAGGTCTGCCGCGCCGGCGGCCGCGGCGACCAGCAGCACGGTTCTCGTCGCCGCGGGCAGTCGGGTGACCCGCCCGTGGAAGGCCAGCTGCAACCGTTGCGTCAACGGCAGCGGATTCGTCTCGCCGACGATGCCCGCGCCGACGACGGACGGAAGTTCCAGCAGCGCAAGCGGGTTGCCGTCCGATTCGGCGAGCAGCCGATACCGCACGGCCGGACTCAACGGGGTCGTACCGGCATCGAGCAGTGCCGCCGCCGCGTCGGGACGCAACCCCGGCAGCACGAGTTCCGTCAGCCCGGGAGCGGGAAAATCCTGCGGACCCGAGCGAGTCGCGAACAGCATCACCACCCCCTCGGCGTCGAGTCTGCGTGCCGCGAACAGCAGTGCCGCCGCGGTTGCCCGGTCCAGCCAGTGCGCGTCGTCGATCAAGCACAGCAGCGGTCCCTGCGCCGCCTCCTCGGCGAGCAGTGTCAGCACCGCGAGCCCGATCAGCATCTGATCGGCAGGGGTGCCCTCGCCCAGCCCGAACGCCGCCTCTAGTGCGTCACGCTGCCGCGACGGCAATCGGCGGACCAATTCCATGCCGGGCCGGACCAGCAGATGTAGTGCCGCGAAAGGCAATTCGGCCTCGGACTCGATGCCCGCACTGCGCACAGTCGGAATACCCTGCGCCGCTGCGTAATCCAGCAGTGCCGTTTTACCGATCCCGGCTTCACCGCGCAGTACCAACGCCCCGCTCCGGCCCGCGCGCGCCCCACTGAGCAGGTCATCGATCCTGGCCTGTTCGCTGTCGCGTCCGTGCAGCATGGGCTCCACCGTATCGCCGTACCGGTATCGGCAGTAGTCGCGTCGGAAAAAGTACCTATAGGCGACTGATTCGACCGACCCCCCTCGCGCCATAACGTTGGTGTCATCGCAGGAACAACCCGCGAAATACCAGCTCAAAGCCCATTTCGGAGGTCGAGATGAACACCGTCGTCGCACAGTACCTGGAAGCCTGGAACACCCGCGAGCCCGCCGCCCGCCGCTCCGCGGTCGCCCGTCTGTTCACCCCGGACGCCCGCTACGTCGATCCGTTGGTCGCGGTCACCGGTCATGCCGAGCTCGAGGCCGCCATCGCGGGAGTGCAGTCCCAGTTCCCCGACTGGACCTTCACCCTGGCAGGCCCGGTCGACGCCCATCACGACCAGGTCCGCTTCACCTGGGGCCTCGGCCCTGCCGACGCCCCCGCCGTAGTGATCGGCTTCGACGTCGCCGTCCTCACCGACGGCCGCATCGACAGCGTCTACGGCTTCCTCGACCAGGTCCCCACCACCACCTGACAGGCGCACTCGCCTAACCCCTTTCGCAGCCGAGGAGATCAGCCATGACCACCACCGCCCCATCCCGCCTGTCCGCACTGTTCGCCTCCGGCGAGAACCTGCTGCGGCTGTCGTTGCGCCTGGACGCCGTCGTCACCACCGCCAACGGCCTGGCCTATCTGGCACTGGCGCAACCGCTGGAACGGCTACTCGGCCTCGAGGCCGGCGTCGGCCTCGCGATCGGCGCCTTCCTCACCGTCTACGGCCTCGCCGTCGCGGTCGTCAGCCGATCGGCGCCCGTCAACCGTGCCGCGGCGTCGGTGGTGGCGATGGGCAACACCGCCTGGGTCGTGGCCAGCCTTGCCGCGCTGGTGACCGGCGCACTCGGTCTCACCACGGTGGGTGCGGTGTGGGCGGTGATGCAGTCGGTGACCGTCGGCGGTTTCGCCGCCCTTCAGTACCTGGGTCTACGCCGAGGCCGCTGAGCTGGACACAGGGGCTGAGCCGATACGAGGGACCGACGCACGCTGCGTCGGTCCCTCCGCTTGTGCCCGGCCTCCCGGACCGCGTACGAGACCCGTCGCTCTGGCCCACGACTGCTGCCGCGGCAGCAGCGCTGTGGAGCGCCATCGCGCTGTTCAGCGCACCAGCAGTGCGACAGGCAGGCGGGCGAACAGTTTGTCCACCCGAGCACTACCCGAATAGCTGATTCCGGTGAGTCGGTCAGTCCAATTCCCTTGTGGCAACGGCAAAGTGGTGTCGAGCCAGCCCGTCGTGCCGAGCCCGACCGAATGCCTGGTCGCCGCCACGATCACCTCCGGCGCTTCTCCCGCGGGACCCCGCCCATAGGCGATGAACCGTTGCGCGTGCTCACCGCTGGCATAGAGCGGCCGATACATCCCGCCGACGAAGCACTCCGGCCGCTCCCTGCGTAACCACAGCGCATAGGCGACCACCCACATCTTCGCCGCCCCAGTGGTATCCAGAGTCGGTGTGTCGGTAAGTGATTGGAGCATCCCCACCCGGGTGGCGAAGTTGACCGGCCGCCGATTGTCGGGGTCTACGAGGGAGTCCTCCCACAACTCGGTGCCCTGGTAGATATCGGGAATCCCCGGCGCGCCCAGCTGCAAGAGCTTCTGCGACACCGCGTCCGACCATGCGTGCGGCGCGAGCTCATGCGCCAAGTCGCCGATGCCGGTGCCGACCGGCCCGTCGATCACCGCGTCGAGCCAGCCGTGCACGGCCGATTCGAACTCACCGTCGGGCTCTTCCCACGACGTCTTGGTCCCGGCCTCGCGAATGGACTTCTCCGCGAACAGGTGCAGCCGATCTCGCAGGCCGGGCACCGACGAGGCAGGCCGGCCGTCGGCAGGCCACACCCCGAACATGTTCTGCAACAGGAACAATGCCGTCGCCCCGTCGGGTGCGGGGGTGGTCTCGAGCCAGCCTCGAACCCGCTGCGACCAGACCTCGGCGACCTGTGACAGCACCCCGATCCGGGCGCGCACATCCTCGCCACGCTTGGTGTCGTGGGTCGAGATCGTCGTCATGGTCGCGGGCCAGCGCTGCGCGCGTTCGCTGTTGGACAGGTGGAAGTCGTTGACGGAATGGCCGAATCGCGCCGGATTTCCGCCGACCTCCTGCAACGACACCAGCCGCGCACCCTGATAGAACATGGTGTCCTCGACCGACTTGGCGGTGATCGCCCCGCACACCTGCGAGAACCTCCGCGCCGCTTCACCGCCCACCGACAGCGCGGTCACCAGTACCGAAAGTGGCGCCGTCAGTTCGGCATTGCGCTTCTCCACCTCCGCCACGACCGCGGCCGTCATCCCGGCCAGCGGCGCGTAATCCACCCGGTACACCGGCATGAAAGCCAGCACCTCGATGGTCGCGTTGCTCACCGCGAGGGTGTCGAAACTGCCCGCATTGCCGTCGCGTTTGATCGCGGCGACCAATCGCCGGATCTCCGGCGCCAGAATGGTTTCGGCGACAGCCCGCTTGATCCGGTGCTCGGTCTCGCCGAACCAGGCCCGGTCGCTACCATGCCCCGCGACGTGCTGGGACAGCTCGGTCAGCGTCGACTCACCCGCCGGATCGATCAATACCCCGCCGAGATCGGCCAGCGCGTCATAGCCGGTGGTTCCGTCGACCGGCAGCGTCGCGTCGAGGGGCTCGCGATTGGCGAGGATCTTCTCGATGAGCAGCAACCGCTGCGGCCCGATCAGCCTGCGCAGCCGGGTGAGATACGCACTCGGATACGACAATCCGTCCGGATGGTCGATCCGAACACCGTCGATCAGATCGTGTTCGCACCAGGCCGCCAGCTCCCGGTGCGTCGCCTCGAATACCTCCGGGTCTTCCTGCCGGATCGCGGCCAGACTGCTCACCGCGAAGAACCGCCGATACGTGCACACCCCGGCCTTCCAGCTCACCAGCCGGTAGTGCTGGCGGTCATGGATGCGCAGCGCGTTGTCGCCGTCGGTACCCGCCGCGATCGGGAATCGCAGATCGTGCAGTGCCAGCATCGGTTCCGCCCCCGACCGGTCGACGGTCAGCGCGGCCGGGTCGTTCTCGTTCTGCAGGACCGGCAACGCCAGCCGCCCGCCCGCGCCGTTACCCGAGCTCCAGTCGATGTCGAAATACTTGGCGTACGGCGACTTCTGGCCGTTGCGCAGCACATCCCACCACCACGGATTCTGCCGCGGATCAGCGACACCCACATGGTTGGGCACCATGTCGACGATCAATCCCATGCCGCGACTACGCACTTCGTCGGAGAGCGCCTTGAGTCCCGTCGGGCCGCCGAGCGCGGCCGAGACCGTGGTCGGATCGGTGACGTCGTAACCGTGCGTCGACCCGTGCGTCGCGGTCAGGATCGGCGACAGGTACAGGTGCGAGATGCCGAGCTGCTGTAGGTATTCGGCGATGGCGCGGGCGTCGGCGAAGGTGAGCGCGTCGGGGCGTAGCTGCAATCGGTAGGTGCTGCGCACCGTGCCGGCCCGTACGGGTGCGCGATGCAGCATGGTCAGCGGGTCGGTCACATAGGTCTCGGTCATCGTCTCGCTCGGCGGCTAGGCGGTTCGGCGCAGTACTAGCAGGCAGCGGCTGGCAACCGGCAGCGTCGCCGCGGCGGCGTACACCGCGTCGGCCGCGCCGGTCGGGGTCGAACAATCCAGGGCGAGCGACCATTGCGCACCGAACTCCGGGTCGGGCAGCACGAAATCGATCGCGTCGTCGTGCGCATTGAAGCACAGCAGGAACGAGTCGTCGGTGATGCGCTCACCACGCGGACCCGGTTCGGCGATGCCGTCGCCGTCGAGCAGCACGGCCAGTGACTTCCCGAAGCCGCTGTCCCAGTCGTCGTTGGTCATCTCGGTGCCCGCGGGTGTGAACCAGGCGATTTCGCGCCGGTGACCCTGGTCGTCGCTCGGACCGGCGGCCAGGAAACGGCGCCGCCGGAAGATCGGATGCTCGGTGCGCAACGTGATCACGGCCCGGGTGAACGCGAGCAGGTCGGCATTGGTCTTCGCCAGCGACCAGTCCATCCACGCCAGCGGCGAATCCTGGCAGTACACATTGTTGTTGCCGAGCTGAGTGCGTCCGATCTCGTCGCCGTGGGCCAGCATCGGCGTGCCCTGACTCAGGATCAGCGTGGCCAGCAGGTTCCGTTGCTGACGAGCACGCAGCGCGAGGACTCGGGAATCATCGGTCTCGCCTTCGACCCCGCAGTTCCACGATCGATTGTGGCTTTCGCCGTCCCGATTGCCCTCGCCATTGGCGTCATTGTGTTTCTCGTTGTAGGACACCAGATCTCGTAGCGTGAAGCCGTCGTGCGCGGTGACGAAGTTGATGCTGGCGCCCGGCCTGCGCCCCGTCGACTCGTACAGATCCGACGACCCGGTGAGCCGAGAGGCGAACTCGCCCAACGTCGCGGGCTCCCCACGCCAGTAATCACGCACCGTGTCCCGGTATTTGCCGTTCCACTCGGTCCACAGACTGGGGAAGTTGCCGACCTGGTAGCCGCCTTCGCCGACGTCCCACGGTTCGGCGATGAGCTTGACCTGACTCACCACCGGATCCTGGTGCACCAGGTCGAAGAACGCGGAAAGCCGGTCCACATCGTGCAATTCGCGCGCCAGAGTCGCGGCGAGGTCGAAGCGGAAGCCGTCGACGTGCATGTCCAGAATCCAGTACCGCAGCGAATCCATGATCAGCTGCAGCGTGTGCGGATGCCGGACATTGAGGCTGTTGCCGGTGCCGGTGTAGTCCTTGTAGTGCTCGGGGTCGGTCTCGTCGAGCCGGTAGTAGGCCGCGTTGTCGATGCCGCGCAGGCTCAGTACCGGCCCGTTGTGGTTGCCCTCGCCGGTGTGGTTGTAGACGACGTCGAGAATCACCTCGATGCCCTCGGCATGCATCGCACGCACCATCGCCTTGAACTCCGCCACCGCACCATCGCCACGCGGCCGGGCCGAATACTGGTTGTGTGGCGCGAGATACCCGATGCTGTTGTAGCCCCAGTAGTTACGCAAACCCTGATCGGTGAGTACGTGATCGTGGAAGAACTGGTGCACCGGCATGAGCTCGATCGCGGTGACGCCCAACGATTTCAGATGTCCGATGATCGCCGGATGCGCCAGACCCGCGTAGGTGCCGCGCAGATCCTCCGGGATATCCGGGTGCGTCATCGTCAGGCCCTTGACGTGCGCCTCGTAGATCACCGTCTCGTGATAGGGCCGGTGCGGTGGCCGGTCGGGACCCCAGTCGAAGAACGGGTTGATCACCACCCCGGTCATCGTGTGGCCCAGCGAATCCAGCCCGTAGGTATAGAGCGAGGGGTCGTTGACGAACTCGCCGTCGAACGCCTTCCCATACGGGTCGAGCAGCAGTTTGCTGGGATCGCAGCGCAATCCGAGCTCCGGATCGTACGGGCCGTGGACGCGAAAGCCGTAGCGCTGACCCGGCGTGACGGAGGGGAGATAGGCGTGCCGGACATAACCGTCGACTTCGTCGAGGTCGATGCGGGTCTCGGCGCCGTCCTTGGCGATCAGGCAGAGCTCGACCTTCGTGGCGACTTCGGAGAACACCGAGAAGTTCGTGCCCCCGCCGTCGTAGGTCGCGCCGAGCGGATACGCGGTGCCCGGCCACACCTCGGGTCGGTCGTTCGGGCTCGACATGCTACGACAGTAATGGAACCAATGGCCGCGCCGCGCACGATGTGACTGGGTGCTCGCTGACCGCTGCTCAGGCGGAGGTGGCCGCGACCAGTTGCCGGGCGTAGCCCGTGCGGCGCGCGAGCCGGGCCAATCCGCCGAGGATCAGCCGCTGCAGGAATACGGGCGGACCGACGAGATAACCGTCTCCGTACTCCCACAGCAGCCCGAGGGCCAGCGGGTTGCGGGGGAGTCTGTTCGACGTCGTCTTGCCCGCGTTGTCCAGGCCACTCCAGAACGCGAACATCTCCCAGTGGTGCAGCGGCGGCCGGATCAGATGTTCCATCACGGTGTCGTTCGCTTCGTTCCAGAACTCGTGCACGACGCGCGGTGCGGCGGTGACGGAGTCGCCAGGCCCGGCCACCACCTCTTCCCCGTCGATGCGAAACCGCACCCGGCCGGTGCGAATGGTCCAGGTTTCAGCGAGCTCGGGATGCCAGTGCGGGCCTGCTTGCCTGCCGATTTTCGCTGTGCGGTGTTCGAGGAGCAGGAAGGGGCCCTGCGCGTCGGTGCCGCGATCGACGAGAGTGACCCGACTCCCGTCACGGAAAGTGAGGACCGTACCGATGTCAGCCATACTCCAGGTATAAAGGTAACCTTCCTATTATGTCAATGCCCGAGCGGTCCTCATTGTTGAAGCTTCTCGTCCAGGCTGCCGATGCGTACGAGCGTGCGCTGAATCCGTTGCTGCGCGCGGAGCTGGGCACCGACCTGCGCCCCGCGCACTACCCGGTATTCCGGTACCTGGCGCCCGGCGGATCGCGGGTGACCGAATTGGCCGAGGCTGCCGGGATGACCCAACAGTCGATGGGGGAACTGGTCACGCACCTGGAAAAGTCCGGATATGTGGAGCGCACATCCGACCCTGCCGACCGGCGCGCGCGGTTGATCCTCCTCACGGCAAGAGGGCGGGATGCGGTGGCGCTGGGCGGGCAGCTCCTGGCGCGCATCGAACAGACGATCGCCGCCGAACTCGGCGCTGACTCGGTGGTCGTGCTCCGTAACGCGCTGGCTCGGCTGCCTGCCGTGATCGCGAATCACTCCGACGCCAGGTCCGCGAGCGACGGCAGGTGATAACTTGAACAGCGTTCAAGGCTGTCGTCTCGGCAGCCCCGGGCGACGACGAGGAAACCTGTGGACCTGAGCCCCGAGCAGATCACCGCCCTCGATGCCGAATACGTCTGGCATCCCTACGGCGGATTTCCCGCGACCACCGAGCCGCTGGTCGTGGCCAGTGCGGCGGGCACGCGACTCACTCTCGCCGACGGCCGCGAACTCGTCGACGGGATGAGCTCGTGGTGGGCGGCAGTCCACGGCTACTGCCACCCCGTCCTGGACGCGGCCCTACTCGCGCAATCGCGGCGGATGAGTCACGTGATGTTCGGCGGCCTCACCCACGAACCGGCCACCCGTCTGGCCCAATTGCTGGTCGAACTGACGCCCGCCGGCTTGGACAAGGTCTTCCTCTGCGATTCCGGCTCGGTCTCGGTCGAGGTCGCGACGAAGATGTGCCTGCAGTACTGGCGCAGTGTCGGGCGCCCGGCGAAGAACCGGCTGCTCACCTGGCGCGGGGGATACCACGGCGACACCTTCACGCCGATGAGCGTCTGCGACCCCGACGGCGGTATGCACTCGCTGTGGACCGACGTCCTCACCGAGCAGGTCTTCGTCCCCCCGCCGCCGCGCGACTTCGAACCCGACTACGTCGCCGTGCTCGAACGCGCGGTCGCCACCCATCGCGACGAGCTGGCCGCGGTGATCGTCGAACCGGTCGTGCAGGGCGCGGGCGGCATGCGCTGGCACGACCCGCGCTACCTCGCCGAACTACGCCGGATCTGCGACGACAACGACGTCCTGCTCGTCTTCGACGAGATCGCCACCGGATTCGGCCGCACCGGTGCACTGTTCGCCGCCGACCATGCAGGCGTCGCGCCGGACGTGATGTGTGTCGGCAAGGCGCTGACCGGCGGTTATCTCACCTTGGCCGCGGCATTGTGCAGCACGCGGATCGCCGAGACGATCAGTGCGGCGCACGGCGGTTTGATGCACGGGCCGACCTTCATGGGCAATCCGCTGGCCTGCGCCGTCGCGGTCGCCTCGATCGAGTTGCTGCGCTCGCGAGACTGGAAGGGGGAGGTGGCCAGGATCGAGTCCGAACTACTGGCAGGCCTCGCGCCGCTCGCCGAGCTGCCCGGCGTCGCCGAGGTCCGCGTGCTCGGTGCGATCGGCGTCGTCGAACTCGATGAACCCGTCGACATGCGCGCCGCGACTGATGCCGCCGTCGACGCGGGCGCCTGGCTACGCCCGTTCCGCAACCTCATCTACACGATGCCCCCGTTCATCAGCAGCACGGCCGACATCGCCACCATCACCGAGGCCGTGCGCGCGGCGGTGAAGGCCTCGGTCGCATGAACCGCCGGGGCCGTTCGCACCACGGTGACATCGTCGCTCGTGTGACCGCCTGGTCGAGAGGTGCCGGAGTCATGCCGACCGTACTAACGGCAGCGCTCGGATGAGTGCGCGGCCAACCGTCCTGAACGGTGTTCAAGTATGCTGCTCAACTGTGAGTACGGATCCGTTGAGCTGGTTGGACGAGCGTGCGGCCGAACGGGTCGACGCCGGGCTACGCAGGCACTTGCGCGTGCGTGCCGCTGAGTCGCCCGCGATCGACCTCGCCTCCAACGACTACTTGGGCCTGCACCGGCACCCCGAGGTCGTCGAGGGTGCGATCGAGGCCGTGCGTCGGTGGGGAGCGGGAGCCACGGGATCCCGGCTGGTCACCGGAACGACCGCCGAGCACGCGCTTCTCGAGGCCGAACTGGCCGAATTCGTCGGCGCCGAAACAGGATTGGTCTTCGCCACCGGCTATGCCGCCAACCTGGGTGTGGTCACCGCACTGGCCGGACGCGGCACTCTCGTGGTCTCCGACGCGGGCTCGCACGCCTCGCTGGTCGACGCGTGCAGGCTCTCCCGCGCCAGGGTCGCGATCGCACCGCACCGCGATGTCGCCGCGGTCGAGCGGCTGCTCGCCGACCGCACCGAGGAGCGCGCGCTGGTCCTCACCGATTCGGTCTTCAGCGCCGACGGGGACCTCGCGCCACTGGCCGATCTCCATCGCGTCACCCGGGCGAACGGCGCCATCCTGATCGTCGACGAAGCCCACGGACTCGGTGTGCGCGGCGCGGGCGGACGCGGACTCGTGCACGAGCTGGGCTTGGCCGGCGAACCCGACCTCGTCGTCACCGCGACCCTGTCGAAGGCATTCGCCGCCCAGGGCGGGGTAGTCCTGGCCGATGCCAGGATCCGCGCCCACCTCATCGACGCCGCCCGCACCTTCATCTTCGACACCGGGCTCGCGCCAGCCGCGGTCGGTGCGGCGCGCGCCGCCCTCGCACTGCTGCGCCGCGATCCCGCGATGGCCGGCCGCGTCCTCGGCCGCGCCGCCGACATCGCCCGGATCGCCGGAGTGCCCGACCCTGATTCCGCGGTGGTCTCGGTGGTTCTCGGCGAAGCGCAGGTGGCGTTCGATGCCGCGCAAGCCTGCCGCGCCCGCGGACTCGACGTCGGCTGCTTCCGCCCGCCCTCGGTTCCCGAAGGCACCTCACGGCTGCGTCTCACCGCCCGTGCCGACCTCACTTCCGCCGAACTCGAGACCATCGCTGAGGTACTCGGCGATGTTCTCGCGTCGGCCCGCGGCAAGGAATCGGTGACGGCATGACTGTCCTGCTGATCAGTGGAACCTCGACCGACGTCGGCAAAACCGTCGTCACCGCGGCACTGGCCGCCGCCGCACAGGCCGCGGGCCGCACCGTCGCGGTCTGCAAACCCGCCCAGACCGGCATCGCCCCCGGCGAACCCGGCGACCTCGCCGAGATCACCCGCCTGAGCGGGGTAACCCGCACCCTCGAGCTCGCCCGCTACCCGGAACCGCTCGCTCCCGACACCGCCGCACGCCGCGCGGCTATGCCGCTACTAACTCTGAGCGACACCGTCGCCGGCGTCGATTCGCTCGGCGATGCCGACCTGGTGCTGGTCGAAGGCGCGGGCGGTCTGCTGGTCCGGATGGGGGAGTTCACCCTGCTCGACCTCGCGCAGAAGATCGGTGCCTCGGTGCTGGTTGTCGCCGCGGCCGGACTCGGCACCCTCAACCACAGCGAACTCACCACCCGCACGCTCGCCGCGGCCGGTGTTCCCTGCGCCGGCTTGGTCATCGGCTCTTGGCCGACCGACCCCGACCTCGCCGCCCAGTGCAATCGCGATGATCTTCCGCGCGTCACCGAGACCCCGGTAGTCGGCACAATCCCCGCAGGCGCGGGACAATGGGATCGCCACCGCTTCACCACGGCGGCGCCGAGTTGGTTCACCACCGGCCTGCTGCTTGGAAACCACCCTTGACCAGCCGATTTGACTTCGTGTTGGTCGGCACGTAACTTTATTCGAGTCAGAGCGACACGGACACCGACTCAGCCGCCCAACGGTTGAGACACGAGGTAGGACGTTGAGCGCCTGACTGATCATGTGTTCAGAGGAACTCGGGTCGGATTTGCTTCCGACCGGTTGTCTGAGCTAAGTTTGAACCCTTGCCTCACCGAAACCCCTACTAGATGTTGTGGGTAGAAGTGTGTGCGTGTGTTCTTTGAGAACTCAATAGTGTG
>NZ_JBHXMN010000018.1:0-125825 GCF_042720495.1 Nocardia sp. NPDC058480 | reverse complement strand
AAAAACTCCCCGCTCAATCTTTTTTTCACCCGGCGGGTCACTCGGTTTGCCTAGTTTTTTTTTGTGGGGGCCCCCCCCCGCGGGGGGGGGGGGGGGGGGGGGGGGGGGGGGCCCTCCCCCCCCCCCGCGCCCCTGCCTCAGATATCGACCATCTGGTGCTCGCCGAGGCGCCCCGTGAGGTAGCGCAGGTGATCACCGGAGTCGCCGAGGGTGTGCTCGATCGCGGTGAGGCGGGCGGTGTAGTGCCCGACCGGATACTCGGCGGTCATCCCGATACCGCCGTGCATCTGGATGGCCTCCTGCCCGATGTGCCTGCCGGAGCGACCGATTCGCAGTTTCGCGCGAGCGGCGACAATCGGATCGGCGGTGCCGTCGGCCAGCGACATCGACGCGTACAGGTTCATGCTGCGAGCCAGTTCCAGCGAAACGTACATGTCGGCGGCCCGATGGGTAAGCGTCTGGAAACTGCGCAGCGCGACACCGAATTGCTTACGGGTCGAGAGGTACTCGGTGGTGAGCCGCAGCGCTTCGGCCATCGCACCGACCGCCTCGGCGCCGAGCGCGGCCTGGGTGGTAACGGTGATCTCGGCGATGACGGCGGAGGTGTCGACCGGTGTGCCGAGCGGTTCGGCGGGCGCGTCGGCGAAGGTGATGTCGGCACCGCGCCGACCGTCGTGGGTGCGGAAACCTGTCCTGGTCACACCCGTCGCGCTGGGGTCGACGAGGAACAGACCGGTTCCGCCCTCGGGCAGCGCGGCGCTGACGATGAGCTGTTCGGCGCAATCACCGTAGGGCACAGGGTGTTTGCGTCCGGTGAGCTGCCAGGTGTCGCCCTCGCGCACGGCGCGGGTATCGACCGTCGTCGACGGTCGGCGCACACCCGGCTCGGCGTGGGCGAAGGCCAGTCGCAGTGCGCCCTCGGCGATCCGGGGCAGCAGCTCTTTGCGCTGAACAGCCGACCCGGCCTTGCTGATGATCGCGCCCGGCAGCAGCGCGCAGTCCAGTACCGGTTCCGCGGCCAGTGCGCGGCCGAGTTCCTCCATGATCAGCATCGTCTCGATGGGCCCGGCGTCCATGCCGCCATCATCGGCGGAAATGGTCAGCCCTAGCAGCCCGATCTCGGCGAAGGTGGCCCACACCTGGGGGTCCCAGCCGGGTTCGCCTGCGATGACCTCGGCGCGGTGTTCATGGGTGTAGTGGCGCGAGAGCACGCTGCGCACGGTGTCGCGCAGCATGTTCTGTTCGGTGGTGAGTTCGAAATCCATGGCGGTGTCTCACAATCCGAGGATCGTCGAGGCGATGATGCTGCGCTGCACTTCGCTGGATCCTCCGTAGATCGATGTCTTGCGGTAATTGAGATAGGTGGCGGTGCTGCGCCGCGCCCAGTCGGCGGTGTCGCCTTCGCGGGCGAGCGAATCGGAGCCCGCGATGTCGACGAGCAGTTCGGTGACCGCCTGCTGCAGTTCGGTGCCACGCAGTTTCAGAATCGAGGAGACCGGGTCCGGGGTCCCGTCGGTGGTGCCCGCGACCACCCGCAGCTGCACGAGTTCCAGTGCGAGCAACTCGTTTTCGAGTTCGGCGATCCGGGTGGCGAAAACCGCGTCGTCGAGCAGGGTGCCGCTGTCGAGCAGGGTCTGCTTGGCGTATTCCTTGGCCAGCCACAGCCGCACCTTGGTCTGACCGACCGCGGCGATGCCGGTGCGTTCGTTGCCGAGCAGGAACTTGGCGTAGGTCCAGCCCTGGTTCTCCTGGCCGACCAGCTGGTTCGCCGGTACCCGCACGTTCTCCAGGAACACCTCGTTGACCTCGAAACCGCCGTCGATCAGTTCGATCGGGCGCACCGTCACCCCGGGAGAATCCATGGGGAACAGCAGCATCGAGATGCCGGCCTGCTTCTTGGGTGCGGACGGGTCGGTGCGGGCCAGGCAGAACATCCAGTCCGCGCTCTGGGCGGCGGTGGTCCAGGTCTTCTGGCCGTTGATCACGTAATCGTCGCCGTCGCGCACGGCGACGGTGCGCAGCGAGGCCAGGTCGGACCCGGCATCGGGCTCGGAGAAGCCCTGGCACCACCAGATGTCGAGGTTCGCGGTGGCGGGCAGGAAGCGTTGCTTGAGCTCTTCGGAACCGAACTGGGCGATCACCGGCCCGATCATGTTGGTGTTGAACGTGAGTGGTTCCGGCACCGAGGCGAGCTGCATTTCGTCGTGCCAGATGTGGCGCTGCACGGGAGTCCAGTCGCGGCCGCCCCAGGCGGCGGGCCAGTGCGGCACCGCCAGCCCGTGCGCGTTGAGGATGCGCTGGGTGGTGACGATGTCGTCTTTGCTGAGATCGGCCATGTGCCTGGCTCGATTGCGGATGTCGGCGGGGATTTCGCGCCGGAAGAAGGCACGCAGCTCGTCGCGGAAGGCGAGCTCGTCCTCGGTCAGTGCCAATTGCATGGCGAGTATGTTACACAGAGGTCCATATGTTTCAAATAGCAGCCGACGAGCAGCCCCTATGCTGAGCGATGTGACGCGAGTCGAGGGAACCAGAGCGCCGGGACGACCGGCCGCGGCCAGCCGCGAGGATGTGCTGAAGGCCGCGATCGAGGTATTTCTGGCCGGTAAGCGGGTCGACGTGAACGCCATCGCCGCCCACCTCGGCCTGGGCCGGACCAGCATCTATCGCTGGTTCGGATCGCGCGACGGCCTCCTCGGCGCGGCCATCGCCACCCAACTCGAGCGCATGATCGCCCACGCCGAGCGCAACAGCACTGTCACCGGCGGCGAACGGCTCAACGACATCCTCGATCGCACCATCTACTGGCTGGTCGAAGACGATTCGCTGCGCACCTATTTCGACAACGAGTCCACCGCCGCCCTGCGCCTGATCACCCGCAGCGACGGCCACGTCCACCAGGCCGCCGTCGCGATCGTCGATCAGCTCATCGCCCGCGCCGAGGAGCAGGGCTACCGTCCGCCCATCGAGCGCGCCACCCTCGCCTACGCCCTGGTCCGGCTCTGGGAAGCGTTCCTCTACAACGACGCGGTGGCCGGTTTCCGCGGTGACGTGGAGCGATTGCGCCTGGTCCAAGCCGCGCTGCTGCGAGCCTGACCCCCGCAGCCCGACTATCGAGACGCGCCGCCCCATCGCGGCATGACACGGGTCGCCAGACTCGCACCGCGCATCAGCCACGAGAACGACCGCGACGAGGGGCCCGGCGCGATCCCCGCCAGCTGCACGGCATCGAGCAGGTCGTAGAGCGTTTCGCCTTCGTACATCAGATGATCGGCATTGAAGTGGTAGCGGTCAACGGCAGTGCACTGCACGAAACTGTTCGTCGGTGAATATCGACGTCTCCGATCTGAATGCCGAACTCGGGAAATCACTTGCGGGTGGCGAAGTCCGGGTGCGCTCGACCGGTCATCAACGGCAGGTCGAGGTAGGTTTCGATGCCCGGCTCGGCGCGGCACACGTAGGGGATCGAATTCACCAGATGATTGGCGGTGGCGACGATGCCCGGGGTGGTTTCCCCCGGCGTGCCGGAGTTGAATCCGGTGAAGGTCATCAGCGCACTGGGGCTACCCTCGACCGCCACTTCGTAGCGTTCGCCCGCCGACCCCAAAGTCCATGGCGGATCGAGGTTCTCCTCGCCCATCAACCAGTTGACCGCGATCCGCGCGACGGCCACGCCACCGATCACCGCTTCCCACTGGAACCGCTGCGCCGCCACCTCCCCCGGCTCGATGATCCCGATCGGACTGTCGATGCCCGCCGTCGCGACCGCGACCTCGTGCGTGGTGACGATCTCCGCCTCGGTATCGAACCCCATTCCGTCGAGGATCAGTCGCAGCGATTGAATGAAACCGCCGCCGAGAATCTTGAGCATCGGGCCGGACCTGGCGTGCTCTGGCGTGGCGCCGAACCGCATGATGTGTCGCAAGACGTCGGGCGCTTCGTAGTCGCGCATGTCCGAGAACTCTTCTGCCCGAACGAAAGTCACCGCCGAGGTCATTACCGACAGCGCGAGTGGGAACAGATCGGTGATGCCTCCTGGCCCGATGCCGGTGCCGTGCAACGTCACCCCCGCCTCCCGTGCGGCGAGCGCGAGATCGGCGTCGCGGTCGGTCGGCCGGAACCAGCCCATCGGTGTCACCACGTTCTTCCCGGACCGCAGCAGCGCGAGAACCTGCTGCTTGTCCGGAAGAAGCGGCGAGTACACGACGCAGTCCGCCTCGAGCTCGCACAGCGCCGCGGCGTCGGTGGTGGCCACGACCCCCATCGGCTCGCCGCCGAGGAGTTCGCCGACATCACGCCCGTCCTTGGCCGCGGAATGGACCCAGCAGCCGACGAGTTCGAGTTCTGGATGTCGGGCGATGGCCGCGATCGCCGATTTCCCGACGCCGCCGGTCGCCCACTGCACTACCCGATACGTCACATGCGCCCCTAGCTGATCCTCGCCGCGCGGCGGGCCGCGCAGAGCCGACACTGGCTGGATTCCAGACTAGAACACGTTCCAGAATGATCGGGCCGATCGGACCGAACGGGCTCAGAGTCAGTTCGGTGCGGCAGACCGGTCGATTTCGCACCCCGCCGACCCGACAGCGACCGGTCGATGACGTTCCAGCAGATGCGCCCGTTGCCGGATTGCCTCGCACTCCGGGGATTTTGTTCGTAAAGTTCAGCAATATGATCACGCAAGTGCCGGATGTCCGCGCTCTCGCCGATGTGCTTTCCGTATCCGCGGTGCGGCTCGCTCGCCGTCTGCGCCGCCGTCGGGCAGACCCGCACATCTCCCTGTCGCAGCTTTCGGCGCTGTCCGCACTGGTCAGAGAAGGCGCGACGACACCAGGAACCTTGGCTGCCAGGGAAGGCGTACGGCCGCCGACGATGACCCGGGTCATCGCCAGGCTCGCCGAAACGAACCTCATCGATCGCAGTCCGCATCCGACCGACGGCCGCCAGATCATCGTCGCGGCTTCGCCGACCGGTTTGGCCTTCATCGCCGACAAGGCCCTGCCACGAGAGGAATGGTTGACCGAACAGCTGTCCAAGCTCTCGGCCGATGAGATCACCCTCCTGACCAAGGCCGTGGCGATCATCAACCAGATCCTCGTGCCCGGAACACCCGCAGCCGCCGTTGAAGGCGCAGCCCGAACGACCGGCTGATCGCGCTGAACGACTCCCCCGCTACGGTTGTCGCTGAGGCGATCAAGGACTCGTCGGTGGCGTATCGGCGCCGAGCACCTCCCGGCCGATCTCGCCGGCCAGTACCTCGGTCGAGTACGCCATGAGTTGCCCTGCCTCGGCGTCGCGCAGGTGTCGCTGGATCGGCGACCCGCGCAGATAGCCCGAAGCTCCACCCACACGCACACCCAGCTGGGCGACATCCACGGCCACCTTGTTCGCCAGATACTTCGCCCGCGACAGGGTGGAGAAGAAGGCAGGGCTCGCACTGTCGGCTTCGCGCAGACCCTGGTCATAGAGGGCGTGCGCGGCGGCGAGCCGGATCTGCACGTCGGCGACCTCGTGCTGCACCCACTGTTGGTCGGCCAGCGGATTACCCAGGATGATCCGCGACCGCGCGTGCGCGACCAACGCGCCGAGCGCCGCGTCGGCGATGCCGAGGGAGATGGCGGGCAGCCCGGCCGGGATCACCGCGAAATCACCCGGTCCCGGTGCGCGACCTCGGTATTCGGCACGCAATACGGTGTTGTCGAAGGCCAGCAGTTGGCTGCGGGTCGCGCGCAATCCGAGGGTGTCCCAGATGGGGATGATCGATACGGACTCGTCCGGTATCACCCCGAAGAACGTCGGCGCCCCCGAGACCAGCGCGTTCACCAGTAAGTAGTCCGCGATCTCACTACCGGAGACAAACCGTTTCGCACCGCTGAGCGACCAGCCGCCCACCACAGGTTCGGCCACCTGCTGCGGCTGCAGAAAGCGGTTCCCGCTGCCCGGTTCGGACAATGCGTTGGCGAACCGTTTACCCGCGAGGAACTCCTCGGCGAAGAACGACCCCGCCGAGTCGCCGGTCAACTCCGCCAACGCGACGCCCGCACCCGCGTGCATCACCCAGATCGTCGCGGTGGACGGATCAGCCTTCGCCAGAATCCGGACCAGTGTCCCGAACGACTGATAGCTCAATCCGAGCCCACCCAGGCGTCGAGGCAGCACCGCCCGATCGACCTGCGCGTCATGCAGCGCGGTCAACTCCTCGACCGGGATCTCGGCCCGCTCGTCGTAGCCGGCCGCGTCGGCGGCAAAGCCCACCGCCAGTTCGGCCACCCGATCCAGGATCTCCTGTTCGCCCGACTCCCGCGATGAACCGAACTGCGCACTGATCACGAACTACCCTCCGCTCCAACGGGATTCGATCACCGCCACGAGGCCTGCGGAGATCACGTGACCAGGATACGCAGCGCGCCGCGCTACGCCGCGAGATCGGATCGATCACCTATTCAGGATTCGGGAGAATTGCGGGCAAAGCCATTCTGCGACGATATAGAAAACCTTTCCGAAATTAACTATCCAGAGTAAATATCTAATAGCGGATAATGATATTTTCGAGTCACTGAGATTGATGATTTCGACTACAGAGAGATGAGAACGGGCTATATTTCTTAAACACCCATTTTGCGGTTCGACATACCGCCGGACCGTTGCTCGACATTTCCTGGAGATTGCCATGAGATCGACATCCTCTCTGCTTCGTGCCGGCATTATTGCTCCGGTGGCCATCGCCACTGTCTTTTGTTTGGCTGCACCAGCAAATGCCGCCACCGTCAGCGTGAACTGGACCTGCAAGGGCACGGTCTTCGGTATCGGCCAAACCTCGAACATGACAGCAACGGTCACCAGTACCGCGCCGAGCTCGGCGGCGTCGGGTTCCGCGGTGGCCATCACCATCGCACCGGGCGCCTCGTCGGTTCCCAGTTCGGCCTCCGGCTTCACCGTGAACAACGTCAGCAACATCAAGATGACCATTCCGACTCCGGCGAATTCGACAGTGGTCTCGGCTACCGTCTCCGGGGGTAGCACAGCAGGCACCGTCGCCGTTTCGGGTGGGAATGCCGTACTGACCGTGCCGGGTCCGATCGCCGGCGGCACCAGCTACACCCCACCCGCGGTGACGCTCAACGTCACCGCGGGCGCCGCCGGAACGCCGATCACCAGTAAGTACGCGGGGACCAGCTACACCAGTCCCGGCATGACCATGACGACCAACATCGCCTTGGTCGGCAATGTCGCCACCTCCTGCTACCCGAACCCGTCTCCGACCCTCACCACCACAACTGTCACCTAGCCCGCAGACAGGTGCCACGGCGTGATGGTCCGCGCCGGCGCCCGTGGCGAAGATGCCTGGACCGGGTTGTGTCAGCAGCCCGGTCCAGGCTCACCCGAGCCGAACCGGTTGACCACTGTTCCCGATAGTGGTTGCCCCGCTTCAGGTTTGGTGTCGTGTCAGGCACTTCGACCGAATATCACGATGCGCAGTATCGCATCGTCGGCTGTGTCGTACAGTGCATGTCCGACACCGCTACGGACGCTTCGACGGCCGCGGCGATGTCCGCTTTCGTGATTGGGAAACCCTGTGTGCTCGAGGACAACCGAACCCGCCCGGATCTCGGTCGAGCTCAAAAGGGCCCTGGAGTTCTATCACGGAACCGTCGAGGATCTGATCCGCGAATTGATCAGAGTGCTCGGCCTCAACGAGACCGATCGGCGCGCACTGGAGATCGTCCTGCTCGAGGAAGAGAAGGTTACGACGCCGGGCATGCTGGCCGAACGGCTCGGCCTCACCGCGGCCGGCGTCACGATCATGCTCAACAGGCTGGAGAAGCAGGGCTACATCGCCCGCTCGCTGCACCCGACCGATCGTCGTCGCGTGATTGTGATGGCCACCGAACTCGCGGCCCATCGCGTGCAGGAACTCGTCGTACCCATGATCGTCGAGAGCTACAAGATGTTGCTGAACTATTACGACTCCGCCGAACTCGAAATAATCGCCGACTTTCTCAACCGCGCGGGCGAACTGCAACTGATCCACCGGCAACGGCTGCGCGATGTCAATCCATACTCGAGACCCTGAAACCTCGATAACGATCACCTTGCCTATGTTCCCGGACTTTGCTTTTCGCATATCGAGGGAGAAAGCGGTAGCTGGATGGAAACCGTCGACAACAGCGAAGATCAAGTGGCAGAGCCGGACATCAATGCTGAGCCTCGGCCTCGAATTCTGCGGTGGTTCGGTAGGCCGTCCGCGGCGCCATCGGCCGATCGGTTCCGGCGGCAGATGTCACGTGCGGGTGTGCTGGCTGCGTTGGTGACCACGGCGATCGGGATAACGCTGCTGATTCGGGCGGATTCGAGCCCATCAGCGCAGGCGAACAACGCGGCAGCGTTCTCGGGCGAACCCACTTCCGACTACAGCGCTATCGGCCAGTCCAGCGTGACGAACACGAGCCCGATAGCCGGCACACCGAGCGAGGTCCCTGTACCGGTCGATGTCGCGGGCACCGACACGGCTACCGATACCGGGACCGCCCAACCGCCCGCCGATTCCACCGAACCCGGGACCAGCACGGCCACTACGACAGAATCGACGACAGCCACGACAACGGATGGCGCGGCCACGAACTCGACGGTTGTGTCGGTGAGCGCGAGTTTCTCTGCCACGGCGAGCCTTTCGGTCCAGGCCACGTCCAGTGTGCAGGACCCGGATACAGTCACCTCGACCTCGGCATCCACCGTGACCGTCACCATGCCACCGACGGATCCGTCGACGGTCACGGTGACAGCCGATCCGAGCACGGTGACGGTGTCGGCTGATCCGTCGACCATCACCGTCACGTCCGACACTGCGACCACCACAGTGCCGACCAGCACCACGACGACCACGATTCCAGCGAGTTCGACCACGACATCCAGGTCACCGGAGGTGTCCACAACACCCTCGGCGCCGACGACCACAGCGACGCGGCCTACGACGACCACAGCACCGACGACCACAGCGACGCGGCCTACGACGACCACAGCGCCGACGACCACGGCGACGCGGTCTAGGACGACCACAGAGCCGTCGACGAAGCCCCCGACGACGAAGGCGGCGCGTCCGACGACTCCGTCGATCGCGCATCCACCGACCACCGCCCCCTCCGGTCGATGATCAGTCTGCGACCGGCAACCGGGCCCCGGGCCATGCGCGGGGTAGAGAACCATCGCTGTTCGTCCTGCGCGGCGGCGATGAGCGTGCCGAGACGTCGAACTGCTAGGGAGCTCCAGCGTTCGCGGCCGCCTGCGCGAACGAGGCGCTTGGATCGCATTCGGAAATCGCGTGTTCGAACTCGCTGACAGTTCCGGGCCAAGCATTGGTGATCGTGCCGTCTGCGCGCTTCCACCAGGCCGTCGCCACACCATCGCGCCAAATGGTCTGGGCGAGAGCACGATCCAGACGGTCGAGGTAGGTCGCCATGGCCCGCTCGGTCACCTCGACCGGTGCACCCGAAGCGGAACTGAGGGCCAGACAATCCATGATGTACCGGGCTTGATGCTGCTTCATCGACGGGTTGCTGTTCGAGGGAGTGAACGAGTGTGGGCCCGCGATCATGTAGAGATTCGGAAAGCCTCGTACCGCGAGCCCGTAGAAGGCGGTCGGTCGTCCTTGACGCCGCCACTGGTCGTGCAGGTCCACCCCGCCACGGCCACGGACTTGCACCCCGCCGAGAAACGCCGACGCACGGAATCCCGTGGCCCACACGATGACATCGGCGCGGCGCTCGGTGCCGTCGACGGTGCGTATCCCGTCGGGGCCGAGCCGATCGATGTGATCGGTTACCAGTTCGACGTGTGGCTGAGTCAGCGCCGGAAAGTATCCGCTGTCGAGGAGCACACGCTTCTCCCCGATCCGGTAGTTCGGTGTGAGTTTCGCCCGCAGGTCGCGATCGCGTACCTGCCGCCGAAGATGGCCCCGCGCAGCCAGTTCGGCCGGTCCCGCTGACCACCCTGCGCGCATGATCGGTGCGAGCACCAGGTCAGCGGCGTGGTAGATCCCTGCCCGATACAGCTTGTGCAGGCCGGGCACATGCGTCAGTGCCCACCGCGAGATCGGGCCGAACGCCGCGGCCGGTTTCGGCAGCACCCAGCACGGGGAACGCTGATACACGGTGACACCGGCTGCGGTGCGGGCCAGCTCGGGAATCATCTGTGCCGCTGAGGAACCCGTGCCGACGACCGCGATCTGCCCGCTCAGGTCCGCGGTGTGGTCCCATCGCGCGGAATGGAACGCACGACCGCCGAAGAGCTCCGCTCCGCGCAACTGCGGAATGGCCGGTCGGTGCAGTTGGCCGAGGGCCCACACGACCGCGTCGGTGTGGATCAGGTCCCCGGTGTTGGTGCTCAGCGTCCAGGTGCGGTCTGTGTCGGAGTAATGGGCGCTCACCACGGAGGCATTGCAGCGTAGATGCGCGCGTAAACCGTTGCGGTCGGTGATCTCCCGCATGTAGGTCAAGATCGCCTGCTGGTCCGGATAACGCACCCGGGCGTCTCGGTAGGGGTCGAAGTCGAAGCTGTACAGGTGCGCGGGCACGTCGCATGAGCACCCCGGATAGGTGTTCTCCCGCCACACCCCACCGACCTCGGGTCCTTCCTCGAGGATCAGGAAGTCGCGCACACCGGCCTGTTTCAGCTGTGCGGCCATCGTGAGCCCGCCGAACCCGGCCCCGACGACAACGACATCGTGGGTGGTCGTCGGCCCGGTCATAGCCGCACCCGGAAGCTGCCCGACCGCGTGGAACCGGCCCCATTGAGGCACGCGAGAATGACGAGTACATCTAGTGTGGTCATCGCAGAGTTCTCCAAGTGTCTGCATCTGCTCTGTGCGCGGTGGCGACCGCTGCGCAGAGTGTTATTCGGGTGTCTCCCCGTGCTCGCGGGGAGACACCCGATCCGGTATCCGAAGAGAATGTGCGCCACAGCATCGGCGCGACCTCGGCTCTTTTTCGCGAGCCGAGCAGTTCACAACAACCGCTCTGCCTTCAGCACGGCGGGCGGTCCACACCCACCAGCAACGGCAATCATTCAGCAATCGTTTCGTCCGATAGGTGTCCGTCGGTCGAGTCGGGGTGTCGCCATATTTCGGGCCGCGGCATGACTCCACCGAGCGGGTTTCGGTGTAGCCGACGAGGTCGGCGAGGGTGAGCGTCGCGCCGATATTGCAGAAACGGCGTCCGACATGTGCGCGTTGCGACAGGAGGCGATGCGGCTCGCCTCGACCGGCAAGCCGGTCGAGGCGAGCTCTTCCCCGTGCACCCACGCGCCGCCGCCACGTCGCGGGGCGTGATCCACCCTAGGCCCTTCGGCATCTCGATCACGGGAGCCGCGCCAGCCACGATCGCTTCGAACGAATGGACCCGCCACGGCGCAATGACATCGTTCGACGGGTCTTTCCGCGGGCCGGCCGGTGCGCGACTCGGCGACGAACGATGAGCCGTGTCACAGCCCGCGTGTCGGCCGATCGCCGAGCGTGCTCGCTACGAACAACCAGGAGCTCTCAGATCCATCGAGTTAGGTGATCCATGACAACCACAGTGGGAATATCAGCAGAGTTCGCAGTCATCCGTGGGGTACTGCTGTCCAGCGCGCAGGCGGCACGACCCGAGGTCCTGCTGTCGGTCGAGCAGCGAGTCGACCAGGGCGGGTCGGTCGTCAGCACACTGGACGCCCTCACCGAGGCGGAGCCGTGCATCGCGGACGCCGCCGTGGCCTACCACACGCCGCAGGACCGGAAGAAGCTCGTCTCGCAGCTGGCATCCGGAAGATGGCAGACATCGTCGTTGGTTTCGACCCGATCGGCGATGTTCGCGCTGGTCGGTGGCACGCCGGAGCTGGACGAGTTCAGAACCGTGGTGTTACTGAACTTCGCCGATCGCACCGCGACCGCGGTAGTGGTCGGGGCAGATCGTGGGCAGATCCTGGCGTCGGACTCCTGGACCGCCCCGTTCGGCGTCGGCACCGCGCCCGATGATCCCACCGGGGCGTTCGACGCGGACCCGATGAGCGAGACGATCGGTCGGGTGCGGTCGATGCTCGCCTCGATTCCGACGCATCCCGGCGTGATCGCCCTCTGCGGCTCGGCGGCGGCCGAACCCGACATCGCGGTCTTGCGGGACGAGCTCGCCGCACCCGTTGTCCTCCTGCCGGACTTTGCCGATGCTACGGCGCGGGGAGCGGCGCTGATAGCTGCCGAACAGGCGCGTAACCAGTCCGCCGCACCATTGGCAGAGCCCCGGCACCCCAGACGGCTACCTCTCGCTGCTGCAGTCGCCGCGGCGCTGCTCGTCACGTCCGGATTCGCGGTGACACACGTACTCGACGACAGCCCATCAGCAATGAACGCAGGCTCTGCCGACACGACCAGACCTTCGCCGCCGTCGAATTCAGCAACAGTCATCGAGCCCACGACCGATGCGCAGGTTCCGATCTCGCCTGCGGACTCTGCGCCACCACCGGCTCCCATTCCGACTCCGGCACCACACCCCGACCAGGTGTCGGTCGCCCCCGCTACTGCGGCGCCATCAGCGACCGCCCCGCCCCCTGCTCCGCAGCAGAATGGGGAGGAACCCGCTTGGATTCCCACCCCTACCGCGAACCCGACAGCTCCATCCACACCGCTGGACTCACCGCAACCGACCACACCGAGCGACCCGACGACACCGACAAAGGTCGGCGCCCCCGACTCGAACGGGCTGTTCCCCGGAGAATCCCCGCGCCCGCCTGCGGGCGCGGACCCCGCAGTGGAACGCGCATGGTGGGACAACCACTGGAACCTGAAGCAACGTTGGTTGCACGGCGGCTGAAGTCGACGCCCACAGCACCCATCCATGCCTCCGTGCGCAGCGAACTCCGTCCGCCTTGCCCACCACCCGATGCGAGGCGGGTTCCACCGAGCATGCAGCGCAACACCCGCCCCGCCGCCCAACCCTGACGTGCTGCGCTCGACAACTGCTGCAACACGCGACCGCTGCTCGTCACCCACGACCGGCGACCGCGACAATATTCTTGGAGGATCTGTGAACAGCGAACCCGTCGAGCTAGCTATAGCCAGCACCGTCAAAAACGGCGACCGTGAGTTGCGCATCGAAATCGCCGAACCCCAACAGGACCACACGACGCGAAGCTGGCAGTGCACCTACCGCGTCGAGGGCGCCCGGGCACACATAGCCCACGGCCCGGACCGGCTGGCCGCCATCTACGCCGCGATGATCGACATCCCGAACGCAGCAGCCCGAGCTAGCTCGGGCCGCCCAGCCGAATCGGACCGATCACGAGTACGTGTAGGTCCGCGACAACGCGTCGGCAACTCCACCGGATCCGCGACGAAGGCGCGCGAGTTCGGCCCGCATCTGGCGGCACGGGCCGTCCACACCGCCGAGGGGCCGGTGGTGATCACCCTCGGACGCCCTCGCCAAGACCCCGATCGTCCGCATACCTACCTGTGCCCCTTCCGTATCGATGATCGCACCGAAGCCTTCGGGCAGGGCATGAACGAGGTCCACGCTGTGATGTCGGCGATCCGCGGTGTGGGCGCCATCCTGGGCATACCGCTGGACTGGCCCATGCCGAGCACGCCGGCTACGCGGGCGGCCGATAGGTAACGTCTCTGGCTATCGCTTCGTCGATCTGCTCAGGAGTAAGCAGACCCACGGTGTGCGACACCGCCGCACCAGCAGCCGCGGTGCGAATCGCGAGTGCCGCGGCCGAGACATCGTCCGGGACATCACCGATGACGAATAGGTCGTCGTCGCCGAACGCGAAATAACACGCTTCTACCCGACCACCCACGCTCTCCACCATTTCGGTGATGGCCGCGCGGCGGGCACTGCCGCCCTGGGCCAGCAGGCCTTGTGCCCCCTCTTGGAGATAGCTGACGCGCCACATGTATTTGGGCATACCTAACGGCCTCCTCTGATCCGGGCGATCTGGGCGAGACCGACCCTACGTGCCCGCCACCCCCTGAACGCTCCAGGTCGAACACCGTGGTCGCAATGATGCGGCAACGTAACTGCGGCGATATCGGAAATCACGGCGAGTATCCTCGGCGCGCCGGAAACCCTCCAGAACGCGAGGCACCTGCATCGCGGTCGTGCACCGCATCGTCGATGACGACGACAATGTCGTCAGCGCAGCCGCCGCATCGCTCGTTCTGCGGCATTGGCACCGCACATGCCGTGCGCCCCGGGGCCGGGCGGGGTCGCCGCCGAGCACAGATAGTGTCCGGGTAGGCCGATATCGTAGGGCTGCAAGGTTTTTCGTGGGCCGAATAGCAGCTGCGGGATGTTCTTGGCGCCGGTCATGATGTTGCCGCCGACGTAATTGGGGTTGTAGTCGGCGAATGCTGTTGTGGTGCGGGCGGTCAGGCCGACTACGCGGTCGCGGAAGCCTGGTGCGAAGCGTTCGATCTGGGCGAAGATCGCTGCGGTGGCGTCGCCGGTGTAGCCGTTCGGGACGTGCGCGTAGGTCCATATCGGGTGTATCGAGCCCACCGACCGTTGCGGGTCGGCGAGGTATTGCTGGCCTACCAGTACGAACGGGCGCTGGGGCATCCGTCCCGCGTGGATGTCGCGTTCACCTGCGGCGATCTCGGCGAAGGAGCCGCCGAGGTGTACCGTGCCTGCGCGGTGGGCGGACTCCGTCGTCCATGGGATGCCGCCGTCGACCGCGAAGTCGACCTTGAAAGCGCCTGGCCCGTAGCGGAACCGGAGGTAGGCACGGGCAATCCGCGTGGGGAGCTGATCGCCGAGGATCTCCGCGACCGCTGTCGGTGCGAGATCCCAGATGGTGATATCGGACAGTGGTAAGTCGGCCAGCGAGCGCACCCGGACGGAGGTCTCGACCTTTCCGCCGTGATCGGCCAATACCGCGGCCATGCTGTCGGCGATCTGCTGGGATCCGCCTGCCGCGACCGCCCAGCCGTATCGGTGTCCGGCGGTCAGAATGCCGAGCCCGATGCTGGCACTCAACGGGCGCTCGAGTGGGTGGAAGGCGTGGGCGGCAACGCCGCCGAACAGGGCGCGTCCCGCTTCGGTACGGAAGGCTCGCGCCAGCAACGTGGCGGGCGCGGTCGCCGGAATGCCGAAGCGCGCCAAGCGGATCGGGTGCCGGGGCATCCGCAGCAGGGGGCGCATGATGTCGGCGCCGATCTCGTCGTAGTTCGCGACCGGGCGTTCGAACAGTGTGCGCCACAGCCGTTCGTCGGCGCCGAGGCCCGTGGCGGTCTCGGCGACCGAGCGGTGCAGCACTCCGGCGGTGCCGCCGTCGAGGGGATGGACGCAGTCGAGTTCCGGCCACGCCCAACGCAACCCGTACCGTTGCAGGTCGACGCGCCGCAGGAACGGCGACCCCACGGCCATCGGGTGGATGGCCGAGCAGTGGTCGTGCAGCAGACCGGGCACAATCGCCTCACTCGAGCGGGTGCCGCCGCCGATCGTGCCGGCCGCTTCGAGGACCGTCACCTCCACGCCCGCCAGAGCCAGGGTGATAGCTGCGGCCAGCCCGTTGGGGCCACTGCCGACCACTGTCGCCGTTGTCATCGACTTTCCTTTCCTTGCTCGAGATAACTTGCGGTACCGAGCTATTCGGCCCGGACCACCGCGTCCTGGTGCGGCGCGCCGGTGACGTCTTCACGCCGCCAGGTCACCGTGAGGGGAATGGGCCCGTCCGGCAGCCACGGCATTGCCTCTACCGCGTCGGCGACCTCCCATGTCCCGCGTTCGATGACGCCCAGCGCCGCGTCGACCACCATGTACTCCTGAGTACTCTTGTGGACCGGTTGCGACTCCACCCACACCACGATCCATTCTCCCGGGGCGAACCCGACCCGTGCCTGGACCGCGTCGATCAGGTCGAGGTTGTGCAGGTGGCCGTCGCCGAAGTTGAAGCCGATCAGCGAGTTACAGGCGAACTCGGCCTCGCGCACGGTCCAGCGATCGATGTCGGGAAGATGCTTGTACAGCAGGGAGAACAAACCGCGGCCCTGACTGTGCATGGAACGCCAGGCGATGGTCTGCTGCATGGTGATCTCGGCGACCGCAGGCGGATATCCCATGGCCAGCAGTTGGTCGACCTGGTTGTCGGCGGGGCGGTGGGCGATGGTGTTCAGCTTCGCCTCCGCGCCCGGCGCGAATGCCCACAACGCCGAGGCCCAGTTGCCTGCGTACTGGCGCATGGACGGCAGGAACGACACCAGATCGGGGCGCAGATTGCCCAGCACCGGGAAGAAGGCGAGCCCAGCGGCTATCGCCACCGTCAGCCACGGAGACGACATGTCGAATACGCCGTAGCCGCCCGAATTCGGGAAACCGAGGAAAAGGAAGACTGTGAGGTAGGCGAACAGGATGTTCCACTCCAGCGGCACGGCCAGCGAGAAGGTGGAGGTGATGAACAGGTGGAAGATCACCATCATCGCGACACCGGCCAGGGTCAGCCAGTGGTTCGTCGAGAACAGCAACACGATCGGGGTGAGAACCTCCACGGCGGTACCACCGACGTGGGCCAGGTACGAAGCGACCCGTGAAGGTCGGATATCGCGCGGAAAGTCCCGGTAGTGGGCGCGTTTGATCGACCGGAACGGCATGGCCGGACTGTTGGACACCATCGGCGGCACCACATTGGTGAAATGCTTGCCGAACTTGGAAACTCCCGCGCCGACCCACACGATCACGATCAACAGCTTGGCCGCGACGATCATGTCGGTGAACGGCAGCACCGCGAAGAACAGCAGCGCCGGCAGGTACTGCTCGCCGCGAGCCGACAGGAAGATCGTCTTGTCCCGCAGCCCGCACAGGATGTAGAGCACAATCGGCGCGATCAACAGCGCGGGCCGAACCAGCCCGGATGTGTTGTGCGGCAGTGCTTCCAGTAGCGAGGCAGTCGTTCGGCCCGGTGCTACCAGGGCGACCACCAGCGAGGCGATGAAGCCGAGGTACAGGCCCACATCGACCACGGTGCGCGAGTCACCGTCGGTGAACGGCACCCGATACCACGGCCGCAGACGGATACTTCCCAACCGGGCGAAATACAGGATGCCGCCGGTCATCGGCTTGAACTTGCCCGCCAGCGGCCCCCAGGAGCCCGCGACTCCGACGGCTTCGAGCAGCACTGTCCACAGGACCAGCTTCTGGTACACGACCGGCTGGTTCCACCACTGCGCCACATCCCAGAACGGGCCGGTACCGGAGGTCGCCGTCGCGATCGCGACACCGCCGACGATATAGAGCACGAGCACTTTCGCGAGGTACACGGTGTGGATCATCTTCGGCGTGCCGAATCCGTATTCCGCCCAGTGCAGCGCCAGCGTTCGAATACGTTCGCGCAGTGGCAAATCCAAGAATGTCTCGGTGTCAACCGGCGGGAAATCTCCCGTCTTGAATCCCATGGCTCGATTCCTTTCTCCCTGCTTCCGGGCGCGAGCGACCGCGACCGAAAGGTGGTCCTTCGTTCGAATTGAGTTGCGGTGCAGAACAGCTCAGACGCGTACGGCCATGACCCGCAGCTGCCTCTTGTCGATCTTGCCCACCGGATTACGCGGCATCTCCTCGGTCAACACGATCGCGGCGGGGACCTTGAACGCGGCGAGCTCGGCACGGCAGTGCTGGGTCAGCTCTTCGACGGTGACCGTGGCCTGTGGCGCGGTCACCACGTGGGCGACCGGCACCTCGCCCAGCACGGCATCGGGCACGCCCACCACCGCGGCTTCGTGGACGGCCGGATGCCGGTAGAGCGCGTTCTCGATCTCCTTGGGGTAGAGGTTCTCGCCGGCGCGGATGATCATGTCCTTGATCCGGTCGACCAGGACCAGGTAGCCGTCGTCGTCGAAATAGCCGACGTCGCCGGTGTGCAGCCAGCCGTCCACCACGGTTTCGGCGGTTTCCGTCGGCTTGCCGAGATAGCCGCGCATCACATTCGCCCCGCGAACGACGACCTCACCGGGTTCACCGGGTGCCGACAGCGCGCCGTCGGCACCCATGATCGCCACCGTCTGGCCGGGCAGCGGCAGCCCGACAGTGCCCGGCTTCCGTTGGCCCGCTGGCGGATTGAGAGTCGACGCGCAGGTCCCCTCGGACAGACCGTAACCCTCGACGATCGGCACATCGAAGCGCTGCTCGAACCGGGCGATGAGCTCAGCGGGCATAGGCGCGGCACCGCAGATCGCCAAGCGCAACGAGGAACTGTCGGGGCGGGGACCTTCGGGCTGGGCCACCAGCATCGCGTAGATGGCCGGCACCGCGGAGAAATAGGTGGGCCGGACCCCTTCGACCGTGTCGAAGAACCCGGAGGCGGAGAACTTCCCGGCGATGGTGGCGCGCCCGCCGGCCAGCAGTGGCGACAGCACACTGACCACGATGCCGTTGACGTGGAACAGCGGCAGGATCAGCAGGCTGTGGTCGGTCTCGTGCAGACCGATCGAGTCGATGATCATCGCGCACATGGCGGCGAGATTCTCGTGGCCGAGTAGCACCCCCTTGGGCTTGCCCGTGGTGCCGCTGGTGTAGATGATCAACGCCAGGCCGTCGGCCGATGTGGCCGCGGCGATCATGCCCGCATGCTGCGATAGTGCCGCGACGTCGAGAGTGACTGCGGCCCTGCCGGGTTCGCCGATGACTACTTCGGCGCCCGAGTCCTCGATCTGGAACCGGATGTCGTCGTCGGTGAGCCCGGGATTCACGGGAGTGACCGCGGCGCCGAGCCGCCAGGCCGCGAACAGGGCAACCACGAGGTCAACCCGGTTGGGCAGCATGACCGCGACGACGTCGTCGGGCCGCACCCCCGCGCGGTGCAAGACCGAGGCGGCGGTGTCGACCCGAGCGCGGAACTGCGCGTTCGACAATGAGTCGGTGTCGTCGGCGATGCAGTGACCGTGCGGGTCGGCAGCGGCTCTGGCCTCGGGCAATTCGGCGATGTGTCGCATGATTCCTCACCGGTAGTGAATGTGATCTGAGTTACATCACTCACGGTAGGACGCGGATTCGCCGCCGACTACGGGCCCGCGGCCCAGCGTTGCGGCGCGGTGTTGTGCCACGAGCACAAACACCGCCACACAGCCGAGAGCCGGGGGTACTGTCTGCGGCCATGGCCCACGACAACGATCTACTGGTGCGTGCGGTGGCGGGCCGGATCAAAGCCGACCTGGACCACCTTTCACCACGCATGACCACGATGTTCACCGAGGTCATCCCCGAATTCCGGCACGACGACGAAGTTCGCAGGCTGATGGTGGCCAGCACCGAGTCCAACCTCTCCGCGATCCTGGACATTCTCACCCTGGCCATCGGCCTCGACGACATCACCGTCCCACCGGCCGCCGCCGAGTACGCCCGCCGCTTCGCCCAGCACGACCTGGCGCTCGAGGCGATGCTGCGCGCCTATCGGCTCGGCGAGAACATGTTCGTCCAGTGGACGATGGCGCTGCTGGCCGAGCTGAACCCGGCCACCGACGTCGCGCTGGCCACCGCCGCACGCATCGCCGATCTGGTCAACAGCTATATCGACCAGGTGATCGAGGGCTTGATCGACATCTACGAGAGCGAACGCCGCCGCTGGGACGCGCGCACCGACGCCGCCCGCGCCGCGCAGGTACGCGCTGTCGTCGACGCCGACGACCTGGATGTGAGCTCGGCCGAGCAGATGCTGTCGGCCTCCCTGCGTGGCTGGCACCAGTTCGCGATGCTGTGGACACCGCCCGGAACCCGCGATCCACGGGCGCCCCTGCGCGCGGGCACTGCCCTATTGGCGGCCGCGACCGGCAAGACACCGATGACCGTCGAGGTCGATGATCACAACCGGTGGGTGTGGATCTCGTCGGTGGCACGACCGGTGCTCGACACCGAACAGCTCGCCCGCGACCTGCGTGCCCATCCGAATCTGTCCGTCACCCTGGGTGATCCAGCGACCGGGCTCGAAGGATTTCGCCAGACCTTCCGCGACGCACAGCAGGCCCGTGCCGTCGCGCTGACCGTGCGGGGGCACGGACTGACCGTCTATTCCGACGTGGCATTGGCGGCCTTGTTCGCCGACCGGGTCCCCGAGATACAGAGATGGGCCGGGCGCGTACTCGGCGCGCTGATGGGCACCGACGACACGGCCGTACGGCTACGCGAGACCGTTCGCGCGTTCCTCGACGCCCGCGGCAGCTACACCGACGCCGCCGCCCGGCTGCACGTCCACAAGAACACCGTCCACTACCGGGTGCGCCGAGCCGAGGAGCTACTCGGCCATCCCATCAGTGAGCGCAGGCTCGACATCGAGGTGGCCCTGCTGACCTGCGCCCAACTGGGAATACCTCCTGGCGACCACCGCCGAGTCCCTCGCACCTCGGCCGAGACGAAAGCGGACGACGCAACCTGACATCGCACCCGGCAGAGTGCGGCAGCGCCGCCCTTTCGTGTGGGTCAGGGTTGACCGCTGACTACGGCGGTGACGGCGTCGAGGAAGGGCTGTCCGCCCATGGCATAGCCGCCGGCGATCGCGCCGAGGACCAGTCCGACGGGGCCGGTGACGATGCTGAGGAAGCCGAAGCCGAGCACGGTGCCGATGAGCCCGCCGAGGATGCCACCGGCGACCACGCCGACGACGTTGCGGTTGATCTCGTTCGTCAGCTGGGACATCGGGCTGATGGTCTGTATCTCGCCGATCTCGGTGGCGCTCGCCTGCGGGGCGAGGACGAGGTGGTGACCGTTGTCGGAGATCGTCTGCGCCACCCGCATTGTCGTGCCGGAGACCTGGTAGGTGAGCGGGATACGGGTAACCACGGCGCCGGAGTCGGAGGTGAGGGTGACCGCGGCGTTGTCGTCGGTGGTGGTGAAGGTGCCGCCGGCGACGGTGGTGGTCAGCACGCGGGAGAACTCGGTGAGGGTGGCCTCGTAGTGCACGGACTGGTCGACCCCGGACGCGGTGACGCCCTGGGGAGTCGGCGCCACCGGCTGCGCGGCGGCGGCCCCCGCGCCGATCCAGACGGCGGTACCGACCACAAGCGCGGTGACAGGGAAGTGACCGAGATTCATCAGGGATTTCCTTTACGCATGACGAAGACTGCGCGGCCGATCGGTGTGCCGCTGTCGGGCACGAACCTTGTTGTCCGCGAGTGAGATCGGGCAGACCCTAGCACCCTTTTTCGTCGGATAGTGATCCCTGTCGAATTGGGCGATGGACCAACTTTTCGCTGTAAAAAGATGCGGATTCACAATTCGACACGCCCGTATGCGGGCGTGTAAGAACTGTCAGACAAGTGGGGTGTCGGTCGGGACGTCCAGCGGATGAGTAGGGACAACACAGATGGCGCGTCGGAAGAACTTAGCCGTGGCTGGCGTGTCGGTGGTGGCGGTGTTTGCCCTGGCAGGGACCTTCTACGGTGCGCTTTCCGTCATCGCGGGGTTCAGTGCGCGGGTGTCCGGACCGCCCGACAATGACTCTGCCGCAACAACTTCGCTGACCGAGGTTTCGGCAACCCAGCCGCTGGGTAGTTATACCGAGCTACCCGGCGGTGTCGCATCCACACTGAGTAAGTCGGTGACTCGGATTCCCCGGGTGGATCTCAGTGTCGGCGATTGCGTGAATTTGGGCGCGAGCTCGGCCGACATTCAGCAGGCCGCGTGTGGTGGCACCAATTCTCACTACAAGGTGACGGAATTGGCGTCCGCGGGCGGCCAGTGTCCGGGCGACGTCGACCGCTCACAAACTCGGACGCTTCCTGGCGGCGTGGACGAGACCCTCTGCCTCGACATCGATTGGACAGTCGGCGGCTGCATCGATCTGGCCGGTGGCGGGGTCAGGCACGTGGAATGCACTGCCCCCGTTCCCGGTCGGCTCCGCGTGCTCGAGGTCCGACACGACACCACGGACGTCAACTTCTGCACGGCGGGCGACCGCGGTGTCGTCTACGACCAGCGCCGCTACGTGGTCTGCGTCAGCTCGCGCTGAGTGTCGTAGACCTGCTACGCGCGTGCGGCTGACGCGCCGGGACGGCCCTTCGCACCTGGTTCATCGCGCCATAAACTCGCCGCATGCATCCGATGCTGTTCGCGCTCAGTCAACTGCCGCTGCGATGCGTCAACGCTGCGCTCGACCTGCATGTCGGCGGGCGCCACCGCGAGGTGTTCTTCGACATCGACAAGACCTACCCGGCGCTGCGGGAGATCGACCGCAATGCCGACAGCATTCGCGCCGAGCTCATACCACTACTGTCGGACTGGCAGGAACTGCCGGAATATCACGAGGTCGACGCCGCGCAGACGCGCATTTCCTCGTCGACGCCGCATCGCTGGAAGGTGTTCCTTCTGTACGCGATGGGCGAGAAGCCGGCAGGCAACCGGCAACGCTGCCCGCGGACCTGTGTGGTGATCGACGGCATTCCCGGCTTGTTCCAGGCCTTCTTCTCGATCCTGGAAGGTGGCAAATCGATCCCGGCCCATTGCGGGCCCTATCGCGGCTACCTGCGTTATCACCTGCCGCTGGTCGTGCCGGCCCGCAATCCACCGAGTATCCGGGTCAAGGACATCACGCATACCTGGCGCGAGCGGGAAAGCATCCTCTTCGACGACAGCTGGGAGCACGAGGTCCACAACGACGCGGATGATCTGCGCGTGGTCCTCATCGTCGACGTGCTGCGCCCGCTGCCGCTCCCCTTCCAATCCCTGAACCGGCTGGTCAGCGTGTTCATCCGCTACCTGTACGGCCGGGGTCTCGTGAAGAACCTCCGTTGAGGAGCGACATCGTCTGACAGGAAGCTCGACTCGGCGAGCCGACTGGAGGAGACTTTCCTGAATGGTATTCCTCGAAAAATGGTTTGCCTCGAATTCTGAACACCCGCAGCAGCGCGTGCGGCCCAGCTTTCACGCCGAGGAAGTACCGCCCGGAGCTTTTCCGCTCTCGCCGGCCCAATATGGGATCTGGTTCGCCCAGCAACTCGCACCTGAGGTGCCGTTCTGCATGGCCCACTATGTGGAATTGCACGGAGAACTGGATCCCGAGCTCCTTCGCGAGAGATCCGTGGTTGCCGGTCGCGAGTTCCAGTCGGCCTTTCTTCGCCTGATCGAGATTGATGGTCGGCCGTTCCAAATCGTTGACCAATCGCTCGATGCCACGATGGCCTTCATCGATTTCCGCGACGAGCGCGACCCGGTTGCGGCGGCACATCACTGGATGCGGCGGGACTGTGCGGCACCGTTCGACCTTCTTGCTGATCGCTTGGGCGCGATCTCGATCTTGCAGGTCGGCAACTCCGATTACCTGTGGTACGCAAGGGTTCACCACATCGCGTTGGACGGTTTCGGTGCGGCGGCGATGTTCCGTCGAGCCGCGGAGCTCTACACGGCCGCAGTCGAGGGCCGGGACGCCGGGCCGAACAAGGCGATGGATCTGCATACCCTGTTCGAGCTGAATCGGAAGTACCGCGGCTCCAGCCGGTTCTCCGCCGATCGGGAGTACTGGGCGGAGCGGATCGCGGGCCTGTCGGACTGGGGCACACCGGAACACGAGATGGTTCCTGATGCTGTCCGAAACATCGTCGAGAGCCTGCCGCTGTCAGACACCACAGCCGCGCGTCTCGAGGACTCCGCGAGCCGGTTCGGTGCGACGTCGGCAGCCGTGGCTCTCGCCGGAATCGCCTGTTACCTGTCCCGGATGGCAGGCACCGACGAGATCCTGGTCAGCATCCCGGTCTCCGGGCGAACGACCGCTGCGCTGCGTCGTTCCGGCGGCATGCTCGCCAACATCGTGCCCCTGCGGCTGCACGTGCGGCCCGAGGACTCGGTCGGCGAGCTCGTGCGGCGAGTACAGGGCGAGTTGATCGGCGCTCTGCGTCACCAGGGCTGCAGCATCGAGGATATCCGCCGCAATGCCGGGGTTACCGGCACCGCGGCTCGATTCTCGGTGCCGCAGGTGAACGTGATGCTCTTTCACTCTGCAATCAAGGTCGGCCCGATCGTCGGGCACGTTCACGTCCTCAGCCGGGGTCCGGTCGGAGATCGACTGATCACTGTGTACCAGACCGGGACACCGGCGAAGACCGTCGTCGAAATCCGTGCGAATCCACATCGCTACCGAGACGACGCGGTACGCACTCAGCACACGCAGATCGTCGACCTACTCGAGGAGTTCATCGCGGCGGACGCCGACACCGCGGTAGGGACGATCCACGCAACCACTGCACGCGTGGGAGCACGCCTGCAGAGGCAGGCCTCTGATTTGAACTACTGGCGGCGTGCACTTGCCACTATGCCCGTATCGGCGTTGCCGACCGACCGGCCCCGCTCAGCGCAACGATCGCCGCGGCGTGAGCGGTACGAGTTCTCGATCGGCGCCGACGTGCATCGGCGGATCGAGGCCATGGCGCGGGAGTACCAGGCGAGTGTGTTCATGACCGTGCACGCGGGGTTCGCGGTGCTTTTGTCGCGGTTGTGCGGCAGCTCCGACATCGCGGTCGGCACGGCGGTGCGTGGGGAGGCCATCCTCGACGAGGGGGCGGTTGGGACGTTCGTCAATACGCTGGTATTGCGCACCCCGGTACGCGATGCCACCTCGTTCAGGGAACTGCTCGAGCGGGTCCGCGACGCTGATCTGGGCGCGTTCGCCCATGCGGAAGTGCCGTTCGAACGAGTGGTCTCGGAGCTCGGGCCGGTCCGGTCGACAGCGCACGCACCCTTGTTTCGAGCGGCCATCGACGGCTGGAACACCAGCCGACCGGTCCTGGAGTTACCGGGACTTCAGATCGAGATGGCCGGGGTGGATCCGGGAACCGCACAGATCGATCTGCGGCTGACCCTGGCCGAGCGGTTCGACGAGGATGGTGCACCGGCGGGCATCGCGGCCGGCTTCACGTATGCGACAGACTTGTTCGTCCCGGCGACGGTGCGCAGCTTCGCTGACTGCCTTGTGCGGGTCCTCGACACCCTCACCGCCGATCCAGACCTACCTGTCGGTGCCATCGAACTCCTCGATGGCACCGACAGGCAATGGGTACTCGGTGAGTGGAATGCCACCAACCATGCCGTCGGCGACGGTCTGACGTTGGTGTCCATGTTCTCCGCGCAGGTCGTGCGCACGCCGGAAAACATCGCGGTGGTGTTCGAGGACGAACGCTTGTCCTATGCCGAATTCGGTAGGCGGGTCAACCAACTCGCCCGCAGACTGGTTGTCGAAGGTGTGGGACCGGAGACCTTGGTCGCCGTGGGGATGCGGCGGTCGATCGACATGGTTGTCGGCGTGTACGCGGTCCTCGGGGCGGGCGGAGGGTATGTGCCGGTCGACCCGGATCAGCCCGCTGAGCGGTTGTCCTATCTTCTCGACACGGCCGATCCGGTCTGTGTGCTCACCAGCGAACCGGACAGGATCGCGATGGCGGGGAACAGACCTGTCCTGGCCGTCGACACCCTCGATGTCTCGGGGTATTCGACTGCCCCGCTCTCGGATACGGACCGGATCTCGCCACTGCGGCCGGGAAACACCGCGTACGTGATCTTCACCTCCGGCTCCACCGGGGCGCCGAAGGGCGTGGCACTGAGCCACGCCTCGATCGTGAACCGCTTGGTGTGGGCGCAGGCCGAGTATCGGCTCGACCACACCGACGTGGTCTTGCAGAAAACGCCGATCACCTTCGACGTGTCGGTGTGGGAATTGTTCTGGCCACTGCACACCGGAGCGCGATTGGTGATCGCGGCACAGCACGGGCATCGGGACCCGACATACCTGACGCGGATCATCGACACCGAACGGGTGACGACGGTGCATTTCGTACCGTCGTTGTTGGCTGCGTTCGGCGCCGAGTCGGTCGGGGAGTTGCCGACGCTGCGGTACCTGTTCGCGTCGGGCGAGGCTTTGCCGGCGCCGGTGGCGCAGCAGGTACGGCAGCGGATGCCCGTCGGGGCAGTACACAATCTCTACGGACCCACCGAGGTGGCGGTGGACGTGACGTTCCACGAGGTGACCGCTGCGGATTCCGACGGAGTGCCGATCGGTGTGCCGGTGTGGAACACCCGGGTTTATGTCCTCGATGACCGGTTACGGCCGGTGCCGGTGGGAGTGGTCGGCGAGTTGTATGTGTCGGGAGTGCAATTGGCGCGGGGCTATCACCGGCATCCGGGATCGACGGCGGTCCGGTTCGTGGCGGACCCACGCGGACAGCCCGGTGAGCGAACGTATCGGACCGGGGACCGGGTGCGGTGGACCCGGGACGGGCAGCTCCAGTGGGTGGGGCGCACCGATTTCCAAGTGAAGGTCCATGGCTACCGAATCGAGCTCGGCGAGGTCGAGGCGGCGTTGCTGCGATGCGACTCGGTTGCGCAGGCGGTGGTGATCGTCCGCGACGACGGGACCGGGGACCGCCTGATCGGGTACGTCGTCCTCGAACTCGGTGCGGTGGTGGCCGTGGATGCGGTGAAAACCTCGCTGAGGCAGTGGTTACCGGATCACATGATGCCTGCGGCGGTGGTGGTGCTCGACGAGTTCCCGCTGTCTCCGGCCGGAAAGCTGGATCGGGGCGCGTTGCCTGCCCCGGATTTCACCGCGGCGGGAACCCGGTTCCGGGCGCCGTCGACACCGGAGGAAGAGATCGTGGCCGGTGTGTTCGCACAGGTCCTCGGGATGGATCAGGTCGGAGTCGATGACAGCTTCTTCGCTCTGGGCGGGGATTCGATCATGTCGATCCAGGTGGTGACGCGAGCGAAGGCCGCGGGGTTGGTGTTCACCGTGCGGGAGGTATTCGAGCATCGGACCGCGGCCGCGCTCGCCAGGGTCGCCGTGCCGGGCGGCGGGGTGGGCCCGGTGCTGGCGGAACTTGCCGGTGGCGGGGTCGGTGAGGTGGCGCTGACCCCGATCCTGGGATGGCTGCTCGACCGCGGCACCGGTTTCGACCGGTTCTCCCAGGCGGTGCTGCTGCACGCGCCGACCGGGCTCGACGGGGACACACTGGCCCGCACGGTGCGGGCGGTGCTCGACCGGCACGACATGCTCCGCGCGACGCTTCGCCCGGACCCGGGAGCCGGGATCGGCTGGGTAGTGCGGGTTCGGCCGGCCGGGTCGGTGCCGGCGGACCGATTGATCCGTCGGGTATCGGTCGAATCCGCAACCGGGGCAGCGTTCGCCGCGACCCTCGCCACCGAGCTGGACGCGGCGGCGGGCCGACTGGACCCGGCAGGCGGGGTGATGCTGCAGATCGTGTGGTTCGATCCCGAAACCGCTGGTGATGCAGCCACTTCGGGTGGCCGGGTGTTGCTGGTGGCACACCATAGCGTGGTCGACGGGGTGTCGTGGCGGATCCTGATCCCCGCTCTCGCGGCCGCTTGGTCCCGGATCACGGCAGCTGTGGAGCCGGAGCCGGCCCTGGTCGGCACCTCCATGCGCCGATGGGCGCACGGGCTGGTCGAGGCCGCGCACAGCAGGGAGCGGGTCGCGGAACTCGAGCTCTGGACAGGCATGCTCACCGGCCCTGATCCGGTGCTGGGGTCGCGGCGACTGGATCCGGCGGTGGATCTGGCATCGACGGTCGACACGGTCACCATCGATCTGCCGGCCGAGGTGACCGAGACACTGCTGACCACAGTGCCCGGTAAGTTCCACGGCACAGTCAACGACGGGCTGGTGGCGGCGCTGGCGCTGGCGCTGACGACGTGGCGGCTCGATCGGGGCGTCGATACCCGCGAGACGCTGATCAGCTTGGAGGGGCACGGCAGGCAGGAGCAGGTGGTTCCGGGCGCGGACCTGTCGCGGACGGTGGGCTGGTTCACCACGATGTGCCCGGTGCGAGTGGACCTGTCCGGGATCGACGTAGACGATGCCCTGGCTGGGGGCGCGGCCGCCGGGACGGCGATCAAAGCGGTCAAGGAACAACTCCTCGCAATCCCGGATCACGGCATCGGCTTCGGGCTGCTGCGTTACCTCAACACCGACACCGGCCAGACGCTGCGACAACTGCCCGCCCCGCAGATCGGGTTCAACTATCTGGGCCGGATCGCTGAGGTACCCGAGCAGCTGCGCGGGACGGGCTGGACCCCGGCGGACGAGCTCGGTGAACTCACCGCCTCACCGGACCCGGAACTGCCCGCGGCCGCAGTACTCGACATCAACGCGATCGTCACCGACACTCCGGATGGTCTCCGACTGCGGGCGCGCTTCTCGTTCCCGACCGGAATCCTCACCTCCGACGAGGTCACCGATCTGGCCGGGGTGTGGGGCCGGGCGGCAACCGCGGTGACCGTGCACGCGGCCGCAGCCGGGTCCGGTGGGCACACCCCGTCGGACTTCCCGCTGGTACACCTCGAGCAGTCGGCGATCGAGGCGCTAGAGGCGCGGTTCCCCGGGCTGGTCGAGGTATGGCCGGTGACGCCGCTGCAGGGCGGGTTGCTGTTCCAGGCGCTGCTGGCGGTCCATTCCGTCGACGCCTATCTGGTACAGCTGGTACTCCACGTTCACGGCCCCCTGGATTCGGGTCGGCTGCGGGCGGCAGTGCAGGCGCTTCTCGAGCGTCACCCGAACCTGCGGGCCGCATTCACCCAGGATCCGGACGGAACATTCGTGCAAGTTGTGCCGGACCGTGTCGAGGTGCCGCTGCACGAGATCGACCTGACCGGGTTCGAGGTAAGTAGCAGGGAGCGGGAACTCGACCGGATTCTCACCGCGGACCGGGGTGTCCGGTTCGACATGGCGAGCGCCCCGCTGCTGCGGCTGCGGTTCGTCACCACCGCCCCGGACGAGCACCGGCTGATATGGACCAACCACCACATTCTGCTCGATGGCTGGTCCAACCCGCTGCTACTCAGAGAGCTACTCAACCTCTACAGCACCGGCGGGGACCCCGCACTGCTGCCGACGGTGTACCCGTACCGGGACTACCTGGCCTGGCTGAACAGGCAGGACCCGGACGCGTCGCGGACCGTGTGGGCGGGGGCCCTGGCCGGACTCGAGGAGCCAACGCTGCTCGCTCCCGCCGACCGGGGCAGACAGTTGTCGGCGATCCCTCGCGACATCCACCTCGCCTTGACCGAACCGCAGACCCACCGGCTCGAGGCGCTCGCCCGCGAGCGGGGAGTCACCGTGAACACCGTCATCCAGACTGCCTGGGGTGTCGTGCTCGCGGCCCTGACCGCACGCCACGACGTGGTGTTCGGTGCCACCGTGTCGGGGCGCCCCCCGCAGATCCGCGGCATCGAGGAGATGATCGGGTTGTTCATCAACACGGTGCCGGTCCGGATCGCCCTCGATTACCGCGAAACCCTCGGCAGATTGCTCGACCGGGTCCAGACCGAGCAGGTCGCGCTGCTCGGACATCACTACCTCGGATTGAGCGAGATCCAACACGCAGCCGGCCCCGCCGCCTTCTTCGACACCCTGACCGTGTTCGAGTCCTACCCGATCGACAGGGTCGGACTGCTCGAGACCACCGACGTCGCCGACATCCAGATTGTCGACGTGACCGGCCACGACGCCACCCACTACCCCCTCAGCCTCACGGTGTTCGTCGACACCCGGCTGCACCTGACCCTCAAATACCTCCCCGACCTGTTCGTCCCGGCGACGGTGCGCAGCTTCGCCGACTGCCTCGTCCGGGTCCTCGACACCCTCACCACTGATCCAGACCTACCCGTCGGTGCCATCGAACTCTTCGACGGCACCGACCGACCTTCAATGCTCGGTGACCGGAACGCGGCCGAGCACGCAGTAGGTCAGGCGGATACCCGGTTCCGGGCGCCGTCGACACCGATGGAAGAGATCGTGGCCGGCGTGTTCGCGCAGATCCTCGGGGCGGACCGGGTCGGGGTCGACGACAGCTTCTTCGCCCTGGGCGGGGATTCGCTGTCCGCGACCCGATCGGTGGCCGCGCTCGAAGCAAAACTCGATCGGGACATCCCCTTACACCTGATGTTCCTGCATCCCACGCCCGCCGGATTGGCCGACCGGCTCGACGATCACGGGTCCACGCCGGACTGATTCACTACCTGCACGTTCCTGCCGTGTAACCAGCGCTGAACCTCAGCCGTTCAGGATCAGGTCCGCGCATCGCTCGCCGATCATGATCGTGGGCGCGTTGGTGTTGCCACCTGTCACGCTCGGCATGATCGACGCGTCAGCGACCCGCAGTCCGTCGATTCCGCGCACTCGAAGCTGCGGATCAACGACCGCCCGCTCGTCGACACCCATCCGGACCGACCCGACCGGGTGATAGACGGTGTGGATGCGATTCGGGAGTTCTTCGCGCATCGCTGCTACGTCGGCGAATTTCGCACCCGGAACGAGTTCGCCCTCGTTGTCGCCGGTTCCCGCCATGATCTCGCGGACCATGTCGATGCCCTCCAGCAGCACCTCGGTGTCCTTGGGCGCCGTCAGATAGGCCGGATCGATGAGTGGTGCGGCCGTCGGATCCGCTGAGGCCAACCGAACAGTCCCCCGGCTCTCTGGGTAGATGAGCGCCGGGAAAACACTTTGACCTGGCTTTTTAGTAGCCGGAACGACTCGCTTGCCGGAGTCCTGATTCGGCGACGGATATACCCAGTACAGGCTGAGTAGTTGCAGGTCGGGGATCTCGCGCGCATGCGAGGTGCGCACGAACGCGACTGATTCGAAGGAGGAACCAGCCGCCCACGACGATCCCGGACGAACCCGTTCAGCCGCCAGTCCACGCATGAAGTACGGCGCCGTCGGCTTACGCAACGCTGAGTTCATCTTGAACGAGACGGGGACGAAGAGGTGGTCGTGCAGATTGTCGCCAACCGGCAAATCCGCGTTGACGGCGATGCCGTGCTCCTTCAGGTGCGCGGCCGGGCCGATCCCGGACAGCTGCAGAATCTGCGGCGACCCATACGCGCCGGCCGATACGACGACCTCGCGCGACGCTCCGATCACCTGCTTGCCGCCGTTGACCAGGATTTCCACACCGGTCGCGCGAGAGCCTTCGATGACGACTTTCGTCACCGTCGTCTCCGTGAGCACGGTGAGATTGGGCAACGGATCTTCGTGCAGGTAGCCCTTGGATGTGGAGTACCGCAGACCTTTCGAGGCGCTCTGTTGAAAAACCGCGACGCCTTCCTGGCTCTGACCGTTGTAGTCGTCGAGCTTCGGCACGCCGAGGCGCGTCGCGGTGGCGTCCATGAACGCACGGGCCGCGTCGGTAATGGTGTGCTGACGAGTGACCTTGATCGGACCGCCGGACCCACGCAATTCGCTCGCGCCGTCCTCCCAGTCCTCCATCCGCTTGAAATACGGCAGGACATCCTCGTAGGCCCACCCCTGACAACCTTCGGCGGCCCAGTCGTCGAAGTTCTTCTTGTTACCCCGGACGAAGAGCATCCCGTTGACCGAGCTCGATCCGCCGAGTATCCGACCGCGCGTCATCGGGATCTCGCGGTCGAGCGCATTGCGCTGCGGCGTCGACCTGTCGCCCCAATCGAACAGCTTCTTCAGCTGCGGCGTCGAGTGGATGACGTTGATCGCACCAGGGATCCGGAAGAGCATCGTGGCCCAGCCCTTGTTGTCCGCTCCACCCGCTTCGAGCAACACCACGGACGCGCCGCTTTCGGCGAGCCTGCGCGCGACCGCACAGCCCGCGCTGCCCGCTCCGACAACGACATAGTCGGCCTCGGCCACGTTGTTCTCCGTTCGGGAGTCGACCCAAACAACACCCGGATTGTATCGCGCCGACTCCGATCACCGGTCGCGACTGCTGATTCAGCTATGGCGTTGATGTCCCGAGTCACCGTGCGGCCCGGCGTCCCCGGCACCCAAATCTGAAATGAAACTGTGTCTGAAATTTCCGGCGAAACCGACGGCGAGTGGCGAGAATTGGCCACGACGGTTCGGCGCGAGTCAGCACCTGCCGCACCGTCGCGACTCCCCTTCGGCAACAAAGGAATTGGACGATGAACAGGTTGTCGAGATCCGCCGCGGCGATGCTGGTTGCCGCTGTCGTCGCGGTCGGGACTGCGGCGGTCGGCGTCGCGCGGGCGGAAACCGCCGGCGCGCAGCCCTGCACCCCGTACACCGCAATTTTCGGGCCGGGGACCTGGGAGACCACGCCGGACGCCGATCCCACGGTGCCCGTCGGCACGCTCCGGCCCGTCGGCGATGGCCTGCAACGCCAGTTCGGCGGTGACCTCACGGCACTCTACGTCCCCTATGCCGCAAGCGCTTTCGACCAGGGCTTGAGCTACGCGGAGTCCCTGAGCACCCTGGAGTCCCGCTTGCGCCAGATGCTGCGTGGCCTGTGCAGCTCGACGCGGGTCGTCCTCGCCGGCTACAGCCAGGGCGCGGACGGCATCGGCGACCTGGCCACCGAGATCGGCAATGGCGACGGACCCATCGATGCCGATCGGGTGGTCGGTGTCGGGCTGCTGGCCGATCCGCATCGCGATCCGAATACCACACTCTCCCTGGGCAATCCGCAGTCGGGCCACGGCATAGCCGGAACGCGAAGCCGGGATTTCGGTGCGTTGACCGACCGGGTTCGCACCCTGTGTGCCGACGGCGACCTGTACTGCTCCCTCGATGCCGCCACCTCCCCGTTCCTCGCCGTGTTGGGCAGGGTCCTGAGTGGTGATCCCACACCGATCGCGAACTTCATCCCCGCTACGGCCGATCCCAGCAGCCTGATCGCTCAAGCCGTCACCATGGGCGCCGGCTGGACCGCCACCGCGGCGAACCTGCCTACCATTCTCGACAACCTCACCCGCCTCCCGGAGTTCATCATGGCGGGTGACATTCGCGGTGCCCACCGGACCGCGCGGGCCCTGAACGTTGCCCTGGCTCCGTTGGTCCAGGCCGCCGCGGGCGTAGACCGAGCCCTGGTCGCCCAGGTCATCCGCGCGGCCGCCGCCGTCGACCCCTCCGGTCGGACGGCGGGCGTCAGCGTCATCGCCGACGCCCTCCTGCACATCGATTTTCTGAACATCGCCGACAGGGTCGGCCGAATTCAGGAAATCCTTTGGCGTGCAGTCGAATCCCTCGATCGCAACGACCCCATCGCGGCCGCCGCCGACCTGGCGACCGTGGCCGCCACCGGCGCCGACCTCACCGGCTCCGTGCTCAGCCCCATCGCCGCAGGCATCCGAGCCGACCTCAACGCGACCACCCGAACCCTGCTCAGCATCACCGACCCCGCCACCGTCGATGAGCTCGTCCAACTGGGCCGCCAAGGCGTGGACATGGCCAACTTCTACGCCTCCGACGCCCACATCGACTACGGCGACGACGTCCGAATCCTCCTGAGCTACCTGAGCTCCCAGGTCGTCTCGTAGCCGTGGAAGGCTGCTGTCACCCCCGATAAATCTCCGGACAAATCGGGGCGACTCAGCCGCGGGCGCGTTGGCCGTTGGCAGCTGCGGTGACGATTTGTGCGATTCGACCTTCCCGTGTCGCGTCTCGAGCGGCGCTGACGATCCACCACAGCATCTGCTTGCGGGCGCTGGGCGGAAAACCGTCCCAGTTGCTTCGAGCTCGCGGGTCCCGGTCCAGCGCCGCCGTCAAGTCAGATGGTTCCTCGAGATCTTCGACTTGGTCCGAAATCGTCCACCAGCCATTGGCTTTCGCGGCAGCAATGACATCGCGACCAGCGTCGGTCATATGGCCATACTTCTCCATATCGGCTGCGCGTTCGCGGTTGAGCCGGGTCCAGGAACTTTTGGGTCGACGCGGCGTGAACAGCTGCAAGCCGCGCTCTTCGTCGAGAATGGTGTTGGTGGAGTCGATCCACCCAAAGCAGATGGCTTCCTCGACGGCCTCGGGGTACGGGCAGCGTGGTCGGCCGGAGGTGTTGCGCCACGAGCACAGCCACACGCCTCGGCCTGACGCGTGGTTGTCCGTCAGCCAAGTCCGCCACTGTGTCCGGGTCTCAGCGTGGAAGATCGGGTAGTCGAACTTCCACGTTGGCGGGTGGGCGGAGACCGGTGGCAATGATTCCGAATTGGTCATCTGTTCCCCCAGCTCAGAACGAAAACTTGCACGGCCTGATCGCCCGATTCCCATCTCGTCGCGACGATGGTGCTCCTCCGCTACGGCCCTTCGCGGAAACTGACCATCGGTACTGTGCGTGCATGAAGCAAGAGCCCTCCGGCTACGAACTCTATCTGAAGCGCACCGCTCCTCAGCGGCGCTGGGACGATCGAGACAGGGCGCACAGCGATTCCCGGATTGTCGACCGCTCGACTGCGGCGTTTCGCGAGGCCTACTACGCCGAGGACTCCCGGCGCCGGCAGCGGGCACGGGAGGAATTCGATGCGCGGAGTTGGGAATTCATCGTTGATCCGGCGATCGATGAATGGGCCCGAGCATGGGTCGTCGGAGTACCAGCGACACTGCAGCTCGGTGCTGTCAGCCTCCAAAGATCCGCCACCTCCGCAGTGGCACGTCCGCTGCACACGAACAGCGTTGCGACTCAGGCACATTGCCGAGCACCTGCTCGACATGGCTACCGCATCCGCTGTAGCTGGGCTTGCCGCAGGTGCGACAGGTGATCCGTTGACACATCGTATTCTTCCTTTCGGTTGGAGCAGCTGGATCTGGACCGAGACCTACCGATGTTGTTCGGCAGTGGCATCGCGCCAGGTTCGATAACCACCATCGAGATTCACCGCTTCCCGCCCGAGCTGGGTCAGCAGCCGCGTGGCGCTGCTCCCACGCTGGCCGACCTGGCAGAACACCAGGACAGACCCATCCGGGATCTCGCTCGCGCGATCGCGTAGTTCATCGAGAGGAATGTTGAGCGAGCCGGGGATCGAACCCGCGGCGAACTCTTCTGGGGTTCGCACGTCGACCGCCTGCGCGCCGGTGGCGATCGCGTCGTCGACTTCGTACCACTGCGCCGTGCGAAGCACGCCTGCGCGGAGGTTGTCGGCTATGTAGCCGAGCATGTTCACCGGGTCCTTCGCGGACCCGAAAGCGGGCGCGTACGCCAGCTCCAAATCCATCAGCCTCGACGCCGTGATACCGCCCGCCATCGCGGTGGCCAGCACGTCGATGCGCTTGTCGACACCCTCACCGCCGACAGCCTGGGCGCCCAGAATCCGGTCGGTTTCAGGATCGACCAGTAGTTTCACCGACATCGCCTGAGCGTCCGGATAATACCCCGCGTGTGAGAGCGGATGCGTGTGTATAACCCGGAACGGGCGACCGGCGGCCCGCAGCCGCTTCTCGCTCCAGCCGGTCGTCGCCGCAGTGAGATCGAATACGCCCAGGATCGCCGTGCCGTGGGCCGGCGGGTCCACGACCGGCAGCCCGGCAATCGCGTCGGCCGCGAGCCGACCCTGGCGATTCGCCGCATTGGCCAGCGGCACCACAGTCGACAGACCGGACACCGCGTCCTTCTTCTCGACCACATCGCCGACCGCGTAGATCCGCGGCACCGACGTCCGCAACTGGTCATCGACCACGATGCCACCACCGGAACCGATGTCGATTCCAGCTGCCCGAGCGAGGCCACTTTCGGGGCGAACGCCGATCGCCATCACCACCAGTTCAGCCGGCACGACCCGCCCGTCGGCAAGTGTGACCGTGTCGGCATCGATACTCGCGACCTCCGCCCCCACTTCCAGATCGATCCCGTGCTTGCGCATTTCGGCGGCAACCGGTCCGGCCATCTCGACATCGAGTGGCCCCAGCACCTGCGCGCCACGTTCGATCACCGTGGTCGCGATTCCCCGGCGCACCAGGTTCTCGGCCAGCTCCACGCCGATGAAACCGGCCCCGACGACCACGGCGGAACGCACGCCGGCCACCGCCTCGGCGATCCGGTCGACATCCTCGATATCCCGCAACACCAGTGCGCGTCCCACGCCCGGCACGGGCGGTACGACCGCTGACGCGCCGGTACTCAGCACCAGCGCATCGAACGATTCGACATACTCCCGGGCCGTGTCCGACTCGTGGACGGTCACTGTCCGCCGGACCGGATCCACCGCGACGACCTCGTGCCGCACTCGCACGTCCAGGCGGAACCGCGCGGCGAGCGCTTCCGGGGTTTGCAGCAGCAGCGATTCCCGTTTCGGGATGACGCCGCCGACGTAGTAGGGCAGCCCACAGTTCGCGAACGAGACATGATCGCCACGCTCGAGAACGACGATCTCGGCCGATTCATTCAGCCGGCGCAAGCGGGTAGCTGCCGACATTCCCCCGGCAACCCCACCAACGATCACAACTCTCATCTCGCGCCTCCTAGCAGTCTCGGCACGGCGTGTGCCCCATGCCACTCTTCCCGTTTACATACCCCCGGGGGTATCTTGGTCTCGGTAGCAATATACCCCCAGGGGTATGAAAGGAAAAGTGATGAGTGACTCTCTGACGGTTTCCCCAGGTCGAAGCCCGGAACCGCCGGGCATATCAGGTGGGGCCCTGGGCCGGCTCGGCGCGACAATGGCCGGACGGTCCAGGATTGTGGTCGGAGTCTGGCTCGTGCTGCTGGTCGCCCTCGGCTCCGCCGCACCGAGCGTGTTCGACTCGCTCGCCGGGGCGGGCTGGCAGGCGAACGGTTCGGAATCAGTGCGTGTACGCGAGCTGGCGCAGCAGCACTTCGGCGGAAATTCGTCGGCGGCGGTGCAGGTCGTCGTCCATTCCGACCTCCACACCGTCGACAGTCCACAGGTTCAGCAGGCGCTCGACGAGATCGGCGACGTGTTCGAGGGCGATTCCCGCTTCGGCGAGATGATCGCGCCGCAGCCCGGGATGTCCATCAGCCCGGACGGACACACCGGCATCCTCATCGCCGGCGCGAACGCCTCCACCGACGACATGGTCAAAGCCGTCGACGAGCACAAGGAAGCGCTCGCCGCGATATCCGGCGACGGAATCGATGTCTACCCGACCGGCGCTTCGGCACTGTGGAGCGACTTCAACAAAGCCAACCACGACGCCATGATCAAGGCCGAGATGTTCTCGTGGCCGGTCACTTTGGCGATCATGGTGCTGGCCTTCGGATCTATGGTCGCCGCCGGGCTGCCATTGCTGCTCACCCTTGCCGGACTGGTCGCGTCCGCGGGCGGGTTGGTTCTGCTGAACCAGGTCACCCCGATCTCGGTGTGGGCGATGAACTTCGCCATGATGTTCGCCCTCGCGCTGGGCATCGACTACGCACTGTTCATCGTTGCGCGTTTCCGTGACGCGCTCATCACAGCACCGAGTTCCAGAGCGGCTGTCGCCGAAACCATGGACACCGCGGGCAAGGCCGTTGTGTTGTCGGGGCTGACGGTTCTGGTCAGCCTGTCGGCCGTGCTGATCGTGCCGGCTCCGGCCGTGCGCACCATGGCCGTCGGCATCATGTTCGCGGTGACGTTCGTCCTGCTGGCCACCATGACGCTGCTGCCGGCGGCACTGGGAGCTCTGGGCAGCAAGGTCAACGCGGGCGCGTTGCCATACGCCAAGCGCCAGCAGCATCGTTCACCGCGATTCGAGGCGTGGGGAAAACTACTGCACGACAAGCCGTGGCCGTTCGCTATCGGCGCGCTGCTCGTGTTGATCGCGCTGTCGGTCCCCGTCATCGGACTGAAGGTGGCAATGCCCTCGATCCAGGTCGTGCCCACGGACGCACCGGTCCGGCAGGGCTACGAACTCGTGCAGGCGCAAATGGGTAAAGGCGCGCCGGGCATGATCCAGATCATCGCCCCGGCCGACGAGGCCATACCGGTCGCCGAGGCCGCCCGGAGCATCGACGGCATCATCATGGTCACCCCCGCTCAGCCCGCAGCCGACGGTAGCGGCCTGGTCATGATGCAGGCACTGCCCGATGTCGACCCTTCGGACGAACGGATGGGCGACATTCTCGACGATCTGCGTGACACCATGCCCGCCGACGCCCTGGCGGGTGGTGCACCCGCCGAGAATCTGGATCTGCAGCACGCCTTGGACAAGTACCTGCCGATCATCGTCGGAATAATCCTGGTACTGGGCTTCGCACTGTTGCTGATCGCGCTCCAGGCGCCGTTGATCGCTGTGTTGGGCACTGTGGTCAGCTTGCTGTCGACCGCTGCCGCGTTCGGGGTCGCCCGCCTGATCTTCCAGGACGGCCATGGCGCGGGCATGCTCGGATTCACTCCGCAAGGATTTCTCGACGGCTGGGGTCCGGTGTTCTTCTTCGCGATGATCTTCGCCATCGCGATGGACTACACGGTGTTCCTGCTGGCAACCGCGAAGGAGCACTACGAACAGTCCGGTGACCCCAAGGTCGCGCAGGTCGACGGGATGGCGCATTCCGGCCGGGTGATCTTCGCCGCCGCGGCGGTCATGGTCGCGGTGTTCTTCACCTTCGCATTCGCCGAGCCGCTGCCGCCCAAGGAGATGGGAATCATCCTCGGCGTGGCGGTGCTGCTCGACGCCTTCGCGGTCCGGCTGGTGCTTCTGCCCGTCCTGCTGCGTTTGACCGGCCATGCCGCGTGGTGGTCGCCCGCCTGGCTGCGCAGGGCCCTCCCCTCCATCAGCTTCGCCCACCACTGAGACCACATCCGCGGGCTCGCCGCCGGCGAGCCCGCGGATACCCCCAGGGGTATACTTGGGTGAACCAGACGAAAGGCACCACCAATGGTCGGCAACGAAGAGACTATCGCCCAAGTCCTCAACCGCCTTCGCCGCGCGAACGGACAGCTCGCCGGCGTCATCTCGATGATCGAGCAGGGCCGTGACTGCAAGGATGTCGTCACGCAGCTCGCCGCCGTCTCCCGCGCCCTCGACCGCGCCGGATTCAAGATCGTCGCAACCGGCTTGCGGGAATGCCTCACCGGCGACACCGCCGACGGCTCGGAACCGATGACCGAAGCCGAGCTGGAAAAGCTCTTCCTCGCCCTCGCCTGATCACGGAATACACAGGCGAGCATCATGATTGGACCGCAATTCTATGCCGAACCTCCCCAGGCACCACGGCTGGTCGATCGAACGCCTCGTGCCGCTACTCGCAGGCACTTTTGTACTCAACAGCGTCATGCTGGCGGCCACACTCTCGCAGTGGTGGCTGATCTTCACAGGTTTCGTCGGCGCGAACCTACTGTTCTACAGCGCCGTCGGCTGGTGCCCCGCGACGCTGCTGCTCCGCCGAGCCGGCGTTGCGACCACGTCGGCAAGCTGCCCGACACCGCGTCGCTGACGCCGAACATCCACGAACAGAAAGGATCGTGACCATGAGCCTCGCACTGTCCACCACTGTCCACACGACCTTCGATGAAGCCATCGAACTGACTCGGGCCGCCTTGTCCGAGCAAGGATTCGGCATCCTCACCGATATCGACATGAAGGCTACCCTGAAGGCCAAGATCGGCGAGGACATCGAGGACTACCGCATCCTCGGTGCCTGCAATCCACCGCTCGCCCACGCCGCCGTCAGCGCCGACCGGCAGATCGGGCTTCTGCTCCCGTGCAATGTCGTTGTTCGGCGCGACCCGACGAATGAGGATGCCGTCATCATCGAGGCCATGAACCCGGCCATCATGGTCCAGGTCACTGGCGAAGCAGATCTCGTCCCGATCGCCACCGAGGCCGCGACCAAACTGCGTGCGGCGATCGACTCACTGAGTGCCCGCTGACCCGGCCGCGGTCCCACCCGATCCGATCACGGTGACGATATTCGTCGGGTCGTCGTTGCTGTCCGTGTGCTGCGCGGTCATTTCGGGGTCACCGGGGCATAGAATCGACTATTCGGTCGATCCATATTTCGGGGGACGGTAACCAGGAAGGTGACCAATGTCCGTTTCTCGGAACGTTCTGGTGTTCTTCTGCACACTGGGTCTGCTGGCGGCGGCCTGTTCATCGAACGAGACTGCGCAGGATTCCCGATCGGCCTCGGACGCGCCCTCTACGTTCACGAGTGAAGACCCGGTGCAGGCCGAAGCGATCATGAAGATCGTCGACGACTACATGGCGGAAGCTCACCTGAAGTCGGTGATCGTGCGCGTGACGGTCGACGGGAAAGAGATCGTCACCGCAGCCAGGGGCGAGTCCATGACGGGTGTGCCCGCCACCACCGCGATGCATTTCCGCAATGGTGCCGTCGCGATCTCCTACGTCTCGACCTTGCTGTTGATCCTGGCCGACGAGCGGAAACTGAGCCTCGACGACAAGCTCTCGAAATACCTGCCCGCCATTCCCAACGCGGACCGGGTGAATCTGCGCCAACTGGCCCAGATGACCTCGGGCTATCACGATTTCGTGCTCGGGAACTCGAAATTCGCGGAGATCGCCTACGCGGATCCGTACAAGGCGTGGACCACCGAGGAACAACTCGCTCTCGCGATCGACGACCCCCTGTGGTTCGAGCCCGGAACCAACTGGGCCTACGCGCACACCAACTATGTACTCCTCGGCCTGGTGCTGGCGAAGGTCACGGGTCAGTCGCTCGCGGATGCCCTGCAGGAGAAGGTTCTCGGCCCGCTCGACTTGAAGAACACCGAGCCGAACCTCACGCCCTACATCCCCGAGCCCGTCCTGCACTCCTTCACCTCGGAACGCCGCGAGTTCTTCGAATTAGCGCCCGACGTTCCGTTCTACGAGGAATCGACCTACTGGAATCCGTCGTGGACGATCAGCCACGGTGCTATCCAGACGAGCAACATCTACGACCTGGAACGAAGTGCCGTCGCCATCGGCAGCGGCGAATTGCTGTCCGGGGAGTCGTACCGGGCGATGACGACGACGGACCTGCGAGGGAAAACGACAGCAGTCCCCGGTTGCGTCAACTGCCGGGCGCTCGACGACTTCCAGACCTATGGACTCGGCCTGTGGCTCACCGGCGACTGGTCCTACCAGAACCCACTGTTCTACGGCGGTGCCGCGGTCAACGCCTACCTGCCGTCGGAGAAGATCGCGATCGCGGTTGCGGTCACCTACCAGCCCCAAGCGTTCAGCAGGTCGGGCGGCTATTCGAATGGCGGTGACGCGCTGTTCCGCAAGATCGGCGCGCACCTCGCGCCGGACGACGCCCCGCCGGTGAAGAAGGATGTTCCGTCGCAGGGCGGGTCGTAGATGGCCGACTGGGACGGCGCGGGCTACGCCCACATCAGTGGACTCCAGCGCGCGATGGCGACGGACGCGGTGGAGTCCGTCTCGCTCGCGGGTGGCGAGCACGTCCTCGACGTGGGTTGTGGCGACGGCTTTGTGACTCGCCTGATCGCGGCGCGGGTGCCCGCTGGTTCCGTGCTCGGCATCGACCCGTCGCCGCGGATGATCGAGGCCGCCCGCACGGCCGACGACCAGCTCACGAACATCGACTTCGGGGTCGGCGATGTCACGACCATGACCTTACCCCGCGACTTCGACCTCGTTGTCTCGTTCAACGCACTGCACTGGGTGCTCGACCAGGAGGCCGCCTACCGGCGCATCGCCGCGGCACTCGCACCCAGCGGCCGGGTGCTCGTGCAGTATGTCTGCGGCGGGCCTCGCCCGAGCATCGAGGACGTCGCGACGGCGGTCACCGGCGATGTGCGCTGGTCGACAGCGTTCGCCGGGTTCGCGCGCCCCTACGTGCATATCGACCCCGGCGCGCTGCCCTCGATCGCGGCGGGCGCCGACCTCGAGGTCATCGCGCACTCGGTGACCGACCGGGAATGGGACTTCGGCTCACGCGAGGCCTTCGCCCAATGGTGCACCGTCGGGTTCGCGGACTGGACAGCCCGTGTGCCCGCCGCCGACATCCCCGTCTTCGTGGACGAGGTCGTCGACCGCTACGAAGCCGTCGTCGGCCGGCCTGGGCTATTCCGATTCCTGCAGTTGCGGGCCGAACTGATTGCTGTGTCGGTTCAGTCGCACCACCTGGTCTGAGTTCGCGACGTGACCGATGAGAGGCGTGATCACAAGGCGGGGCACGGTGCTCGAACACGGCGCCGATCGCGCTATCTGCGCAGAGGGGTGGCTGATTGCACCACCGAGGGTGCCTATCGGTACGCGGGATGCACTCCGAAAATTGGTTCGTACGTGATCCGGCCCCGGATCCACCCGACGAAAGGACCAACCCGATGACTGAATTCAAACAGCCCACCGAGGTCGACGTCGACAAGCTGATGGCTTTCGTCTTCCGGTCGGTCGACGAGATCGGGTCAACCCTGAACACCGCTCTGGTCGTGATGGGCGACAAGCTCGGTTATTACCGAGCTATGGCAGCCTCTGGGCCAACGACCCCCAAACGACTCGCCGACGACACCGGCACCACCGAACCGTATGCGCGCGAGTGGCTCAACGCCCAGGCCGCGGGCGCGATCGTCGAGTACGACGCGGCCACCGGCCAGTACACGCTTCCCGCCGAGCAGATCGTCGCGTTCACGGACGAGTCCAGCCCGGCGTATCTGCCAGGGTTCTTCCAGCTGGCTTTGGGCACCATGCAGGACTCCGCCAGGATCATCGAACTGGCTCGTAGGGGGGCAGGGTTCGGCTGGGGCGAGCACAATCACGACGTGCACGAGGGCTGTGAGCGATTCTTTCGGCCGGGCTACAACGCACATCTGGTCGCCGAGTGGCTACCGGCGCTCGATGGTGTGGTTCCCAAGCTCGAGACGGCCGGTACGCGGGTGGCCGACATCGGCTGCGGTTACGGAGCCTCGACAATCATGATGGCCCAGGCGTTTCCGACGGCGTCGTTCGTCGGCTACGACTACCACGCCGACTCCATCACCGAGGCTCGCACTCGAGCGCAGGCCGCGGGCCTCGGCGATCGTGTGCGGTTCGAGGTGGCCTCCGCCGACTCGTTCGCCGGGGACGGTTACGACCTGGTCACCACGTTCGACGCGTTGCACGACATGGGCGACCCGGTGGGCGCGGCGCAGCACGTACGTCGCAGTCTTGCCGACACCGGCACATGGATGGTTGTCGAGCCGATGGCCGGTGACCACGTCCAGGACAACCTCAACCCGGTCGGGCGTGCCTACTACGGGTTCTCGACACTGTTGTGTACTCCCGCCTCGCTCTCGCAGGACGTCGGGCTCGCGCTCGGTACCCAGGCCGGCCCCGCCCGAATCCGGGATGTGGTGACACAGGGCGGATTCACCCGGTTCGCCAAGGTCGCCGAGACACCGTTCAACCAGGTGTTCGAAATCAGACCCTGACCGGTACACGGTCCCGGTTGACCAACCGTGAGGAGACCACGATGCCCGGAGGGGCGCTAACCCTTCGATCCCGAATTCTCGCCGTCCCCGCTTCTGATTGAACTAGTTTCGTCGATCGCGCGCGCCAAACGCGGCACTACCTCGCTGTGGCCGTGCACCGACAAGGCTTGGTTGACGATCAGCCAATCCGGGATGTCGTCACCGTGAACGTACTTGCGGAAACAGTTGTAGATCGCGTAGTAGGCGAACTCGATCGGGTCCGGAAAAACCACATCGTCGTCTTGCAGCGCGGCCATGGGCTCGAGGTAGCGGCTGCTGACATCCGTGAGATCCACACCGGCCCGAGCCGCACGAAGGGCATGGACGGGAAGCTCGACATCTATGTGGTGCCACATCCCGACAACCGAGTCCCGGTAGCGAAGCGGGGCAGGGTTTCCCTGGGCGAAACCGATCCAGGTCGGCAGGGCGTCCTCGCACAGCGATAGGTGAACCTGTCGTCGACGATCAGCTCCCAGTTCGAAGAAGACGTGCCTCGGCATCATGAGCAATTCTAGCGAAACGTCAGGACTCGCCGAGCCGCAAAGCTCCGCAGACACACACTCCCACGCTCGCCGACCGCATGTCGTCGCAACCCCGGGTCCTGGACCCCGACAGGCAGTTTCGGCCGGTTCAGGGTAGGCGCGGGAAGGTAGGAACTGCCGTTCAATCCGAAGCCGATCCATGATCACGTGTCGGCGGCGCGAACCCCCTCTTCGACGCGCTTGCCCAACTCGGCATCGACATTGCGCCAGTACTCGAAAACCCGACTCAGCACCGGCTCCCGGACACCATCGAGTACGTGCCCGACGATGTTGTCGACCAGTCGTGCGCGGGCCGCGTCGTCGAGGACCTCGCGTACCAGCGTGCCCGCCTGCGTGAAGTCGCCGTCCTCGGCATGCTCGATGTATCCGGCCCGCACCATCGTCGGGTCGAACTCCCACAGTCCGCCGTCGCCGGCCTGTGCCGGATCGGCGTGCGGGCCGCCGTAGGAATTCGGCGCGTAGACCGGGACGTCCGCGGGGTTGTACTCGTGACGCATGGCGCCCTCCTTCGAGTAGGAGTTCACCTCGGCGGCCCTGCTCCGGTTCGGCGGCAGCTGCGCGTAGTTGGTGCCGATGCGATAGCGGTGCGCGTCGGCGTAGGCGAAAACGCGACCGAGCAGCATCTTGTCCGGTGAGAATCCGATGCCGGGGACGATATTGGAGGGCTCGAAGGCGGCCTGCTCGATGTCGACGAAGAAGTTGCCGGGGTTGCGGTCCAGCGTCCACTTGCCGACCTCGATCAGCGGATAGTCCTGCTGCGACCAGACTTTGGTCAGATCGAACGGATTGAACCGGTAGTCCGGCGCATCGGCGAGCGGCATGATCTGAACCTTCACCGTCCAGCTCGGGAACTCGCCGCGTTCGATCGCTTCCCACAGGTCTTTGCGGTGGTGATCGGGGTCCGAACCGGCGAGGGTATCTGCCTGCGCCTGAGTCAGGAACTCGATGCCCTGGTCGGTCTTGAAGTGGTACTTCACCCAGAACCGCTCGCCCTGGGCGTTGATCCACTGGTAGGTGTGTGAACCGAAACCATCCATGTGCCGGTAGGTCTTCGGCAGGCCACGGTCGCCCATCAGCCACGTCACCTGATGTGCGGTCTCGGGGCGCAGCGACCAGAAGTCCCACTGCATGTTGTGGTCGCGAAGTCCGCTGCCGGGCAGGCGTTTCTGCGACCGGATGAAGTCGGGGAACTTGATCGCGTCCTTGATGAAGAAGATCGGAGTGTTGTTGCCGACGAGGTCGTAGACGCCGTCCTCCGTGTAGAACTTCATCGCGAATCCACGCGGGTCGCGCCAGGTGTCAGGGCTGCCCTGCTCACCGGCCACGGTCGAGAAACGGACCAGCGACTCGGTGCGGGCGCCAGGCTGGAACAGCTTGGCCAAGGTGTAGCGGCTGACATCGCCGGTGATCTCCAAGCGCCCGAAGGCGCCCGAGCCCTTGGCGTGCACGATGCGCTCCGGCACCCGTTCGCGGTTGAACTGGGCCAGCTTTTCGATCAGGTAGTGGTCGTGCAGCAGCACTGGTCCCTGGATACCGGCGGTGAGCGATTCGTCATCGCTTTCGACGGCGTTTCCGGTGTTCGTGGTGGTCGGCTTGGTCATCTCGAACCTCCTGGAGCGGGTCGTCAGGGGTGTGTCACGAGGAGCGCACGGTTTGCCGGTTCACTCAGAACGTACACGAACGCAACCTAGGATCAGGTCCACCAGCGACATACAGTTGTCCCGCTCGAGTTCGACCACTACGTGAGGGCCGACGTCACCAACGAGAACGATCTGCGTGAGTCACTGGACTCGTGCTCGGGTCAGCTGATCATCTATTTCGCGTTGCCGGCCACCGTCACCGAGAAGGTCTGCCGCGTGCTGACCGGGCTGGACCCGCCCGCAGGATCGCCGCAGGTCCGGCGTGTGCGGTGTGTCGCGGTAGCCGTGACCTGATCTCACCCGGTGATCGGCGAGGCATGGGAACTTCCAGGAGACCTGATTTTGCAGGGTTCCCGCTGACCCTAGCGGCATGTACCTGCTGGATTCAATGGAACCAGCTCTCGCGCTTCAATGCTGGATCAGGCCGCCTACCGGTACGGCAGTGACAGGCTGAGGCCGATAGGTTCACGGACTGGCAGCCTCTTGCCGTCGCACCGCTACCTGACGGTGGGCGGTGTCAGTTTCGTAACCGTGCCGAGAAAGCTCGTCACGTACAGCGACTGTGCTTCCCAGCCTGGTCCGGCGCCGAATCGTGCCGACGATGACAGCGGGAGGCCGTCGGCGATCGAACAGGTCTGGCCGGTGTCGAGGTCTACCTGCTGGATCCGGCCCGCCGCATTCAGGGCAACGTAGGCCTTCCCGTCGGGCCCGACCGTCAGATCGTCGGCCGAGTTCAACGGCCCGTAGCCCGGAATCACCACCCGCGGACCCGTTTCGGCAGGCTCGGCGTAGTCGACGGCGGCGATCACCGTGGCCGGGTCGAACGTTGTCGACACCACGAGTCGAGCGCGCGCCGGATCGAACGCGAGACCGTTGGTGGAAGTAACCCACGGCGCGTACGCCGCCGCGCCGCCGTGTGCTGAGACGCGCGTCATGGGGCCCGTGCCGACGTCCCGGCTGACCACGAAATCTCCGTTCGGCAACTGCGCCAAGCCGTTCGGCATGGTCAACCCGGTGGCGATCGTCGTCACCGCGCCGGTGTCGAGGTCCAGCGCCCGGATGGCCCCGTCCGCGCGGCCGGTCAGCCCGGACGCGGCGCTATTGCCTGTGGTGAAGTACAGGGTGCCACCCGCGACGAGGATGCCTCCGGGGGCATCGATACCGGCGGCCGCAACGGATTTCGTCCCGTCGGCGGCCAGGCGCTGCAGTGAACCGTCCGTACCGGTGGCGGACGTTTGGGACATCAGGAGGTTTCCGCGCCCGTCGAAGCCGAGGTTCTCGAGGACCCCGTAGTCGGAGGCCACAGTGTGCGCAGTCCAGCGTGGACACGAATCTGTCTGCGCAGCAGCAGAATTCGCGGTGGGTACCATGGCCGCAGAGGTGACCGCCAGCGCGCCGAGCACGCGAGACATCGGGCTAGAGATCTTCATCGAATCTTCCTGGTTCGTCGGAAGCCTCAGGCTATGACGCTACCCCGCACCGCGGTTGCTCGACCGCGTAAGTTACGTGCCATGTCAGCCTCCGGCACCTCTGAACCTGTCGAAGACCTCGTCCTGCCGCGCCGTACCGCCAAGCGCATGATCGGTGGCATCGCCCTGATCCTTGTCGCGATGGTTCTGCTGGTCGGCGGAATCCAGGCGATTGTCGATCCGACCGCCGTGGTCGCCGGGTCTTCACGCACCGGGCGCAGTCCGGACACCGACACCGAGGCGAAGATCAGCGGGTTGCTGCTGTGCTTCTTCGGGATCACGGTGTTCGGTTTCGGCATCGGCCTGTTCACCAGCAAGAAGGCGCCGAGGGGGTCAGCCGTCGTGGGAACGCTTGGGCCGCAAGCGGCGCAGGACAGCGCGTAAGGCGTCGGTTTCGTCGTCGGTGATCTGTTCGACGAAATGCGCCAGGACGAGGTCGGATCGGGTTCCGTCGAGTGCTTGGCGCATGAGTTGGGCGCTGTACTCCTCGCGGGTCAGTGTCGGCCAGTACAGGTAGGCCTTGCCGTCACGTTTACGATCGAGCCAGCCTTTTCGGTGCAGGTTGTCCATCGTCGACATCACGGTGGTGTAGGCGATCTCGCGTTCGAGCCGCAAGCTCTCGTAGATGTCGCGGACGGTGAAGTCCTCCTCGGAGGCCCAGCCTCGATCCATGATGACGGCTTCGAGGTCGCCGAACCTGTGCGCCACGACTTCCTCCTCACCAGACAATTCGACCTACGTAGTGACATCGTAGATCAGCCGTCCGGGGCATGTCACTCCGGTGGCGAATCGGACAGACTGCGGATCAGTCCAGGTAGGACAGGACTGCCATCATCCCGGCTTCGCCCCAGTTCCCCGAGAGATTGCCGCTGCAGGCATGTGCGCCTGACCACCCGGCTTTTACTATGTACGTACCGAGATAGTAGATGGCTGGGCGAATCTCAATCAGTCCGGTCTTACACAGACCGTATATCCCGAAACCTGTTAGTACCCACTAGATTTCGCAAGGAGGACGAACGATGCGTGAACCAGCGGCACAGCATTCGTCCGCCTTGGTCCATCAACGAACTAAACCCGTACGTATTTCAACAGTTTTCCGTGTTACTGGCGTGTCAGGATTGCATGTTCCGTTACGACGCCGTTACCATCGGGCCGCAGTGAGACTCTTCGTTCGGTTGCGGCACAGCGGCTGGCCGGCCGCGCTGCTGATGGCGGCGCTGCTCATGATCCCTGCTATCGATTGCTCGCTGGTCCGCGAGCACACCCACGCCGACGGTCATCACGCCACGGCCGCAGCGCATTCGACGACCGGCAGCCACGACATCCTCGATGCCATCACGGCCGCGCACTGCGATGTCGACACCGCCCACTGCACGACCGAGGCGATCCCACCCGGCGTCGTCTCGCTCACGCTCTCGGCACTGTTGCTCGCCGCGGTCACCGCGGTGACGTCCGCGATACCCACACCGCCCGCCGGCGGAGTCGGAGTCCGTGGACCGCCCGGACGCCCGCGCTCGCCCTACGGGCGCACCATCCTCGCTCTGCACTGCATCGCCCGACGCTGACCGGTCAGCGCCAGGCCGACCATCGTGTCGGCCGGGGACCGCTGTCCATCGTCGTGGCGCGCCGCCGATCGCGGCCGCTGATGCAGAAAGAGACAACCACCGTGAACAAGGTCCTGCTCACCAAGAAGCCCGACCACTCCCCTCGCCCGCTCGGCGCGCCTGATGCCGCGCGCGCCCCACGTGGGCTGGTCGGCAATACGCCGGTGCTGTGGATCGGCGAGCCGCTCGCCGGCGCGGGTCGCGGATTCTGGGCCAAGCTCGAGGGATTCAACCCCGGCGGCATGAAGGACCGGCCCGCGCTGCACATGGTGCGACGCGCCCGTGAGCGCGGGGACCTGTGTCCGGGTGCCCGCATCGTCGAGTCCACCAGCGGCACACTCGGACTCGGTCTCGCCCTGGCCGGATTGGTGTACCAGCACCCGGTGACCGTGGTGACCGACCCCGGGCTGGAACCGATCGTGGCCAAGATGCTGGCGGCGTACGGCGCTCAGGTCGACCTCGTGTCCGAACCGCACCCGACCGGAGGCTGGCAGCAGGCCCGTCGCGACCGCGTGACACAGCTGCTGGCGATGGAACCTGACGCGTGGTGCCCTGACCAGTACAGCAACCCGGACAATGTCGACGGCTACGAATCGCTGGCACTGGAACTGATCGAACAGCTCGGCGACGTCGATGTGCTGGTGTGCGCGGTCGGCACCGGCGGCCACTCCGCCGGCGTCGCGCGCGTGCTGCGCAGCTTCAACCCGGCGATGAAGCTCGTCGGCGTCGACACTGTCGCCTCGACGATCTTCGGCCAGCCCGCCGGACCACGTTTGATGCGCGGCCTCGGTTCGAGCATCTTCCCCGCCAACGTCGACTACGCCGCCTTCGACGAAGTCCACTGGGTAGCTCCCGCCGAAGCTGTCTGGGCTGCAAGAACATTGGCATCGACACACCACGCCACTGGCGGATGGAGTGTCGGCGCGGTCGCCCTGGTAGCGGGTTGGGTCGCCCGGGTCGGCGCCGCGGGCACCCGCATCGCCGCCGTCTTCCCAGACGGGCCACACCGTTACTTCGACACCATCTACAACGACACCTACTGCGCCGAACACGGGCTGCTCGACACCACGCCACCGATCGAGCCCGATACGATCGCGCACCCAGGCGACCGCGTCGTGCAGCACTGGACGCGATGTGCGGAAGTTCCGTCACCGTTGTCATGGGCGGTCGGGGAGCTCGCTTCATGAGCGTCTTCACCAAGTTCGCCGGTTTCGATCGACCGGCCCAGCTGTTGATGGTCAACCAGTTCGGCATCAACCTCGGCTTCTACATGTTGATGCCCTATCTCGCGGGCTACCTCGCCGGGCCGCTCGGGCTGGCCGCGTGGGCGGTCGGACTGGTGTTGGGCGTGCGCAACTTCTCCCAGCAGGGCATGTTCCTGATCGGCGGCACACTCGCCGACCGGCTCGGCTACAAGCCACTCATCGTCGCGGGATGTCTGCTGCGCACGGGTGGCTTCGCGCTGCTGGTGTTCGCGAATTCGCTACCGGGGGTGCTGATCGCTTCGGCGGCAACCGGTTTCGCCGGTGCGCTGTTCAATCCCGCGGTACGCGCGTATCTGGCCGCCGACGCCGGTGAACGCCGGGTCGAGGCCTTCGCCGTGTTCAACATGTTCTACCAAGCGGGCATCCTGGCGGGCCCGCTGGTGGGACTGGCTTTGATGACGGTCGATTTCCGGGTCACCGCGGGCGTGGCCGCGATCGTGTTCGCCGCGTTGACCGTCGCCCAACTGTTCGCGCTCCCCGCCCGCCGAGCCGACACCTCGACCGGGCAGACCTCGGTGCTCGACGACTGGCGCACCGTGGTGTCCAATCGCCGCTTCCTGGCGTTCTCGGTGGCCATGATCGGGTCCTACGTCCTGTCCTTCCAGGTCTATCTGGCGTTGCCCCTGCAAGCGGAGTTCATCGCGGGCGCGCGATCTCAGGCGCTGGTGTCGGCGTTGTTCGTCGTCTCCGGTGTGGTCGCGGTCGCGGGCCAGCTCCGGATCACCGCCTGGCTGCGGGCCCGGTGGGGACCAGGCCGCAGCCTTGTCGCCGGAATGACGGTTCTCGCGGTGTCCTTCGTCCCGCTGATCGTGGTACCGGGGGCTGCCCGGTACGGGACGATCGCCGCCGTCGCCGCCTTGCTGATCACCACGACACTGCTGGCGATCGGCACGGCCGCAGTGTTCCCGTTCGAGATGGACACCGTGGTCTCGCTGTCCGGGGACCGACTCGTCGCCACACACTACGGGTTCTACAACACCGTCGTCGGCGTCGGCATCCTCATCGGCAACCTCGCCACCGGGGCCATTGTCGGCGCGGCCCGCGAGGCCGGAATCGACTGGGTGGTCTGGGCAGGACTGACCGCGATCGGTGCGATCTCCGCCTTCGCACTCCTGCGCCTCGCACGCGCCGACGACACGGCGGCACACCGCGACGGGCGACACCGACTCCCACCGGGCCGCCACCGGCTCGAGGAGCGGACGGCTCCAGCACGAAGCACCTAGAGCGTGCATACTCCGAGCCCCGCGGCCGCCGCGAACATGGCGAGCATCGGACCGGCGAAAAACGCGGCGGTGGTCAGTGCCGAGACGGTCACCGACATCGAGCGGGCGGCGGGATAGGGCGCCGACAACCGGAACACCCGGTCGGCGAGCCCGACCTCTGGCGCACCGAACGCGCTCGGGGTGCGCGTCCCGGCCAGCGCCAGCAACGCCTCCCGGACGATCTTCGGTCCGTGCAGCGACGCGGCCGCGTCGTCTGCCGACATCTCGACCAGCCGGGCGACCTGAGCGGCACCGGTCACGAACAGATCGATCCGCGGCAGCACCGCGGCCAGCGCCCGGGTCACCGCGAGAAGAACATAATGGCGACCGGTCAGATGCGCGCGTTCGTGGGCCATGACGGCCTCGAGGTGCTCGTCGTCGAGCGCTGCCACGATGCCCTGCGTGAGCACGATGGTGTCCGGGTTTCCGGCCACCGAGTAGGCCGCGGGTTCGGGGTGATCGATGACGACGGCGTCGTGGCGAGCGTGCGGCCGTCCGATGATCCTCGCCGCGTTCGCGTGGCTGTGCGTGGCCGAACGGGCCCGCGCCAGCGCCGTTCCCAGACGCGAGGCGAGCACGCCGACGGCGACGACGCCGAAACCGATCAACATCAGCAATCCGACCTGCACCACCGCGCCGTGGACACCGATCGCCGCGTCATGGAGCTGAGTGAAGCACCTGCTCAAACTCAGATGCTCGTCGGACAGCAGGTCCCGACCGATATCGACGATGACGAAGGCGGCCGCGGCGACCCATGACACCAGGACCGACCCGATCGCACTGGTCCAAGCGATCAGTCCGAGACGGGGATTGCGTCCGCTACCGGTCGAACCGCTCAGCACCGGTGGTGCGAGGACCAGGACACCCAGGCTGTAGACGAGCAGACAGATCGCGCTGCTCACTGTCGACCCGCTCCCGACGCGAGTTGCGCGATCATCGGCGCCTTGGCTGCGGGCACGGGAGACTCCTCTGCCGAATCCGGATCGGTTGGGGCTGCGGGATTACAGCTCGGCGACATTCTATCGGCGCGCGCCGAGAGCAGATCTTGCTGTGCTGTGCGGTCGCCCCTGGTGGGCGACGGCTCGTGGCGTCGCCCACCCTCCTGCCACCGAGGTCGGTGCCGGATCCCGCGGTCACCGATCAGGCTGGGAGCTCCACGCTCGTGGATCGTGCGGCGATGGCTCGCTTCAGCCGGATCAGATCCTTCGGCGCGTTCACCGCGACGGCACCGACGAGAACGTCGCGGGCGGTGAACGCGACCACGAGTCGGTCGTCAGCCGACTCGTCGACGAGCACGTGTTCATCGTCTGCGAGGGCGGGTAGACCCGCGACCTGAATGCGGGCACCGTGGATATGAGTCGCGAACGAGGGCACTGCGGCATAGGTCGCGGCCTCGGCCGGACCGGCCAGCAGGTTGCGTGCGGCGAGCGCTCCCTGTTCGTTGGCGTTGGCCCAGTGCTCGACTCGAACCAGCGCACCGTCGTAGAGCGGGTGCGCCCACCGGGCGACATCCCCGGCCGCGACGACCGACGATCCGCCCTCGGCGAACAGCGAACCGGTGCACACGACTCCGCTGTCGAGCTTCAGCCCACTCGCGCGCAGCCAGCCGGTATTCGGTTCGACACCGGTGCCCGCGACGACGACCTCGGTCGGAATTCTGCGACCGTCACTCAACAGCACTGCGGTAGCCCGACTTTCACCGTCGAAGCCGAGCGCACGGACTCCGGAAGCGAGTTCGACGCCGTGTCGCGCATGGTGCCCACTCAGCCACCGCGCGCCGGTCATCCCCAAGGTCGCGGCCATGGGGTGGACCCCGGCGTCGACCAGGGTGACCGGGATTCCCTGCCGCCGAGCGGTGGACGCCACTTCGCTGCCGATGAAGCCGCCGCCGATCACGGTGACATGAGCGGGCCCGGCCGCCAGCTCGGCGCGCAAGGCGAGTGCGTCGTCGACTGTTCGAAGGCTGTGCACGCCTGCGGGATGCGTGCTGAAGCGGCGCGGGCTCGCACCGGTTGCCACGACGAGTCCATCGAACGCGACCTCGGAGCCGTCGTCGAGGACGACCACTTGCTCGTCGGCGCGCAGGCCAATGGCTCGCCTATCGCGCAGCCAGTCACTGTCGAGTTGTTCCGCGCCGGGCAGGGTGATGTCGTCGTCGCCGCCGTCCAGGACGCTCTTCGACAGCGGCGGCCGATTGTAAGGGGCGTGGTTCTCCTCGCCGATCAAGGTGATGTCACCGGCGAAGTTCTCAGCGCGCAGCGCCTGTACCGCGCGCAGACCAGCCAGCGAAGCTCCGACGACAACGATCCGATTCAGCTTTGTCATGCCGCCACCATACATACCCATTGGGGGTACCGGTAAATCTAAATACGGATACCCCCTAGGGGTTTACATCGCGTCGCGGTTGTCGTATCGTCTGTTTCTCGGAAAGCCCCTGAGACAACAAGGAGAAACCCGGTCATGAGCACCAACAACAGCACCAGCACCTACGTCGTTTCGGGCATGTCGTGCGGCAGCTGCGTCGGCAAGGTCAAGTCCGAAATCGGCAAGCTCACCGGCATCAACGGCGTGGACATCGAACTCGCCACCGGCCGGATGACCGTCATCGGCGCCGGCCCGATCGACGACGCGCTGATCCAGGACACCGTCGAAAACCTCGGCTACGAGCTCGTCCAGAACTGACTAAGCTCGCCCTCGTCAGCAATTCGAACGTCCGGTCACGATGATTGCCGCCGGCGTGCCGGGCGGTCACGCGGATTGCCCCGCCCACCCATCCGCACATCACCTCCAATCACGAACGGCGCCTCCGGAATTCCGGGGGCGCCGCTCGGGCATTTCGCACCGCGTCGGTGGATCAGGCTTCGCGCACCGCCGTGACGATCGCGACGACCGCCGCGGACAACGCCCCGATCACCACCGCGCCGAGGACGATCGCGGCGGCGGCGACCGTGAACTGATCCCAGCCCACCATGAGCGCGGCCACGCCGAGGACCACGAGGATCGCGTCGACGGCAACGGCGGCCAGGACAGCGTCGTCGCGGCCCAGTAGACGAGGGGTCAGCGCAACGGTGGCCAGGCCGAGCAGGACGGACGCCAGGCCGACTACGACGAAGACAGGGACGGCCATTCCGGTGCCGACATCGGTCCCCAGGATCAGCGTGGCGAACGGGACAAGGCCGTACAGGACGCGGATCGCGCCCACACCGCGCAGCGTCCACGAGGACACATCGACGGGGGCACCCCCGGTAGAGGTCTTGGTCGCGTACGCCATGCGCACAGTTGCCACCTGGCTCGTCATATCCCGCTCCTTCGACATTTTCACACCTTCGTGCAATTGCACGTAGCTGTGAAACTACGTGCATTGCACACCGATGTGCAAGAACTCGTGAAGGGACTCACAGCCGCCCGGGTTCGTGCCGGAGAGCACACCCTTGGATCCATTCGGAGACAGCATGTCTCGACGAGCGATCGCCCGACGAGCGCACCCACGATCAGTGGTGCGCGGCCTCCGCGGCGGACCGGGCGATCTCCGCGGCACCGGAACGGTCGACGCCGACCGCGATCAGACAAGCCAGGGCGGCGTCGCGCGCAGCTTCGGCACCGACCCATTCACCATCGCTGTGCGCTTTCAGCAGCTCGAGCACCAGCGCCGTGAGTACCCCGGCCAACGCTGCAGGCGGCAGGTGACCAGCGAAGGTTCCGTCGGCTTGACCAGCCGCTATCAACGTGATCAGCCGAGCGCGGACGGGCGCGAGCCGGTCTGCCATCCGGGCCCGTGACCCGGCTTCGTCCAGGCGCAGCAGCAGCTGGAACTCGTCGCCGACAGCCCACAGCGCGAGCGCCATATCCGCGATCGCCCGGGCGGGCGGTTGCGCGGTGTCGATACCGTCGAGTGCGCGACCGACCTGCTCGAAGGCCTCGTCGAGCATGCCGTCGATCAGCGCTTCCCTGGTGGGGAAATGACCGTAGAGGGTGCGGCGGACCATCCCCGCGGCCACAGCGATGTCTTCCATACTCGCCAGGGGATTTCGCAGCAACTCGTCCCCGGCCACAGCGACGATGTGTCGCCGGTTGGCCAATGCGCGCGGCCCGAGGCCGACGGTGGTCGAGTGCGTCGTCGCAGTCACGTCCGTCCTTTCACCCACCACCATCCCACATCTGCGCACAGGTGTGCAAAATGCAGTCCGCGGCTCACCGGCCTGACGATCGGCGACCACAACGAATGGAACACTCCAGGCTCGTCGTCACGCAAGTGGTGGCTGTAGGTGGTCTTTCGCGAATACCGCTGTCACATAATCGACAAGGTGAAGACGGAGGGCGGAAGGCCAGTCCGCGGAAATATCGTCAAGATCCACACCGAGCGCTTTTTCGACTTCCTCCAAGACAAAGGGAAGCGGAATGCTCTCGCGCGAACAAACCTGTACCGCGTACTCCAGTTGATCCACGACGTCGTGGAGATGAGCGGCCTCGCTATCACACAGCTCGGCTTCGAGACCCGAACGATGTTCGCGATTCCGGCCGACCTTGTCACGGCCTTCATCATCGACTGACCGCGAGTTATCGCTGATGTACTCGTCCATCGACTCCCCCTTGTCGAACTTGTTCCGCGCCGATGGTCAACGTACCGAATATTCGCGGGAACGGTCGGCTACACCGACAGTTGGATAGCTAACACGTCGTTACGACGCCTCCATCGGGGCTGCGCACGCGCCAGACTCATACGTAGTAGGCCATCATCGTCTTGCTACCGTGGTACGACAGTTGTCGTACGCAAGCGAGGTTGCCCGATTCTTCCGAGCTTTCACCCGACCCCGCGGTCCCCTGACTGCGTCGTCCTCGAATGCTTCGGAGTGTGCCATGCCAACCCAGATCACCGCGCTCGCGGTCAGCAAGTCTTACGACGGCGATCCCGTTCTCACGGATGTGACATGCTCGCTCGACGTCGGCGAGCGCACCGGGATCATCGGCGAAAACGGCTCCGGCAAGACCACCCTGCTGCGTTTGTTCGCCGGGCGGGTGCAGCCCGATCGCGGCGAGATCGTCGTCCACGCCGAGGGTGGTGTCGGCTACCTCGCGCAAGACGAGCAACTCCCCCAGCACCTCACTGTGCAGCAGCTCATCGACCAAGCCCTCACCGAGCTGCGAGCGGTCGAAGCCCAGATGCGCCGCCTCGAGGCCGCGATGGCCGACGGCGACGAGTCCGGAATCGACGAATACGGTGATCTGACACTACTTTTCGAATATCACGGCGGCTACGACGCCGACGCGCGGGTGGAACAGGCTTTCCACGGACTGGGCTTGGGCCTGGTAGATCGCGACCGCACGATCGGCGAGCTATCGGGCGGCGAGCAGGTCCGACTGCGCCTGGCCGCGGTGCTGGCGGCAGCTCCGGAACTGCTGTTACTGGACGAACCGACCAACCACCTCGACGACGTCGCCCTGACCTGGCTCGAAGACCACCTGCTCACCCGGCGCGGCACGACGGTGGCGGTCTCCCACGACCGGGCCTTCCTCGAACGGGTGACAACCAGCCTGCTGGAGGTCGACGCGGACCGGCAGCGCGTCGTCCGCTACAACGACGGTTACGCAGGATTCCTGACGGAAAAGGCGGCCGAACGAGCGCGATGGGTGCAGGCGCACACGCAATGGCTGGCCGATACCGAACGATTCCGCGAGGCCGCCGACACCACCGCCCGCAGGGTCGCACCGGGCCGGGCGATGGCCGACAACAACAAGATGGCCTACAGCCGAGCCGGTGGACGGGTGCAGCAATCAGTGGCCAGCCGGGTTCGCAATGCGCAGGAACGGCTGCGGCGCCTGCTCGCCAACCCGGTGCCCGCACCGCCGCAACCCCTACGATTCGCACCCACCCTGACGACCGCCGGCGCACACGGGCCTGGGCTCGAGGCCACCGACATCGCCGTCGCGGGCAGACTCGAGCCGACCAGCGTGACGCTCGCCGCGGGTGACCGCCTGCTGATCACCGGCCCGAACGGTGCGGGCAAGACCACCCTGCTGCGCGTGCTGGCCGGTCAACTCGCACCCGACACCGGCACCGTCACCCGACACGGCAAGATCGGCTACCTCGCGCAGGAACCACCGCCCGCCGTCCGCGGACGCATGATGTTCGTCGCCTTCGCGCGCGATCGCCCAGGTGACCCAGAATTCCACGGCAACCAACTGCTCTCACTCGGCCTGTTCGACGTCTCCCAGTTCACGACGCGTGTCGAGGACCTGTCCACCGGCCAGCGCCAGCGCCTCGCCTTGGCGCGCTTGGTCACCGAACCCGTCGACGTGCTGCTCCTCGACGAGCCGACCAACCATCTGTCGCCAGGTCTGGTCGAGGAGCTGGAAACCGCGCTCGCCCATTTCCCGGGAGCAATCGTGGTCGTCAGCCACGACCGACGACTGCGCAGCCGCTGGGAAGGCACCCACCTCGCCTTGCAGGCGTCGGCCTCCGTGTGAACTGCGTAGATATGCTGCCGCCCGCCACCGCCATGGCCGAGACAACTTGCGCCTACGCGAATCCACCAGCGCGGACCATCCGCGCGTAGAGGTCGTCGGCGCGCATCAATTCGTCGTGCGTCCCGACCGCCCGTACGCTGCCGTCGTCCATCACGACGATCCGATCGGCGTGCCGCACGGTCGACAAGCGGTGAGCAATCGTGACGACGGCGTGGGTGCGCGCCCGCACGGCGATCGCTTCGACGATCGATGCTTCGGTCAGGGTGTCGATCTGCGACGTCGCTTCGTCGAGAAGCAGCACGTCGGCGTCACCGAGCATCGCGCGTGCCATCGCGATCCGTTGCCGCTGCCCGCCCGAGAGGTCGGTGTCGCGAACGTGGGTGTCCAGGCCTTTCGGCTGGGCGGCGACGACCGAGTCGAGGCGGAGAAGGCGAAGAACCTCGGCCACCTCGTCGTCGGTGGCACCGTGCCGCAGGAACCGCAGGTTGTCGCTCAATGTGCCCGGCACCAAAGGGGATTCCTGCTCGACGTACGCGATACGCGCGCGAACTTCCGACATCGTCAGGTTCCGGTACGCCACGCCGCCCACCGAGATGGTCCCGGTGTCGGGTTCGACGAATCGCAGAATCGTCGAGAACACCGTTGTCTTGCCCGCGCCCGACGGCCCGACGATGGCGGTATGGCCGGTCGCAGGAATCCGCAGCGTCAATCCCTTCAATGCATGCGGTGCATCAGGTGCATAGCGGACCGTGACGTCGTCGAAACGCAAGGCGGCGTCGGGCTCGGCGGTCGTCGCAGGTGCAGGCTCGTGCGCCACGTCTGCTTCGGAGTGCAGCGTCTCCATCTCCCGGATACGCATGGCGGCCGCAATACCCGACTGCATGGCCGTGATGTGCGTGGTCAGTTCTTGGATCGGTCCCATCAGCGTGAACGCGTACAGCAGGAACGCGATCAGCGTCGAGACGGTCAGCGAACCGTTGTCGACGCGCCAGGCGCCGATGGCCAGGATCGCGATGATGGCGCCTTGCACGCCGGTCCACGCGACGGTCCATGCCGTTGCCGAAACGCGCACCGACTCGATCGCGTGTGTCCGGGCGTTGCGTGCGTCGGCACCGATCAACGTGGCGATGCGGTGCTCGGCGCGTGCCGCCTTGACGGTGCGCACCGAACGGAGGCTGCCTTCCAGCACTCCGCCGAGGCGGCCGAGCGATTCCTGAGTTTGCGCGTCCGCCTTGGCAATTCGTGGCATGAGCGTTCCGAACAGCATGCCGACGACGACGATGGCCAGCACGGTGACGCCGAGGAGCATCATGTCGAGCACACCCATGAGGATCACGGTGCCCAGCGTCAGGAAGGTGGCGTTGATGATGCCGATCACCGCTGACGACGCGGCCTCCTTCAGCAGCAAGGTGTCTGCCGTGACGCGCGTGACCAACTCGCCTGTGGGACGCGCCTGCACCGACGGAACCGTCGCGCCGAGCAGTCGTCGAACGAGCGTCGTGCGTGCGTCGAAGACGATGTTCTCGGCGACGGTCCCGAGCAGGATCCAGTAACCCCACCCGAGTGCGGCGCCGATCACGAGCAGCACCAACAGCGCAAAGGTCGGGCCCATGATCGACGCGCCCGTGCCGAGAGCGTCGAGGATCGATTTGGTCACCATCGGCGTCGCCATCACCGTCGCGGAACTGCCGAGGGCGAGTACGAGACCGATCAGCAGGGTGCGTGTGTGCGGTCGGGCATAGCCGATCAGGATACCCAGGTTCGACATGGTCATCGGTGGAGCTGTTTCGATGGGAGGCGCAATCGTCGTCACCCATCAATGGAACAACATTGTTCCATTTTAGTAAAGCGAATATCCAGGCTGGATCTCCTTTATGCTGCACCTGTGGAGGATGTCGAAGAGACCAGTGCCCGCGAACGCACCCGTCGCGCGATTCTCGGTGCGGCAGTGGCGACGTTCGCGAAATCGCCCAACGCGTCGCTGACGGAAGTCGCCGAGAAGGCGCGCGTCGGGCGTACGACGCTGCACCGCTATTTTCCCGAACGATCCGACCTGATCACTGCGGTAGGGCGGCTCACCGAACAGGCCGTGGCCGACGCCTCGAAGCGTGCGCGCCTGGCTGACGGGACAGGGCTCGACGCGGTCCTGCGGCTGTGTCAGGAGTACTTCGAACTCAGCGATGTCCTAACGGTCATCTTCTTCACGTCAGGCGTGTACGACGAGACCACGTCGTGCCTGTCCGACGACGCCGCGATGGCGGCGGTAGAACGGGGGCGCGACGACAGCTCGATCGACGCAGCGCTCGACGCCTCGTGGATCCTGAACATGATGTGGGCGCTGCTGTATGCCGCCGTCGACCACGTCAACCGTGGGTCGGCCAGCCGCATGCATGCGCAGACACAGGCGCTGACGAGTCTGCGCAAAGCGATACGCTCGCCCGGGTGACCGAGACAACCCTGCCGCCCTCGGCACACCCGCAGCCCGGAGGTCCTCGCCGACCGAGGCCGCCCGCTGTCCATCGTGAACGTCCCCGAACCGCAGAACCCGTTCCATCGGCCGCAGCCGCTCCGCACAGTGCCCGCTCGGCGCGGTGAGTAACGCACTCTCATGCCGATTACAGGAAGCTGGACGAGCAATTGCCTCTGGCTGACCGCTCGGCAGATACAGCGGCAGGCCTGAACACCACCCAGCAGCCAGTTCAGCCATGATCCGTCTGAGCGGAACGGAGTGATCTTCCCCAGGTCGCCTGCCGGGATCGGCGGCATCGAAACGGCCGGGTGAGCGGGTCGCGTGAGTCGACATGCCGCTCGCACCTCCGCTACCGGTGGTTCCGCCTGCGCGGTCCAGTGGGCGAAAGATCCCGATGAATGGGATACCCCGTATTTGATACGAGCAAATAGCTGCTTTTGTGAGACGCGACACCCCGAATTCCGGTTCTTCGGCATACCTGAATTAGCGTTCGCCACGATGAAAGGCATTCCCACCCATGCGAATCCGATCTCGTCGATTGTCCATTGCGGTGACGGCGGCCGCGGTCGCGGCCACAACCGCTACCGCCGGCGTCGCGTCCGCCGATATCGACTTCGGAAACTCCGGCAGCAGCTCCGGCAGCAGCGGCGAAATGGTTATCACCCTGGTGCGCCATGCCGAGTCCCTCGGTAACACCTCCGGCTTGATCGACACCAAGGTGCCCGGACCCGACCTGACCTCACGCGGCCGGGCACAGGCAGACAATCTGGCCATCCAGCCGGCCGACAATAATTACGACTGCGCCTTCGCGTCCAACATGGTGCGTACCGAGCAGACTGCGGCACCGACCGTCGCCGAGCAGGACCTGAGCCTCGACATTCAGCCCGGTTTCCGGGAGATCGAGGCGGGGCAGTACGAGGGCACCCCGGAGGCCCAGGCGATGTCCGGGTACCTACAGGCGCCGATCAAGTGGCTCTCCGGCGACCTGAGCGCACGGATTCCAGGCTCCATTGACGGCAACGAGTTCGACGGCCGCGTCGATCAGGCACTGCTCGACGTGCAGCGCCGCGGCTGCGCCAACCCGGTGATCTTCTCGCACGGCGGCACCATCATGTTCTGGTCGATGATGAATGCCGACAACGCCGACAAGAGCAAACTCGGCACCGATCCGATGCGCAACGGCGGCCGCGTCGTCCTCGAGGGCAGCCCGCAGAAGGGCTGGACGATTGTCGAGTGGGTGGGCCACCCGGACCTGGGCTGATTCACCCTTCCGCGCCCCGGATGTCACCGACACAATCGGCCACTGTCACCGCGGACCTGTCCACACATAGCGCCGGCTTCCCGGTCTCGAGATTCACCGACCCGGGCTGGGATCCAGAGTTATCGGAGCGCAGGCGTTGCGGGTTGACCGCCGACCTCATCCATCCCACCATCGCCTCGACATCCTCGCGCGTCGAACGATCCCACCGCACATCCAGCACGGACAAGACCCTCCACCACCGCAGCAGATCGTGGGCATAGGTCCGCACCGTCATCGGTGTTCCGCTCTCGCCGTTAGTCCAGTGCGATGCCGAGTTCGGCGGCGAGGGTTCTGATCATGTGCTGGACACCGATTTCATTGCGACCGATGATCATGTGATCGTGCTGGCCTCGGCGAACTCCTTCGCCGCATTGAGGCAGCATCGCGAAGTCCTCGTCGCGGACCGCGGCATGGACTTGGGCGTAGATGCCGTCATAGACAGCGCGTTGCTCGTCGGTGGTGGCCGGGATCTTGGCCATCCAGCTGTGGCGGACGGTACAGCGGGTCGGGGCGCCGGCGGGCAGCATGTCGAGGATCTCGACACCGACAGGGCTGTTGGCCAGCACCAGGTTCGGGTAGACCCAGTAGATGACGCCCATGTTCATCAGCGGGTCCCAGGATCCGCTCGGATCGGCCTCGAGCGCGGTGATCCAGTTGAACGGGAATCCCATACGGTGATGGCGGCCGAAGGCGTCGTGAGTGGAGGTGTTGGCCACAGTGTTCTGGCCGATCACGCTCTGGCCGTGAACGAAGGGAAAGTGGTAGCTCTCGGCGAAAGCCTCGAGTGCGCCCTTCCAGCTGACTTCGGAAGTGAATTCCCGCTCGTCGTGGTAGCCGTAGGAAGCGTAGTTCAGCTGCGCCAGTTCAGGTCCCATCGCGCCGAGGTGGGCGTCGATGTCGATCGAGCCCTCGGCAGAGAGCACTGCCCAGATGAACCCGTGGCGTTCTTGGCTGGGTAGCTCGACCAATCCGTAGCCGGCGCGGTCCATGCCGGTGAAGCCCTCTTTGCCGGGCACCCCGGCCAGTTCGCCGGTGTTGCGGTAGGTCCAGGCGTGATAGGGGCAGGTGAAGCGGGTGGCGTTGCCCGAGCCACATGCCGGTTGCGCGCCGCGGTGGCGGCAGTAGTTCAGAAACACATGCGCGGTGCCATCACGGTCGCGGGTGACCAACAGTGAATCTTCGAGCACGGTGCGCACCACGTAGTCGTTCGGTGCGGGGATGCGCGCCGAGGGCACGATCATCAGCGGTGTGCGGCGCAGGATCTGGGTCTGCTCGACCTCGGCGATCTTCGGGTCGCTGTAGTAGTGCAGCGGCACCCGCAGCGGAGCGTGCGCCATATCGGTGGTGTGGTCGAGCACCAACCCCAAGGCGCGGCGGGTCAGGTCCTCGTTCAGCCCGGTGGCGCCGGGTTCGATCTGAGCGGTCATGAGTAGACCATACATATCTATCCAACTGTATGGTCAATTTCGACGGAACGGGACGCCCGCCGACCTCGGCGCAGACGATAGGGTCGGCAGAACACGATCACCGGCCCGGAAGGAATCGATGCGCACGCACGGCTGGTCGGGGACCACCCCGGCCGATGACACCGAAGCCATCGCGCGCATCATCGGCGCCGCCCGTGCGGCCATCGAACGCAGCGGCGGGGATTTCACCATGGCCGAGATTGCCCGCGACCTCGGCGTCACCCGTCAAACCGTGTACCGGTATTTCGCCAATGCCGACGCCTTGCTGACCGCCACGGCCCTGACGGAAACGGGTCGGTTTCTCGATGTCCTCGCCGAGCATCTGAACCATCTCACCGATCCCGCCGAGGCCGTGGTCGAAGGGATCGCATACACCCTCGAACGCCTCTCCACCGACCGGTATCTCGGCTTGCTGTTGACCCCTGGCCGCGCGGGCGCATTCTCCCCGGGTGTCACCTCCGATACCGCGTTGACCTTCGGCCGCTCCATTCTCGAACGCTTCGCTGTCGATTGGGGCCGCGCGGGGATCGATGACGCTCGTCTCGATGAACTCGTGGAGCACATGCTGCGGATCGTGCAGTCCTTCGTCATCGACCCTGGTCGGCCGCCGCGGCAAGGTTCACAACTGCGCGCCTACCTCACGACCTGGGTCGCCCCCGCACTCCGCGCCCTCCAACGCTGAGCCCACAACAAACGGCAAGTTTCCTACGCCGCTGTATCGGCCGCACCAGGACGTCAGCCAGTCGCCACGAGCACACGACCCGTCGCACCGATCCCACCGCCACCCGCGCATGGCGGACGTCGCTCAGGGAGTGCCGACCTCAGTACCCATTGTTGCCAGGTTCCGGTGGTGTCCCGCCCGTCGTCTGGCCGCCGATCAGACCCACTTGTCAGTGGTTAGAAATCGGCTACTGGACACAGCGATTGACCACCTCGAATATGTGCCGAACGGGCGCGTGTCACGTCCGAGTGCCGCACGAACTGACCCGCGCCCACCGGCCACCTTCACGGGTGGCGAGGTCGGGCAGCTGACACGCGCAGCTTCTACCGTCGCGAGCAATGCGCTCGGCCATCTGGCGCACTCACGCGCGGTTGTTTCGCCGAATCGTCAGCCGAGATATGGCGCGCTTCGCCCCGCGAGGTAATGGGTCAGCCTGAGCCGCTGCGTGTGGTGCATGTCGAGGCTATCCAGTTCGGAGGGGGCTACGAACCGCAGCTCTGTGGACTCATCGGAGATGGCGAGGTCCGTCGGCGCGGAAGATGCTGTTGCAGAGCGTCGTTGCGTGGGTCCGCAGCTCGATCCCGGCGTTGCTTCCAATGCCCGGTAATGCATCAAGGCCAGGCGGCAGCGGGATTCGGTGCCGTGTCCGAATCTCTCTTCCGTGCCGCGTTGTTGGACGTTGGCGCCCTCGTGGAGGAACTCGGGAGCCTGGATTACAGTGCGCCGCTGCGGAACTCGACCGATCCGCGGGTGCTCGTGCTCGACGAATCCGTCGCCGCGCTCGACGTCTCCATCCAGGCACAGATTCCGAACCTGTGGACCGACATTCGTGACACCACAGGGATCTCGTACCTGTTCATCACCCACGATCTGGCCGTCGTCCGGCAAGTGACCGAATCTTGCCTCGTCATACAGGGCGGACGCGTCGTCGAAAGCGAACACACCGACTCCCCGCTCAGGGATCCGGCGCATCCCTACACCCGCGCTGCTGGACAGCGTGCCCCGCCAGGGTTGGACACCTCAGCGCAGAGTCGCACCCCGAGATGAGGTGACTATTTCTCGTACGAACCGCTCGCCGATCCGCTCCCCAGGATGCATAACGGATTCGCCACCATGGCCGCCTGCGCCGAACCAGACGACGAACCGGTGATCCCGGAGTCGACCGGTGGCGTATTCGGCACCGGTGCTGCCGGATTGCCCGAGCCGCCGGCAAACATCGACTCGCCGTCGAGATTCGCGGGAGCCGCGACATCGAGGAGGTCGAGAACGGTCGGTGTGATGTCAGCGAGGGTGTACCCGTTGTTCTGCGTCCCCGCCGCGAACCCCGCTCCGCGCGCGATCACGAAACTGGCCGTCTCGTGAGCGCTCCGCCCACCATGCCCACCATCGGGCTTGTGCCCGTGGTCGGTGGTGACCAGAATCGTCCACCGCTCGTTCGAATGCGAAGCCGCCCGCGCGTCGACCGCGGCAGTGATCTTTCCGACTAGGCCATCGACGCGGCCGATGGCATCGCGATAGGCCTGCGGCCAGATTCCGCGCAGCGTGTGTCCGACGATGTCCACCTGATCGAGGTGCGTGAACACCAGATCGGTTCCGTCCTCGGTGATGGCCGAGACAACGTCCGCGGTGGCATTGGAATCGGCGGTGGTCTCGCAGACGCCCGCACCGGTGGGGTCGATCTGCGTGACGGTCACCCGGTCGGCCTGCGGGCTGCCGGTGCCCGCGATCATGCCGATCTTGTCCCAGGTCCCGATGGAGGCCGTCGACAATGCCGGACGCTCGCGTTCCACCTGCGTGAACACTGTCGGATACTGGGCGAAAGGTCCTGCGTTGCAGGTGGATCCATTGTCCTGAATCCCATGCTTGTTGTCCCACACGCCGGTCAGCGCCGTCGCCCATGAGACGCACGACATCGTGGTGTGCGGGGCGATGGAGGTGCGCGACAGGGTGCCCTCCCCTGCCAGACGGTCGAGGTTCGGGGCCTCGGCCGCCGACACCTCACTCCACAGCGTGCCGTCGAGACCGATGACCACGACCTTGTTCACGACCGGAGTCGCCGGGGCCGGTGCTGCGGCGGCGAGTGGGACGACGGCCAGGGCTGCCGCCGAGAGTATGCGGTGAGTGCGAGACATGCGCGGCACCGTAGTTGCCGCACGGCCCCGACGCGCAGCGAATTGGACAATTGACCGTAAAGTCCGACATCCCCTAAGGAAGCACTCGGCATTCCGGCCTCCCCAGAGCTACCGATTCATCGCCTCCACAGATCCCGCGCCGCTAGCGGAGCTTGCCGTGGCTTGGTCAGTTGGCGTAACACCGCTCGAAGCAAACTACGCGCCGAGATACGTACACCCACACAGCCGACCATCTACGGGCCCGAGCAGAGCAGCGGGCGAACGACGCCGTAGTGATACCAGCAGCTCAGCTTCCAGACCGACGAAGCCTCCGCGTGACGGTGAGACGAATACAGCTGAGCTCGCGACCGGGCGCCGCGAGGCTGGTCGCTCCCATGTTCAACAGGCTGCCGAGTTCAAAAACGTGGGGTTTCTGTGGGATTCGGCCGAAAAACGTCAAATATCCGAAAAATCGCAACCCCCTCCGACCGAGGTCAGAGGGGGTTTTCACTGTCGGGCTGACAGGATTTGAACCTGCGACCACCTCGCGTGCGTTCCAGTTGTCCAGACCCTACTCACCAGTGCCCAATAGTGCCCAGTACCAGGCATTTTCGCAAAACGATTCTCCTCAACGTTCCGCATGAATTCGCATTGATTCCGGTCAAACGTGTGGGGTTTCTGTGGGGTGATTCTAACCCGCCCCGGAGTCCTTCGTGGCGCCGCAAGCTCGCTGTGCCGTGGGGGCGATTCCTCTCAAGGGGGCAAGATACATTTCACGCAGTCGCCACCTTCGGATTGAGTGAGGCTCATCCCCGCTCGCGAAGGGAGCACACCAATTCACCTGCACGTTTGCACGCCAAGCACCCGATTTACATTCACTTTCAATCAACCTCCACCACCAGACACCCACGATCCCACCGCTTACGAACACACCGTGCCTGAAAACCAGCCGTACATGCAGACTTTGACCAAACCACACCAACGAGGATAGGTCTCCAACTGCTATAATCGATGGCCCCATTGCCAGTCGACAAATCGCGCGGATTGGGAAGGACCGATAGACGGGAAGAGTTTCGAACGCCTGCTCTCATTATCGCCGATCGACATGCCAGGACAGCCCGGAATCATCGAGCTCAGGCAGGTAGGCGTTGTCGAAGATCGCGTCGTGCTCGAGGCTGTCACCCAAGTCGGTAACCATCGCGCTCAGCGATGCCCACTTCGGTGGGTACGCGTCCGCGGTGTCCTTCCCGAACTCAGTGATACATCCGTGCATCGGACCGGATCGGGTATCGCAGACGAGCATGGTGCCGTCGCGTTCAGCGACAGGGACGAACTCACGCAGGAACATTCCCGCCTCCGAACTCGCTGGCGCACCAGCGTAGTCAGTCAGGGAACGACCCCCTGAATCGTCGGCGGACATCTCCGTCCAGATGCTGACCTGCATCGTATGAACTGCTGCTACTTCGGCGACGCCGATCAAGTTCATCCCGGGAACCAACTCGCGTGTTCCGCCGCCATTGTGGAGGCCGAACCACTCCCGAAGCTCTTCCGGCCACTGCACGCCGGTGAGTGTCCGGGCGCGTTCGATGGCGTTTTCACCTTCGCTGGGCCGAGCGAGCGATGTCCACACACCACGCTCGGTGCATCGCTGGTGAACGATCCTGTGCAGACGCCGCCATTGCGCCGTCAGTGACGACGGCTTCGTCGTCGATACCGGTGGCCGAACAGGTAGCGAGGGCACAACATCCGAACCAGCGCCGCCGACTCCGGCCGCCGGTTCGCCATGCTGAGCAACGTCGGCGGGTCGACGGAGGAACACATCCAAGTCGAATCCGTCGACGTGCTTGATCACTTCGAGCGGCCGGGGTTCTGTGGTGGGCCACAGTTGAATTCGGATGGCCAAGTCCGACCGCTGCCCGTCGCGGCCTCGGACGCTGACCCTGATTCCATGTCGTCCCGTCGGCAGCGCCATAAGCTGGTCCAGCTCCGGGGGCCGGATGGAAGACAGCGTGGTCCGCGTCAGCGTTGTGGTGGGGCCGAGGTCGATCGTGGCCTGCTCGATCGTTTCCCACTCGTCCCGGTCATCGAGGGCTGGTTCGTGACCGCAGGTCTCTACACCCAACTGTGCGGGGCCATATGTCCACCCGAGCCAAAGGTGAGCGTTCTCGTTGCCATAGGGATCGCGAGCGACGCCGAGGAGCGATCCCGAGGTTTCCGAGTCGAACATCGGAGCGTCACTGTAGTCAGCCGGCTCGATATGCAGGGTCGGCCAACTCAGGTCGATGGTCTGCCAATGCAGCGCCACGAAAATGTCCTTCCTGTGCCTCGAAAGGGGCAGGTGTTCAGATCATGCTGCGAACAGCGCGGTCACCGAGTGGTTGGCCCAGGACGACGACAACCACGCCTCGGTCCGCTGACCGCTGGGCGCTGTCGCAGGGTTGCATACCGCGATGCAGCCCGCGGACGAGCGTGACGTCGACGAAGTTGCTGTCTTCGACGACGGATGCGTCATAGCCGAAGCTCGGGCATCCGTCGAGATGGGCCGGAAAGTGGGCCGCGAGTGCGGTATCGCCGTCGTCGAGGTCGTAGGTGTTGAAGGTGATCGGCTGCGCGAACTCGAGGTCATCGGATCGTGGGAGGACGACGACAGGAGCACCGAGGGACGCCCGCGGCACACGCTGGGCTTCCAACCCCCACGACGCGCCCGGTTCCAAGCCCGACGACGGATCGACGGTGACGGCGCTGGGCGTCGGCGATGTTGGCGAGTCGGGCGGATCCTCGCTGCCACACCCGATCAAGGAGCTTCCGGCGATCAAGGCAAGCGACGCCACACACATCGGCCATCGGGCAGTGCTTCGGTTATTGATCATCGTGCCCTGACATTGACATAGAAGGGATCTCCGTCACGAACTCGGTTTTTGGTGTAGAACCAGCTCAATATCGAGCCGGCGCCGGAGTTCTCGCTGGCGGAGATATTGCATACGCTGAAACCTGTCGGCACATGGATTGTGCCTGGGTCGGACACGATACGCAGGCCGATGTCCTTGATACTGCAAACAGGGTTCGTGTAACTCCGGCCGTAGGAGTTCAATGCCGCACCTTCCGCAGTCGAAGCCATCGGATACTCATCGCAGCTCTGCCCAGTGGGACGTGGTCCGGTCACGACACCGCACGAGGCCCGCCTGTGAGCATCGATCGTAGCTTTGTCGGTTTCCCGGTGTAGCGCGCCGGAGCCCAATGCTCCCGGCAAGCCCGATCGCTGCGCAGCCTCGACATGAGCGCGGTAGGCCGCGTATGCCGTAGGTCCTGCGAAGTCCAGGACCGGGATGACGTCGGTGAACGTGCATCCCTGCGTGTTACGCAGAAATGGCGCGGCGTCACAGCGAACCTGTGGAGCGAAAGCGAACGCTCCGCCCGGTGCAACGTTGGGCGCGACGATCTCGATCTGCCAATCGGAATCCATCGCCAACGTCTGCGACGGCTGAGTGTAGACGAACGGGCGGGCAGCCAGGCTGACCGTCCGGTTCAAGCTCACCGGCGAGGTCGTGCTGCGCGGGCCGTTGTAGGCGCACGGCTGAACGCCGATGAAGCAGTTGTATTGGAACTTCATCGATGACGAGGTTCCCACTCCGCTGACGCCGGTAACCGTGAAGATCGAGTTCGCTGTCCAGTCGGTTTTGTTGTACTGAAGGAGCAGGTTGCGCTCCCATTTTCCGGTGATCGACCCGATCGGGTTACCTTTGTTGTCCTTTGCCAGGAAGTTCACGTTGACCTGGTAGACGCAGCCGTAGGTGGAGTTTCCATGCCAGTCAGCTTGGCCCGTCGGGTCGGGGCCGACCGACTCGCAGAACTGTGGCACACCCGGAGGTGTAGCGATGTCGGCAGCAGGACCCTGGATCGGCTCGCCCTGTACGGGCCGGCTTTCCGAGGTTGGCGGTGCGATGGTGCTCGAAACCCCGGACCGTCGACTCGGCGAACTCGAGGTGGACGCTGTTGTCGGAGGAGTCGATCGTGCGCTCGACGGCTGGGGCACGGCGGGAGCGGACTCCGGCTTGGTCGCAGGGGGTGACGGTTCGTTGGCTGTTGCAGGTGTGGGCCCAGCGTTTATACACCATGTCACCTCCGCGACCGCAGCCCGGCCGGCCCGCAGCATGGCGTCGAAGGCGGCGCATTCGAGCATTCTCGGCACGTCCGATGCGGACCGATCGGGTTGTCCAGGCTCCCCGTTGGGAACCTCCGCGCTCTCAGCGATGCCCTGCGCCCACACAATTGGCAACGTGATCGGAATGACCTGCGCATCTACGTTGGCTGACCCCTGAGCATCGACAGCGCAAGGATCGGTGGCGCAATTGGGTTGGCCAGTCCAGGTGACATCGTCGTCTCCTGACCAGTCTGGCGGGAACCCGTACGGTTTCCAGACGATCGAACCGCTTTGAAAGTCTTGCTTCTTCCCATCTTCGAAGTCGTATTCGTCCGTTGTCGGTAGTCCGTAGGTGCCGTTCTCATAGTCGGTCGCTGCCCAGGTCTGCCAGATCTCCCCCTTGACCGAATGCGCACCCGTCGCGCCCGACCAATAGATTTCGCCTCGCTGGAAGTGGTTTCCGCGACTGTCGTGGCCACCACCGAACTCGCGCGACTCCGGGTATCCGAGATCGCCACCCTCATAGCCTGTTTCGGCCCACTTGTCCAATATCGCGCCGCCGATCTGGTTGGCGTGCCCATTGCTGATGTTGGGATGCCAATAGATCGCATTGTGCGTGGGTTGCGTCCAATAGCGTGGTGTACGGCCCGACTATCGGAGCAGCCCAGCTCCGAGCGTGTCGTAGCCGAGAATAGGGAGGTCACCGCGTGACCCTTGAAGAGACCGTCCAAAGTCACTTGAAGGAGACCTCACGCGATGACCTCGATCCAGCGTATCGACCCCAGCAAGCCCTTCGACACCCAACTCGCCGCAGCCAGCCCCGATCTGCTGCGGGAAATGCTGTCGAGCTTCGTCCACACGATCATGAACGCCGAAGCCGACACGATGTGCGGCGCCGACTACGGGCAACGCAGCGAAGACCGGGTGAACAGTCGAAACGGCTACCGGCACCGCGACTTCGACACCCGCGTCGGGACCATGGATGTCGCGATCCCGAAACTGCGTCAGGGCAGCTACTTCCCCGACTGGCTGCTCGAACGGCGTAAACGTGCCGAACGCGCCCTGACCTCAGTGGTCGCGACCTGCTACTTGCTCGGCGTATCGACCCGGCGAATGGAGAAACTCGTCGAATCCCTCGGCGTCACCCAGTTGTCGAAATCGCAGGTATCGATCATGGCCGCCGACCTCGACGCTCAGGTCGAAGCGTTCCGCACCCGACCCCTCGACCAAGGCCCCTACACGTTCGTCGCCGCGGACGCGCTGGTGTTGAAAGTGCGGGAGAACGGGCGGGTGGTCAACGTCCACGCCCTCGTCGCGACCGGCGTCAACGCCGATGGTTACCGCGAAATCCTCGGCTTGCAGGTCACCTCCGGCGAAGACGGCGCCGGCTGGCTGGCGTTCTTCCGCGACCTCGTCGCCCGCGGTCTTTCCGGGGTCGAGCTGGTCACCAGTGATGCGCATGCCGGGTTGGTTGCCGCGATCGGCGCGACCCTGCCCGGCGCGTCCTGGCAGCGCTGCAGGACCCACTACACCGTCAATTTGATGTCGATCACCCCGAAAACATCGTGGCCCTGGGTCCGGACCCTGCTGCACTCGGTCTTCGACCAAGCCGACCCGGAATCGGTTGCTGCGCAATATGATCGGATGCTCGACGCACTGGCGGAGAAACTGCCGAAGGTCGCCGCGCACCTGGATGCGGCCCGCGCTGATCTGCTCGCGTTCACCGGCTTCCCGAAACAGATCTGGCGCCAGATCTGGTCGAACAACCCACAGGAACGGTTGAACAAGGAAATCCGGCGTCGCACCGACGTCGTCGGGATCTTCCCCGACCGGACCGCGATCATCCGCCTGGTCGGCGCTGTCCTGGCCGAACAACACGACGAATGGATCGAAGGCCGCCGTTACCTCGGCCTCGACGTCCTGGCCCGCTCCCGCGGCCTGACCGAACCCACCGACGAACAGGAGGACCCTGCAGCCCTGACCGCCTGACCGAATCGGGTCACGCGGAGATCATCCCGATACACCACGCATTTGGACTTGACCTGTGCGTGTTGGAGAAGAACTGATATTTACCTACTCCGTCCGGCGCTGTGCGTTCGTCGGTGGTCGCTTCACCGAAGAACGCGAACCCTCCGACTTCGTTGTATTCCTGCAGGATTGCGCCCTGGACAGGGTACGCAGACTGGGCTGCTCCGGGAAGGATCCCGACAGCACTAACAGTGATGGACGCTACGATCACTATCGCGATGGGCGATCGCTTCTGGCACCGCCACGTTGCGCGAAACCAATTGACGCGGAACGACACCACTCAACCCCCTGTAGGCGTGAACGAGCACGGCATTTCCGAACCATCCAGCACCACGAACCTTCGCATTGACGCAGGTCGTTCCACGCGCAGGAACACACAACGAGTCGATAACTGTTCGAATCGCTGCAGCCGTGTGCACAGGGTCATCACACCTTCTCGAACTGAATCGTCCCGGGTTTGATGCGCACCTTCTTCCTTGGGAAGGTGAGTTCCATGCCGAAGTTCTACCCCGACGAGGTCCGCGAGAAGGCCGTCCGCCTGGTCGTCGACCACCGCGGCGATTACCCCTCGGAATGGGCCGCGATCAAGACCGTCGCCGAACGGATCGGCGCGAACCCCGAAACCGTCCGGAACTGGGTCCGCAAAACACAACCAACAACAACGAATCCCGTTGCTCCGCAATCTATCTCGGAGGATACAGCTGCGGAGCTGAACGCGTTGCGGCGTAAGAACCGTGAGCTGGAGAAGACCATCGAGATCCTCAAAGCCGCGACGTCTTTCTTCGCGCGGGAGTGCGACCCGCCACAGAAGTGATCTGCCGGTTCATCCTCGCGCACCGCGACGAGTACGGGGTCGCACCGATCTGTCGTGTCCTGACCGGCCATGGTGTCAAGATCGCCCCGAGAACCTTCTACGCCTGGCGCACACGACCGCTTTCGGCGCGGGCGGTGTGGGGCGCCACGATCAGCGGTGTCCTCACGTCCTACCACGTCGAGCGCGACGAGCGAGGCCGCCGCAAACCCGAAGCGTTGTACGGGTCATTGAAAATGTGGGCTCACCTGCGTCGCGAGGGCATCGAAGTCGCTCGCTGCGCTGTCGAGCGGTTGATGTGCGTGAACGGCTGGGCCGGCGCGACCCGACGCAAGAAGATCCGCACCACCATCGCGGACCCTACGGCGTTGCGGCCACCGGATCTGGTCGAGCGCGGGTTCGGAGTCGAGGCACCGGATCTTCTGCATGTCGCGGATTTCACCTACGTGCGCACCAGCTCAGGGTGGGTATATACCGCGTTCGTCATCGACGCGTTCGCCGGTCGGATCCTCGGCTGCCCTTAGGGGAGGCCAGCGAGGGAGTCGATGGGGTTCGGGCGTCGCTGGGCACGACAACGCTTGAGAGGTCATGAAGTCGGCACAGCGTTTCCGCAGGTTCCCGAAGATGCCCGACGCATCCCGAAGACGTGGGTGTGCTTATCGGCGCTCAGGCTGCCTATCCCCCGCCGTGTGTATTCGATCCGCTGACCCCTTTTCCCGGTCCGGCCCTTCCAGCCGCGCAACGACGCCCCGAGCTCGCTGGTAACGAGTTCAGGGCGTTCGTGACTGGGTAATCGGCCGCGCACAGGCTTGATGCAAACTAATGGTTGGCGTTTCACAGTGTAGACGTGACGGGCAGGTTTAGGAATCGGACGATCCGGGGGCATACCCCCGCCGCGGCACCGTCGGCACTATGGTGGAAAGCAACCATTCGATGGATCGGCGGGCGCTGCGCGAGGCTGGCAGGACCTCGACAAACGATAGGTCCGGGCCGAGCAGTGGCGAATGCAGTCGTCGCCGGTATGCCACGTCGTCACCACCGGCTACCGCCGATCGACCGGACTCTCTGTGCCGCCGAGCGGAACCCTTTTTTTGGGGGGTGCGAGGCCGACAGGTCCCAGGGGCGCTGAGAGCGCCTGCGGGGGAAGACACTCCCCCGCAGGTGCGGAGATGCCGAAATTCCTAGTGCTGTGAACTATGGTGGTCGGCGTCAGCCACGAGTTCGGCGGTCGGGCAGCACCTCCCGCGCGATGCGTTCGAACTCGTCGAGTTGTGAACGGACCGGCCAGTCCAGGACGAAATCTGTCATCCCTACCGCACCGAAACGGTCGAAGATCTCCTCGTAAGTGTGTCGACCCCAGCGCGGATCCCACGGCCCGAAAATCGTGTATGACCGGCGGATCATCGCCGGATCGCGGTCGGCTGCTTCGGCGAGGTGGTCGATTCTGTGGGTCTGCTCCGCCGTAGCCTGCAGGGTCTGGATATCGGAGGCGCCGGGCGGACCATGGGTGTTCCACACGTCCGCGGTCGCTGCTGCCACCCGGAGCACCGTGGGTGACTGACCTCCCACGATGAGCGGCAACCGGGGTGACTGCCACGAACCAGGAGCTGTGGGGACCTCTTTTACCCAGAGCTCGTCTCCGGTGTAGCTGAACGTCTCCTCGCGCGCGTACAGCAGGCCGTCGACGATCGCCACATAGTCGGTGAACCGGCGCATCCGCTGCCTGGGCGGCCAAGGATGTTCGCCCACGCTGTGGTGGTCCCACGCGAACAGCCCAGCGCCGACCCCTAGTTCGAAGCGACCGTGGGAGGCGTGGTCGATCGTGATGGCTTGTTGGGCCAGTTGTGACGGTGGGCGCAGGATCTGGTTCGCGACAAGCATCCCGAGGCGGATTCGCCGGGTGCTCACCGCTGCGGCGGCCAGCACCGCCCAGCTGTCGAACCACCGTCCCCGTCGATCCCGTAGATCGCCGCTGTGGTCGGGCAGGAAGACCTGATCGAATCCCAACTCTTCGAGCCAGCGGATCCGTTCGAGCAGAACTGGAAAAATCTCGTCCGGATACAGCATTACTCCGAACCGGGACTCGTGCTGGAACGGGCCGACTGTCACTGGGCAGTCCAGCCGCCGTCCATCACCAGCACCGAGCCAGTGAAGAATCCCGCTTCCTCTGTCGCGAGGTAGGCGACCGAGGAGGCCGCTTCGTCAGCAGTGGCGATACGGCCCAGTGGATGTAGTGAACGGAACATCGCCGCAGTGTCCTCGTCCGCTCCGACCGAGGACCGGTACATCGGCGTATCCACCGACGCGAACGCCACCGCGTTGATCCGGATGTTCTGCGTGGCATATTCGAGAGCCGCGGCCTTCGTCAGCCCGATCACGCCGTGTTTGCCCGCGACGTATGCGCTGATACCTGCGCCGAATCCCACGACGCCCAACTGTGAGGCGTTATTGATGATGACGCCGCCGCCGCGCCGCTGCATGGCGATGATCTCGTGGCGCATCGACAGGAAGGTGCTGGTCAGCACGGTGTTGACGTCGGCAGTCCATGTGCTGGGGTTCTGCTCGGCGACAAATCCCATCGTGCCGAGTGCCCCCGCGTTGTTGAACGCGATATCCAGCCCGCCGAACTGGTCTACCGCAGTGGCGACAGCATTTTCCAGATCGCTGTCCACTGTGACGTCGGTAGCGATGCTGGCAGCCTTACCGCCGAGTTCGGCGATTTCGGCACAAACCCTGTCCAGCTGGTCGATTCGCCGGGCCGCCAGCACGACACTGGCTCCGCGCGCGGCGAGGATCTTCGCCGCGGCTTCACCGATACCTGAGTTGGCTCCGGTCACCAGAGCGACCTTGCCGTGGAGATTGCCTACGGTCATTGGCTTCCTTTCTGTATAGGGCGCTCGACCGGAACACCGAGCAACGATCCGTACTCGGCCCACGATCCGTCGTAGTTCTTGATGTCGTCGTGGCCGAGCAATTCCCGGAGTACGAACCAGGTGTGGGCTGAGCGAGCACCGACCCAGCAGTAGGTGATCACGCCGGCCTCGACGTCGAGCCCGGCGAACTGCGCCGCCAGTTCGTCGTCGGATTTGAAGGTGTCGTCGGGATTCACGACCATGTCCCATGGCAGATTGATTGCTCCCGGAATATGTCCCGACCGTTGGGCGACCTCGTGCGGGCTGTTGCCTGGGGGCGAAGGCAGGTCCGGCGAAGGCGGGCGCGAACAGCAGGCCGCTGTACTCGTCCGGTGTTCGGACGTCGACGATGCTCGTCGCACCGATCGCGGCGAGGACGTCGTCGCGTCCGGCACGCACCGACGAGTCCGGCGTCGGCACCTGATAGACCGCTGGGTGAGGTGCGAACGTGTCCGTGGCCAGCGGGCGCTTCTCCAACTCCCACTTGCGGCGACCGCCGTCGAGGAGCTTCACCGACCGGTGTCGGTAGTGGGTGAAGTACCAATAGACCAGTGCCGCCAGCAGATTGGAGGCCACGGAATAGATGACAACGGTGTCGTCGTTGCTGATCCCTTTCGCGGACAGCAAGTCAGCGAATTTGTGCGGCCCGATCAGGCCCAGCGTCAGATCATCCTGAAACTCTGACCAACCGATCCATACCGCCCCCGGCACGTGGCCGTGCAGATAGTCAGCCTGCTCGTTGCCAGTTTCGATGAACACCAGACCGGGTGTGCCGAGATTGTCCTCGGCCCAGGTGCCACTCACCAGCACGGTTGCGCGCCCACTGACCTTCGATGATCCGCTCATGCCACAGCCACTTTCGAGTCGTCGACGTCGGTGGCCAGGCGATCGCGGTACCACGCCACTCCGCTCAGGGCGATTCCGGCGACGGTGACGGCCGCTGCGACCAGATACACCGATCGAAGACCGCTGCTGTCGATGACCCGCCCGCCGAGCCAGCCCGCGAAGGCGGCCGCGAGCTGGTAGGCCGACGCGTTCACCGCCATGGCCAGTGTCGGCGCCGCCGCCGCGGTGCTCAGCACCCGTGACTGCATTCCGGGGATCACCGAGAAGCCCAGTGCGCCGAGGGCGAACACCATCACCGCGATGAGCACAACGTTGGTGCTGACCAGCCACATGAGCGCGAGCGCTGCGGTCAACAGGGTCAGCAACCCGATCTGCGAAGGCATCAGGGCACGGTCCGACAGGCGGCCGCCGATGAGATTGCCCACGGTCGCGCCGACACCGTAGACCAGCAGCCAGCCGGCGACCGAACCACTGGTGAAGCCGCTGACATCGGTCAGCAGCGGCGAGAAGTAGGTGAACACCATCAGCACTCCGGCATTGGCGATCGCGGTGATCGCGATCGCCAATTGCACATCACGACTGCGGAATACCCGCATCTCGGCCATCGCGGACCCGCCTGCGTTCGCCACCGCGGGGACCAGCCGGATCACCAGCAGCGACCCGAGCGCGCAGACCGCGGCGACCGCGGCGAAGGTGGCACGCCATCCGTACTGGGAGCCGATGAACGTGCCCAGTGGCGCGCCCAGGATCATCGCCATGTTCATGCCGAAGACCAGCTTCGACACCGTCGAGGCCTGCTTTCCTTCCGGTGCTGTCGACACCGCGGTGACGATCGCGTTGGCGAAGAAGGTCGATGTCACCAGCGCGGTGAGGATCCGGGCTGCGAACAGGGCCTCGTACGCGGGTGCGAGCGCCGATGCGATATTGCCCACGACGGCGACCACCAGCAGCGTCACCATCAGGGGCTTGCGGGGAAACCGCGTGGTGAGCGCGGTCAGTGTCGGCCCACCGATGATCATTCCGATGGCGTAGGCCGTGACAAGGAGTCCCGCGGCCGGGATGGACACGTCCAGATCGGAGGCGACATCGGGCAGGATCCCCGCGATGACGAACTCACCGGTGGTGATGCCGAAGACGCACAATACAAGTGATGCGAGACTCAACCGCATGGTTCTCTTCTCTGTCCGAGTAGGAATTGGTTGATGGGCAAGGGCCCGGCGCTAGGGCGTCGGCGCAGGACCGGCGTAGCTATACCCGTAGGTGGTACCGAGCGAAATGATGTGGTCGAGATCGGGGCCGATTTCCTCGGTCGGCATCCGGGTCGCCTGCGCCGGAGGCATCTCGGCTGCGAGGAACAGGTCGAACTGGGGTTTGTTGCCCAAGTCCGGCGTCGAGTGAATGGTGAGGAACCTGACCTCGTTCGAGATCGCGACGAATCCGTGGGCGACCATCCGTGGGATGACCATCGTCGTCCCTGCCTCGGCGAGCTGCTCCTGGCCGTCACAGACCATGCGCAGCGCACCGTCGAGCACCATGAACACCTCGTCCTCGATGTGGTGGTAGTGCAGCGGGGTGTTGTATCCGCGCTGACCGATGTGCTCCACCACTGTGAAGGAGTCCCGGGTCGCCTTACCCGGGACGCGGATATGTGCGAGTCCGTCGAGCAGGGTGACTGCGGTCTGGTCGGCTTCCGGAATCAGAATCCCTTTGTCGTCGATCTCGATGTCCAAGTTGGTCATGTCACTCCTCGATGTATTCGGCGAGGAACGACTCGGTTCCCCGGGGCCCGGCCAAGCTCTGCCACATCGCGACCGGGTCGTTGAAGTTGTTGATGAACGCTTCGGCGATCCGTTTGTCCTCGGCAGCCCTCGCGAACAGTGCGGTGGTGTGCGCCGGCGCAGGCCCGAGAAACGCGGCACTCCAGTCGACAACGTTGCGGGCATGCGTCCACAGCTGCTCTGAGGCGGCCCGGCAGAACGTCTCGTCGTATCCGCCTGCCTGCGCCACAAGCAGGTCGGCGAGTGCGAACGCTGTGTGTGAACCGAGATTCGCACCCTGCGCCGTCAATGGGTCATTGGTAATCCACGCGTCGCCGATCGCGATGGCGCACTTGCCGTTCGGCAAGGTTGCCCAGCCGTGGCGGACCATCGGTGTCACACTGCCCTGCGCCAGCTCGCCGGGTCCGATGAGCGTGAAATCCTGGCCATCGACACGTTCTCGCAGTCCGGGCGCGAATTCGCCGAGCAGTGCGAGGACGTCGCGGTAGAACCTCACGGGTTCGACGGCGGGATCGACCCGGGAGATCGGTTCGAGCGGTCCGCCGGGAACAGCTTCGAACGCGAGCACATCAGCGCGGCCCTGTGGTGTCAGGAACGGGATACGGAAGATCTCCCCGATACCGGGGATCAGGCACAGGTCCAGCGATTGTGGTGTGTCCTCGCTGATTCCGCGGTACAAGCCGCTGCAGAGGATCCGCTGGGGAGCATCGAACACCGAGCGCGATGCGTCACGCGGGAACAACTCTCGCATCGAGCGATCGCCGTTGGCCACCACGACCAGGTCGTGCTGCTCGGCCACTTCGGTGATCGGTCGTTCTCCGACGATGACTTTTCCGCCCCGCTCGGCGAACCTGGCGCACAGGTGCGGCAGGTAGAGCCGAAAGTCCACGACGCTCGACGGGGGCAGCAGCTCCCCGTGGAATGCCAGTGTGTGATCACCTGCGCCGACGGTGACATCCCAGCGGCATACCTGGGCGTCGGCGGTGTCCCAGTCGAAGACTCCGAGCTGGCGTTCTCGTTGCTGGGTGGGGCCGAATCGGGCGGGGAAGTTGCGAGGTCGCCCGGTGGCGAGCTGGTCGAGTTCCTGAGCGGAGTAGACCACGACCTCGATCCCGAGTTGCTGTAGCCGCAGGGCGAGCTGCAGCCCGGAAATTCCCGTGCCGACAATGCCGATGGTGGTCATACGGTGATCTCTCCGATCTGTACGGGAGCACGCAGTTCGCGAGTCAGCCATGCCACCGACTCGAGGGTGAACGCTGCTGCCTCCGGCGAAGCCATGGCCGACACCGGGATCAGCATCGGGTGTTGCAGACCCGCCTCGACCAGCTCGCCTATTCGGTCGAGCACGGTCTGTCTGCTCCCGACGAGTACCTGATCTGCCACGACCCCGTCCGGGATCACGGACATTGCCTGCTGGACGTCCTCGCGCGTCAGCATGTGCGGCAACAGATCCTTGAGCCCCTGGTAGCCAGTGCCGAAGGGGTGCTCGGCACCGTGCGCGGCCCACGCGTCGGCTCCGGCGTGCAGAGCGAGAAACCGGATGGCGGTAGAGTCCAACAGCGCATGGGCTGCTTCATCGGTTTCGGCGACCACGATAGGCACCCCGCCGGAGGCGACGATCGTCGCCGGATCCCGGCCTGCGGTCTCGGCTGCCTGCCGGACGACCCGCAATCGGCGCGTGTACTCGTCTGGCACCATGAGTTCCGCCGGCAGCCACCCATCCGCGTATCTGCCGGTCAGGGCGAGCATCCGGTGACGACTGCCGCCGACCCAGAGCCGTGGCTCGCAACCTGCCGGAGCCCGCAGACCCATCAATGCTTGATCCAGGGTGAAGTGTTTGCCTCGGAAATCGTGCGGGCCGGGTCCTCCGAGCAGCATTCGCAGGATCTGCAGCGCCTCCTCCACCCGGTCGACTCGGCGATCGTGCGGTAGTCCGTAGGGTTGGAGGTTCTCCAACGCGCCTGCTCCGATGCCGAGCACCGGCGGGCGCTCGGTGAACTGCGCCAGCGTCAATGCCGTCTGCGCCAGAACCGCGGGGTGGCGTCGATTCGCGTCGGTGACACCGATTACAAGCTGGACCGGCCCCGCTTGTGGTGCGAAGTTGCCCAGCACTGTGGCGAAGTCGAGGCATTGGTCCGGGCTCGGCGCCTGCGACGCCAGGTAGGTGAAGTCGATATCCCATGCCTGGCTGGGGAAGGCGTTGATCAAGTGGTCGAAGACCAGGAAGGCATCCAGCCCGTGCGTGCGAGCCAGGTCGAGCAAGCCACGCCCGCCGTCGACGGATCCGACGGCGTCCCACACCAATCCGACGTTCACTGTCACTGCTTGCTCCTCGTCGACTGAGCCGCTTCGATGAATGCCGCGGTGTGCTCGGGCATGCTGATGCTGTGCCACATCGCTGGTGGATCATCCATATTCGCGATGAACGCGTCGGCGATGCGCTGGTCACCGGACGCGGCGGTGAGAAGTGAGAGGACCTGTGGCGCCGGAGCACCGAGAAACATGTTGGTCCAGTCGACGACCGGTTGCGCCGTCGCCCACAACTTTTCGGACAGCGCCATACAGAAGTTCGCGTCGAAGGCACCGCGGTGCGATGCCAGTGCTTGCGCGACCTGAAAGGCCTGCGCCGAACCGAGATTGGCTCCCTGAGCGGTGAGCGGGTCGTTCACGATCCACGCGTCGCCGATCGCCAGGGCATGCCGGCCTTCGCCCATTTCGGCCCACCCGCGCCGGACCGTGGGCACCAACGCGCCCTGCATGACATCGATCGGCCTGGTCAGACCGAACTCGGTGTAATCGACGCGCTCGCGTAGTGAGGGCGCATAGGTAGTGATGAGGTCGAGTACCCGCTTTGCGAACAGTTCGGGATCGTCGCGATGCTCAGGCCCAGTCACGGGCTGGAATACCCCACCAGGTACCGCCTCGATCAGCACAGCTGTTACTCGCCCGTCGAAGGAATGGAAGGTCGGCGCGTGGATCTCCCCGACCCCCGGGACCATGTTCATGCTCATGCCAGGCGGTTCCGGCGGCGCAATGCCCTGGAACAGTCCGCCCGCAAGAACTCTGGGCGCCACCCGGAACGGCGAACGCGCCGGATCACGGGGAAACACCTGCTGCAGCTCACCGCGCCCCGCCGCGACGATCAGCAGGTCGTGGTTCGCGGCGAGGTCGGCGAGATCGCGGCCGTCGGCCGGTCGGCTCTGCACCACGGTCCCGCCGCGCCCGATCACCGATTCGAGCAGCCCGGCCAGATACATCCGGAAGTCGACGGAGCTGGCCGGTCGCGGCAACGCGCCCCGAAGGGCAAGTGATTGTTTACCGTCGATTCGCATGTGCATCCACGCGTTGTCGAATTCGCTCGACGACCAATCAGTGATGCCGAGCGAATTTTCCCGTTCCCTGGTGGATCCGAAACGGGTGACGAAATTCAGCGGCGGGCCGCTTCGGATCTCGTCCGGATTCTGGCGTGTATAAAGGGTCGCTTCGATTCCGAGTTGTTGCAGCCTGAGTATGAGATGCAGACCGGATATGCCTGCCCCGACAATTCCGATAGACCTACCCATATCAGATCACTTCGACACGTTGCAGGTGCCGATTCGTCGGCCCACTGAACGCGTTTCGTCCGTGCACGAGCGAGAAGTTGTCGGCGATGAGGATATCGCCTTTCTGCCAGGCATGGTCGTAGCAGTATTCGCGGCGGTGCAAGCGCTCGGACAGCCCCTTCACGAATAGCTCCTGCGCATCATTCTCGACACCGTCCACGGTGACCGAGACTGGGTTCTTATAGACGTTCGGATCCAGCGGTTCAGCGAAACGAAGCACCGGAAGGCCGGTCGCCGGATGCTGCGAGACAAGTTGCTCGGTGACCTCGCCCCCGTAATGTGCCAGCTTTTCTGTCGAGTAGGTCAGGCTGATCTTCGACCACACGTTTCGAGTCGCATCGTCGACATCTCGATACACGGCAGTGGTGTCGCAGAATACGGTTTCACCACCGGCATCTGGAGTCGCATCTAGACACTGGAAGAAAAACCATCGTGGATCCGATTCTACGAAGGCGCCGTCCCAATGGAACGGCACATCGCCGCTTGCGAAGAGATAGTTCTTCGGGTCGTCCTGAACGACGAGGTCGACGACTTCGCCGACCTCCCATTCGAGCACATCGCCCCAACGTCGGCAGTAGTCGGCGAATTCCTGTGTTTCCAGCAACGAGAAGCCGCGTAGCACCAGCACACGCGACTCCACGGCCCATCGGGCCAAGGTCTCGACCGGAATATCGGAGATCTGCGCGTCACCGTATGCCTCGACCACGCGACCGAATGGTCGCAGAGGGTTATGTGAGACCTTCATGCCGAAAGTTCCTCCTTAGGATCCGCAGCGATCTGTGGTGCGACGAAATGACTCGGGCGGTTGTGCCGCGAGACCATGGTCGCCCCGAGTTCTTCTGCTTTCCAACGCTTTACGAGTCGGCGGTGGACGCCGTCGTCGAGCACGACACCGTGCCACGGGGTGAGCCAACTGTCGCTTGTTCCCACCAGATGCAGCCCGAACTTCTCCGAATGCGGCGGCTGCGGGTGAATCGACAACCGGAGCGCATCGGGGAAATGTTCCGATACCACGCGACTCCATGCATTACTACGCCGAATGGTCTGATAGGCACTTGCCTTCGATTTATTGCGAATCTTCGTTTTCGAGAAATCGCCCTCGCACGCACTCATCGCATCCTCGAACATGAAGCGATGAATACCATCGAAGAGCGCGCGCGTAGCAGCGTCGGTGCGAATGCTTTCCTTCAATTCTTCGAGCGAGTCGGAGTAGTCACACTCGAGCACGTCGCGCAGCTTCGGGTAGTCCCGGCTACCAAAAGCATCGTCTAATCCGAAAATGTCCAGCGACATCCACCCCGCGGTGGCGACAAGCTTCTCGATTTCATCGCGATATTCGGTCACAAGAATGTCGGATACACCGACCACGTCGCCGAATACATGACCGTCCGAACAAATAGTGATACGTGCTCCCGGCGAATAGAAGTGGCCGACGTAGTCACACAGCGACTGCAAGAATCCGAGTGCTATATTCTCCCCCAGATCCGGAGTCGACCCCAGCACCTTACTACGATTCGGCGACTTCGCTGGAAACGCTGGTATCACAAAATGAATGGGCTCGTTGCGACGGACGAAAGAATCAATCTTCGATTTACGATTCTCGTAGGCTTCACCGATTCGATCCGTCGTTGTGGGAACCCCCTCGCCAGACTGATGGACACGTTGATATCGGTGTAAAAATTCCAGAACTTTGCGCGAAATGTCGGTCTCCACAGACATGGCAGCAGCCACTCTCCAAACTCAAAATCCCCCCCCAGTACGCCGGGAGATACCTGTGATTCTCGGTCCCCGTTGACCCGATTCGAACCGCTTACCGCACAGCCTGCGTTCGATCCGGCGGTCGGTCGGCATCTCATGATGTCCGACCTTCCGTATCAACAGCCTGCCAGGCGGGCACACCGACCAGCAATGGCGCAACGATTAGAATCGGTGTAATTTGATAATGTGTCGATTATTGATCAATCCGAGCTCCGTCTGGCCAGCATCGACGATCCGACCGCTCATCAGCTGCGACTGCTGCTGACCCTCGCCGAGGAACTTCACTTCGGTCGCGCCGCGCGTCGGCTGTATCTGACCCAACCCGCCCTCAGCCAGCAGATCCGCTCCCTCGAGGAGCGCCTCGGCGTCGCACTGTTCCATCGTTCCAGCCGCCGGGTCGAACTGACCGCCGCGGGGCGCGCTGTGTTGCCCACAGCCCGCAGCGTGGTGGATGCCGCCGATGAGCTGCGCAATATCGCACGTCGCATGACCTCTGGCTCCGAACGTCTTCGGCTCGGGGTGTGCGAGAGTTTCACCGCGCTGGATTCGACCCGCAGCATCATCGCGGCGCTGACTGAACTGCACCCCGATCTCGGTCCGGACGTTCGAGTGCTGGATCGATTCAGCGATCAACTCCTGGCCTTGCAATCGGGTGAGATCGACGCGGCCTTCGCTCATTTTCCGGTGCCCAACGACCTGCACTGCGAACCACTCGCTGTCGAACCACGTCTGGCGTGCATCGCGAGCTCCGATCCGCTGACCGTGCGTTCGTCGCTGGAGCTGACCGATCTCGCCGAGCATCGGGTGATCAGCCTGGTATCACCGACGTTCCGAGCAGGCCACGACTTCTGGTCGGTGAATCCGCGCCCGGACGGCTCCCAGGTCCGCTATGCCGCACACCCGGGCTCGAGCTTCGAGTCGGTGCTGTCCACCGTCTCGCTCGGCGGCACAGTCGCCTTCGTTCCAGCAGTCGCCGCCGATCTCTACCCCCGACCCGACCTGTGCTACCTCGACGTCGAAGACCTCACCGAATGCACCTTCGGCATCGCCTGGCACCCGGGCAATCCGGTGCCGGCGAAGTTGGCCATCCTGAAAGAGGTCGTCAACGGTTATCGGCAGGGTCGCTCCACCCGAGCGGATGCAACCAAGCAAGCGAAGGCAGCTGCGGACACCACGTAATGTGTTGAGGTACAAGGCTTTTGATTGGGGGATCCATGCCGCAAGAGCAGCAGCCAGCCTGGACGAGACTGCCGTTGGCGCAGCGCTTCGCGAGCGCGCTGATCGATCTCGACGGAGTTGTCTATCACGGCACAACGCCCGTGGCCGGCGCCGTGGATGCGTTGACCTCAGCGCGCTCGGCCGGGCTCCGAACGTTGTTCCTGACCAACAACGCCTCCCGCACCCCGCACGAGGTCGCCGCACTGGTCACCGAACTCGGCCTGCCCACCACTGAGCGCGACGTCGTGACGTCCGCCCACGCCGCAGCAGCGTTGGCCGCCCGGCGGATTCCCGGGGCACGAGCACTGATGGTAGGCGGCGTAGCCATGAAGACTGCGCTGTGGGAACACGGCCTGACACCGGTCCACAAGGCCGACGACGACCCCGATCTCGTCGTCCAGGGCTTCGCACCCGATGTCGATTGGCGCCAATTGGCCGAAGCGGCGTACGCGGTCGGGCGTGGCGTTCCGTGGATCGTCACCAACAGCGATATCGCGGTTCCCCGTGAAGGCGGAATCGCGCCCGGCAACGGCGCATTGGCCGAAGCGGTCCGGTTGGCCACCGGCGCAACTCCTGAATTTGCAGGCAAGCCCTACGAGCCGATCTACCAGGAAGCCTTGTCACGCACCAGCGGCCCCCACCTGGTAATCGGTGACTCCCTGGATACCGATATCGCCGGCGGCAATCGAATGGGGCTGCCCAGCCTGCTCGTCCTGACGGGAATCACGACACTACGTGACCTGCTGATCGCCCCGCCCCCTCATCGCCCCACCTACCTCGGGCTCGACCTGCAGGAGCTATTTCACACCAGAGAATCTGTGACCCACGACGGGTATCGATGGATCTGCGCCGGGTGGACGGTATCCGCATCCAATCATGACCTGACTCTGCGACCACCAAGCAGCACCATGCCGACCCGAACGCAGCTACTGGACGCTGCTCGCACACTCTGCCATGCCGCCTGGGCCCGACCGGACCTCGAGACGAGCAAGGCGCTGGCCACTTGGCAGGACTGGTCCCGCCTCCACTGAACTCGGGCCCGAGGCCAATACGGAATCGGTACCGCCCGAACAAGTCAGCTGAATGGCCACGGGAAAGGCGGATGTCCCGAGGATTGGCCAGTGAGAAGCGATGTCAACAACTGCCACAACAGGTCGAACGCAACGGAGCCCATCGGTAACCCCTCGTATCGTCACGGGTTCGATCACCTAACACCGCGTCTGGCGGCCGATCAACGATAGCCAGCCCATCCGTCCACAGGCGGCTGAAACACCTCGTAATCGAGGTCAGCCGGCCAGCGCTCGCCGGCAGCATGTTCGGCGCGACCAGGACTGCGACCGTGCGCTGCTCCGCGGCAGCGGGGTCCGCGTGGCAGCGTCGATGTCAGTGGAGGGTTGGCCGTAGGTCAGGACCCGGCGGGCTTCGTGCCCGCTGCCGGTGTCGGTCGCGGCGAACACCACGCGTTGTCCGGCGTGCAGCGTCTTGTAGCCGGGCGCCGCGATGGCGGTGTAGTCGCAGAACACCGCGGGCCCACCCCGGTCCAAGTCAGGAATCCGAACCCTTCTTGGCGTCGAACCAATCGACCCGGCCGGGCCGCCAGGATTCAGAACCGGTGGGCGGTGTGCCGGTGCGGGTCGAAATCGATGTGCGGGTCAGTAGGCGAGGCATGAGATGCCGTCGTCCGCACAGGGCACGCTCCATGCTTGGTCGATGCGGTCGGACATGTCAGCGGTGTCGATGCTGTGTTCACAGGCATCGGCGAGTACCGCAGTGACGTCGAGGCCCACCTCGCGGTCGGCGTCGAAAACGAAGGCCTCCTGGTCTGCACGGTCGGCCTGCGAGGCGGTCGGTAAAACGGGTCATCGGGTCCTCCTCGAAATCGCTGTCAGACGGAGCCGGTGGCCGAACCCCGCCAGGGTTCGGCCACCGGACGCGAGGGAAATCGGATTGAGCTCAATGGAAGAGTGCTGCGGGATCGATCGATACCCCTCACCTCACTTTCGATACCGGATCGTCGAAACAGTGGGCGGCCCACTACTTGAGCGGCGGAAGACTGCGCTGCAGACTATCGGTGACTCAGTATCACCGACCCGTAGATTCCCGCCTGGATGAGCATCTGCCGGGAATAGGAAGGGCTCAGCTGCGAGTCCAAGGCTTTCCCCCGGCCAGTCGCAAGCCGCCAAGGATGCGAACCGTAAACTGGTATGCTCGTCTGACCGCCAATAGGGAGTACTTATCGGTGGTTAGAAATCGGCCACTGGACACAGCGATAGACCACGTTGAGAATGTGTCGAACGGGCGCGCGTCACGTCCGAGGGCCGGACGAACTGTCGCGCACCGGCCATTTACGCTCTGGCAAGGTCGGGCTCCTGACACGCGCAGGCTTCTACTGTCGTGAGCAATGCGCCCGGTTACCTGGCGCACTGACGCGTGGCTGTCGCCGAATCGTCAGCCGAGATAGGGCGCGCTTCGCCCCTCGAGGTAGTGGGTCAGTCTGAGTCGCTGCGTGTGGTGGATGTCGAGGCTGTCCAGTTCGGAGGGGGCTACGAACCGCAACTCTGTGGACTCATCGGAGATGGCGAGGTCACCCCCTATGACACGAGCCAGGAAGCACACGTTGAACTGGCGCCGAACCTCGCCATCGCTATACGCGATCACGTGCCGCGGATCGGTGTAAGTACCGACGAGCCCGGTGATTTCGATGTCGAGTCCGGTCTCTTCCTTGACCTCCCGCACCGCGCAGCCGGGGAGACTGTCGGTCATCTCCATACCGCCGCCAGGCAGTGCCCATAGGCCGCTGTCGGTGCGCCGCTGGAGCAAGATTCGGCCGATGTCGTCGCACACCACGGCGGACGCCGCAACCACAAGGCTATTCGGCTCCGGTGCGGTTGGGTCGTCATAGAACTCGGTACGCGCCATCGGCTCAGCCTTTCACCGGTCGGCCGGTTTGCCAGACCGCGTTGAAACTGTCGGTGTATGTGTCGAACAGACCACCGTCGACGGTACGGCGCAGATGCCATACTGGCGCACCGTATGCGTTCACGCCCCACACGTGGGCATTGACATACATTTCGTCGTCGGCGCGAAAGATGCTGTTGTAGAGCGTCGTTGCGTGGGTCCGCAGCTCGATGCCCGGCGTTGCTGCCAATTCACGGTAGTGCATCAAGGCCAGGCGGCAGCGCGATTCGATGCCGTGACCGAATCTCTCTTCCATGCCTCGTTGTTGGACGTTGGCGCTGTCGGCGTCGCCCACGGCTATTCGTATCGCGCAGCCCTCTTCGGCGCGTTCGGTCAATAGATCGTTGAGCCGCGGGTATGCCTCGTGGAGGAAGACCGCCGCGTAGACCAGGATGTCGATGTGGTCTCGCGCCGGCGCGAGCAGGTTGACGAACATCGACGCCGAGACATCTGCTCGCTGGTCGTAGAGGGCAACGAGTTCGGGGCTGACGGCACGCGCCGTGCGCGCCTGCTGCAGGGCAGGCCACAGGGCATGGACATCCTCGCCTAAACACTCGGCAGCCTGGATTGCGGTGCGCCGCCGCGGAACTCGACCGAGGTTCACCCAGCGTTCAACCGATTTCGGATCCACATTCGTGGCCTCGGCCAGTCTCGCGTGTGTCCATCCTCGCGCGGCTATTGCGGCGCGCAACCGCTCGTTCGACATAGGGACGTTGTACACCCATCGGGACGTCCTCAAGTGGGAAACGTAGGAGGTTCCGTCGTCCCGGCGATCAGCGGACGCTGAGTTCAGCCGCGCCGCCGGGTGACCCTATATCCCCCGGCGGCGGAGGCACACCAACCCTTGAGAGAGAGGGCCGCCATGTGGGGGCAGACAACGACCGTGCCGAAACAGCCGACGGTGTGGGACATCATCGCTCGCCTGGCGCAAGAGGCCGAACAGCAAGGCAGACCGTCGCCGGTGCTCGATCACGCCGCACCAGCCGGGCAGCTGACGGACGATCAGGCGCACACGGTGATGCAGAATCATCGGACGTGCGAGCGGTGGCAATGCGCGCGGAAGGCCTCGGCGTGGGACGTGCTTGTCGCGGCGGGTCGTATCGTCCCGCGACCGGCGAACGGGTCGATGTGACCGACGAGCGCACAGTACGGGAGTTGGCGGCGCTGGACGCGGATGTTGTCGCGGCCTTGGCGGCGGCCGAACTCGTCGACATGGTTGGGCCGATCGTCCTCGCAAACGGCATGTGGGCGAACCGATATCACGGATGGTGGCGGGTGACCTCGGACCGCGAGGGTAACGAACCGATAGGCCGACGCCTGGCCACAACTCTCGACGAGTGCCGCCGGTGGGCCATCACAGTCGGACCGCACCCCGTGGGCAACGAGATGCTCGCGACCTTCCGGAAAGGGTTCTGGTGGCTGACCCAAGACCGCGAAGGTGTTGACCTTGCGGGACGCCGTGCAGGGTTCTCACTGGAGGAGTGTCGCCGCTGGGCGGAGGACCTCACACCGGAGTGAAACGGTGGCTGTCGCGTGAGCTCCTCCGCCAGACTGGCGTGTTGGACCGCGGACTGGGATGTTTCTTCATCTACCCAACGATTATCACTGTGGCGACGACGGACTCCGCATCGTCCGCTCCTGGATGGCCTGCCCGGAAATACGCCGCTGGCGATTGCATCGAACTGCCTGATTCGCTGCAGGGGGCAGCGATCGTTTCTGCCGAGCCTGGCTTAGGCCCGAGAGAGTGCAATGGACCATGGGAGGCGTGATTCGCTCGTCGCACGCACTGCTGATCCTCGAAGAGGTCCGCGCCGTGGTGGCGCAACTCCCCCTCGATCCAGTGGTCCGTTCCATCATCCGGAGGGAAAGCGAGCCGCCGAAGGCTCGGCGCGCGGTCGGTCCTTGGATAGAGCCGCGACAGCCACACCTAACCGACCGCATCGACCGTCTCTCCGCGACCCGATTGAGCGGCACCACGAGACACTGGACAGGCGTTCGGATTCAAAAACGTGGGGTTTCTGTGGGAATTGGCCAAAAAACGTCAAATCTCCGAAAAAGCGAAACCCCCTCCGACCGAGGTCAGAGGGGGTTTTCACTGTCGGGCTGACAGGATTTGAACCTGCGACCACCTGACCCCCAGTCAGGTGCGCTACCAAGCTGCGCCACAGCCCGTTCTTGCCCCCGTCTCCGGGTGCTCGAAAAGATTACCTCACCTGTTGGCGAAGGTACTAATCGGCTGGTAGATGCACCTTTTTGCCGATCCGAAGGAGCATCGCCCGGGATGCGGTGGGGTCGGTGAGGGTGCTGAGTTCGTCGGGGTCCCACTTGGTTCCGTGACGTTGCGCGGCTTCGAAGCCCGGGGAGTCCAGGGTGGATCAGCCTGTGCCATACTGGCTCCAGGCGACATCGAGTCTTCGGTGATCGACCAGTTTGATGCGGTGTAGATCGACCCGCGTCACGTCCCTCAGCGCGCATTCCGCGACGAGCACATCAGGTTCTCCCCTCCCCTGGTTCACCCCCGTACCTGGACGCGTGGTGCCCGACCCGAGATCAGTTGCTGAAGCGGCCCCCTGCCGATTGTCCAGCCTCGCCGATGACTTCGATCAGCAAGAGAATGGAGTGAAAGTCTATGGTTACCAACCCGATTACCACCGGTGCTGAGCGAGCGATCATCGAGAACACGCTCGATCGCAACCGCGAAGCACTCATCGCAACCGTGCGCGGCCTGTCCGATGTCGATGCCCGTCGGCGACTCGTCGCGTCGCTGACGACACCGATCTCGTTGATCAAACATGCCGCCGCGGCGGAACGGATCTGGTTCCAGCGATTCTGGGCCGGACTCGACGAATCCGAATGCGACGGATACTCGAACCGGGACGAGGGCACTTTTGTCGTCGCGGACCACGAGTCGCTGGCCGAGGTGATCGCCGAATTCGAGCGTGCGAGCGGGCGATCACGGGTGATCGCCGCCCGTTTCGACCTCGACGAGACCAAGGACAATCCCCGCGAAGGGACGGTCAGCATGCGATGGACGCTGCTCGCCATGATCGAGGAGTTCGCCCGCCACGCAGGCCACGGCGATATCCTCCGCGAACAGCTCGACCAGCCTTCACCTCGACAATCGTGGCCGTGAAACGGTGGTTCGACGGCCGCCCAGCCGCCCGTATCCTTGCGACACTCCAGGAACAGCAAATATCGCCCGAATTGTTGATCATTAGCTAGCTTGCGGGATGTGCGCCCGACTCCAGACGACTCCAGGTTGCTCGATTCATCCGGCGATTCAGACACATCCTCGTCGCTGGTCGGGCAGTCCTATCGAACCAGCGACTGCTATGTCGTCGGGCGCGAGAAGATCCGCGAGTTCGCCCGTGCGGTTCAGGATGGTCACCCTGTGCACCAGACCGAGGAGGCGGCCGCCGACTACGGTTACGCCGGCCTCGTGGCGCCCTTGACCTTCATCTCGATACCAGCGTTTCTGGCGCAGATCGGGATGTTCGATCGAGTCGTCCAGGGCTATGATCTCAGCCAGATCATGCAGACCGACCAGTGCCTCACTGTCCACCGGCCGATCCTGGCGGGCGACGCTTTGCGCTTCGAGGTCGAATTCGAGTCGTTCCGAAAAGCGTTCGGAGGCGACCTCTTCGGATTCAAGTGTTCGGTCACCGACCAGAACGGCGACGAAGTCATCACCGTACGTACGTCCTTCGTCGGCAGGCCGGAGGTGAACATCGCCGCGACGAACATCTGCGACGGACTGCTGATGCAGAACTTCCGCCATGGCACCTCGATTCCACGACAACGCCACACGCCCGAGCAACCCGCTCGGCCACGTCGGGCCACAGCCGCAGACCTGGGCCGGAATATGTTGCCGTTCAGCGCGATAGCCGTCGGCGACGAACTTCCGCCGAGAAGCGTGACCGTGCGGCTCGGCGACCTGGTCAATTACGCAGGCGTGGCCGGCGACCCGAACCCCATTCACTGGAACAACGAAGCGGCAGCATCGGTAGGCCTGGAATCGCCGGTCGCACAGGGCATGCTGATGATCGGCATAGGCGCCGGATATGTCACCTCATGGGCCGGCGATCCCGGCGTGGTGACCGAATACGCGGTACGGCTGACCAGTCCGGTCTACGTCCCCACCGGCGGAGCCACGGTCGAGTACACCGGCAAAGTGAAGGCTGTCGATCCGGACCGCAAAACGGCGACGGTCGCGATCACCGCCAAACAGGACGACAGGAAGATCTTCGGACGGGCCGTTGCCGTGATCCAGTGCGCGGACCGATAGCCGCACCGCCGTCGGTCAGTACGTCGGCCAGGGTCCACCCCGGACCGGCTTGGTGGCGGTGACGCGGTGCTCGTTATCCCGGAAGCGGGGTTCGTAGTGGGTGAAGAACACCTTGGCGACCAGGTCGCGGCGGCTGTGGACGCCGGTTTTGTCGAAGATGCTCTTCAGATGCTGCTGCACGGTGTGTGCCGAGACGGTCATGTCGTGGGCGATCTGCGAGGTCGAGGCGCCCTGTAGCACCAGCCGGGTGACGTCGCGTTCGCGCTCGGTGAGGCCATAGGCCGACATCAGCAGCGGGTAGATGCGGCTGGGGTGGGCGGGTTCGATGATCACCGCGACCCTTGTGTGGGCCGTCGAGGTCAGGCGGGCGCCGTGCAACACTACCCAGGTTCCCGATTTGGACAGCGCTCGTGACACCAGCACCTCGTCGGGCCGATCGTCAGCCGCGTTGCGAAACGCGCGCGCGGCGAGGGTGACCACGGCGCTGGGCAGCTTCTCGCGATCCCAGTCGCCGTCCGGCAGGTCCGATATCCAGCGCTGCACACCGGCGCTGGCCGATTCGATCTCGCATGCCGAGTTGAGCACCAGCAGACCGGGCGAGTCCGCGTATTCGGGTTCGCCTGCCTGCCCGATCAGCAGGGCCCGGCGTACGCCGTCGGCCAGGGTCGGCGCCACGGTCGCCACGAATTCCTTCTCGGTGGAGTCGAACATCGCGGCACCGGGTTCGCGATAGAGCGCTAGCGCTCCCCACACCTCACCGGAGCGGGTGCGCAGGCGCGCGATCAGTTCCTGGTCCCCACCCATCGTCATATTGCGTTGCCAGCGTACACTTTTCGAGGGGTCACCGCCAAGGGCTTCGTGCAAGGTCGACAGTCCGGTCACCGACCGGACGACATCGACGATGCCGTGGCGGTCCTCGCCGTACTCCGCGGCCAGCCACTGCGGCGGAAACTCGGCGAGACCGAGGTGGAAGTGGCTCGTCATCAGCAGCGACGCCGGGTCGAGGGTGTACCAGCACGGCGTCCAGTAGTGCGGGACGACGGTGGCCAGCACCTCCGTCGTCTCCTGCCACAGCGACACCAGATCGTGCGGCTCCCGGCACAGCCGTCCGATCTTGTCGGCGGCGCGTTGCATCGAATCCGTGCTCACCAGATCAACGGTAGGCCGCAGTCGGACCAGGGGAAATACCAGGTTTGTGGGATGCCGCGGTGGCGGGGAGATTCCTAGCCTGGATATATGACGAATACCGGAACCGCGAAGGTGCGCCTCAGTCCGCCGCCGCCGGAATTGATGCGACTGATCAATCCTGTCGTGCGGCGCGTGCTGGCGACCCGATCGCTCGGCAGCCGCATCCGGCGGCAGGGAATGGTCGAATTCACCGGCCGCCGCACGGGCCGCAACCTGCGGATCCCGGTCTGTCTGCACCGCGTCGGTGACGAGACGCTGATCTTCACCGAGCGACCGTGGCGCCACAATCTGGCCGGCGGGGCACCGGTCACCGTCACCCATCGCGGGCATATCCGCCACGGCCGCGCCGTGCTCGTCGATGCCACGCCGTCGCACGTCGGCGCCGCGATCCGAGCAGCGATGGATGACGGTGCCCGCCCGTTCGAGCTCGGTCTGAAGATCACGCGCGGATACGACCCGACCGCCGACGATCTCGCTGCCATCGCGCGCTCGATCATCCGGGTCGACTTCGAGGACTGAGGAAAATGCCATGCGTATCAATCGAATTCAGCACGACATCACCGTTCTCGCCGACGAACTGGAGGTTCCGGGTATCGGCCATCTACCGGTCAATGCCTACGTTCTGCACGCGACGGAACCCGTCGTCGTCGACACCGGGCTCAGCCTTCCCGACCGTGGATTCATGGCAGCGCTGAGTTCGGTGGTGGATCCTGTCGACGTGGAATGGATCTGGCTCACCCATCCCGATCGCGACCACACCGGATCGCTGTTCGACCTGCTCGACGCCGCCCCTAACGCCCGGTTGGTCACGACATTCCTCGGCGTCGGCATCATGTCGTGCGCTCGACCGGTCCCGATGGATCGCGTGTATCTGCTGAATCCGGGACAGTCCCTCGACGTCGGTGACCGACGTCTCACCGCGTTTCGCCCACCCCTGTTCGACAACCCGAGCACCGTCGGGTTCTACGACGAAAGCAGCGAATCATGTTTCACCTCGGACTGTTTCGGGGCTCCGATGCCGAGCGCCGAACTCGCGACCGCCGACGACGTGGGTTACGCGCCGCCGACCGAGATTCGTGCGGCGCAACACCTCTGGGCGGCGGTGGACAGCCCGTGGGTGCACGTCGTGGACGAGAGTAGATACCTTGCCACCGTGTCGGAATTGCGTGCGTTCGATCCGCGACGGATCCTCAGTACACACCTTCCGCCCGCCCAAGGACGGACGTCGGAATATCTGGACATGCTTGCCGAGGCGCCGCATGCCGCGCCGTTCGTCGGTCCCGATCAGGCTGCGCTGGAGCAGATGCTGGCGAGCTTCGAACCCCAGCCGTGAGCGTCAGGCGGATCGCAGAATCCGCAGCGCGGCCCGCTCGATGCGGTCCGCGATCTGGGAGTACGACTCGTAGCCCATCCCGGCCCGCACCAGCGCACCGGCGTAGATGATCTCGAGCCATTCGATGACCTCGTTGTCGGCGTCGGGGCCGAGCGCCCGGGCGATCCGGCCGCGGATCTCGATCCCGATGCGGGTGCGCAGGTGCTCGACGTCCGGGTCCGAGCCGAGCAGTGCGCCGGTGACCGCCCCGGACAGCTCCTGCTCTTCGGCCACCAGCAGCGCGATGTTGCGCAGCTCGGCGAGTACCCGCACCGTCGAGTCGGGATCATCGCTCGCGGGTGAGCGCGAGGCCAGCAGTCGACGCCAGAAGATCTCGGCGACCAAGTGCTCCTTGGAGGAGAAGTAGGTGTACGCGGTCGCGGTGGCGACGCCCGCCTCGGCGGCGACCAGCCGAATCGTCATGCCGGAAAAGCCGTCTCGGGCCAGTACTACCAGCGCGGCCCTGGTCAGCCGATCGACGGTGTCGGCCTGTTTGCCGGTCAATCGACGCCGGGTCGCTTCGAGGCCGATGGAATCGCTTTCAGACATGCGTCCGGATGTTACTCGCCAGTTCCGATGCCTCGGTCAACCGCACCGCGGGGGTTGATTCAGAAGAATGTCCAGAATAGAATCTGGACACATGTCTAATGAACAAGACGCCAGGTCCACCGTCGGCAAGGTGGTCGTTGTCACCGGCGGCGCCCGCGGCATCGGACGGGCGGTCGCGAGCGCGCTCGTCGAAGGCGGATCGGTCGTTGCCATCGGCGACATCGACGCCACCACGGTTACCCGCACCGGAACAGAGATCGCCGCGACGGTGGCGCTGCACCTCGACGTCACCGACCCCGCGTCGTTCGCGACGTTCCTCGCCGAGGTCGAAAAGACCTGCGGCCCTATCGATGTGCTGATCAACAATGCGGGCATCATGCCGGTCGGGAGGTTCACCGAGGAGTCCGACGAGATCACCCGCCGGATTCTCGACATCAATGTCTACGGCGTCGCCCTCGGCACCAAACTCGTGCTGCCGAAGATGCTGGCTCGCGGCCGCGGCCACATCGTGAACATGGCCTCGATGGCGGGCGAGAACCCGACACCGGGGATGGCCACCTACTGCGCGAGCAAACAGGCTGTGCTCAGCTTCACCGAGACCATGCGCCTGGAGCACCGCGGCACCGGTGTGCGGTTCTCGGCGGTGCTGCCGACGTTCACCCGCACCGAGATGATCGCCGGAACCCGCGCACCACGCGCCTTGCTCGCCGACCCGGGCGACGTCGCCGCCGCAGTCGCCGCACTGATCGCCCGGCCACGCCGCCGCGTCTCGGTGACCCGTCTCGCGGGCGTCCTCGCCGCCTTCAACAAGCTGACCCCGCGCCCGGTCGGTGAATTCATGGCTCGGCAGTTGGGCGTGCACCGCACCTTCATCGACGTCGACCGCGACGCCCGCCGCGCCTACGACGACCGGCTCTCGCCCGACTGACCGCTCAGACGCCGGTGCGGGAGAGGATCATCACCGGGATCTCCCGCTCCGTCCACGACTGATAGGCATCGAAATCGGCGTAGAGCTCGACCAGCTTCGGCCACAGCCGTTTCCGCTCGTCGACCTCGGCGACGCGGGCCAGGACCGGATAGTGCTCGGCGCGGATCCGCACGTGCGCGTTCGGGTCCGCGCGCAGGTTCAGGTACCACTGCGGGTGATTCGCGAGACCGCCCTGTGAGCCGACGATGACGAGGTCCTGGCCGTCGACGAGGTAGAGCAGCGGCGCGGCGAAGACCTTGCCGGACTTGCGACCTCGATGTTCGAGCAGCAGGGTCGGCACCGGGCGGCGGAACCCGGCGCCGATCCGCCAGGTGCCGCCGACGCGGCCGTTGGTGCGGCGATAGACCCACGCTTGCATCCGTGATCCGTATCGGATGATCTGCGTCGTCATCGGCGCGTTCAGCCCTTTCGGCTGATTCTTCGGCATACCCATCGACCGCACGCTACAGCGGTCGCGGACGGCCGGGTTCGGAGTGCCTCATTTCTTGCGCCGCTCCTGCGCGATCACCTTGCCGACAGTGCCGTCGAGCTTCGTGCCCGCGGGCCAGCCGACATAATGGCACAGGAACAGCGCGATCTCGCGCAGCTGTTCCTCGGACAGTTCACCGTTGCGCAAGGCCGCGCCGATCTGGATCTCGGCGACGTCGAGATTGCCCTGCGCGGTGAGCGCCCCGATCAGCAACAGGCGGCGCTCCCGGACCGTCAGCTCGGGACGCGACCAGATGTCGGCGAACAGGTGGTCGGCGGTGACGGCGAAATGCTCGCCGGGGCCGTCGGCGAATTCCCAGCCGTAGACTTCGCTCATCTTGGCCAGGCCGCGCTGCCGTACGTCGGCGGGAGTTTCTCCGTTGGTGGTCATGACGACTCCTTGTCGAGCACAGGGTGGGCGACGCCGAGGCCGTCGGCCAGGCGTTCGATGGCGAGTTGCGCCAGGGGCAGGTCGACCTCGAGCCGATCACCGAGTTCGAGCGCGAGGGACAGGTCCTTCTCGCCGAGATCGCGGACGTGACCGAGGATGGGGAACCAGAAGTCGTCCTCCTCGATCGGCGCGGTGGTGTCGCGCAGCATGATCGCGCCCGGCCCGCCGGTTACCGCGTCGGAGTGCCGGACCACCTTGCCGAGCGCGGTGAGACTGAGTCCGGCGGCGCCGGCGAGCCGCTGCGCCTCGGTGGCGGCGGTGAACGAGATGAAGTGGAGCAGGTTGCGCGCCAACTTCATTCGCGTGCCCGCACCCACCGGACCGGCGTGCACGATGAGGTCGGCGAAGCACCCGAACGGCGCCCTGATCTGGTCCACCGCCTCGGCACTGCCGCCGACCATCACCGCCAGCCTGCCCTGGGTGGCGCCGGGCGCGCCGCCGCTGACGGGCGCGTCGACGAATTCGACCTCGTGCTCGGCGCAGCGGGTGGCCAACTCCTGCGCGGTCCGGTCACTGATGGTGGAGTGCACCGCGACGACCGTGCCCGGTGCCGCGGTGCTGAGAATGCCCGCCGGGCCGGTGAGGACCTCGGTCACCTGCGCGTCGTCGATGACGGTCACGCAGATGATCCGCGCGTGCGCCGCGACCTGCGCCGGATCGGCGACCGAACGCGCGCCCGCCGCGACGAACGGTTCGGTGACCTCGGCGCGCACATCACAGACCGTCAGCCCGCCCGGCCACTCCAGCAGCCGTCGCGCGATCGGCGCGCCCATATTGCCCAGTCCGATGAATCCGACCGGGGCGCTCGCGGATTCGGTGGTCATCGGATGATCTGCCCGCCGTCGACATTGAGGATCTGGCCGGTGACCCAGCTCGCCTCGTCGGAGAGCAGGTACAGGCAGGCGCCGACCAGATCCTGCGGGGTGCCCATCCGCTTGATCGGAATGCGCTTCACCATGTCCTTGACCATATTTCCCGGCGTGACGGTCTGGGTGGCCTCGGTGTCGATCGGGCCCGGCGCGATGGCGTTCACCCTGATCCGGGAACCACCGAGTTCGGTGGCGAGCTGCTGGGTGAGTCCGTTGATGCCGACCTTGGCCAGCCCGTAGAACCCCGAGTACAGCCACGCGGCGGTGGAGGACTGGTTGACGATCGAGCCGCCGCCCGCCGCGATCATCGGCTGCCAGACCGCACGCGTCACATTGAGCGCGCCGTCGAAGTTCACGCCCATGAACTTCTTGTAGTAGTCCCACGGCACGGTGAGCAGTAGGTCGAGCTTCATCTCGCCGTAGATGGCCGCGTTGTTGACCAGGTGATTGATCGCGCCGAACTCGGCGACAGTGAATTCCGCCAGTGCGGCAGCAGAGTCGGGATCGGCGACGTCGACGCGCCGGAAGGCCGCCGTGCCGCCGTCGGCGACAATCTGCTTGACCACCTCCTCGCCGCGCTCGGCATTGAGATCGGCGACAACGACATTGGCGCCTTCGGCGGCCAGCGCGGCGGCGTAGACCGCGCCGATGCCCTGCGCGGCGCCGGTGACGATCGCGGTGCGACCGGTGAAACGTGCCATGGTGTTCAGCTCCTGGGTGTGGTCGATGTCGGTGAGGTCAGGCGGGGGTGGCGATCAACTTGGTCTCGAGGTATTCCTCGAAACCGGCGACGCCCATCTCACGGCCGATGCCGGATTGCTTGTAGCCACCGAACGGCGCGTCGGCGTGGTACCAGAGCCCGCCGTTGACGCTCAGCGTCCCGGTCCGCACCCCCGAGACCACCCGCTCGATCCGATCGGGATCGGTGCCCCAGACCGAACCCGACAGGCCATAGGGCGATTCGTTGGCCAGCCGGATCGCGTCGTCGTCGCCGTCGTGGGCGATCACGACGAGCACCGGCCCGAAGATCTCCTCCTGGGCGACGGTCGCGGTGTTGTCGAGTCCGCTGATCAGGGTCGGCTCGATGAAGTACCCGCGCTCGGAGTCCGCGGGCCTGCCACCACCGACCTCGATGCGCCCGCCCTCGTCGCGCGCGATCTGGAGATAACGTTCGACCCGCGCCCGCTGCCGCTCGGAAATCAGTGGGCCGCAGACGGTTCCGGGATTTGTCGGATCACCGGCCGCGAGCCCGCGCAAGGCACCGGCCGCCGCGGTGACCGCCGCGTCGTAGGACTCGCGCGGCACCAGCAGCCGGGTGGTGAGTGCGCAGCCCTGGCCGGCGTGCACGGCGACCGTGAACGCGGTGTAGCTGGCCGCCGTGGCGATGTCGGCGTCGTCGAGCACGATGGCCGCGGACTTGCCGCCCAGTTCGAGGAAGGTCCGCTTGAGCGTGGCCGACGCGCCGACCATCACCGAGCGCCCGGTCTGGGTCGAGCCCGTGAAGGTGATCATGTCGACTCGCGGATCGAGGACCAGCTGGGCGCCGAGTCCGTGATCAGAGGAGGTGACGATATTGATCACGCCCGCGGGGAAATCAGTGTGCTCGGCGATGAGCGGGCCGAGGATCGCGGCACACCAGGGAGTATCGGGGGCGGGCTTGAGCACCACGGTGTTGCCCGCGGCCAGTGCGGGCCCGAGCTTGGCCAGGTTGATCTGGTGCGGGAAGTTCCACGGCGTGATGGCGCCGACGACACCGACGGCCTCGCGGCGGATCACCCGGCGGCTGGCGATGCCCATCAGGTCCCTGGTGCCGAGATCGGTTTCCCAGGTGTAATTCTCGGCCAAGTCGGCGGCGAAGGACAGATCGGCGATCGGCCCTTCCAGCTGCGGTCCGCTGGTCAGCATGACCGGTGTGCCGACCTCGGCGATCGTGATCGCCCGCAGCTCCTCGAGGTGTTCGCCGAGCACGTCACGTAATTGGCGCAGGCAGTGCGCGCGGAACGCCGGATCGCGCGACCACTGTGTCTCGTCGAAGGCGGTGCGCGCCGCGGCGATGGCCGCGTCCATGTCGGCACCCGAGGCGTCGGCGGCGTATCCGAGCACCTCCTCGGTGGCGGGATTGATGGTCGCGAAGACACCGGAGCCACCCGGGATCAACTTGCCGCCGATCAACAGTGGTGTGCCTTCGGCGGGGACGAGGCCGTTCATAGCGAGGCTCCGATACGTGTCTGGACAGGTGTACGGAATATAGTTCGGTTTATCGATCGGACGCAAGACCATACGAGCCGATTGGCCCGTACACCCGACTGTAGTAGTATCCAGACACATGTCCGAAACCGCGCCTACCGGCATCGAAGCAACTCGACGACGCTTGACCGAAAAGCAGGCCGATACCGTGGACCGCCTGACGGTCGCCGCCGTCGAGGTGCTGTCGCGAGAGGGCTACTCGGGGACGACGATCCGGCTCGTCGCCGCGTCGGCAGGCGTCGGAACAGCCACCGCCTACACGTACTTCTCCTCCAAGGAGCACCTGATCTCCGAGGTGTTCTGGCGACGACTGGTCGCCATGCCCCCACTGGAGGTAGGCGATGCCGACGCGACCACCCGCGTGGTCGCCGTCCTGCGCCAGGTCTCGATGCTGGTGGCCGACGAACCCGCGTTGGCGGGCGCGGTCAGCAGCGCGCTGCTCGGCGACGATCCCGACGTGCGACACCTGCGGGTGCGCATCGGCATGCAGATCCGCCATCGACTCGGCGAAGCTCTCGGCACGAAAGATCCCGAACGCCTGGCCGCCCTCGAACTGCTGTACGCCGGCGCGCTCCTCCAGGGCGGCATGGGCCTGCTGTCGTACGCACAGGTCGCCGATCTGCTCGAAATGTGCGCGCGCCGGTTGATGGTCGAGCCCGCCACCGACTAGCGCGCTCGACCACCGGATTCGGACTGAACCCTGTCGCGCATCAGGAAACCGTAGTACTGTCCAGACACATGTCCATATAGTGTCTGGACATTATTCCGGGAAGGACTTTCCAATGACGCTGGTCAAACCGCAGCGCGTATCCGGAGGCGAAGACGAACACGGGCACCTGGCCGAGTTCCGCACCGATCCGATCGCACTGATGCGGCGTGTTCGCGCCGAGTGCGGCGATGTCGGTTCCTTCGAACTCGCGGGACGCGACGTCGTCCTGCTATCCGGCGCCGAGGCCAATGAATTCTTCTTCCGTGCCGGCGACGAGGATCTCGACCAGGGCGCGGCCTATCCGTTCATGAAGCCGATCTTCGGCGAGGGCGTCGTCTTCGACGCACCACCCGAGCGCCGCAAAGAGATGCTCCACAATTCGGCGCTGCGCGCGGACCATATGCGCGGGCACGCGGGCACCATCGCCCACGAAGTGGATCAGATGGTCGCCCAGTGGGACGACGAGGGCGAGATCGACCTGCTCGAGTTCTTCGCCGAGCTGACCATTTACACCTCATCGGCCTGTCTGATCGGGGTGAAGTTCCGCAATCAGCTCGACGGGCGCTTCGCGCACCTCTATCACGAGCTCGAACAGGGCACCGACGCCCTGGCCTACGTCGATCCGTACGCGCCGATCGAGAGCTTCGCCCGCCGCGACGCCGCTCGGATCGCCCTGGTCGAGCTCGTGCAGGCGATCATGGATCAGCGGGAGGCGAATCCCCCTGCGGGCAAAGATGATCGCGACATGCTCGACGTCCTCATCTCGGTGAAGGACGAGAACGGGGCGCTGCGGTTCTCGGCCAGCGAGATCACCGGCATCTTCATCTCGATGATGTTCGCGGGCCACCACACCACCTCGGGCACAGCGGCTTGGACGATCATCGAGTTGCTGCGCCACCCGGAGACGCTGGCCGGTGTCGTTACCGAGCTCGACGAGCTCTACGCCGACGGCGCCGACGTGAGCTACCATGCGCTGCGCCAGATTCCGAATCTGGAGGCCGCCCTCAAGGAGACACTGCGACTGCATCCGCCGCTGATCATCCTCATGCGCCTGGCGCGCGGGGAGTTCGAGGTGTGCGGGCACCGGATCGGGCCCGGCGACATGGTGGCCGCCACCCCCGCGATCTCCAATCGGATTCCGGAGGACTTCCCCGACCCGGACGCCTTCGATCCCGGCCGCTACCTCGATCCGCGCCAGGAGGACATCCTCAACCGCTGGAACTGGATTCCGTTCGGCGCGGGCAAGCATCGCTGCGTCGGAGCTCCGTTCGCGCTGATGCAGCTCAAGGCGATCTTCTCGATTCTGCTGCGGGACTGGGACTTCGAACTCGCGCAGCCGTCCGACACCTACCGCAACGATCATTCGAAGATGGTGGTGCAGCTCGAGCAACCCTGCCGCGTGCGTTACCGCCGCAGGCAGCGCTGAGCGCGGGCGGAGGTCACTGTGACAGCGTCGTCGCTCCCCAGCGGATTCGATTTCACCGATCCGGCACTGTGGGAATCCCGTAACCCCGTCCAGGAATTCGCCCAGTTGCGCCGGACCGCCCCGGTCTGGTGGAACGCCCAGACCGACGCGCAGTCGGGTGGCTTCCGCGATGGCGGCTACTGGGTGATCTCCACACATGCTGACATCAAGGAGATCTCGCGCAATCCTGAGCTGTTCTCTTCCCAGCAGAAGGGTTCGGTCATCCGCCTACCCGGCGAGGTGACACCCGAGCAGATCGAACTCACCGGCGCCCTGTTGTTGAACATGGATCCGCCCAAGCACACCAAGATCCGGCGGATCATCTCCAAAGGGTTCACGCCGCGCGCAGTCGAGGGGTTGCGCGCGGCGTTGGCCGAACGGGCCACCGCGATCGTGCACGCGGCACGGGCGGCGGGCGGCGGCGATTTCGTCGAGCAGGTGGCGAGCGAACTTCCGCTGCAAGCCATTGCCGAACTCGTCGGCGTCCCCCAGCAGGACCGCCGCAAGCTGTTCGACTGGTCGAACCAGATGCTCAACTACGACGACCCGGAATACGGCGACGCCACCACTACGGACGCCTCGTCGACCGCGGCGATGGAGATCCTCGGCTACGCCTGGAACATGGCCGAACAGCGGCGTACTGAACCGGCCGACGACATCGTCAGCACGCTGGTGCACGCCGATCTCGACGGGGAGGCGCTGGGCTCCGACGAGTTCGGGTTCTTCGTGATCCTGCTCGCGGTGGCGGGCAACGAGACCACCCGCAATGCGATCACCCACGGAATGAAGGCGTTCATCGACAATCCGGAACAGTGGGAGCTCTTCAAACAGCAGCGCCCCCGCACCGCGACCGACGAGATCGTGCGCTGGGCGACCCCCGTGACGGTGTTCCAGCGCACCGCGACCGCCGACACGGAGCTCGGCGGACAACGCATCCGTGCGGGTGAGCGCCTCGGATTGTTCTACAGCTCGGCCAATTTCGATGAGGATGCCTTCGAACGCCCGTTCAGCTTCGACATCCTGCGCGACCCCAATCCGCACCTGGCCTTCGGCGGCACCGGCACGCACTTCTGTGTCGGGGCCAACCTGGCCCGGCTCGAAATCGATCTGATCTTCAACGCCATCGCCGATGTGCTGCCCGACCTGTCCGAGGTGTCGCAGCCACAGCGGCTACGGTCGGGGTGGATCAACGGGATCAAACACTGGCAGGTCAGCTACGAGTCAGGAGCACGGGACTGATGCGGATCGCGCTGTTGTCCTACCGGAGCAAGCCGCACTGTGGCGGGCAGGGTGTATATGTCCGGTATCTGAGTCAGGGGCTCGTCGAGCTCGGCCACGAGGTCGAGGTGTTCTCGGGCCAGCCCTATCCCGAGGATCTCGATCCGCGGGTGCGGCTCACCGAGGTGCCGAGTCTGGACCTCTACCGCGACGAAGATCCCTTTCGCACACCACATCCGCGCGAGATCCGCGATCGCGTCGACTTGCTCGAGCTCGCCACCATGTGGACGGCCGGGTTCCCCGAACCGCGCACGTTCAGCCTGCGCGCGGCCAAGCTGTTGGCTTCGCGCGCAGGGGATTTCGATGTGGTGCACGACAATCAGTGCCTCGGCTACGGCCTGCTCGACATCGCCGAGCAGCTGCCGCTGGTGGCGACGGTCCACCATCCGATCACGCGCGACCGCGCGGTCGATCTGGCCGCGACGCCGTGGCGGCGCAAGCTGTTCGTGCGGCGCTGGTACGGCTTTCTCGGCATGCAACAGCAAGTCGCACAGCGGATTCCGGACCTCATCACGGTGTCGTCCGCTTCGGCCGCGGATATCGCGGCGGACTTCGGTGTGACGCCGGGACAGTTGCGTACCGTTCCCCTCGGCGTGGACACCGAATTGTTCCGGCCGCGCGAGACACCGCGGGTGCGTGGGCGGATCGTCGCGGTCGCCAGCGCCGACAAACCGCTCAAGGGCATCGCGCACCTACTGAAAGCGGTTGCGCGGCTGCGGCATACCTGCGATGTCGAGCTCCGGCTCGTCGCGAAGCTGGAGCCGAACGGCCCCACCGAGAAGCTGATCGCCGAACTCGGCATCGCCGATATCGTCACCCCGGTCAGCGGAGTGAGCGACGAGGAGTTGGCCGAACTGCTGGCCTCGGCCGAGATCGCCTGCATTCCCTCGATGTACGAAGGGTTTTCGCTGCCCGCCGTCGAGGCGATGGCCAGCGGGACACCGCTGGTCGCCAGCCGGGCAGGCGCGCTGCCCGAGGTCGTCGGCGAGTGCGCCGAGCTGGTCGAGCCGGGCGACGTGGACGCGCTGACCCGGGTGCTCGGCGAACTGCTCGACGACCCCGGCCGACGCGAGAGCATGGGCGCGGCGGGCCGTGTTCGCGTTCTCGAGCTGTTCAGCTGGTCGGCCGTCGCCGCGCAGACGGTCGCGATCTATGACCAGGCGATCGCCCGCCGCTGCTCCACCCCGCCGGGCACCGCCCGATGACGACCCCTTCCGATCCTTGCCAGGAGGCCCCATGTTGACCGTCGATTTCGACCGCTTGGGCGTCGGCCCCGGGTCACGGGTGATCGACATCGGCTGCGGCGCGGGCAGACACGCCTTCGAGGCCTACCGCCGCGGAGCCGACGTCGTCGCCTTCGACCAGAACGCCGCCGACCTGGCCGACGTCGACGTCATGTTCGAGGCCTTGGCGGCGGCGGGCGAGGCGCCGGAATACGCCAAGGCCGAGACCGTGCGCGGCGACGCGCTCGATCTGCCCTACGGCAACGACGAGTTCGACGTGGTCATCGCCTCGGAGATTCTCGAACACGTCCCGCAGGACACACAGGCGATCGCCGAACTGGCGCGGGTGGTCAAACCCGGTGGCGCGCTGGCGGTCACGGTGCCGCGCTGGCTACCCGAACGTATCTGCTGGGCGCTCTCGGACGAGTACCACGCCAACGAGGGCGGCCACGTCCGCATCTATCGCGCCGACGAGCTGCGCGACAAGATCACCGCGCGCGGTCTGCGCTACCACCACCAGGACTTCGCCCACGCACTGCACGCACCCTTCTGGTGGCTGAAATGCGCTGTCGGCGTGCGCAATGACAAGCACCCGCTGGTGAGTGCCTATCACCGCATGCTGGTGTGGGACATGATGTCGGCGCCCGCGGTGACGCGCACGGCCGAACGCGTGTTGAACCCGTTGGTCGGCAAGTCCGTCGCGCTCTACTTCACGAAGCCGGCGGTGCGCGGCGATGCCCGTTGAGCTACCGGCTGTTCCCGGGGTCGTCTCCGCGCGTGACATTCGGCTGACCGCCGAATCCATCGCCGCCGCACAGGAACCCGACGGCGCGATCCCGTGGTTCACCGGCGGGCACACCGATCCGTGGGACCACATCGAGTCCGCGATGGCACTGACCGTGGCAGGCCTGTGGGACGAGGCCCGCGAGGCCTACATCTGGTCGGCGAAGTCGCAGCGCGACGACGGCTCGTGGCCGATGCAGTTGCGCCGGGGCGTAATCGAGAACCACGACGCGGACACCAACTTCTGCGCCTACCTGGCCACCGGTGTCCTGCACGCCCTTTCGATCACCGGCGATACCGGCTTCGCCGCCGAGCTGTGGCCGACGGTCCGCGCGGGCATCGACTTCGTCCTCGGCCTCCAACTGGGTGTCAACGGCGAGATCCACTGGTCGGCAAACGAATCCGGGTCCTCCGGGGAAGCGCTGCTGACCGGCTGTTCCAGCATCTTCCACAGCCTCGGCTGCGCGGTGACGCTCGCCGAGCGGGTGGGCGATCCACGCCCGGACTGGGCGGCGGCCCGCGACCGGCTCGGCAACGCGCTGCGCCACCATCCGGAAGCCTTCCTGGACAAGAGCCGCTACTCCATGGACTGGTACTACCCCGTCCTCGGCGGTGCGGTGCGCGGCGCGGCGGCCACGGAGCTGATAGCTCGGCGCTGGGACGAATTCGTGGTCGCCGACCTCGGTATCCGCTGCGTCTCCGACGCACCGTGGGTCACCGGCGCCGAGACCTGTGAACTGGTGCTCGCGCTGGACGCCATCGGCGACACCGCGGCCGCCACCACGCTGTTCGGCAATATGCAGCATCTGCGCGAACTCGACGGTTCCTATTGGACCGGACTGGTTTTCACCGATGGCAAGCGCTGGCCGGAAGAACGCACCACCTGGACCGCGGCGGCCGTCGTGCTCGCCGCCGACGCCCTCACCCGCACCACCGCGGGCAATGGCATCTTCCGCGACGCGCTCCCCCGCTGAGTCGCCTCAGCCGCAGACAGCGGTGCTCCGCACCCGGACGCGATGGTGTGGCTCACCCGCACGCGGCGGTGGGCCCACCCGCACGCGGCGGCGGGGCTCAGCCGCACGCGGCGGTGCGCTGCAGGATGCGCAGCGAACCGGTGACCGAGAGCTCGGTGAACTTGCCGCTGTCGAGTGCGCGGCGGTAGATGTTGAACGGTGCGCGGCCACCATCGGCGGGGTCGGGGAAGACATCGTGGATGGCGAGCAGCCCGCCACCTGCCACCCAGTGCACCCAGTTGTCGTAGTCGCGCTGGGCGGCTTCCTCGGTGTGGCCGCCATCGATGAACAGCATGCGCAGCGGGACCCGCCAGATGTGTGCGGCGGCGGTGGAAGAGCCGATGATCGCGGTCACCGTGTCGGTGAGGCCCGCGCGAATCATGGTGCGCCGGAACGTGGTCACGGTGTCGAAGACAGCGGTCTCCGGGTCGACCAGCGTGGTGTCGTGGTACTCCCAGCCCGGCTGGTGTTCCTCGGAGCCACGGTGGTGGTCGACGGTGAAAACAGCAGCGCCGGTTTCGCGGGCGGCGGCGCCCAGATAGACCGTCGACTTGCCGCAGTAGGTGCCGATCTCCATGATGGTTCCGTCGCCCGCGTACGCGCGAGCGGCAGCGTAGAGTGCGTGTCCCTCGTCCGGCGGCATGAATCCGATGGTCTGTTCGGCGAGTGCGAACAGGTCGCTGGTACCGGCGGAGATTTCGTCTACAGCTCCCATGCGGGCCACGCTAACATACGAACTGGAATACAATCCGGACTACTGTCCGGAAACCTGCTCGGATAGTCGGAACCAAAGGAGATCACCGATGAAGACTCGACTGAACTGCCCCTGCGGCGTCAGCATTCGGGGCACCGACGAAGACGACCTGATCAAGCAGACCCAGGCGCACCTGGCCGAGAACCACCCCGGACACGACTACACCCCCGACGAGATCCTCTTCATCGCCTACTGAGTCGGCTACTTGGTCGGCAGCGCGTTCTGCAGGCCACCCACCTCGGTGATCTGCCAGTCGGCATTGCGATCGACGGTGAGCGAATAGGTGACGGTGGTCCGGGTGCCCTCTGGCGTCTGGGCGCTGGTGGAGACCACGTCGAGGTAGGCGTTGACCTTGTAGATGCCACCGCTTTCCGAGGTCACGGTCGCCGAGAGCGGCGTCGCCTTCGACGTCCACTGCAGTGGGAGCAGGATCTGCTCCAATTGCGGTGCGGTGGCGTCGAATTTCGCGGCGAGTTGCGGGGTAGTGCCGGTCCGCAACCGGGTGAACCACGCCTGCACGTCGCGGTAGTCGATAGTGGACGCGCCGACCCCGTAGTCCGACGCGATCTGTTCGACGTGCCGGGCGTCGGCGTCGCGTGCGTCCCGGTCGGCGATCGTCGCCTCGGCCGAGAAGTACAGCGCCGCGAAGGTGACGACCGCGGCGACGAGGACGCCGATCGTGGCGGTGGCCAGCACGGTCGACAGTCGGAGGGACACGGTGCGCGGCGACTGTTCGCCTGCCTCGGTGGTGGTGGCTTCTTCGGTCGCTGTACTCATGGGCTGTCCTTTGTCCGCTATTTGACGCCGATCCGGAAGTGCACTGTGCCGTCGGCGTCCACGCTCTGTAGGGCTTGGTCGATCAGGGTGCTGATGTCGATGGCGGGTGTCCGGTTCACCGCATCGGTGACGACCGGACCGAGAATCTGTCCCAGCGGGGCGATGCTCGGCCCGATCTCGTCGATCAGGGTGGTCAGGTCGGCCAGGAACGGCACGAGGCCGTCACCGGTGAAGTAGGCGGGCACCGGACGGGCCTCGACGAGCTCGGATCCCGACTCGACGATCGCGTTCAGCGTCACGCCGAACTCGCCGAACAGCGGGCCCGCCGTACCGAGTGATGGCCCGAGCCAGGCCATGTCGCCGCCGAGAGCTTGCATGTCGGCGAACAGTTGCCGAACGGCTTCGGTGCGGCTGAGCAAGGTGGCCGCGAGCAGGGTCGACGACCGCTGCAGGGTCTGCATCGCCGTGTCCGTTCCGGCCAGCGCGCGGTCGAAGGTATCGACCAGGTTCGCGATCGCCTCGGGATGGATCTGGTCGAGCAACTCGACCAGTCGGGCCGACAGTGCCGTGATGGTCATCGGCAGGTGGATCCGGTCCGCCGCGACGACCTGGCCGTCCTCGAGATACGGGCCGGCACCGGATTCCGGCGCGAAGGCGATGTAGGGCTCGCCGAGGGCCGACAGCTGCTCGATCCGGACATCGCTGGACACCGGGATTCGGTAGCGGCTGTCGATCCGCAGCCGAACGAGCACCCCGCCCGCCTGCTTGCGCACCGACTCGGTGCGGCCGACCTGGACACCGGCGAGCAGGACAGGCGAATTCGGGGCGAGTCCGCCCGAGTTGTCGAGGCGCATGTCGGCGGTGATGTAGCTCAATCGCGGGTCCAGCCGCAGCACGCCGAGCGACATGTACCCGACACCGAAGACCAGGACCGCCGCGATCGCGGAAAGCGATACTGCCGCACGGAGATTCATCGCACGAGTCCGATCATTCGCAGGGTGTCGACGATGCGGGCGGTGTGCTCGTCCTGCGTGATACCAGGGTTCGATGGCCCGAGGGTGACGTCGACCAGGTCGACCTTCGGGCCGTGGGTGGCGAACGGGACGAGATCGGTATTGATCAGGTCGATGAGCGCCTTCATGTTCGACGGTGAATCGGCGTCGAGCGGGCGGCTGCCCAGCAGCATGGGGACCAGGGCGCGCGTGGTGTCGTCCAGGGAGGACAGCAGCGGGCCGAGCCACTGCGCGCTCGGCGCGACCGGGCCGAGCGCAGTGAGCACGAAGATGACCCGGATCTGCGCGTTCACCGCATCGGTGGTGTGTTGGACGCCGTAGGGCGTGAGCAGTACGTCGAGAATCGGCAGGTTCTGCTGCATGCCCTCTTCGACCGTGGCCTCCAACCCGTCGAGCAGGGCGTCGACCGAATGCAGGTGGTCGCCGAGGTCGGTGATGTCGGCGCCGAGAATGTCCGCGAGGCGGGCGGTGTCGCGCGGATCGTCGGGGAACACACCGTTCATCGTGCGGACGATGCTCTGGAAATCGGTCACCGCGCCACTGCCGATGAAGGTGGACAGACCGGCCAGGATGTCCTCGATCGGGGGCGACTGGGTGGTGTCCGCGAGCGGGATGGTCGCGCCCGGTGTCAGCTCGCCCGCCGTCGCTTCCACCGGTTCGCTCAGCGCGATGTGGACGTCGCCGAGCGGGGTCTCCTGGCGAAGTTCGGCGGTGGTGCCGACCGAGAGCCGGACCGACTGCCCGATGGCGACATCGGCGACGGCATAGCCGGGTTCGGCCGCCCGGTCCGGTGTGGCGGCGACAGGATCGACGAGGGTGACGCCGGTGAGCATGCCGACCCGGACGCCCGCCGCGATCACTTTGGCGCCCTGCGGGAGATTGAGCACATCGGCGAACTCGATGCGCAGCTGATACGTGGGACCGTCGACGCCCGATCCCGGTACCGGTAGGTCAGCGGGCTGGAAACCGCAGCCGGTGGCGGCGAGCAGCACCGTGAACAGCAGCAGCGCGGCGCGTCTCATCGTGCGCTCACCGCCCCGAGCAGGACGGGCAGGGCAGGAATCGTCATCGCACCGCTTTCGGCCGTCTGGCAGAGCTGCCCGGTGATGATCTGCACGGCCGCACAGACCTGGGCCGTGTCGTGCTGGGCGAGTACGAGTTTCGGTGGTGCGTAGCCGATGTTCAGCGCTCCGCTGACCGGGTCGACGGCACCGGCGAAGCCGCTAGCGACGGCCGGCGCCATGGCGATGATGTCGGCGAGCGAGCCGACGCCCGCCGCGATCATGCGCGAAAGATCCGGTACGGAATCCAACGCTCGCAGCGCGGGCGACCCGAACATCACGATCACGTCGTTGAGCTGGGGCAGCAGGTCGGCGAGCGCGGCGACGAGCTCGATAACCGGCGGGAACGCGATGGTGACGATGTCGTTGAACGTCTGCGGCAGCCCGCTCACCGTGGTCTCCACCTGGGACCAGCCGCCGCGGGCCCGGTGCGCGAGTTCGGTGAGCGCGTCGAGCAGTTGCCCGATGTGGCCGATCGCGGCGTCGGGTGCGGCCAGTGCCCGGCTCAGCGCGGCGATGATGTCGTTGATCTGATCGCCTGTCCCCGCCGTCGCGCGATCGAGCGCATCGACTCCGGCCCCGATAGCGGTGCGCTGCACGGCATCTCGCGCACCGTTGAGCTGGTCGGCGAGCCCGGCCAGGGCGTCGAAGGTCTGCGTCAGGCTCTTGGGGGTCAGCGTCTTGGTGATGCACTCGCTCGAATTCCAGCCTGGCCCAGCGGGTTCGGCGCCGATCAGGGCCAGCCGCCGGTCGGCGATCAAGGTGTCGCTGACGGTCACCGCCCCGACGTCGGTCGGCAGCTTGCGGTCGGCCCGGATGGCGAATTCGACGCGCGCCACCGCACCGGCGATGCTGATCTCGGTGACCCGCCCGACCTGCACCCCCATCACCGTGACCGCGCTGCCCTCGTAAAGTCCGATGCTGTCCGGCATTTCGGCGCAGTAGCTACGCATCGGCGGATTCGGCGAGCTCAGCCGCAGGCCGATCGCACCGGCGAGGACGAGCGTCACGACGACCACGGCCGACATCAGCCCGCGCGATCCCAGGATCTTCTGCAGCATCAACAGCCCCCTCCCGGCAGTGGCACGCACACGGCGGGCAGCTGGATCGTCGCGCCGGACTGGTCGACACTCACCCCACCGCCCGCCGGCATCAACGGCAGCAACCGTTGCCCGAGTGCCCGCACGGAATCGAGCAGGGTGCCCAGACGCCCGCCGAGCTCCTCCAGCGCGGGGATGGCATCGGCGAGCGGCTGGGCGCGCTGCCTGATCGACGCGTCCCACGCCCGACCGAGCGGAGTCAGGTCTTGCAGGATTACCGCGAGGTCACGCAGGGATTCGGCGACCTGCACCTTGTTGGTCTGGATGATCTGTTCGAGCGTGCCGAGGGTGATGAGTAGATCCGCCAGCACATCGGCGTTCGCGTTGAGTGCGGTCAGGTATTCGTCGGCGATGGACAGGGCGCGGGAGATGTCGGCGTTCTGCTCGTCCAGGATCGCGACCACGTCGCCGGCCGCGCGCACCGTCGACCGCACGGCATCCGGGCTCTTGTCGATCGCGGTGGACAGTGCGGCGAGGTCTTGCCGGAAGACATTCCCGTCGATCCGGCGCACCGGCTCCACCGCGTCCTGGAACGCCTTGGTCAGGTTGTAGGGCACGATGACTCGCTCCACGGGGATCACCGCGGCGCCGAGCGGTTTCGTCCCGGCGGGCAGGACAGCCACGTAGTAGCCACCGACGAAGGTCAGCATCCGGATGTCGAGGGTGGTCTGATCACCGAGGAACGCGTCCTCGGTGACGGTGAATTCCATCCTGACCCGATCGGGCAGCAGGGTCAGCGAGGTCACCTTCCCGACGGGTATCCCCGCCAGCCGCACGTCGTCGCCCGTGCGAACCGAGCCCGCCTGGGTCATCTCGGCGGAATACGTACGCTCCGCGGTTGTTCCGGTGACATAGACCGCGCCGATCGCGACCAGCAACAGGACAGCCGCACACATTCCCGCTATCCCCCACCGCAATTCGCCTGCCCGCGGATCGGCGGCGCGTCCGCGCCCTATCGGTGACACAGCACGATCCCCTGTCCGGCGATGAGCACTTGCAGAGGTTGGGGCGCCGTGGCATCCCCGTGCGAGCAAGTGAGGTCGGGTCCGGTGGGTGGAATCGCCTGTGTCATCGCCTGAATGAGACCGGGCAGGCTCTCGAACGCGGCCACCGCGTCGTACGGGTCGGGGAATGCCCTTCGCAGCGCTACCTCGAGGTCTCCGCCGGGTTCGCCGGTGGCCCCGATGACGGTGAGCATGCTCCGAAGTGGTTGCAGTACACCGGGAATCCCGTTCGAGAAGTCGACGAGTCCGGGCAGTTTCTCGGTGATGGTGATGAACAGGTTGGTCAGATTGGTGAGCAGGGTCATCGCGTTGCCCGACTTTCCGCCGAGATGATCGGCCACCTGGGCGAGGTTGCCCGCCAGGGTCGCCAGCACCGCCTGCCGATCGGAGGCGTAGCGGCTGAGCTTGTCGATCGCGCCCAGCGCCTGCCCGAGACCCGTTCCGTCCCCCTGGATCACCGCGAGAATGCTGGTCGCGAATTGATTGAGATCATCGGGCGAGAGTTCGGCCAGCACCGGCTGCAAGCCTTTGAACAGTCGGGTGATGTCGAAGTCGGGCACCGTTTCCGCGGTGCCGAAGACCGATTTCGGATCACGTCGGCCCGCAGGCTGTTCGGGCTGCTCGATGTCCAGATACCGGAAACCGGTGAGGTTCTGGTATCGAATGGCGATGACACTGTTGGTGAACAGCGCCCGATCCCGGCTGACGGTGAAAGTCACGCGGGCGAGTGCGCCGTCGAGTTCGACCGCACGCACCTTGCCGACCTGAACGCCGTAGAGGCGCACGTCGTCGCCATCACGCAGGCCGTTCGCGTCGGTGAACAGCGCTGTGTAGGTGTCTGTTTCGCCGTCGACGGGTCGCTCGATCACGCGCAGGACGCCCACCAGGATCACACCCATCAGCAGGACCGCAGTGGCGACGCGCAGCAGCAGGGAACGTGTCGTCATCAGCGGACGCCCCCGAGTATCGACGACAGGGGTGCCGCCAGGCCGGGCACCACATCCAGTTCGACCCCGGCGGTGAGCACCGGACCGTTGGGTGTGTCACGGAAGGCGGTGTCGAGGCGAGCGAGCAGTTCGCTCAGCTGCTGCGCCGAGCGTTCCGGGGTGCTGACCGACGCGGAAAGGCGGTCGAGGACAAGGCTGATCATGGGCAGGATTCCACCGAAATACTGTTGGGATGTGCCGAGCAGTTGGGTGACCGTCGGCAGCAGTTGGTACTGGATGCCGTCGAACATCTGGCCGAAGCGCTGGAGCTGGTCGGGCACCGCCAGGTACTTGTTCGCGTACTCCGCGTGCAGCAGCGTCAGCCCGCCGGTGAGCATCGGCGGCAACCCGGTCAGCGCCGAACCGAACTGTTCGAACAGCATCGACGGCGGCAGCACTCTGGTCTCGGCATAGGAGCGGGCGGTCGTGCCGATCGCCTGCATCAGTGGGGTGAAGGCCGTGAGGTCGCGCGAGATCGTACTGAGCAGTTCGACGAGTTTCGGTGTCAGCACCTCGTCGGTGAGCTGTCCCGTCGATTTCAGCAGGGCCGAGAGTGTGGCGTCGTGGACTCGATCGGCTTCGCGATCGGTCAGGTCGACGGTCGAACCGTCGACCAGTTCGGCGCCGCCCGCCGTCGAGTGCAGCTCGATGGCGCTGATGCCGAAGAGGTTTCCCGGCGCGTAGTCGACGGTCAGCGCGTTCGTCAGGCCGAACAGCTGAGACCCGCTCAGCGTCAGCTCGATTCGCTGCTTGCTCCGGCCCGCGAAGTCGATCGCGGCGACCGAGCCGACGCGCACGCCGTCGAGCCGGACGTCGGTCCCCTCCCCGACGCCCTCGCCGACCTCGCCGACCAGCAGCGCGACCTGGATCTGGTCGGCGGGCTCACTGTCGGGCACCACTCGCCAGACGAGCACGCCGAGCAGCGTGAGCACGACAGCGATGGTGCCGAGTACGCGGGCGCGCAGTGGCCCGACTTCGGTTCCCGGCAGGGCATAAGCAGGCATGGCATCACCCGGTGAACGTGACGGGAGATTGGAATCCCCACAGCAGAATGGTGGCGACCATGTCGAGCGCGATGATCGCCACCAGGCTCGCCCGAATGGCGCGCCCGGAACCGATGCCGACGCCCTCGGGACCGCCCGTGGCGAAATAGCCCTGATAGCAATGGATCAGCACGACAGCGACCGCGAACACCATCACCTTGACGGTCGCGGCGAAGACATCCCAGCCGACGACGAACTGATCGAAGTAGTGGTTGTAGGTTCCGGTCGGTGTCCCGTGGATGGTCGTGACGATGAAGGCACAGGAGAAATAGCTCAGGATCAACGCGACCACGAATGCCGGTGCGACGGCGAAGATCCCGGCGATCACCCGGGTCGTCACGACGAACGGCACCGACCGGATGCCGAGCGACTCGAGTGCGTCGATCTCCTCGGAGATGCGCATGGAGCCGATCTCCGCGGTCATCCGGCACCCGGCTTGCGCCGCGAATCCGATCCCGGCCGCGATGGGCGCGAGTTCGCGGGTCACGCCGAAGGCCGAGATGAGACCGCTGAGTTGCCCCAGCGACAACAGGTCGAGCGCGCTGAACGCCTCGATGCCGATGGACGCGCCCATCGCGGCACCGAGCAACAGCATCAGCGGCACCACGCCGCCGCCGATGATCACCGAACCGCGACCCCAGGTCATGTCCGTCACCATCGTGATCGTCTGACGGCGGTAGCGCACGAGCGTGTAGGGCACCGACGACAGCACCTGCCAGCAGAAGCCGAGCACGAACCCGATCGACTCGATCGGGCCGAACGGACGAATGCCACGGCGGCGTAGCCAGCCCACCCACCGCAGCGCGGCGGGATAGTAGGGAGCGCTCATCAGGCCATCCTCACCGGGAAGAACATGGTGACGACCTGGGTGATCACGGTGTTCAGGACGACGGCCGCGGCGATCGACATCACCACGGCCGCATTGACCCCGTCGGCGACACCGCGCGGTCCGCCCTTGGCCTCCAACCCGCGTTGACAGGCGATGACGACGACCAGGAAACCGAAGATCAGCGCCTTGACCAGCGAGACCCACACGTCGATCGAGGTGGTGAAGGCGCCGAAGGACTGCCAGTAGCTGCCCGGGGTGACGTTCAACGCCGCCACCGCGACCACGAAGCCCGAACCGACCCCGATGAAGATGATCAGGACATTGAGCAGCGGCGCGACCAGCATCATGGCCGCGATGCGCGGCACGACCAGGCGTTGCACCGGGTCGATGCCCATCACCCGCAGTGCGTCGACCTCTTCGCGGACGGTCCTCGCACCCAGGTCGGCCGCGATGGCGGCGGCGCCCGCTCCGCCGAGCAGCATCGCGGTGGCCATCGGCGCACCCTGTTTGATGACGCCGAGTCCGCCTGCCGCACCGATCATCGAATCGGCGCCGAGTTCGGACACGATATTGCCGACTTGCGCGGAAACGATGACACCGAACGGAATGGCCATCAAAATGCTCGGCACCGCGGTGACTCTGATCAGAAACCAGGCTTGCGTGAGGGTTTCGTGCACCTGGAATCGCCCTCGAATGGCGTCGATCGTACCGATGTAGATCGCCGCGGCACCGATACGCAATGCGCGGCCCAAAGTTGCCACACTCGAAAGGACCGTGTCGGAGAAGTTCCGACGAACTATCTGTCCAGCGCTGACCTGTTCCCCCTCCGGCGATGCCGGGTTACCAGCGCCCGTCACACCACCGTCAGCCGGTGCAACTCCGCCGTCTCCCCGTGCCATGTCGGCGACCGTACCATATGATTTGGACCACATTCTAGACACTGGTCCATTTCTCTGACCGATCCAAAACCCGGCCCTCACCGGCCGGAAGACCTTCGCGGGACGCCGAAACCGTTGTGCTGAACTGGTGTCGGTGGTACCGTCCAGACACATGTCCAGCTACGTGTCTCCTTCGGGGTTATCGGCCCCCGCCACCGAAGGGGACGACCTATCGAAACCGGGGTATTCGCGATGACCAGCGCCACTGTGGAACCCGTGACTTTCGACCCGTACGACTACGGATTCCATGAAGACCCATACCCGACTTACCACCGATTGCGCACCGAGGCGCCGCTTTACCACAATCCGGAGCTCGATTTCTGGGCGCTTTCCCGGCATTCCGATGTGGTCGCGGCATTTCGGGACAGCAATCGGCTATCGAGCGCGAATGGTGTCTCCCTCGATCCGGCGGCCTGGGGTCCGCACGCACATCGGGTGATGTCATTCCTGGCGATGGACGATCCGCGGCATATGCGCATGCGCAGACTCGTTTTCAAGGGTTTCACACCGAAACGTGTCGCCGAGATGGAAGTCCGGATCCGGGAGATCACCCTGGAGCATCTCGAGCCGGCGCTCGCGCGCGGCAGCTTCGACTGGATCGACGAGGTCGCGGGCAAGCTGCCGATGGACGTCATCTCCGAACTGATGGGCGTGCCCGAGCCCGATCGCGCCGAGATCCGCCGCTTGGCCGACCTGGTGGTGCACCGCGAAGAGGGCGTGCTCGACGTACCTGTCGACGCGATCGACGCCTCGATCCGACTGTTCGGCTACTACGCCGACATGGTCGCCCAGCGCCGCGCCGCGCCCGCCGACGATCTCACCTCGGCGCTGCTCGATGCCGAGATCGATGACGACACCCTCACCGACGAGGAGATCATCGGCTTCATGTTCCTGATGGTTGTCGCCGGAAACGAGACCACCACAAAGCTTTTGGGCAACGCGCTGTACTGGGCCGGCGCCAACCCCGCGGAGTACGCCAAGGTCGTCGCCGAGCCGGAGCTGGTCAGCGACTGGGTGGAGGAGACCCTGCGCTACGACACCTCCAGCCAGATCGTGGCCCGCACCGCGGCGGTCGACCTCGACTATCACGGCGGCACCATCCCGGCGGGCGCGAAGGTGCTGTTGCTGATCGGCTCGGCCAACCGCGATCCGGCGGCCTTCGACGACGGTGACAGCTACGTCATCGATCGCAGTAGCAGCTCGGCGCTCGCCAGTTTCGGTGCGGGCGTGCACTTCTGCCTCGGCGCGCACCTGGCCCGGCTGGAGGCCACCATCGTGCTCGGCGAATTCGCCTCGCGGGTCGCGACTTTCGAGGTGGCCGCCGACGGCATCGCCCGGGTGCACTCCACGAACGTCCGTGGCTTCGCCAAACTCCCCATCACAGTAGAGGTCAGCTAGTGCCCCGATTCGAACCCCATCCCGACCGCAGGCCCGTGCTGGTGGCAGGTGCCTCCTCCGGCATCGGCGCCGCGACCGCCGTCGCCCTGGCCCAGCTCGGCCATCCGGTGACGCTGGGCGCGCGCCGGGTCGAGCTGTGCGAGGAGCTCGCCGCCAAGATCCGCGCCGGCGGCGGCGAGGCCTACGCCCACCGGCTCGACGTCACCGATGCCGCCTCCGTCGACGAGTTCGTGACGGCCGCCGAGCGCACGCTCGGCCCGACCGAGATTCTCGTCTCCGGTGCGGGCGACATCGAATTCTCGCTGGTCGGCGAGATGGACCCGGAGCGATTCCTGTTCCAGGTGCAGGTCCACCTCGTCGGCGCGCAACGCCTCATCCACCGGGTACTACCGGGGATGACAGCGCGGCGACGCGGCGATCTCGTCGTGATCAGCTCCGACTGCGCCGACAACCCACGGCCGCGCTCGGGCGCCTACAGTGCCGCGAAGAACGGCCTCGAAGCGATGGTCGGCCAGTTGCGCATGGAGCTGGAAGGCAGCGGCATTCGCGCCTCACTGGTCCGGCCGGGCCCGACACTGACCGGGATGGGGATGGACACGACCCCCGAGATCGTCGGACCGGTGCTGCAGGACTGGAAGGACTGGGGCATGGCCCGCCACCCCTACATGTTGCGTCCCGAACACCTCGCCGATGCGGTCGCGACGGTGGTCTCCGTCCCTCGCGGCGCCCACATGGTGCTGGTCGAGGTGCAGCCCGAGGCGCCGCTGCGGCCGGTGCCGGACGGGGGCGCGTGATGAGAATCGTGGTCGATCTGGACCTGTGTCAGGGACACGGAGTCTGCCAGGACGAGGCGCCCGCCGTCTTCACCGTGCCCAAACGCGGCCTGGTCGAGATCGTGAACGCCACCCCGGGCGATGCGGAACGCAAGGCCGTCGAGGCCGCGATCCGCTACTGCCCCACCCAAGCTCTGTCGATCGCCGCCGGTGGCGAATCCGACTCCTCTGCGAAAGGCACAGTCTGATGGCAAGTTTCGAGCGGTCCGAACTCGACGAGATGGTTCGGCGCTGGGTCGTGGAGAACCAGCGGTGCGAGGAGAAGGGCGACTGGAAGCCCCTCGCCGAGATGTACACGGTGGATGCGACCTACGGCTGGAACTACGGCCCCAAGCAGGAGTTCATGTCGGTCGGCCGCGAGGAGATCCGCGACTACGCTCTCGGTCAGGAGATGCTCGGCCTCGAAGGCTGGACCTATCCGTATCAGGAGTTCGTCATCGACGAGCGCAGCGGCACCGTGATCGGCTTCTGGAAGCAGATCAACGAGGGCAAGCGCGCCGACGGCCGCCACTACTCTCCCGAGGGCATCGGCGGCAGCTGGTTCCGCTACGGCGGTAACTTCCAATGGTCCTGGCAGCGCGACTTCTTCGACTTCGGCAATGTCTCGGCGATGTTCCTCGACATGATCACCGACAACGCGTTGTCGCCGGGTATGCACAAGCGCATCGAGCGCTCGGTATCGCGTGATCCACTGCCCGGCTGGTTCCGCGTCGGCGAATCACCCGCCTCCCTGTGGTGACACCGATGAGCGGCTTCACCATGCTGTCCAGGGACCAGCTGGCCGCGCTGGTCCCCGAGTTGCTGCTGTGTGGTCACCTCATCGACCGGTCCGGGATGGCGCACACCATCGCCGCTTTCGGTCGCGAGGGAATGACAGCGGTGGCGATCGAGGAGTGGCAGCTGGCCAGCCCGATCTACACCCGCCGCATGCAGCGAGCACTCGGGTTCGCCGGGGACAGCGTCGAGACCATCTTCAAAGGGCTGCAACTCGATATCGGCGCGCCACCGCAGTTCATGGACTTCCGGTTCCGGGTCGACGACCACGATCACGGTGAGTTCTGGCTCGATCACTGCGGTGCGCTGGCCGATGTCGAGCCGATGGGCGAGGAGTTCGTGGTGGCGATGTGCCACGACATCGAGGACCCGACCTTCGACGCGACGGCCCTCGCCACCAACCCGCACGCCCAGGTCCGACCGGTGCACCGTCCGCCGCGCCGGCCCGCCGACCGGACCCCGGTGTGCGCGTGGACGGTCGTCATCGATCCCGCGCACGTCCCGCCCGCCGTGCCACGCAACGCGGCGCTCGTCGCGAATTCCGTTGCCGCGGGGCTGGAATTGGCGGAGATCGATTCGCGTGCGGAAGGTCTGGCCGACTACACCGGGCCGCTGCTGAGCGATCTGCGGTTCGCCGATTTCTCGCACGCGGCATTGCGGCGGATGGCCGATGAGATCTGCCTGCAGCAGCATCTACTGACCCTCGGGTTCATGGTCGCCATCAGGGAACGCACCGATGCGGCGACCGCCCTCGGGATCGGGCGCAAACAGTTCGCCGGGATCGCCGGACTGACCTCCGAGCGCATCCGCAAATGCCTGGCCCTCGATGACGACCCGCACGCGCTCGCCACGGTCCTTCGCCTACATCCGGCGCTGAACCCGGCAAGCTACACCGATATCGATATCTCGATGCTGCCATCCGGTGTGCGCCTGCGTTTTCCGCACGCCAGTGGGGCTCGAACCGACGGGGCCTGGTCTTCGATGCTGTCTCCCGAAGATCTGCGGCCCCTCGATGCCCTTGTCCGCGGGGTCAACCCGCGCTTCGTCGCCCGTGTCGCCGGGACGGACCAGCACGGCTGGACCGTCGACATCGACCTGGCCGAGCAACCGTTCCGAGAAGCTTCCGAGGTCGCGGTGACCCGATTCAGCACCGGTGCGGGTTTCGCCTTCACCGACCGCGGAAAACCCCTGCCACTCACCGTCGTGTGAGAGATCGTCAAGAGATGGACTGAGATGGCCAACAACTTCGCCGACCTGTTCGAACATTCCGTCGACGCCATGCCCGATCGGATCGCCCTCATTCAGCGCGATCGTCGAGTGACCTTCCGGGAGCTCGATATTCGTGCCAACCGGCTCGCCGACCAGTTGGCCGAGTCGGGCGTCGGTCACGGCACGCACGTGGGCTTCCAGATGCACAACAGCATCGAAACCATGGAGACGTTGATCGCCTGCTTCAAGCTGGCCGCCGTCCCGATCAATATCAACTACCGGTACGGCCCGACCGAGCTGGCCTACGTCTACGGCAACGCCGACCTCGAAGTGCTGGTGTACCACGCCTGTTACGGCGACACCGTCCGCGCGGCCCTCGAGCTCACGCCGACTGTGCGTCAGTCGATCTGCGTCGACGACGACCGCGATATCGGGGTGCCCGGTGCGGGCTCGCTCCTCTACGAGCAGCTCATCGAGGCGGGAAAACCGTTCCGCCCCAAGGTAACCCGCACCGCGGACGACCTGTTCATGATGTACACCGGTGGGACAACCGGCATGCCGAAGGGCGTCATGTGGCGGCAGGAGGACATGTGGCGCGTGCTCGGCGGCGGCGTCGACTTCTACAGCGGCGAACCGGTGCGCGACGAATATCAGCAGTCCGCGAACGGTGTGCAGGCGGTGCCGAGCATCTGGTTCGTGCTCCCGCCGCTGATCCACGCCGCGGCGATGATGCCGACGTTCAACGCGCTCTGGTCGGGCAATTCCGTGCTGTTCGAGCCGCGCTTCGATCCGGCGCAGGTGTGGCAGTCGGTTGCCACGCATCATCCGCACGTCATGGTCATCACCGGTGACGCGATGGCACGCCCGCTCATCGATGCCTTCGACGAGGAACCGGTGGACGCCTCGTCGCTGCTGGTCATCGCTTCGGGGGCCGCGCTGCTGTCCCAACCGGTGAAGAACGCGCTGCTGGAGAAGTTTCCGACGACGATGGTGTCGGACTCGATCGGGTCGTCCGAAACCGGTTTCGGCGGTATCGGTTTCGCGCAGAAGGACGACGATCCGGCGCGCGGGCCACGGGTGCAGACCGGGCGCGGCGCGGTGGTGGTCGGCGAAGACGGACGGCCCGTCGACCCCGGCGAGGAGGGCTGGCTGGCCAAGACCGGCGCGGTACCGATCGGCTATTACAACGATCCCGACCGCACCGCCCGGCTGTTCAAGACGGTCGACGGAGCCCGCATCGTGGTCACCGACGACCGGGCCCGCGCCGAGCCCGACGGCTCCATCACCCTGATCGGGCGCGGCAACATGGTGATCAACACCGGTGGGGAGAAGGTATTCCCCGAGGAGGTCGAGTCGGTGGTGAAATCCCACGAGGCGATCTACGACGCGGTCGTCATCGGCGTCGACCACGAACGGTGGGGCCAGCAGGTCGCCGCGATCATCTCGATCGCCCCCGACCGCACCCTGGACTTCGATGCCGTCCGCACCCACCTGCGCCCCCATCTCGCCGGTTACAAAGTGCCCAAACAGATCTGGATCGCCGAGACCATCTCCCGGTCACCCAGCGGCAAACCCGACTACCGCTGGGCCAAGGACTACGTCGCAGGCCGCTCCCCCGACCATCGGACTGATTGAGAGAGGCGTATCGCGCCGATGTCAGATGACCTTGGCGTCGATCAGCAGCTTCCAGATCTCGCCCTGGTCGACGACCTCGACGCCGAGCTTGCCCGCCTTGGCCAGCTTGCTGTCACCGACTCCCGCGCCGGTGATGAGCATGTCGGTGTTCGCCGAGACGGAGGAGGCCGCCGTCGCCCCCGCCTGCTCACACAGGCGCTGGAACGTCGGGCGGGCCACCTTCTCGCCGGAGCGTGGGTCGCTGATCGCGCCGGTGATCACGACCGTTTTTCCCTCGAGGGGCGCACCTGCCGCGATGACGGGCGGCAGGTCTTCCTCACGCACGTCCAGACTGACGCCGAGCTCGCGGAGGCGGTCCAGTTCAGGACGCAGTCGTGTCAGGTGTGCGACCAAGGAGGCGGCGACCTTCGGTCCGATGTCTTCCACCGCGACGAGTCGTTCCTCACCCGCGTCGGCGACTTCTTCCAGGGAGCCGAATCCCGCGCGGGCCAGCCGAGCGGCGGTGCCGTCGGAGGCCATCGGGATGGCAAGGCCGATCAGGGCGCGGCGTAGGCCGACCTGGCGGCTGGCGTCGATCGAATCGATCATGCGCGCGGCGGAAATCTCGCCGACGCGGTCGAATTCGAGCAGTCGCTCCTTGGTAAGGGTGTAGAAGTCCGACGGGCTTTCGAGAATGCCTGCCTCGGCGAGGCGTTCGATCCACACGCCCCCGATGGCGTCGATGTCGGCGGCCGCGCGCGAGGCCCAGTGGATCAGCCTGCGCACGGTCTGCGCCGGACAGGAAACGTTGGTGCAGAACAGTTCTCGACTGTTGCCCTGCTCGGTGACCGGCTGCCCGCACGAGGGGCAGACGGTGGGTGACACGATGTCGATTTCCTCGCCGGTGCGCTTGGCGGCATCGAGCACGCCTGCCACGAACGGGATCACATCACCCGCGCGGCGCACCAGCACCGTGTCACCGATTTTGATGTCGCGGGCGCGGATCACCTCTTGGTTCGCCAGGGTCGCCTTCGTGACCGTGGTGCCGCCGACGAACACCGGCTCCAGCCACGCGACGGGGACGATCTTGCCCGTCTTGCCGACGTCCCAGATCACCTCGCGCAGCAGTGTGGTCTTCTCCTCGGCGGCGAACTTGAACGCCAGCGCACCCCGCGGGGAGTTGGACCGGGTTCCGGCCGCCGCGTAGGCATCACGGTCGGCCAGCCGTAGGACGGCACCGTCGATGTCGTAGTCCAGATCGTTGCGGCCCTGCTCGATCTCGGTGATCGCCGCCTGCGCCTGCGCGGCATCGGCACACAACCGCATCTGCGCGCCCGCGACTCCGAGCGCACGCAGCCCTTCCCCCAGGTCGTGCGCGGCATCGTCGGCGGGAGTATCCAAGTCGAAGCCGAAGAACTGTAGGCGCCGCTCGGACACAGTGGCCGGGTCCTTCGCCCGCAGGGTGCCCGCCGCGGCGTTGCGCGGATTGATCAGCGGCTTGTCCGGGTGCGCGGCGTTGTAGGCGAGGAAGGTCGATCGCAACATCACCGCCTCGCCACGCACCTCGACGCGGCCGGGAATGTCGATCCGCTCGGGAACCCCGTCGACGAGGGCACGGACCAGCGGGGTCACATCGTCACCGGTGGTGCCGTCACCGCGTGTCACAGCACGCGCCAGTCTTCCGTTCTCGAAGACGAGTGCCAGCGACAAGCCGTCGAGCTTGGGCATCACGACTACCGACTGACCGGGGAAACGACCGAAGAACGCCTCGACCTGCTCCGGCTTGGTCGCCTTCTCCAGCGACAGCATCGGCCGCGAATGCCGTACCGGGGCGTGTAGCACCGCGGGCGCACCGACCTGATCGAGCGGATTCGGGTCCGGCGCGAGGTCGGGATGCGCGGTGATCAGCGCGCGCAGCTCGTCTTCGATCGCGTCGAATTCCGCGTCCGCGACCAGCGGCTCTCCCTGGTAGTAGGCGTCGCGCAGCGCGACCATCCGGGCGGCGAGTTCTTGGATGCGTTCCCCTGTTTCCACAGACAAGACGCTACCGACACCCACCGACAACTAGCGCATCTGGCACGCTCCGCGGCCGACCGAAACGCTCATGCGGACGCGGCCGCTCGCCGACGCACTGTGACCAGGACATTTCACATGCGAAACGCTCCCGCCTAGGTGGTCTACGCGCGCGGGGCCGCCGAGGGTGGCTGTCCTACTTGGCGTCGCCGTAGCACCCGACCACCGCGGTGGTGAACGGGAACCGGACCGGGGTCTGACCGAAGGCGATCCGGCCCGCGGTGTCGGCGGCGGTGGCGATCGCCGCGGCCACCGCTGGGGCTTCCTCGGTCGGGCAGTGCACGATCACTTCGTCGTGCTGGAAGAAGACCAGTTCCGCGCGCAGGTCGCGGATCGCGTGCCGGATGCCGGCCAGCACCAACAGGGCCCAGTCGGCGGCGCTGCCCTGCACCACGAAGTTCCGGGTGAAGCGGCCGCGGGCACGGGCGGCGGAATTGGCGCCGAACTCGGTGCGCGTGTCCTGGGGCGCGTCCGTGTCGTCGAGCGCGACCGACAACGGCGTGCAGGTGCGCCCCAACCAGGTGCGCACGAGGCGGCCTTCCTCGCCGGCGTGCGCCGCGTCGTCGACGTAGGCCACGGCAGCCGGATAGCGCCGACGCAGGCCGGCGAGGTGGGTGAGGGCGTCGCCGGAGGTCTGGCCGTAGATGGCGCCGAGCAGCGCGATCTTGGCCTGATCGCGATCGCCGCCGAATCCGCGGGCGGCCAGGTCCGCGTAGAGGTCTTCGCCACGACCTGCCACGTCCATCAGTCCCGGGTCACGCGAGATCGCCGCGAGGACCCTCGGCTCCATCTGGTCGGCGTCGGCGACCACCAGCGACCATCCGGGGTCGGCCCGGATCGCTTGCCGGATGATCTTCGGAATCTGTAGTGCGCCACCACCGTTGGTGGTCCAGCGCCCAGACACTGTGCCGCCCGGTAGGTATTCGGGACGGAAGCGGCCGCCGTGCACCCACTGTTCGAGCCAGGACCAACCATGCGCCGTGTAGAGGCGGTACAGCGATTTGTAGGCCAGCAGCGGGGCGACGGCGGGGTGGTCGATCTGCTGGAGCTCCCATTTCCTGGTGGAGGACAGCAGGATTCCGGCGCGGCCGAAGGCTTTGACGATGTCGGCGGGCAGGTCGGGCCGGACCCGCACCCCTGTTCCGAACGCCCGCGACACCTGCTCGGCCAACTCCGCCATCCGCCGCGGTTCCGATCCACCCGGAAAGCGCTCGCCCAGCATCGAATCCAAGAGTTCGCGGTGCACATCGGCGCGCCACGGGATGCCGAGCTGGCCCATCTCGACCGCGACGAGCATGCCTGCCGATTCGGCGGCGAGCAGCAGTCGCATGCGCTCGGGATGCTCGGTCCGAGCAGTGCGGGCGACCTGCCCGGCATAGACCGCGAGCAAGGCGGTGAACTCGTCGATCCCTGGCGGCAGCGGCACCGGGGCCGACTCGAACAGCGACGGCTGCGTCTCGGCGGCCCGCACCGGAGCATCCGGCGGGACGGCCAGGTTGTGTAGCCGTGCCCAGCCCGCCGCCAGCGAGCGCGCCTGCCCCGACTGCCCTTCCTCGTACCCGATCAGCAGAGACTCCGCCGCCTGCACGTCGTAGCAACGTTCGACCCACACACCCGCCGCCGACAACGCACGGTAGATCTCGGCCGTGGATCGCCATACCCACCGCTCGACCTCGGGGCGGGCGCGCACCGCCTCGACGAGCGAGGGCTCGTCGAGCACCGGTCCCGCCGGATGCCCGTCCTGATCGAGCGGACACAACCGAGCGCCGCCCTCGCCCGTCTCCGCTATCGCCCATCGCACCTGCCAGAGTCTGGCACCGGGGTACGACAATCACCGGCACGCGCACGCCGACGACCAGCACGGACCGCGCCGAACGTACGAAATGCTGATCGCGGGCCTGCTCCGGGTCCCCACGCCCACGAACAGACCAGTCGCGGGAGCTACCGGGTGTGGGCCAGTGTGCCGCGCTTCAGGGCGGTGGTGAAGGCCCACACGGGGCCCGTCAGGGCCGAGCGTGCCCTGAACGCGATGGTCTTGCATGGCTTTCGGGACCAGGTGCTTCCCGGTGGCTGGTTTGTTGTCGTACCCCGGTGCCACACTGT
>NZ_JBHXMN010000017.1:0-140007 GCF_042720495.1 Nocardia sp. NPDC058480 | reverse complement strand
CGAAAGCGCTGAGCCGAAGGCTCTAGTCTCGAGCGCTAACCGGCGGCCCCTCGGGGCCGCGGACACGCGCGCGCCAGCGCGCCAATAAACACAGCCTCAAACCCGCCTGGGACTACTAACCCTGTGGCTTTGCCATACAAAACGTCGTCTTGGGCTCAGGAACAGTCCGGAACTGCGTGGCATCCGCCCCACACAGCAGCTCATCGGTCTCCCCATCGATCCGCTTGACCACCTTGAACGAAGCGTCCGGCGCGGTGCAAGCGACAGACTTCGCAGGCCGCGTCCCCGCATCCGCGTAACAACTACCCTCGGCGAAGTTGGGCGCCAAGCACAGAGTGTTCTTCGCGTCTCCGACAGTGCCGTTGAAGGTGGCGTTGCCCGCAGCGCAGTCCGCAGTGCCGACGTTCACGATCCGGTAGTTGGCCTTCGCCGACGAGCAGTCGCCCACCGTCGCCTTCATCGCATCGGCAGCGTTGTCACTGACCTCCACGCACGACCCCGCCGCGACAGCACCGGCCGACGACGCATCATCGGACGAGCACGAAACCATCGCGCCGACCAGCGCCATCGCGGCCACCGGTCCGAGCACGATCCGCGCCAACAGCCGCTTCTCTGGGAAAATCACTGAAAACCTCACTCACCGAACGGTTCAGGGCCAATACAACCGCCGGTGACGATACCCAAGTGCCCCGCGCCCGCGCTCCCCCGTCGAGCAACCTGTCTACCATCACAAAGATGACCCTCGACGACGTCGCAGGCGAGCTGTACACCCTCGACCCCGGCGACTTCGTGTCAACCCGCGCCGAGCGCGCCGCCCAGGCCCGCGCCGACGGTGACCGCGAGCTGGCCAAGGCCATCACCGCCCTGCGAAAACCCACGGTCGCCGCCTGGACGGTCAACCTGCTGGCCCGCCACGCGCCGAAGGAGATCGCCGCTCTCCTCGATCTCGGCGATGCGCTCCGGTCGGCTCAGCGTCAGCTCTCCGGCGAGAAGCTGCGCGCCCTCGGCACCCAGCGTCAACAGGTTGTGAACGCGATGACCAAGCGGGCCGCCGAGCTGGTCGCCGAACACGACCGTCCGGCGACCGAGCAGGTGCTGCGCGAGGTCGGCCAAACTCTCACCGCTGCGCTGGCCGACCCCGACGTCGCCGACCTGGTCCGCGCCGGAGTCCTGCCGACCGCCGTCACCTACGACGGCTTCGGCCCGGCCGGGCTGGTCGCGATCACCGGCGGAAAGGCCACGCCCAAGCGCACGAGCAAACCCGCCCCGAAGAACACCGAAGCCGAGCGGCGAGCCGAGGCCCACAAGGAACTCGACGATGCCGAATCCGGGCTGGCAGCGGCCGCTGCCGATCGCGATGAAGCCGAAGCCGCTGCCGCCCAGGCGAAATCCGACCTCGATGCGATCGAGACCCGGATCGCCGAGCTACGCGAAGAGCTCGAACACGCTGAACAACAACGCCACTTCGCCCACACCGCCGAACATCGGGCACGTGGTGAATTCACCGCCGCGCGTGGTCAATTCGATCGGATGCAGCGCTGGGTCGAGCGGGCCCGCGCTCGTCTGAGCGAGGACTAGGGGCCCAATGTGCCCGGATAGAGGAACGCGTCACGCGGCGGCCTTGTGCCATCGAGCCATTCGGCCAGGAACTCGCCGAGCGGCATCGAGGTCCGGCTCTGCAGGAACTCCCGGAATTCCGGCATCGAGGCATGACCGTCGCGATGGGCGTTCACGAAATCCCTGATCGCCGCGAAGAACACGTCCTCACCGATCAACTTCCGCAGCGCATGCAGGAACAGCGGCCCGCGGTAGTAGACGGAGGTGAACTCGTCGCCGACACCGGGAGCCGCCAGCGCGATCTTCCAGAACTTGGGCTCGTCGAGGTACTTCGCGATCGTCTCGCGATACTCGGTGTCCACATCGGCATGGTCGATCCGCTCCGGCCACAGATAGTCGGCGGTATAGCTGGCGAAACATTCGTTGAGGCAGATGTCGGACCACTGCCGCACCGACATCGTGTCGCCCCACCATTGATGGGCCAGCTCGTGCACCACGGTGTTCAGATCGGTCCACGGCGCGTACGTCGGCCGGGTCTGGGTCTCCAGCGAGAACGGCAGCTCCGTATCCACATAAATGCCACCGGCAACATCGAACGGGTAAGGGCCATAAAGACTTTCGAGGAAGTCGAGGACCTCGGGCAGCCGCTGCTCGTCTTCGCGATTCTCCTCGGAATCCGGCGCGAACGCGCTCAGCACCGCGGTACCGTTGGCCCGCCGCTGTTCGAGGAAGGTGAAATGATCCACCGCGACCGTGGTCAGGTAGCCGATCGTGGGCTGGCGCGTCTCCCACGTGGTGAACAGCCGACCGTCGCGCACCACATGCTCGGTGCGATCACCGGTCGACATCACTTCCCACTCGGCGGGCACCGTGGCGTGCAGCGTGAAAGTCGCCTTGTCCAGCGGGGTGTCGTTGAGCGGGTACCAGGTGCTCGCACTGTGCGGCTCGCCGATGGCGAACGCACCGCCGCTGGGCGCGTAGGTCCAGCCCGCGCCGTCGGTATCGGCGGCCTCGCCCGCGTAGTCGACGATGATCCGCATCGGCAGTCCGGGCGGCAGGGGTAGCAGCGGCGTCACCACCAGCTCGTGCTCGCCGTCATGGGCGAACCCCGCGGGCTGCCCGTTCACCGTTACCATCAGCACCTCGGGCCCGCTGTAGTCGAGGTTGAACTGCGCCAGCGGCTGGGTCACGCGGCCGTCGATGCGGGCGGTGCCGCGCAGGTGGTGATCACCGGGTTCGTAGTCGATCGACACGTCGTAGTGGGTGACGTCGTAGCCACCGTTCCCGTCGAGCGGATAGTACGGATCGCCCAGCCCAGGCGCCCCGATCAACGTCGAATCCGCCGCTACCGGGCGAACTCCCAGCGCCACCAGCGCGAACACCACGCACAACCCGGCCGCCCATCGCATGTCGAAGACACCTTTCGCCGACCGGATCGCACGGACCCAACCATCGTCGCAGGCGCGCGCCACGGACCCTAATAGGCCGAGGCCGGGGTCCGCCTAATGGGCGCGGACGCGACAGCGTTCATCAGCCGCGCACGGCCGGAGCGAAGGCGGAGGTTACGCCTAATGGGCGCCGACGCGACAGCGTTCATCAGCCGCGCACGGCCGGAGCGAAGGCGGAGGTTACGCCTAGCCCAGGTCGGAGGGCAGCTGTTGCGGGTCGAGCAGCAGGCGCTTGGTCGCCGTGCGTTTCACCCGGGAGGCCAGCGCCAGGTTCTGCGCGAGCAGCCGCCATTCGACCTCGTTGATGGCGTCGCAGGCTCGCGCGATCACCGCGTCATCGCGGGTACCCCAGGCGATCGGCATGGCGGTGACCAGTTGCCAGCGTTCGCCGACCTGGCGAGGGGCACGATCGGTGCGCACCGCGACGGCGGGCACCCGCTCGCCCGGCTGCGGTGTGTGTCCCGGCAGCGCGCGTACTTTGCGGGTGATCAGCGCCCAGCTGCGCTCCGGCGCGGCGGGTTCGGCGATATCGACCAGGGCGAGCAACACGATGCCACCCGGCTCGGCATCGCTGACGACGGCCGGTACGAGGACACCGTCGTGATAGAGCTTCTCGATGCTGGAACGGTGCGGCGTCCACAACGCCACCCACAGCGCGATGCCCGCGATCAGCACGCACACCACCGCGAGCAGAAACCCCCACGCCTGCCCACTCCACACCAGCGCCACCGTGGCCGCGACAGCGAGACCGGCAGCCAGCAGGGCTACCAGGCGCAACCTACGCAACCCGGTGAACGTCTCGTTCACCGCATGAGCGTGTTCACGGTCGACCACGAATTCGAAGCGGCGCACGCCTTCCTTCCTAGCACAAGTTGCGGAGGAATAGCCTCCACTTATCTGCCGAGGGGTTCGCACTCCGCACGCTACCCCCCTTTGACCTGGCGAACAGTGCTACACGCCGTCCCCGATGGGCGGACCGAGCAGGTCGTCGGCGTCAACGATGCGGTAGGCGTAGCCCTGCTCGGCGAGGAAGCGCTGCCGATGCGCGGCGTATTCGGCGTCGAGGGTGTCGCGCGCGACCACCGAATAGAAATGCGCCTGTCCCCCATCCTGTTTCGGCCGCAGCAGTCGACCGAGGCGCTGAGCCTCTTCCTGACGGGAACCGAAGGTGCCCGAAACCTGCACCGCCACCGACGCTTCCGGTAGGTCGATGGAGAAGTTGGCCACCTTGCTCACCACCAGCACCGGGATCTCGCCGGAGCGGAAGGCGTCGAACAGCGCCTCGCGCTCTTTGTTCTTGGTGGCACCGGTGATGACGGGGGCGTTCAGATCGACGCCCAGTTCGTCGAGCTGATCCAGGTAGGCGCCGATCACCAGGGTCGGCGCGCCCGGGTGGCGGGCCAGGATGGACTCGACGACCGGGATCTTGGTGCGGGCGGTGGAACACAGCTTGTAGCGTTCCTCCGGCTCGGCCGTGGCGTAGGCCATCCGCTCGGCGTCGGTGAGCGTGACCCGCACCTCGACACAGTCGGCAGGCGCGATCCAGCCCTGCGCCTCGATGTCCTTCCACGGGGCGTCGTAGCGTTTCGGGCCGATCAGCGAGAACACGTCGCCCTCGCGGCCGTCCTCACGCACCAGCGTGGCGGTGAGACCGAGCCTGCGGCGGGACTGGAGGTCGGCGGTCATCCGGAAGACCGGCGCGGGCAGCAGGTGCACCTCGTCGTAGATCACCAGGCCCCAGTCGCGGCTGTCGAACAGCTCGAGGTGCTTGTACTCACCCTTCGATTTGCGCGTGATGACCTGGTAGGTGGCGATGGTGACCGGGCGGATCTCTTTGCGCTCACCGGAGTACTCGCCGATCTCCTCCTCGGTGAGCGTGGTCCGCGCCAGCAGCTCGCGCCGCCACTGCCTGCCCGCCACGGTATTGGTGACCAGGATCAAGGTGGTGGCCTTCGCCTTGGCCATCGCGGCCGCGCCGACCATTGTCTTGCCCGCGCCACACGGCAGCACGACCACGCCGGAACCGCCCGCCCAGAAGGAGTCGGCGGCCATCTCCTGGTAGTCGCGCAGGTGCCACTTGCCCTCGGTGTAGTCGAGGCCGATGTCGTGCGCCTCGCCGTCGACATAACCGGCCAGATCCTCCGCTGGCCAGCCGATCTTCAACAGCATCTGTTTGATGTGTCCGCGCTCGGACGGGTGCACGATCACGGTGTCGTCATCGACGCGAGCGCCGAGCATCGGTGCGATCTTCTTGTGCCGCAACACTTCCGCGAGCACCGCGCGATCCAGGCTGATCAAGCACAGCCCGTGCGCGGGATGCTTGACCAGCTGCAACCGGCCGTAGCGGCCCATCGTGTCGACGATGTCGACGAGCAGCGGCTGCGGCACGGCGTATCGCGAGAAGCTCACCAGCGCGTCGACGACCTGCTCGGCATCGTGGCCCGCCGCGCGGGCATTCCAGAGCGCCAGCGGCGTGATCCGATAGGTGTGCACATGCTCGGGCGCACGTTCCAGCTCCGCGAACGGGGCAATGGCCTGCCGCGCGTTGCCTGCCAGCTCGTGGTCGACCTCGAGCAGCAAGGTCTTGTCGCTTTGCACGATCAGCGGACCGTCGGTCACTGGACTCCTTTGCGGCCGGGGCCGCGGGTTCGGGGCCTGTAACCCCTCGATTCAGCACACGAGACTCGCGCCTGCGGCGCATGCGCTTCGAGCGCTGAATCGAGGGGGCGGCCCCGAACGGGCTCGTAAGACTCGCCCTGTGCGGGGTTGCGTTCGGCCTGAGTGCTCTGAGTTGGTGTGCCGTGTCCTGGTTGGGCGGCCCGTTCAATTGTACGGACCCGGTCCGACATAGCCCCTGCGGAGAATGCGCGAGGGGTGAGCACGGGTCCAGCGGATGCTGACTGGACCGCGACAATTCCCTCGTGACCGGGGGAAACTCGGTGCATGCTTCAGACGACGGCGGTTCTCGGGGTTGCGGCGGCGGCACTCGGCATGGTGCTGACACCGGGGCCGAACATGATGTATCTGGTCTCGCGCACCGTCGCGCAGGGGCGTCGGGCGGGGATGATCTCGCTGATGGGGGTCGCGGCCGGGTTCGGGGTGTATCTGATGGCAGCCGCGGCGGGGATCACAGCGGTGTTCGCGGTGGTACCCGGTTTGTACCTGGCCGTGAAGCTGGCCGGGGCGGCGTATCTGTTGTGGCTGGCCTGGCAGGCGATCCGGCCGGGTGGGGTTTCGGTGTTCGCGCCCGCCGACCTGCCGCACGACCCGGCGCGACGCCTGTTCACGATGGGGTTGGCCACCAACCTGCTCAATCCGAAGATCGCGATCATGTACATGGCGCTGATCCCCCAGTTCGTCGACCCCGAACGCGGCGCCCTCTGGTTGCAGAGCCTGTCGCTGGGAGCCATCCAGATCACGGTCGCCCTCACGGTCAACGCCATGATCGTCCTCGGCGCCGCCGGCCTGGCCACCTTCCTCGCCGCCCGCCCCCTGTGGCTGCGCACCCAGCGCTACCTCATGGGCACCGCCCTCGGCACCATCGCCGTCCTCCTCGCCACCGACAAGGCCCGCCCCACCCCCGCCTGAAGCTCGTCGCCAGGACCGACCACACCCAACTAGTACGCCTTGTCACCTCGATGCGTCGCCACCCGCGTACACACCCTGGGCCCGGTATTACGTGATGTGTCCTTACCGCCCCCCGCGACACCTCACGTGTCACGCTGCTCCGGACAGCTGAAGTGGAAGGAGCGTGCCGTGAGCGTTGGGGTGCTGGTAGCGACGTTGGCCGCAGGACCTTCGGCGACAGAACTCGATTCAGCGGTGACCGCGGTACACCGCGGCGGTGAGCTACTCGGCGTGATCTCGTTCGCGGCGTCCGGGGCGCTGGTCGCCGTGCGCAAGCGGCTCGATCTGTTCGGCATGGTCGTGCTGGCGTGCGCCACGGCGCTCGGCGGCGGAATCGTGCGTGACCTGTTGATCGGGCGAACTCCCCCGGCCGCGTTCACGGATCTGACCTACCTGTCCGCGTCGATCGTGACCGCGCTGATCCTGTACTTCATCGCGCCATCGCCCCGCCTCACCAAGGGCCCGCTCGAAATCGCGGATGCGATCGGGCTCGGGCTGTTCTGTGTCACCGGAACCGTGATCGCCGACTCGGCGGGGCTCGGTGCGCCCACCGCCGCCCTGCTCGGCATGACGACCGCGATCGGCGGCGGCGTGCTCCGCGATGTGCTCAGTGGCGAGGTGCCGAGCGTGCTGCGTCCCGATCAGGATCTGTACGCGATCCCCGCGCTGTTCGGGGCGGCCGCCACTGCCGCGCTGCTGCACTTGGACGTGTACGAAGCATGGACCGGACTGCTCGCCGCGGCGGGGGCGGTGGGCTTCCGGCTGCTGGCCCGCCATTACCAGTGGCACGCACCGCTGGCCCGCCACGCACGTGACTGACCCGTGTCAGCGCACGGCGATGCCGGTTCGGAGTCGGCGGATTCCTTCGTCTATTGTCTCGTCGCGCTTGCTGAAGGTGAAGCGCACCAGGTGTTTCCAGTCATCAGGGTGATCGGCGAAGACGCTCACCGGCACCGCGGCGACACCGAGTCGCGCGGGGAGTTCACGGCAGAACGCCAAGCCGTCCTCGGCGCCGAGCGGCCGGATATCGGCGCAGACGAAGTAGCCGCCGTCGCTGGCCGAGACCGTGAACCCGGTGTCGCGCAATGCCTGCGAGAGCCGCGTTCGCTTGTCCGCCAGCCCGTCGCGCTGGGCATGCACCCAGTCCAATTCCTCGTTGATCGCATGCGCGACGGCAGGCTGGAACGGCCCGCCACCGACAAAGGTGAGGAACTGTTTGGCCGCGAGAACACCGTCGAGTAGTGGTGCGGGCGCACAGGCCCAACCGATCTTCCACCCGGTGACATTGAAAGTCTTTGCCGCACTGGACACCACGATGGTTCGCTCGCGCATCCCGGGCAGCGTGGAGATGCTGATGTGCTCGGCGCCGTCGTAGACGAGGTGCTCGTACACCTCGTCGGTGAGCACCAGCAGATCGTGTTCGACAGCCAGCTCGGCGATCGCGGTGAGGTCGGCTCGGTCGAGCACGGCGCCGGTGGGGTTGTGCGGCGAATTGACCATCAGCATGCGGGTTTCCGGTGTGATCGCGGCGCGCACGCTGTCCAGGTCGAGCACGAATCGGTCGCCGTCGGGTACCAGGCGGGCGGTCCGTCGCCGCGCGCCGGCGAGGGCGATCGCGGCGGCGTAGGAGTCGTAGTACGGCTCGATCAGCACCACCTCCTGGCCGGGCTCCACGAGACCGAGCACGGCGGCACTGATCGCCTCGGTCGCGCCGACGGTCACCAGAATTTCGGTGGCCGGGTCGTAGGCGGTGCCGTAGCGGCGGGCTCTGTCCTCGGCGATCGCCTGGCGCAGCGCAGGCATTCCGCGGCCGGGCGGGTACTGATTGAGCCCGTGGGCGATGGCCGCGCGCGCGACCTCGAGCATGCCCGCTGGTCCGTCGGTATCGGGAAAGCCTTGGCCCAGATTCACCGCGTCGTGACGGACGGCCAGCTCGGTCATCTCCGCGAAAATGGTCGAGCCGAAGGGGCGCAGGCGGGCGACGGTGGGCGGCACAGGCGGCATCTCCGCAGCGTATCCCACTATTCGCCGACGTTGCCGAACGATAGCGAACACGCATGTTTCACAAACGTTTTCCCGCGTTGACCTGCGCTATTGTGCGTTTCCCCAACCTCAGCTAGCCTCGCCGTGTTCTACCTCACACACCACGTCGTGGTGGTATATCGAAAGGGGCTCACATGGCCTCACCTCTGCTCGACTTCATCCTGCAACCGGCTGCGTCGGAGGTAGCCGGTTCGGCCCTGCGGTTCATCCGGGAACAGTTGTTCGGCGGCCAGATCGTCGACATGTTCACCGGTTCGGCCACGCCGGACAACAACATGGGCTCCTCGACCGGCGACCACAACCTCGGTTCGTCGACCGGCGATCACAACTGGGGATCCACCTACCCCTAAAGCACATCAGCAACTGCTGACCCCCGCACGCCTTACTGTGTTGCGGGGTTCAGCGGGGGCGGGCGCCGGATAGTTTCAGTACGTTGGCGAAATCGTATGCGGCCCAGATCTTTCCGTCGCGCACTGCGAAGCCGAGCACGCGCACCGGGCGTCCGAACGGTGAGTTCGGGTCGGTGATCACCAGGCCCGATTGGCCGTTCACCCTGGCAGCGCCCAAGTCCAGGCCGGCTTCTTCCTGATGCTTGCGCCAGAGGCCGAGCGCCAGACGGGCGATTTTCTCTTGTCCGGCAACAATATTCAGCGCGGTCTTGGTCGTCCCACCCGCATCGGCGGTGAATGTCGCGTCCGGATGCAGCGTCGCGGCTACCGCGGCGACATCGCCGGTGGCCAGCGCGGCCAGAAACCGTCGCACCGCCTGATCGTGCACATCGTCGGCGACCGGTTCCGGTGCCCGCGCCACCGCTCGGCGCGCTCGCACCGCCAATTGCCTTGCGGCATCGGCGGAAACGCCGAGTATCGAGGCGATCTCGTCGAAGGGCACGCCCAGCCCCTCGTGCAGCACCAGCGCGACCCGCTGCTGCGGCGTCAACGCGTCGAGCACCACCATCGCCGCCATCCGGCTGTCCTGATCGCGCACCACCACATCCAGCGGATCCGGCGTGCGCGAGGACGCCGTCGCTGAGACGATCGGCTCCGGAAGCCATTGCCCCACATAGGTTTCGCGGCGCACGGCGGCACTTCGCAAGTGGTCGAGGCAGATTCGGCTGACCACCGTCGTCAGCCAGGCGCGCAGATCGCCGATCTCCGACTGGTGCACCCCCGCCATCCGCAGCCAGCTCTCCTGCACCGCGTCCTCGGCGTCGCCGACACTTCCGGTGAGCCGGTAGGCGACCGAAAGCAAGTGCGTTCGATGCGATTCGAACAGGTCGGCGAGAAACGGGGAAACCATCGAGTCAGATCCTACGGAGTACCCCACCGCACTCCGCCCCACGGGTCGCCCACCGATGATTCCGCGCACGTCATCTCGTCTGTACTACTACTGCCTACGACAAGGACGGCTCCGTGAGTACATCCGAGATCGTGCTGGAAGGAATCGTGTTCGGCGAGTCACCGCGCTGGCACGACGGTCGACTGTGGTTCTCCGACTGGGGCGCGAACCAGGTGATCGTCCTCGACGAGGATCACCGCCCCGAGGTCGTCGCCCAGATCCCGTCGTTTCCGATGTGCATCGACTTTCTCCCGGATGGCCGATTGGTGATCGTCGACTCCGCCGCCAGGCGTCTGCTTCGGCGCGACCCCGACGGGTCGCTCGTGGCCTACGCCGACCTCTCGCCCGTGTCGGACAAGCCGTGGAACGACATCGTCATCGACGAGGGCGGCAATGCCTACGTCAACAACATCGGCTTCGACTTCCCCGGCGGGGAGTTCGTGCCCGGCCTCATCGCGCGCATCACCCCCACCGGTGAGGTGCGGCAGGTCGCCGACGGACTCGCGTTTCCGAACGGCATGGCGATCACCCCCGACGGGACGACGCTGATCGTGGCCGAGTCGTACGCCGATCAGCTCACGGCTTACGACATCGCGGCCGATGGTGGGCTGAGCGCTCGTCGCGTGTGGGCGGCGACCCCGGGCGATCACCCCGACGGGATCTGTCTCGATGCCGAGGGTGAGCTCTGGTACGCGGACGTGGGCAACCAGCACTGTGTCCGGGTCAGGGAAGGCGGCGACGTGTCGGCGCGGGTCCGGCTCGACCGTGGCGCGTTCTCGTGCACGCTCAGCCGCGACGGGGATCCGCGGTTGTATGTCGTCGGGCAGAGCTGGGGCGACGCCGAAGCGACCGGACCGACGGGACAAGTCGTCGCCTTTCCCGCGCCCGCACCGGGTGCGGGCAGGCCGTGAAAATCCGGGCCCCCGGCTGGGCGAGCAATGCGCCGGTCCGGGCGATCCGCACCGCCGAGGACGGCCAGGTCGAGCCGGTCGAGGGGTGGCCCGAGAGTGTTCCCGCGGTCAGCGCCGTCGATGGCGGATGACGCGCGGTTCGACTGGTTCGCCGACACCATGGGGGTGCGGGCGGGCGAACGTGTGCTCGAGCTGGGGCCCGGTTCCGGCGCCTCGCTGACGCGGATCGCGGCCCGGCTCGGCACCGGACGAATCGTCGGGATCGACCGCTCGGCCACCGCGCTCGCACAGGCCGAACGCCGCTGCGCCACCGAGATCGCCGCCGGACGCGTCCGCCTGGTCGAAGGCGAGATCGGAAAGGTGCGGGCCGAGCGGTTACTGGACCAACTCGACCCAGGCGAACGATTCGATCTGATCTTCGCGGTCAACGTCAACCTGTTCTGGACCGGTCCCGCGACCACCGCCTGGTCGACGATGCGCCGATGCCTCGCCCCCACCGGCCGCATCTGGCTCTGCTACGGCTACGGCACCCCCGACAGCCCCACCCCACCCACTGCCCGCCTCGCCGACCGCCTCACCACCGCCGGCTACCACTGCGCCCTCGTCACCACCGACACCCTCCTAGCCGCCCGAGCAACGCCGATCTCCTGACGATCACCAGGCGCACACCAGGAAAGCCACTGCGATGTTGCGTGATCGCCTGGTGATCAACAGTCCAGTCACCGGTTTCTGAAGTCGGCTTCAGTGATGGTCGAAGTCGCGTTCAGCAGCGCGTGACAGTGTTCAGACGCGGACCGGCAGCTGTGCCTGGGTGACCGGGCGCCCGTCGCGGATACGGGTGATCTCCGAGCGTGCGAACTCCACCCGTGGTGTTTCCCCGCCGCGGTCGGCGGCCAGCGCGTCGGCCAGGTCGTAGATCGCGTCGAGGAGGTGCTCGTTGCGGGCGCGCCCGGCCCGGCCGGTGCCGTTCTTGCGGAATACCCGGCGGCCCTTGGCATCCGCGCAGGCTGCCGCCGCCTCGTCCTCGGTGAGGACACCGGTCTCGACCTCGGGTGCCAAGATCCGGGCGAGGAAGTCGCGTTCGCGCGGAACTGTGTTCGCGAAGACGCCCGCGGCGATCGACAGGGCGATGATCATGGTGCCTGCGATGATCACGATGCTGCCTATGGCGCTGTCTCCGGCGAAGTTGCCCATCGAGTCCCAGAACCCGTGCAGCAGCATCGCCACCACGATCAGGCCGAGGCCACGCCCGATCTTGCGGGGTTCGGCGGGGCGGCCGAGCAGATACACCAGTCCGGCACAGAAGATCGCGGTGTAGAGCAGGTGCCCGGTCGCGCCGGTGACCACGCGCAGCACCACGGTGCTCATCGAGGCGTCGACCTGGTTCGCGCCGAACTGTGCGGCGCCGGCGTTCATGCCGTAGGCGATGTCCTCGATGATCTCGAAGCCCAGGCCCAGGAACGCGCCGACGATGAAGCCGTCGAACGCCGTACGGATCAGGCGCGGCGCCAGGGCGATGATCAGCAGCAGTCCGAAGCCCTTGGCGGTTTCCTCGGTGAACGGTGCGCTCAGGCCCGGACCCCAGTCCTGGGCGAAGGCATGACCGAAGACCTTGCCGTAGATGCCGATCAGGGCGGTGTTGGCGTAGGAGGCCATCGACCAGGTCGCGGCGAACCCGCCCCAGCAGAACGCGGCGACCAGCAGTTTCGTGGGCTGGCGGGCGTAGCGGTCGATGTGGGCGACGAACCACCAGAACAGCGCACCGTAGACGGCGAACACCACGGCGGTGACCGCGATCGCGCGCCCGTAGGCGGGATAGCTGCTCGCGATGCGCGAGACGAACAGCATCGCCCCGGAACCGGTGATCAGCAGATACACCCAGAACGCGAGGTTGCGTGGCTGGTAGAAGGTGAAATCGCGGCCCCAGCCGGAGTTCTCGATAGCCAGGAACCTGGCCTGGGTCAGGTCGTTGCTGCTCACCGCGGGGCTCCGATCGGTCCGATACTGGCGATCATCTCGGCGACCTCGCCGAGGATGTCCTGACCCGGCTGCGCCGGGCCGACGGCCACGACTTCGATACCGGTGCCGTCCTGGACAAACGCGGCGAGCACACCATCCACACCTGCGGCCGCGTAGCGAGTAATGACTCCGGTCAGACCAGCCTGGGTGGTGATGGCGACCGGGTCACCGGTCGCGGTCAGCGCCCCGCCGAGAAGTTCGTCGGTGCGCTGGATCTGGTCGAGCAGGGCACGGGCGTCACCCTCGAATTTGCCGGTGCGGACCACGAATTGGGTACCACCACGGGTGAGCGCGGCCTGCGGCGGGTAGCCCTGCCCGCTGGGTTCATCGCTTCGGCGTTCACCGGCGACCAGGGACCAGCCACCTGCGGCGGTGAAGCCCACCTGACCCTGCACCGCGATCACGTCGCCGGCGACGGTCACATCCTTCTCCGGGATCGCGGCGTCGATCTGCGGCAGCAGCATTGCCTGCAGGAAGGCCAGGACGAGCACGACCAGCGCGGGCAGGATGGTCCGCTTGTCCATGCCGAGCCAGCGGCGATCCGCCGGGACCCAGCGGTCACCCGGGTCGAAATACTGTTCCGAGAAGACCCGCTCGGCCTCTCGCTGATGTGTTCCCACGGATGTCTCCCTCGATCTACAGGTCAGGGCGCCGTCGCCGGAGCGGGCTCGATGCTGCGCCGCTTCACCAGCAGCACGATCGCCAGCACCGGATACAGCAGGACCGGCAGCAGAGCACCGAGATAGAAGGTCTGATCGATCAGAATCGACGTGCCGGTCAGCAGGGTGAAGTCGAACAGGCCGTGCAGCACCGAGTTGACGGTGTTGCCGCGCGTCACCCGGCGGGTCAGGTAGAAGAAGTAGCCGGCCAGGCTGACCATGATCGCCTGGCCGATCGCGTTCGCGCCGTGGGTGATGCCGTTGGTCAGGTGCACAGCGCCGAAGACGATGCTCGACCACAGTGCGACCTTGCCCTCGGTCAGCCCGTGATCACGCAGGACCACCACCCCGATCCCGCGGAACATGCCTTCCTCGCCCCAGCCGACGAACTGCGTGGCGATCAGCAGGACCAGCGTGTACAGCAGACCCTTGTCCGACAGCGCGCTGTAGTTGATGCCGAAGACGATCGCGACGAGGAACACGATCGGCACGACCCGCACCCACGGCCGGGTCGGGCGATCGTCGTGCAGGACCGGTCGCATCCAGCCGAGATAGGCGATGACACCGTAGGTGAACGCCAGGGCGACACCGAGCGGGATGATCATGCCGTAGAACACCGCACGCGTGGACAGGAAGTCGTCCTCGCCGGTCAGCTCGGTCATCAGCATCCCACCGAGCTGGATGATCGCCAGATAGACGATCACGATCAGCGCGAACATCGGATACGAGAGACTGCGACCGGTTCGTGTGACCGAACGCGCAGTTTCAGGCGTGCTCATGCGGGTAAAGATAATCGCTCGGAAAGTTGGACGCTTGATATTGGCCGTGTCGCTCAACGCTCAACGCCGTGCTAGCGATCTTGTGGCTACCACGCAAAGGTAGCTCCGAACTCTCCGAACCGTTGCCAGGACGAGAAGTAATCATGCTGGTGGTGGCGATGCTCGGCGGTAGTCGTGATCGAGACGAAACCCGGTGATGAACAGTCAGTTCGGGCGGTTGGCGGCTCGGCGGGCGGTGCCTCGGTGGGCGGGGATCGTGGTGGGGTCTTCGGGCCAGGCGTGTTTGGGGTAGCGGCCGCGCAGGTCGGCGCGGACTTGGGGCCAGCCGTTCTTCCAGAAGGAGGCCAGGTCGGCGGTGACGGCGACGGGGCGCTGGGCCGGGGAGAGCAGGTGGAGCAGGATGGGGGCGCGGCCGTCGGCGAGGGTGGGCGGGTCGGTCCAGCCGAAGATCTCCTGGACTTTGACCGCGAGGATCGGCTGGTCGGCGGAGTAGTCGAGGCGGACGCGGCTGCCGGAGGGGACTTCCAGGCGTTCGGGGGCCAGTTCGTCGAGGCGGGCGGCGGTGGGCCACGGGAGTAGGCGGCGTAGGGCGGCGCCTGCGTCGATGCGGGCGAGGTCGGAACGGCGGCGGGCGGTGGACAGTTCGGGGCCGAGCCAGATGTCGAGATCGGCGAGGAGCGCGTCGCTGTCGACAGCGGGCCATGGTGCGCCGAGGGTGCGGTGCAGGAAGTCCAGACGTTGCCGCAGGCCCCGCGCATCATCACTCCAGCGCAGCAGGTCCAACCCCTCCGACCGAAGCCCTTGCCGCACAGCCTGTTCCACCAGCGCTCTGTCGGGCTGACGTAGCGCCTTCTCCGACAGGATGATCGCGCCCAACCGCTCCACCCGCCGAGCCACCACATCACCGCCATCCCACCGCACCTCATCGGCCTCGACCACCAACCCAGGTGCGGCCTCCCGAGCGAGTTCCTCATCGGCGATGGCCGCCAGGCGGATTCGGCCCTCTGCCCGACCGGGATCGCGATCAGCGATCGCCACCGCAAGCCACTCCGCCGCGGCCAGCCCCGAACCCGGCGGCTGTGTCACCGCGGTACCGCCCGCCATGAGATACGTGGACGACCCAATCGACCGCCGCCGAGCCAACCGCTCCGGCTGCGCCAGCGCGATCAACAACGCCGCGACATCCCCTCCATACCCACCACTCTCGTTCCCTGCCCCGCCGACGACACGATCGCGCCCACCCGGTCGATCTGCCGCCGAGCCGATGCTCGCCGTGTTCGACGCGTCTGACGAGACATCGATCTGTGTCCCACTGGCGCTCGGCCGGTCACGCCGACCCACTCCGGGCGAAGCATCAGCCTGCGCACGGCGCCCACCTGATCCGGCATCAGACCGGGCGAGCTGGTCGTCGGTGTTCGCGACGAGTCGCGTCAGTCGTTGCACTTCGCGGGTCCAGCGGGGTGGGCGTTCCGAGCGCAGGGTGCGCAGGGCCGCTGTCGCGTCGATGCCGGGGGCGAGGGAGTCGTCGTCCATCAGGACCACCATCTCGGCGGCGGCTTTCGCGCCGACTCGTGCGGCGCCGTCGAGAAGGGCACGGGCCAGCCGGGGGTGCAGGCCGAGGTCGGCCATTGCTTTGCCACGGGGCGTGATGTGGTCGGAATCGCCGAGGGCGCCGAGGGCGCGCAGGACGGTTCGGGCCGCGGCGAGGCCACCCGCCGGTGGGGCGTCCCACCAGGCGAGGCCGGTGCCGTCGGGGGTGCCCCAGCAGGCCAATTCCAGTGCGAGGCGGGTGAGTTCGGCGGTGCGGATCTCGGGTTCGGGGTAGGCGGGCAGGGTTTGGTGTTCGTATTCGGGCCAGCAGCGCCAGGCGTGGCCGGGCGCTTCGCGGCCCGCGCGGCCTGCGCGCTGTTCGGCGACCGCCGCCGAAACACGCACTGTCGCAAGGCCGGACAGGCCGCGCCGGTGGTCGACGCGGGACACCCGGGACAGGCCGGAGTCGACCACCGCGCGCACGCCGGGGACGGTGAGGCTGGATTCGGCTACGGCAGTGGACAATACGACTCGCCGTCGCGATCCCGGCCGGAGCGCGAGATCCTGGGCCGCACCCGCGAGCCTGCCGTGCAGCGGAACCACGTCGACCCCGTCGAGGTCGCGCAACAGCCCTGCCGTGCGGTTGATCTCGCCGACGCCAGGCAGGAAGACGAGCACATCACCGTCGATGGTCGCCAGCGCACTGCGGGTAGCCCGCGCGACCTGCGCTTCGATCCGCTCGCGAGGCAGAGCCGAAACATAGTCGACCTCAACCGGATAGGTCCGCCCGCGTACTTCCAGAACCGGGGCACGCGACCGGTCGACCGAGGTCGCCCGTTCCACCGACACCGAACTCCCCTCGGCCCGATCCGCTCCACCACCGACCCCAGCCCTACCAGCCACAGCTCCACCACCGTCCGCACCCGGCCCAGCCGCAGCTCCACCGACCGCACCCGGCCCAGCCGGAGTTCCGCCTCCGTCCGCGCCCTGCTCAGCTCCTCGCCCGGTCTCCCCTGTGCCGAGCAGTTGTGCCAACCGATCCGCAGCCACTGTCGCCGAGGTCGCCAGCACCCGCAGATCCGGCCGCAACCCCGACCGCGCGTCGAGCAACAGCGCAAGCAGCAGATCGGCGTCCAGATGCCGCTCGTGACATTCGTCGAGCACCACCGTGCCGACCCCGGCCAGCTCCGGATCGCTCTGCAACCGCCGCACCAACAACCCCGAGGTCACCACCTCGATCCGCGTCCGTGCCCCGACCTTCCGATCCCCACGCACCGCATACCCGACGGTCTCCCCCACCCGCTCCCCCAGCAGCGCCGCCATCCGCGCAGCCGCCGCCCGCGCGGCCAACCGCCGAGGCTCAGCCACCACGATCCGCCCCGACGACCCCGCCGCCAGCGCCAACGGCACCAACGTGGTCTTACCGGTGCCCGGCGGCGCGACCAACACCGCGACCCCGCGATCGGCCAGTGTCGCGGTGATCCGCTCCAGCGCCGGTCGCACCGGAAGGTCGGGAAGTTCGGGAAGCTTCATCACCGACCAGTCTGCCGCTCCGCCAACACGGCTCCCCAACCGCCCAACGACCGGCCATCCGGTCACGCCGCGCCCGAACATCGCAACGAGCAAACGTAGTTGACCTGCGCAACGATCACCTCTAGCATGTAGCTACCAACCCAGTCCTCACGTAGGGCTGGGTCTTTTTTTGCCCGACTAACGGACAGTCGGTGGCGGGGCGCTCATTCACACTGCAACTTCGGTGGGGGGAATCATGCGGGTCGGCGTGTACATCGATGCATTCAATTTGTACTACGGCATGCGAGGAATCTGCGGCCGGGGAACCTCCGGCTGGCGGTGGCTCGACGTGCGTGCACTCGCAGAATCATTGTGTGGTTGGCGGGGATCGACCGTCCACCGTGTGGTCTATTGCACGGCGCGAGTCGATCCGAAGGACAACCCTGACGCGCACCGCGATCAAAGCGTCTATCTCAACGCGGTTCAGGCGAACGGGTCCATCGACGTCCTCGAGTTGGGTCGTTATGTCGCCTGGCCGAAATCAGCACCACTCGCACGCTCCAACAAGTCCGGCCAAGCTGAGCTGGTCATCGCGAACGGAAAGCAAGAGTGGTCGTCAGATCTGCCGATCCGCTCCGCCACCAACCCACATGGCGACGATGTACTGATGGCGACCGTACGAATGCGAGAAGAGAAGGGCTCTGACGTCAACGTGGCCACCCATTTGCTGACCGACGTGTTCTGCGGGCAGGTCGACGGTGCCATCGTGATCTCCAACGATTCCGATCTGGCGCTACCCGTACACACCGCACGACAGCATGTACCGGTCGGGACGGTGAATCCCAGTTCGCGACAGCTCGCGGGCGCGCTGCGTGGCACCGCAACGGAAGGCGCCGGCCGACACTGGTGGGCGCGGCTTTCCGCTCAGCACTATTACTCGTCGCAACTGCCAGATCCGGTGGATAGCCACTGGCGAAAACCGAAGGGCTGGTAGGCGTAACCGTCTGCCTTCCCAGGTGACCGATCGCTGGTTACGCTGCGGGAGATGAGCATCGAGTTCGCGTTGACCACGCTTGTCATCGTCGCCACGCCGGGAACGGGCGCCCTTTTCACCCTCGCGGCCGGGCTTTCCCGGGGAGCGAAGGCGAGCGTGATCGCGGCCTTCGGCTGCACGGTGGCGATTGTTCCGCACATGATCGCGGCGATCACGGGCCTGGCCGCGCTGTTGAACACCAGCGCGATCGCGTTCCAGACCTTGAAGTATCTCGGTGTCGCGTATCTGCTGTACATGGCGTGGAATACGTTGCGGGACAAGGGCGCACTCGCGATTCCGACGGTAGGCGCCGAGGCGCGACCTTCGGCGCGGCAGGTCATCACCTCGGCGGTGCTGCTGAATATCCTGAACCCGAAGGTGACGATCTTCTTCTTCGCGTTCCTGCCCCAGTTCGTCCCGACCGGCGCACCGAACGCACTGGGTCGCATGCTCGAGCTCAGCGGGTTGTTCATGCTGGTCACGTTCGTGGTGTTCGCGGGTTATGGGGCAGTCGCCGCCGCGATGCGCACCTATGTGCTCTCGCGCCCGGTGGTGGTCCAGTGGATGCGGCGGGTGTTCGGCGTCTCGTTCGTGGCCCTCGCGGGACGCCTCGCGGTTCAGAACCAGTAGACACAGCAGTGCGGGCCCCGGAATCCGAGGCCCGCACTGTCGATCGAAGGTTACCCGCGGCGCGCGGCCACAGCCTCGGCCAAACGGTCGAGCTGGGTGGCGGTGGTGTTCCAGTCGATGCACGCGTCGGTGATGGACTGGCCGTAGGTCAGGTCATCGGCCTTACCGAGGGTCAGATCCTGGCGACCCGCGACGAGGAACGACTCCAGCATCACGCCGACCACACCCTGCTCGCCCGCGGCGATCCGGTCGGCGATGTCGGTGACGACGTCGACCTGCTTGTTGTGGTCCTTGTTGCTGTTGCCGTGGCTGGCGTCGACGACCAGGCGCTGGGCCAGCGACGACTTCTCCAGGCGCAGCTTGGCCTCGGCGCAGGACGCGGCGTCGAAGTTGGTGCCGTTGCTGCCGCCGCGCAGGATGACGTGGCAGTCGGGGTTGCCCGAGGTGCGGATCAGCGCGGAGCGGCCGTCGAGGTCGGTGCCGGGGAAGACGTGGCTGGCGGCGGCGGCGCGCACACCGTCGACCGCGACCTGCACGTCACCGTCGGTGCCGTTCTTGATGCCGACCGGCATCGACAGCGCACTCGAGAGCTGCCGGTGGACCTGGCTGGCGGCGGTGCGGGCACCGATCGCGCCGTAGGAGACCAGGTCGGCGATGTACTGCGGGGTGATCGGGTCGAGGAACTCACACGCCACCGGCAGGCCGAGGGCGGTGATGTCGACCAGCACCTTGCGGCCGATGCCGAGGCCGGTGTTCACGTCGAACGAGCCGTCCAGGTGCGGATCGTTGATCAGACCCTTCCAGCCCAGCGTGGTGCGCGGCTTCTCGAAGTACACGCGCATCACGATGTGCAGCCGGTCGCTCAGTTCGGCGGACTTCTCGGCCAGCTTGCGGGCGTATTCCAGCGCGGCGGCGGGGTCGTGCACCGAGCACGGGCCGACGATCACCATGAGGCGGTCGTCGTCGCCGTTGAGCACGTCGACGGTGGCCTTGCGGCCCGAACGCACGGTGTCGGCGAGGTCGTCGGTGATCTGGTGGACCATGCGGACCTCGGCGGGCGAGCGCAGAGGGCTCACGCTGAGGGTGCGCTGGTCGTCGAGGTCAGAATGCCGCGAGTCGACATCGGCTGCGGTGGTCATGAGATGTGGGTCCTTTGCGTTAGGAGGCCGACCCACGGAAATCGCTACCGTCGAGCCGGGCGTTAATCCGGCTCGAGGTGGAGGAAGTCAGCGCGCAGGGTCGCAGACCGGCCCACCCAGGGCCGGATAGCTAAACCAGAAATATGCGCGCTGCATGCCGTGGACTGTACCACCGGTAAAACGCCGAAAGGTCGGCCATGGTTGCCCGGAGTGTGGACCGTCACATCGCGCCACTCGTCCGAGGAAAGAAATCGGCCCGGTGGAGCAGGTGCTCGGCCTGCCCGCGCGCACGTTCGCGCAGTGGGCGGCCGAGCACGGGCACCGATTCCGCTGAGCCGTCAGCCCCACTGGCCGGGCACATAGTCCCCGGCGGGGGTGTGGGCGATGGCGTTGAGGCGGTTCCAGGCGTTGATCAGCGCGATGGCAGCGATCAGGGCCGCGATCTGGTCGTCGTCGTAGTGCAAGCGGGCCTGGTCGAAGGTGTCGTCGCTCACGTGGCCGCCGTCGGCGGTGCGGGTCGCTTCCTCGGTGAGGGCGAGGGCGGCCCGTTCCGCCTCGGTGAAGACATTGGCCTCCCGCCAGGCGGCGACCAGGTTGATCCGCACCGGGGTTTCGCCCGCGTGGGCGGCGTCCTTGGTGTGCATGTCCACGCAGTAGCTGCAGCCGTTGATCTGCGAGGCCCGGATCTTCACCAGTTCGTAGGTGGACTTGGGCAGCGGCGAATCGTCGATGACCTTGCCCGCCATGCTCATTCGCTTGCTGAAGCTCGCGGTGATGGCGTTGCCGTAGAGGTTGAAGCGCGCTTCCATGATGGCTCCTTCGTCGTGGGGTTCATAGAGACGACGAGGTAGCCGTTCGCGGTGTGACGCCGTGTGACATCGATCACCGAATCAGATCAGGCCGCAGAGCTTCTCGGAGAGTTCCCACAGTTCAGCCGCGACCTTGCGGTTCCTTGCCGTCGGCGCGATGCCTGCCCGGGCGGGGTTGCCGCGCAGACCGAGGAAACCGTCGGGGCCGTAGAACGCGCCGGGCACCACATCGGCGGTGGCGGCGAACAGGGTGGGCAGCGCGCCCTGTTCGGCGGTCGGGGCGAGCGTGCGGTTGCCCAGCCACATGAGTGCGTCCTGGATGGACTCGGTGTGCGACATGAGTTCGGTGGCGGCGTAGCCGGGGTGCGCGGCCACCGAGATCACCGCGGCACCCTCACCGGCCAGGCGACGCTGGAGTTCACGGGCGAACATCAGGTTGGCCAGCTTGGACTGGCCATAGGCGAGCCAGCGGTCGTAGCGGCGCTGCTCCCAGTTGGGGTCGGCAAGGTCGATCTTGCCGATGCGGTGCGCGACGCTCGACACCGTGACCACGCGGTCGGTGATGCGGTCGAGCAACAGGTTGGTGAGCGCGAAGTGACCGAGATGGTTTGTGCCGAACTGCATTTCGAAGCCGTCGGCGGTGCGGCGCAGCGGCAGGGCCATCACGCCCGCGTTGTTGATCAGCACGTCGACGCGCTCGATCGAATCGGTGAAGGCGCGCACCGAATTCAGGTTCGCCAGGTCGAGTGCGCGGACCTCGGTCTCGCCGGGCATCCCCGCGGCGACCCGCTCCGCCTTGGCGACATCGCGACAGGCCAGGATCACGGCCGCACCCGCCCCGGACAGCGCACGCGCGGTGGCGGCGCCGAGACCACTGTTGGCACCGGTGACGATGATCGTGCGGCCGGTCTGGTCGGGCAGGTCAGCGATAGTCCACTTACTCACTGGCGGAAGTCTAGCAACGCCGGGGGAATGCGCGAATCGGCAAGTGCCGGTGCATAGTTCGCACCCAGCACCACCGCGCACCGGCCCTGGCGAGCGCGCCTGGCGAACATTTCGGCACCGGCCGGAATCGGCACCCCGAGTGCGCGGTGGTGTGTGGTCATCACGACTGCGCCAGGACCTCTTCGTCGGTCATCGCGGCGACTTCCAGATACATCGTCGCGACCAGCTCGAGCCTGCCCGTGTCGCCGGAGTCCTTCTCCCGCTCCAGCATTCGCGCCGCCAGCGCAGCGACACTGCGGGCGGTGAACAGGTCGGCGACGACGGTGTCGGGGGCGTCGAGCCATTCGCGGATGCGGGCGACGGCGGTGGTGGCGAGCACCGAATCGCCGCCGAGGGCGAAGAAATCGTCGGTGACACCGATCTGCTCGGTGACCAGCACCTCGGCGATGACCGCGGCGAGCGCGCGTTCGAGATCGGTGCGCGGTGCGACGAATTCCTCAGTGCCCTCGCCCTTCTCGAGGACGGCGCGAATGGCCTTACGGTCCGGCTTGGCGTTCGAGGTGAGCGGCAGCTCGGCCAGCAGTTCGAGCCGGGTCGGCACCATATAGACCGGGACCAGCTCGGCGGTCGCGGCGAGCACCACGTCGACGTCGAGAACCACGTCCGGGGTCGGCACCACCAGCGCGACCAATTTCGGCGCGGCCGTACCGACCACCGCGGCGACCGCGTGGCGGATACCGGGCACAGCGCGCAATGCGCTCTCCACCTCGCCCAGTTCCACCCGGTAGCCCCGGATCTTGACCTGGTGGTCGGCGCGGCCGAGGAATTCCAGGCCGCCGTCGGGCAGGTAGCGGGCCAGGTCGCCGGTGCGGTACCAGCGCAGGCCCTCGTGGGTGACGAAACGGTCGGCGGTGCGCTCGGGGTCGTTGCGGTAGCCGGCGGCCACGCCGTCACCGCCGATCCACAGTTCTCCGCTCACCCAATCGGGGCAGTCATTGCCCGCCGGGCCGACGACACGGCACTGCACATTGCGCAGCGGGGTGCCGTAGGGCACGGCCGTCCACTCGGCGGGGACCCGCCCCTCGACGACCTCGCAGATGGTGGAGTGGATCGCGGTTTCGGTGGCGCCACCGAGCCCGGCGAAACGGCTGTTCGGGGCCACCGCGGCGAGGCGCGCGGGGAGCGCGACGTCGACCCAGTCGCCGCCGAGAATCACCGTACGCAGCGATGTCAGCGGCGCCGACGGTGCGGCGGTAGCCGGTGCGGTCCGAGCGTCGTCGGCGACCTGCGCCGAACCCGAAACATCCGTGGCTCGGGGCGAGCCCGCAGCACCCGAGCCACGGGTGCTGGGCGCGGCGGTGAGCAGCATGTCCAGCAGGCTCGGGACACAGTTGAGCAGCGAAATCCGGTGGCGGCGAATGAGTTCGACCCACACGGCAGGGTCGGTGCGCTGCGCGTCGTCGACGGTGACCACCGCACCACCTGCTGCGAGCAGGCCGAAGATGTCGTAGACGGAGAGGTCGAACTCGAGGGCAGACAGGGCCAGCGCGCGGTCGGCGGGGCCGAGGTCGAAGCGTTCGTTGAGGTCGTCGATGGTGTTCATGGCGGCGCGGTGCGGCACCTCGACACCCTTGGGCTTGCCGGTGGAGCCGGAGGTGAACAGCACGTAGGCGATGTTCTCCGGGTCGCCGAAAAGCGGGCGCGCCAACGGTTCCGCGTGTGTGCGCGCCTGCGCCAGGTCGATCGCCCGCGTGTCCGGGATCTGCGCACCGCCCACGGTGAGCACGGCGACCACGCCCGCGGTGCTGAGGATTTCGGCGCGACGGGCGGCGGGCTGATCGAACCCGATCGGCACGTACACCGCGCCTGCCGCGAGCACCCCGAGCACCGCGACGATCTGGTCGGGGCCCTTCGGGAGCTGCACCGCGACCGAATCACCCGGCGCCACACCGACTTCCCGCAACGCACCGGCCACGGCCAGCGCGTCGGCGGCCAGCGCGCCATAGGTCAGCTGTCCCGCGGGCTCCCACAGCACCGCGGGCGCGGACGGATTCGTCGCCGCGTTCGCGAAGAACCCGGTGTGCAGCAGCCCGCCGGTCACCGGCCCCGCGGTGGCGTTCACGCGCGCCCGAGTAGCGGCCTGCTCCACCGGAATTCGCACGCCGGCCTCGGCCTGCCACCCCGCTCCCCCGGCGAACCGCGCGCGTTCGGTTGAGTCAACCGGAACTTCCGCTGCTTCGGTGGGTACGACCGGCAGCGTCGCCGAGGTCACGCCGTCCGCCACCTGCGGCAGGTGGGAGCCGTTGGCGACCGCGCCATTCGAAGACACCTGGGCCGGCGCAGGCTCGAGCGATGCCTCGGCAGGCTGGCCGCCGAGGCGTTCGATCGCTTCGATGTAGCGGGTGAACATGGCGTCGACCATGCCCGCGGGGAAGGCGGATTCGCGGATGTCCCAGTTCAGCAGCAGACCGCCGCGGACCTCGGTGATCTGCGCGTCGAGGAGGACCTGCGGGCCCTGCGAGATGATCCACGCGGGGTCGCCGAAGGTGTCGGTGACGACGTCGGGGAAGAGTTCGCCGAGGTTGAGGGCGCTGGTGTAGACGATAGGAGCCAGCACCGGTTCGCCGCGGTGACGGCCCAGGTCGCGCAGGACCTCCAGGCCCGAGTACGCGGAGTGCGCGCCCGCTTCGTGGAGGCGTTGCTGCAGGGCGCGGGCACGGTCGGCGACGGTGGCGGGCTCGGTGACATCGACTTCGAGCAGCACCGAGGAGGTGAAGTCACCGACGACACCGTCGACCTGCGGGTGCACCGGTTCACGGTGGAACAGGGGCAGATTCAGCAGAAAGCGGCGCTGCGCCGACCAGCCGCCGATGGTTTCGGCGAACACCGAGGCCAGCGCCATCGCCGGGGTGATGCCGCGGGCGTGCGCGGCATCGAAGACCTGCGCCTTGGCGTGCGGCGAGAGCCACCGGTGCAGGCGGATCGTGCGGTTCGGGTCCGAGATGTGCTGGGCCGATGGAAGTTCCGGCGCACCGGGCAGCTCGCCGAGGCGGTCTTGCCACCAGGCGCGATCACGGGCCCGTTCGTCGGCGAGAGCGGGAATCGAGCGCTCGTCGCCGGCGCGCTGCTGGTGGTTCGCGGCAATGCCCGGATGGCTGGAGGCAGCACCCTGCGCCTGGTCGGCAGGGATGTTCAGCTGGTCGGCAGGGACGTTCAGCTGGTCGGCGGCGGTGCCCGGACGGCGGTTGTCCGGCTGGTGCTCGGCCAGGTACTGGCGGAAGGTGTAGTCCTGGGGCGGTAGCTGTTCGCCGTGGTAGAGCCGGGCAAGGTCGGTGATGAGGATGCGGTAGCTCATCGCGTCGGCGGCGAGCATGTCGACATCGAGGTGCAGGCGGGTGCGGCCATCGGCGAGGCGGGTGAGCGCGATATCGATCACCTGACCGTCCTCCACCGCCATCCGCTGATGCGTCCGCGCGCTGCGCAACTCCCCGAGGCGCTGCTCGGCCTCCTCGGCGGATGCCTCGCGCAGATCGGTCACGCCGAACACCGCCCGGCCGGGCCGGTCGAGGGTCTGCTGGGTGCCGTCGGGCAGGAACCGGGTGCGCAGCATGGGATGGCGCGACAGCAGCTGCTCGACCGCCTGCTCGAGCCGCTCGGGATACACATCGGCGCCATCGAATTCGACGTAGAGATGTGCCGCGACACCACCGAGCTCCTGCGCGTCGGACCGCCCGATCCAGTACGCGTGCTGCATGGGCGCGAGCGCGAACGGGGTGCCGTCGTCCGGGACGAGCACGGATTCGGTCGCGGTGGACTGGACGCCGTCGACACCTGCTGTCGTGCCGATCGCGGCGGCGCCGGGTGCCCCGCCCCCGATCGCCGCTTCGGCAGCAGCGACGTCGGCGGCCGGGGAAGCCACGGTCGACTCGTCGGCACCAATCGCCGCGAGGTCATCGGGGTCCGCCCCGTTGAGCAGGGCGTGCCAGGCGTCGACAGTGGGATGGGCGGCCAGGAGGGCGAAGTTCACGGCGATGCCGCGCTTGCGCCAGGCGCCCGCGAGCTTCATGGTGCGGATGGAGTCGAGGCCGAGCTGGATCAGGTCGTCGGCCTCGGCGACGGCGTCGGGGGTGATGTCGAGATGGCGGGCGATCGCGGCGCGGATCTCGGCGCGGTCGATCCCGGCGCCGCCTGCGGGTGCTGTCTCCATCTGCCGATCACTCCTTGCTCGCCGCCCATCACCGGACGGATTCGGTACTGCCCGGCGGCAGCCTACTCCATTGAGATAGGGTTGCCTAACCTTTGCAAGTGTAGCGAGATCGAGTGAGGCAGTACGTGACGTCGACATCGGCAACCGGCCATCGCGAGGGCTACGTCCCGTTTCCCGACGCCGCGGCGCAGGAGTACCGGGCTGCGGGCTACTGGGCCGGGCGCACGCTCGGCGATCTGCTGCGCGACACCGCGCGCACCCAGCCTCAGCGTCCGGCTGTTCTCAGCGACTCCGGTGCTCAGTCCTACGCCGAGCTCGACGCCGCCGCCGATCGGATGGCGCACGGACTGCTCGCGCTCGGCATCAATCCCGGCGACCGGGTGATCGTGCAGTTGCCGAACATCCCCGAGTTCGCGACGGCGCTGTTCGGACTGCTGCGCGCGGGCATCATCCCGGTCCTCACCCTGCCTGCGCACCGCCGCGTCGAGATCGAGCACCTGGCCGCACTCTCGGAGGCCGTGGCCTACCTCATTCCGGAACGGCTCGGCGATTTCGATTACCTCGAGCTCGCCGCGACTGTGCGGCGGGCGGTGCCGAGCTTGCGGCACGTCTTGGTCGCCGATGATCCGGGGACGCCGGAAGGTGCCGCTCAGTCGCACCGCCGGGCCGCCGTCGACGGCAGTCGGGTCGGGTTCGTCGCCCTCGATTCGGTTGCCCGCGATGGTGATTCGCTGCCCGATGTCGACCCGTCCGAGATCGCGGTGATGCTGGTCTCCGGCGGCACTACCGGCCTGCCGAAGCTGATCGCCCGCACCCACGACGACTACGTCTACAACGCGACCGCCAGCGCGCAGGTCTGCGAGCTCACCCCCGATGATGTCTACCTCGCGACTCTGCCTGCCGCACACAACTTCCCGCTGGCCTGCCCCGGCATCCTCGGCACCGTCGCGACCGGCGGCGCCATCGCCTTCACCCTCGACCCGAGCCCCGAAGCCGCCTTCGCCGCGATCGAGAAGCACCGGGTGAGCGTCACCGGTGTCGTCCCACCGCTGGCCCAATTGTGGAGTGCGGCCGTGGATTGGGAAGACGCCGACCTGAGTTCGCTGCGCCTGCTGCAGGTGGGCGGGGCGCGACTGGCCGAGGTGAACGCCCGCGAGGTCGAGCCCGCGTTGCAGTGCACCTTGCAGCAGGTGTTCGGGATGGCCGAGGGGCTGCTCAACTACACCCGTCTCGACGATGACAAAGAACTGGTGTGCACCACCCAGGGCCGACCGCTGTCGCCCGCCGACGAACTGCGTGTCGTGGACGCCGACGGCGACGATGTCGCCCAGGGCGAGGAAGGCGAACTGCTCACCCGCGGCCCCTACACGCTGCGCGGCTATTACCGTGCGCCCGAGCACAATGCGCGCGCCTTCACCCCCGACGGCTTCTACCGCAGCGGCGACCTCGTCCGCCAGCTGCCCAGCGGCCACCTGATCGTGAGCGGCCGGATCAAGGACGTGATCAACCGCGGTGGCGAGAACATCTCCTGCGATGAACTCGAGGAGCACCTGCTCGCCCACCCCGCGGTCCGCCACGCCGCCGCGGTCGGCCTGCCGGATGCCTCGCTCGGCGAAAAGGCCTGCGTCGTCCTGGTTGTCACCGGAGACCTGCCGACCCTCGGCGAGATCAAAACCTTCCTCACCGAACGCGGCCTGGCCACCTACAAGCTCCCTGACCTTGTCCGCCAGGCGGATTCACTGCCGATCACCGCGGTCGGCAAGATCGACAAGAAGGCGCTGGTCCGCCTCTTCGCGACGCATGGCCAGACCTAGGCACAGGGTTGGTTTGTGTTGGCGGCCAGACAGTGGATCGGTTAGCCCGTTTCCGGTGAGTTACCGACGTTCTCACCGGAAGGGTTATCGCCTACCTATCGGTAGGTAGGTATACTGAGGGTTTGCTGCCTTTTGCGAGGAGGGTCGACCACATGCCGCGCCAGCATGACACCCGCAGCCGGGCTCGTGACGAATTCGGGCGCAGGCTCGCCGAATTCGGTTACCTCGGAGTTTCTCTCGACGAGATAGCCAAAGCCGTGGACGTCAAGAAAGCCAGCCTCTACCACCATTTTCCCGGCGGGAAACCGGCCCTGTTCAGGGAGGTCGCGTTTGCCCACATCGAGGAGGCTTCCGCCATCCTGCGGGAGTCGCTCGCCGTACCAGACACTATCCGGGGCCAGTTGGTGGCACTGGTGGCCTCCTACGCTCGGGGCGTATACAACTCGACACTGAGCGATCAGATCTACCGTGCCACCCGGTACCTCGACGAGACTCAGCGGGCCGAGATCTCTCATGCCTATGTGCGCGGTCTGATCGAGCCGGTCGCCGATCTGATGGCCACCGCCATTGCCGCGGGTGAGCTGCGCCAGGCCGATCCCGGCTTCCTCGCTACGGCCGTCATGGAGCTCGCCGCCACTGCCGTACCCGTGCCGACTGATCTGGCGATGCCGCCCAGCCTGCGCTGCACGCCTCAACCTGTTGACCAGCTGATTCAGGACATCGTCGACCTCTTCCTTCGAGGCGCGGCCTCCGATCGGTAGCTCGGCGAGGGATTCGGCCGGGGCAGCCCCGTTCGCAAAACCTACCTATCGGTAGGTAGGATAGGGCGCGGACACGCGTATTTGCGTGCTCGAAGGCGGGAATGCGACGTGGAGGACGGCCGGTGCAGCAGGATAGAGCGGATGACGTCACGAAGTCGGTAGCGGCGGAACCGGACATCAGGCCGTGGCGGCGCACTGTGGTCCTGTTCCTCATCGGGCAGACGGTGTCGCTGTTCGGCTCGATGGTTGTGCAGTTCGTCGTTATGTGGTGGGTGACACTGGAGACTGGATCAGGATCGGCGGTAGCTCTCTACGCCGTCGCCGCCTTCCTGCCACAGGGGCTGATCTCGCTCTTCGGGGGCGTGCTCGCGGATCGAATGAACCGCCGGGTACTGGTAATGACCTCGGACGGCGTGATCGCCGCAGCGACCATGACCCTCGCGGTGCTCATGTCCACCGGCGTGGATGAGCTGTGGATCCTCCTGCTGGCGGTCGCGGTCCGCTCGGCCGGGGCCGGCTTCCAGACTCCGGCAGTGCAGGCGATGATCCCGCAATTGGTGCCGGCTGAGCAGTTGATGCGCGTCAATGGCGTCTTTCAAACCATCCAGTCGGCGATGGCACTGCTCGCGCCGGCCGCTGCTGGTGCGCTGTTCGCTGCCTTCGGGATCGTCCCCGTCTTCTTCTTGGATGTCATCACCGCCGTCATTGGGATCGGATTGTTGGCGCTGGTCGCCGTCCCCACGCTGGAACGGGCCCCTGGACAGGCAGCCGCCACCTACCGGCAGGACCTCGTCGAGGGCGCACAGTACATCCGCTCGCAACCGACGGTGCGCTGGTTACTAGTCCTCTATGCGGCGATCTTCCTACTTACCGTCGCCCCGTCGTTCGTCACACCACTCATGCTCATGCGCAGCTTCGGCTCGCAGGAATGGAAGTTGGCGGCACTGGAGATCGTCTTCAGCCTGGGCATGCTGCTCGGCGGCATCCTGATTTCCACCGGGCTGGCCGAACGCGCCCGAATGCGGCTGATCCTGGTGGCCGTCAACGGCTTCGGGATCGCTACCGTGGGACTCGGACTGAGTCCCACGGTGTGGGTCTTCTTCGGTTTCATGTTCGCGCTGGGGCTGCTGGTTCCGCCATTCTCGACCTCATTCATGACACTGCTACAGGAAACCGTCGAACCAACGATGCATGGGCGCGTATTCGGCTACGTCAGCATTGTGATGGCCATGGCCACACCGATCGGCATGGCGGTATTCGGCCCACTGGCCGACCTGGTCAGTATCCGTGCGATGCTTGTCGGCACCGGACTCACCATGATCGTCGTGCTCTCCATCGCGACCCGAACACCTTCGGGCCGAGCCGCTTTCGTCGCAACATCAGTTGTCCCGCAACGCCCCTCCGACACAGGTCACGCGGAGGCGGTAAAAGCCTTGACCACGTAAGGCGCTACGCTGCCCAGCTTTTCGCAGGTCTCCTCGAACTCAGCACCTCGAGCGCGTATTGTTGGCCCGGCCCAGGCGATAGGTCGCCGGCACGTCCACCGGGAACGGCAGCTCGACCTTGCGCGACAGAATCACCTTCTGATAGCTGCCGGACCGGATTCGGAAAGACGCCAGGCCCGGTCAGCCAACGAGGTTGACGATGCCGCGCACGGTGAACAGAGCGCCGAAGCCGAGCAGCACCGCCAAGGTCAGGGTTCTGCTGTGGGCGAGCATCCATGTTTCGAGTACGGCCAGGCCGCGTTCGGCGCGCTCACCGGCGGCCACGAAAATCGCGATCGGGATGATGAAGTCGGCCACGGCCGCGACCAGCAGGACGAAGGTGGCAATGAGTGCCGCACCGATGGTGACGGCCGAACTCGAGATGGCGCTCATACCCGAGAGCATGATGAACAGGTTGGGGTTGAGCACGCCCATCACCACCCCCAATGCGAAAGCTTTGCGTGGACCGGCGGAGTCGAGTTCGGCGAGCAGTCTCGGCCGTTCGGCGGTCGGTCGAGGCTTGCGGTACAGCAGCCAGCATCCGCCCGCCAGGAACAGCACACCTACGGTGAGTCCGGCGAAAGCGGATGCCCGCGAGGACGTGGCTGCCGGATCGGACGCACCGCCCAGGACGGCGGCCAGTGCGACGATGAAGTAGACGACCAGGAATCCGGTGCCGAACAGCGACGCGTTGCGGACCGGCTGCCGCGAACGCAACAGCAGCACACAGCCGATGACCGCGCCGGGCGTGATCATCAGGCCCACGATCTCGGGCAACAGCATGACCAGCAGACCACCCACGTCAGGACCTCCGTCGCTCGTTGATCCGAACCTCGGCGTCGGCGTAGGCCGACAACGTCGATTCGCCGATGGTGCTGGATGCCGGATAGAACTCGATCTTGATGCCTTGGCCGTCGAGCAGCTCGTCAGTCCACACCGCGCGGATCCGCGGATCGATACCGCTCAGATAGAGGCGTCCGCCCGTCGCGTCGAGGCGGCGCGCGTAGTCGGCGATGATGTGCAGGAAGGTCGAACTGACGCTGGCCCTGCCCCGCAGCCGCAGGATGACCACACAGTCCCTGGCGCCGGTAGGGTCGGGCAGCCGGGACTGCAGGGTGCGCGCGCCCGCGTAGAAGAGGCTGCCGTACACGTCCAGGATCACGATCTCGTTGTCGGACAGGTGTTTCGGCACGATCGACTCGAGCAGGTGCTCACCCTCCACCCGCAGCCGAACGACCTTCAGGTCGATCGCCTCCTGGTTGAGCTGCATCAGCAGCGAGATCGCCACGCCGACCCCGACCGCGGCGGTCACCGGTAGCAGCAGGGTCGCGACGAAGGTGACGCCGAGCGCGGTGCGCGAGATGCTGCCGCTGCTCCAGATCGCGACGACCTGATCGATGTTCATCGAGCCGACCGCGGCGAACATGAGGATCGCCGCCAAGGTCGGCATCGGCACCCGGCCAACCACCCCGCTGAGCGCGACGAGGATCACCAGAATCCACAGTCCCGACCACATCCCCGCCCATCTGGTGCGCGCCCCGGAGCTCACATTGATCGCGGTCTGTCCCAGCGAGCCACCCACCGGCATGCCGCGAAACAGAGCGGCGAAGAGGTTGCCGATGCCCTGCGCGCAGAAGTCGCGGTCGGTCTTCGCGCGGGAACCGTCCGGGTTCGGCGCCGATTCGGCGACGCCGGTGCCTTGGACCAGCACGATGACGGTCACCGCGAGCGCCCCCGCGATCAGCGACGGCGACAACAAGCTCAGCTCGGGCACCTGCGGCAGGGGAAATCCGCGAGGAATTTCGCCCGCGTCCGACACCGTCGCCACCGAATCCCACCCGAGGGCGATCACCAACGCGGTCGGCACGATGAGCCCGACCAGCGAGGCGACGGTCCGGAACCTGGTCCGCGCGACGGCGAAAAGCAGCAGGACCGCGAGACCACCGACCACGGCCGAGCGCCAGTCGATCTGGCGCGGATGCAACACCACGTGCAGTGCCTTCAGCGCGGCCACCGACCCTTCCGACGGCGCGCCGACGAGCACGGGCAGCTGCCCGAACACGATGTTCGCCGCGACGCCGAGCAGGAATCCCGTCATCACCGAATGCGAGACGAACCTTGTGTAGCGGCCGAGCCGCAGCACAGCGGCGACGAGCATGGCGATACCGGCGACCAAGGTCAGCACCACCATGGCGGCGGACCGCTCCTCGGGCGCGATGTCGGTGAGCACCGAACCCGCCGCCAGAGCAGACGCGCCGGTCGTGGTGACCACCATCAACCTGGTACTGGTGCCGATGCCACCGAAGAATCGTCCGGCCAAGCTCGCGTAGAGCCCGTGTACCGGGCTGACCCCGGCCAGCAGACCAGCCGCCATCCCATCGGGGACACCGCCGATCCCGCCTGGCACACCCGCGACAACATCGGCCTTCGTCATGCGCTGACCCGCGAATGGGTTACGCATGCCACGCTCCTTCGGGCCCGCCGTATGGTTCAGGTCCGGCGATCATCCCAAGTCCGAATCGCGATGCGCATCATCCGAACCGGGTGAGGTCGGCGCCTGGCGGAGGAGACCGGATTCGACGGTTCACCCGAATCGGGTGAGGCGCCCGAGGGCGCTACGGCGCACCATCGCGGGATGGGATCAACACCTGTGCTCGGCCCGGTCGAATTCGTCGTCCTCGCCTTTCCCGGCACCACTATCGACTCGTCCGTCACTGACGCGGTCGCCGAGGTCGTCGGGAACGGGCTGATAACGCTGCTGGACATGGTGGTGCTGACGATGGACGAGGCGGGCACGATCACCGAATCCGAGATCGACGACAACCTGACCGAGGTGGGTCTCACGGGGCTCACCGCCGCCGATATCGACCTGGTCAGCGACTCCGATGTCGAAGTCGTGCGCGCGTCGCTGGAACCCGGGAGTACGGTCCTGATCCTGGTCTTCGAGCAGACCTGGGCCATGCGACTGGCATCAGCGGTACGCGGCGTCGAGGGCGAGGTCGCGCTGCAGGTGCCGGTACCCCGTGACGTCGTCGAATCCGCGGTATCCGCCGCGATGACGGCCTAGGAAGGAGCAGATATGCCGCTACGACGAGGCCGCATCGGGCGGCCGGGATTACTCGGGGCGATGGCGCGGACCGCGGTGGTCGCCGGCACTGCCACCGCCACCTCCAACGCGATCAACAACAGGGCCGCCAGGCGCTCGGCCGAACACCAGGCATACGCCGACCAGCAGCAGGCATACACGCAGCAAGCGCCTGCGCAGCAGCCCGCCTACGCTCCCCCGCCCACGCCACCGACCGCAGAACCGGAGGACATGGTCGGGAAGCTGAAACAGTTGAGCGAGCTGCATTCCGCCGGCGCGTTATCCGATGCAGAGTTCGCCGCAGCCAAGGCCCAGCTGCTCGGCTGACCTGCCAACGAACGACCAGCGCCGCGGAGCCGATCAGAGGCCCGCCGCGCCGGTCGTTCGGCATGCTCGCCGGTCACTGCTGGAGTCTGGCCCCGACTGTATGGACGACGACCACCTTCGGATCCCACGGCACGAGATCATTCACCGCGTCTTGCAACTCGGCGACCGGCGGCAACTGTTGGGGACCGAGCACCGAGATTGTCGCGATATCGCCCTGTACCGACACGTCGACGACCTGCGCGCCCGGCGCATCGCCCAGCCAGTCGCGCGTCGCGTCGCCGATCTGCCTCGCCCACAGGGTCGACAGCGAGTTGATCACCATCGGTATCGCCACCAGCACCAGCGCGGCACCCAGCACCAGATAGGCGCGACCCCGGCGGGCGGTCGATGCCTCGGCCTCCCCGGCGTAGCCCGAGATGAGCAGCACCGTTGTCACGGTGATGATCATGGCGACGACATTCGACGCGAACAGCACGAACGCACCGAGCGCGAGCGAGGGCGCCTGCGAACCCAGACATACCCCGACAACACCGAGCGGGGGCACCAGTGAAATCGCGATCGCGACACCGGGCAGCACATCACCGACGTCACGGCGCGTGATCGCGACCGCCGCTACCAGCCCGGTCGCCAAGGCCGCGGTCAGATCCATCAGCTTCGGTGACGTTCGTCCCACGACCTGCGCGTTCGACAGAACATTGACCGGATTCGGCAGTAACTGCGCGAACACGAACCCCAACACGACAACGACGACGACCCCCGCCAGCACCAGAATCAGACTGCGACCGACCAGCGCCGCTCGTCCGGTGACCACCCCGAGCGCCACACCGAGGATCGGAATCGACAGCGGAGCGACGATCATCGCACCGATCACTGTCGCGGTGGAGTCACCGATGACACCGGAAATCGCGATCACCGCGGACAGCACCAGCATGATCCAGAACGCCGACCGCTTCGCGGGAGCATCGCCGACGGACAGATCCAGCTTGTCGGTGAGCTCGTCCAACGAGCGACGCTGATCTGCGGGAACCAGAAATCCCAGCATGCGGCGATCCCTTCGTGGTCGACGCGGTGCGAATCAGGGTGTCACGATGGCGAAGTCCGGGTCGGGGGCATCCAGGTAGCCGACCAGCTCGGCCAGCTTGCCGGCGTCACCGTCGATGGAGACCCGGCCCGCCGAGACCATCTTCTGCAGATCCTCGCCACCGAGCAGGGCTGCCCGTAGATCCGATTCGCTGAGCGTGACCGTGAGCTCGGCGGCCGGTAGGTCGCCCTCGACATCGAAATGGACGAGCAGCCCGTTGCGTAGCTGAGTGCGATGCACATTCGCGGAATCGGCTATCCGCCAATCGATGACGATCGACGCCGACCATGCCCGCGGACCGTCTACCCGCAATGCGACGGCGTCGAACGCCTGCTCGACCGACAGCTCGGCCATGATGTCCGGCGCGGCGGTGACCGTCGGGGTGCCGACGCTGCCGTTGCGTAACTCGTAGGCGCCCATCAGGAAGAAATTGCGCCAGGTGCCATTCTCGGAACCGTAGCCGAGCTGTTCGAGCGTGTCGGCCTGCAACTCCTTTGCCTCGGCATTGTCCGGCTCGGCGAAAATCACGTAGTTCAGCACCTGGGCGACCCACCGGAAGTCGCCGTCCGCGTAGGACTTTCGCGCCTTGGCGACGACCTCGTCGGCGCCACCCATGAAATCCAGGTGGCGACGGGCCGATTCGGTGGGTGGGTGCTGCCACAGAGTTGACGGATTGCCGTCGAACCAGCCCATGTACCGCTGGTAGATCGCCTTGACGTTGTGGCTGACCGAGCCGTAGTAGCCGCGGGTGGACCAGGACTTCTCGATCGCCGGAGGCAACTGGATCTCCTCGGCGATCTCGATCCCCGTGGCGCCCTTGTTCAAAGCCCGCAACGTCTGGTCATGCAGGTAGCCGTAGAGGTCACGCTGCACCGACAGGAACTCGGTGAGCCGTTCGGTCCCCCAGGTCGGCCAGTGATGGGAGGCGAACACGACGTCGGCGCGGCCCGCGTAGCGGTTGATCGCCTCGGTCAGGTACTTCGACCACACATGCGGGTCACGCACCAGCGCGCCACGCAGCGTCAGCAGATTGTGCAGGGTGTGGGTGGCGTTCTCGGCCATGCACAGTGCGCGCCGGTCGGGAAAGTAGAAGTTCATCTCCGAAGGGGCCTCGGTACCCGGCGTCATCTGGAACTCGATCCGGACCCCGTCGAGGATCACGGTCTGGCCGGTGTGGTCGATCTGCACCGTGGGCGCGATCAACGTCGCCATCCCGGTCGAGGTCGTCGCCCCCAGCCCGGCGCCGACGGCACCCAGTGGTCCGCGAGGCAGCGCCGCGCCGTACATATACGCCGCACGCCGCCCCATCGCGGTTCCGGCATAGACGTTCTCCTCGACCGCGTGCTCGGTGAATCCCACCGGGGCCAGAATCGGGCACCGGCCGGCGGCGACGTCCTGTTCGGTCGTCACACCTTTGACCCCACCGAAGTGATCGATATGGGAATGGGTGTAGATCACACAGGTCACCGGCCGGTCACCACGATGCTCGCGGTACAGCGCGAGCCCCGCCGCGGCCGTTTCGACCGAGATCAGCGGGTCGATCACGATCACACCGGTCTCGCCCTCGATCAAGGTCATGTTCGACAGATCGAGCCCACGGATCTGATAGATGCCGTCGGTGACTTCGAACAAGCCCTGCATCGCAACCAATTTCGACTGCCGCCACAAGCTCGGATTCACCGTCGGCGGGCACTCGTCATCGAGGAAGGAATACGCGCCGCTGTCCCACACCACCGCGCCGTCGTCGTTGCGCACCACCGCTGGCGACAACCGGGCGATGAGCCCTCGCTCAGCGTCAGCGAAATCCTGTGTGTCGTCGAAAGGTAGCGTGCGCTGCACGCTGTCGTTCGCGGCTTCGATGCTGGTGGAGGCTTCCTGCTGGGTTGTCATCAGATCCCTTCCACGAAATCGGTTGACCGCAGCATCACATCAGGAGGGGCAGGCGACCTCACCCTAAGCGGGTGAATTTCGCCCGACCAGGTTATTTCCCGGGCCACCCGCCGTTGCGGTCTCTCATGTCCGGCTCGTCGTCGCCGACCAGGTGCTCGATACCGAGCTTCTCGGCGAAAAGATGACGCTGCGTAATCCAGCCGAGGACTGAAAGACCCGCCCAGGCCAGGGTGGCGGTGACCTGCTGCCAGCCGGTTTCGGGATCGCGCAGGAACGACAGCGAGTCGCTGAACCGCGCGACACCGCTGCAGACCATGCTCGCGCCGCCGATCGAGGTCAACCACAGCAGCGCACGGGCCCGGAACTTCTGCGCCAGGAACGCGCCCGCCACACCCATCGCGAGCGCGACGATCATGCTCAAGGCGAAGTTCTTGTCGCCGGGCTGCAAGACCGTCGCCAGTTTGGTGCCGATCATCACGCCGGTGAGACCGCCGATGAAATAGGCGGCGAAACGGAACACCAGCGAGGTGACCGCCCAGACCGACACCGCGCCGATCAGTCCGACCAACAGCAACCACCAGAAACTCGCATTGAACAGGTCGGCGATCAGCCAGCCCAGACCGAATCCGATCGCGAGCAAGCCCAAGTTGACCGAGCGAATCCCGTAGAAGCACAACAGCGCTCCGACCAGGGCGACCAAAATGCCATTCATCTGCTTTCCTTTCGGCAGGCGAGCACGTTCATGACCCGGGCAGGGCCGCGGCAGCGGCAGCGACGGTGGAATGGATCGGGATCGGGACGTCGCCGTGCTCGGCCGAGCCGAGCGCGTCACCGAACTGGGCTATCGGGCGCGCGATCGCGAACCCGATACGCCGGGCCGCCAGCGCGTCACGCAACGCGAGCAGCATCGCCGCGGCAGTCACGTCGATCGACGGCGAGGTCTCGGCGTCGAGGACGACCATGCGAGTGCGGTCGGTGCACAGCCCTTCGATCTGGTCCTTCACATAGTCGGAGTTGGCGAAGAACAATCCCGATTCGACCCGTACGACCAGCAGATCGGGGCGCGTCGCCGCGTCCAGGTGCCGCTCGGCGGCGACCCACAACGATCCTTCCTTGCCGAGCCTGGTCACCTGCGGTTGTGAGGCCCGGTACACCAGCAGCAACATCGCCACACCGATGCCGATGAGCAGACCCGGCAGCGTGTCGAAGAACAGCACACCCAGCATCGCAGCCATCGCGGCCAGGAAATCGGCGCGCGCCGCTTTGCCGTAGATGCTGCCGAGCAGGTGCGTCCAGACGCGGTAGAGGCGGCGCAGGGCGGCGATGTCGACCAGCTCGATGACGGCCGCGATCACGATGGCCGCCAATGTCGCATCCGGCAATTTCTCGAACAGCCCGGTCAGAAACAGCAATGTGATCAGGGTGAGGCAGGCGACAATAAGCCCGCTGAGCTGGGTCTTCGCCCCGGCGCCACCATTGACGGCTGTCTTGGACAAACTGCCATTGACGACCATCCCCGAGCTGAACCCCGCGCCGAGATTGGCCGCACCGAGGCCGAGCAGTTCCCGGTTCGGGTCGATGGCGTACCCGGCCTTGGCCGCATAGGTTTTCGCCGCGCCGAGGCCCTCGGCGAAGCCGATCAACAACACCCCGACCGCTGGTCCCAGCAGGTCGAGGTAGTCGCGAAAGGACACGCCCGACGGCAGCCCGAGGGCGGGTAGCCCTGAGTCGATATGGCCAACTATCGCGACGTTCTTCTCGTCGAGTCCGAGCACCGCCACAGCGACCGTGCCGAACGCCACGGCGACCAGCGCACCGGGGATGAACGGCAGCCAGCGGCGCAGCGCGAGCACCAGCGCCAGGCTGATCAGACCGATCGCCAGAGTGCGCCAGTGGGTGTGGCCCAGCTCGGTGATGATGCCCCACGTCTGCTCGAAGAAGTTGCCTTCGTGTTTGTCGATGCCGAGCAGCTTGGGCACCTGCCCGATGATGATGATCAGGGCGAGGCCGACGATGAAGCCTTTGAGTACCGGTTCGGAGATGAACGCGGCGATGAAGCCGAGCCGGATGAGACCGGCGAGCAGACCGACGATCCCGGTCGCGATGGCCAACGCTGTCGACAACACGAGGTAGCGGCCGTTGTCAGCACCCGCTATCGGGGCGATGATCGCCGCTGACAGGGCTGCTGTCGCCGACATCGGGCCGACTATCAGATGCCGCGAACTGCCGACCAGCGCGTAGAGGACCAGCGACGGGACCGCCGCGTACAGGCCGACAACCGGCGCCACCCCCGCGATCGTCGCGTAGGCCAATGCTTCGGGCACCATGACCGCCCATACGGTGAGGCCGGCGATCACATCAGGCCGCAACCACGCCCGCCGGTAGCCGTGCAGTGACTCGAACACAGGTATCGACAGCGCCACGATTCCTCCTCTTACCGCAACCCACCGATGCCTTTGCCGACAACAACGGCGCCCATGATCAGCAGCACGATCGCCATCACCGCATGATTGTTGAGCCGCAACCACTGCCGAAGACTGTCGAGCAGCAGACCGAGTCGGGCGGCTGCGAGCCCGCAGCGAACCCCTTGGCGGCGCCGCCTGCATTCTCGGACAGGATCATCAGAATGGCCGCGATGATCGGTACGGGCGACAGCGCGACACCCACAGCTAGCGGCAAAAGGCCGCCGATTACTGAGCCCATGCCAAGACGCTAGGCGGGCCGTTCGCAGGGCGCCTCACACCTTCCGGGTGAACTATGTACCCGGCTTCATGCGGTCGATTTCATCCGTAACGGGCGAGGTCAGCGGGGGTCGGCGACCGTACTGTCGGACGACCGAGCCGTGTGCCCGTCCGACGAAACGGCGCGACGATGGGAGTACCGTGGCTGCACATACCTCGCCAGCTGATACGAATACGGTGCCCGCCTGGTCCATACCGCGCGGCCTGATCGTCCTCTTGGCGATCGCCGCGACGATCGTGGCCATCGCCGGGATGAAGGCGTTCGCCGGGATCCTCGGGCCGACCTTTCTGGCTCTCACACTGACCCTCGCGGTACAACCGGTGCGCCAATTCGCCGTGCGTCGCGGCTGGCCCGCATGGTTGGCGATGATCAGCTCGTTCACGGCGGTCGTCGCCATCTTGCTCGCCCTGGCAGGCGCGCTCGCACTGTCGATCGCGCAGCTCGCCACACAACTTCCGCAATACACCGAACGACTGAACAATCTGCTCGACAATCTGCGCCGTTGGCTTGCCGACGCCGGAGTCGGGCCCGACCAGGTCCAGAAGGCACTACATAGCTTGGACATGGGCAAACTCGTCAGTTTGCTCGACGACATCCTCCTGGGTGTCCTCGGGTTGTTCTCCAATCTCGTCTTCGTGGTCGCGCTCCTGCTGTTCATGGCGATCGATGCGATGAGCATCGGTCAGCGCATCGCCGTGGTCGCCGCGGAAAGGCCCGGTATCGGACAGGCCTTGATCGGCTTCGTCCAGGGCACACGCAAATATCTGCTGGTTTCCACCGTTTTCGGCGCGATTGTCGCCGTCATCGACGGTGGGGCGCTGTGGCTGCTCGGAGTGCCGCTGCCCGTGTTGTGGGCACTGCTGTCGTTCATCACCAACTACATCCCCAATATCGGGTTCGTCATCGGCGTGATCCCGCCCGCGCTACTGGCGCTGCTCGACAGCGGACCGACTCTGATGATCTGGGTGATAGTGATCTACAGCGTGATCAACTTCGTGATCCAGTCGATCATCCAGCCCAAGTTCGTCGGCGACGCAGTGGGATTGAGTGTGACGCTGACGTTCTTGTCACTCGTCTTCTGGGCATGGGTACTCGGCCCGCTCGGTGCGGTGCTGGCAATCCCGTTGACTCTGCTGGTCAAGGCATTGCTGCTCGATATCGACCCGTCCACCCGCTGGGCCGATGTCCTGATCGGCGGTGCGATGCCCGAATCCGAGAAGAACGCAGCCGACAAGCCCGCGCCTGACTCGCCTTCCTCGCACACCTCAGCAAGGCCTTCGCCATGAAAGAGTCTCTCAGTTCACCCATAACGGGGGATCCGGACCATCACCGACAGCCATACCGTCGAGGCATGACCAGTACTTCACATCCCGTCCGCCAGGGACTCGCCGCGGGCGTCACCATGCTCGCGGCGATCATGCTCCTGGTGTCGGGCACACTGAACATCCTGCGCGGCATAGCTGGCATCACCAAAGATGAAATATTCCTGATCCCCAGCGACTACACCTACGCATTCGACGTCAGCACTTGGGGGTGGATCAGCCTCGTGCTCGGCGTGCTGCTCGTCGCTGTCGCCATCGGAATGATGGTGACCGCGACCTGGGCCCGGGTCTTCGCCTACTGCCTGGCCGCCCTGTCGATCATCGCCAACTTCCTGTCCCTGCCCTACTACCCATGGTGGTCAGTGACGATCATCGTCATCGACCTGATCGTCATCTGGGCTATTTCCACCTGGCACCCCCACCCGGGTTTGAGCGTCGAAGCGTAGACCTCTCGCGCTGTTCGCACTTGACGACGCCATCAACCGAAAGCTCTCCCATGTGAGTACCTGGAGTTACCCATGTACTCCGAAACCAGTTGTCCCGACATGCCCCTCCGGCAGCAGGTTTCGGTCGTTCAGCTGGACCGAGCCTTGACCACGTAAGGCGCTACGCTGCCCAGCTTTTCGCAGGTCTCCTCGAACTCACGCTCGGGGCGCGACTGGCCGACGATCCCCGCGCCGGCGCGCAACCACGCACCTTCACCGGTCTGATAGATCGCCCGCAGCACCAGCGTCGCCTCGAGCGCACCGGTCGGCGAAACACACACCACCGCACCCGAATACAGCCCGCGCGGATCGTGGTCATTGCGGAACACCGAGTCGACGCCCGCGCGCTTGGGGATGCCGGAAGCGGTCACCGACGGGAACAGCACCTCGAGCGCGTCCCATGCGGTGCGGTCGGCGGCCAGTGTGCCGCGCACCGTGGATGCCAGGTGCTGCACGCTGCCGCGCTCGCGCACCGCCATGAAATCGGAGACCGCGGAGGTGCCCGGCACGGCCACCTCGGCGATCTCGGCGAAGGAGGTCTGCACCGAAATCGCGTGTTCCACGATCTCTTTCGGGTCGGCGAGCAGCTCGGCGCGGGCGGCACCGTCGGCCTCGATACCGAGTCCGAACGCGCGCGTACCGGCCAGCGGTTCGGTGGTGACGATGCGATCGTCGTCGACCGAGGCCACCAGCTCGGGGCTGAACCCGGCCGCTTCGAGCCCACCCAGCCGCAGCAGGAACGAGCGGGCCGGTGTGTTGTTGGCCCGGCCGAGGCGATAGGTCGCCGGCACGTCCACCGGGAACGGCAGCTCGACCTTGCGCGACAGAATCACCTTCTGATAGCTGCCGGACCGGATCTCGGCGACGGCCGTGGCGACTCGTTCCTGGTAGTTCGTCGGGTCGGGCCGCACGTCGATCGGCGTCGCGACCGGCAGGTCGACACCCTGCGAGCCGGCGATCAGATCGTGGATGTCACACGCTTCATTCGGGGTGGCGCCGCTGATCCGCACGCCGGTGGCGTCGATGCGCACCTCGATCCGCGGAATCATCAGGTGCGCCAACGAGGTCAGCGGATTGAGATAGTGGGTCGCCGCGAGCGAGTAGGCGCAGAATTCGAAGCCGATCCAGCCGTAGGCGTTGCGACCGTCGAGCGGCAGGCCTGCCAGCGCGGCGTCGATGGCGGTGGCCGGGCTCCCGGTCCACGCGCGAGCGGTGGTCTTCTCACCCCACACCGTGCGCAGCTCACCGGCGTCCAGTTCCACGCTGCCGAGCGGATCGGCGGCGAATACCCACGCACCGGGCTGTTCGTACATCACGTACTCGCCGAACCGATCCGAAACGGCCAGGCGTGACATCGCTGCCGCCGGGTCGGTCACATACTCCACCCGTACGGGTTGTTCCGTCGACGACAACGATCCTCCAAGGTAAAGCTGACCTAACTTAGCCTGGTTAGGTTAGCATTACCTCGCCGTTTATCCAGACCCAAGCTGGGTATTCTTCGCCACTCCCGCCCGGCTCCCCCACTCGAGCCCCGTCCTGCCTCCGAGCGCGAGCCGCTCCTGCGCACGCGCCCACGCAACGCGCTGTAACCCAAGTTCGATGCGCCGAGCCAGATCTGCGGCTTGAATGGAGTAATGATCGACAAAGGTGGGCGGCGCGGCCCGCAGGCAGACTCGGTGGTCGCCCTGGTCGACGCGGCCTCCGGCGTCGAACGCGAAGTGATCGGCGACTGGATCGCCCAGGGTGGTCTCGGCAGGGAGATCGACTCGACGGCCCCGGTGACCCAGCTCGACCTCGACGCGAAGGCCATCACCACACGCCTCGTCGGCAGGCACGACGACCCGCTGGTGGTCCCGGTCCGGGTGCTGTGGCTGCCGCCCGAACGCGACGGTGTGCGCCGGGTGACCTTCGCCGACCTGGCGATGCTCACCAATCCACGCAAACCCAACCGGCTCGCGCAGCGCAGGTTGCTGCGCACCGAACCCGACCGCCACCGCGTTCTCGTGGGCGCACCCGCCCGGCTCAGCGCGCTGCGCACCAACAATCCCGAGGCCGCGGCGCTGCTGCGGGCCGGCTCGGCCGACCCGTTCGCGCGCGCGGTGGTGCGCGCCGCGGTGGTCGCGCTCGAACGCGCCGAACGCACCGTGATCGGCGATCGATACAAGGTGCCCCAGCTGGTGGCCGAGGAGATCCTCGACTCCCCCGAATTCCAGCGCAAGCTCGACTACATCGCTGACGAGACCGGCTCCGAACCCGACCAGGTGTATCGCAACGCGGAGAAGGCGCTGCGCGAACTGGTCGCCGCGCAGAGCAGGCTGGTCTCGGACCTGTTCACCCAGGCGATGCGCCCGGTGCACGCCTCGACCTGGAAGGTCGACACCGATCTGCGCGGCCTCGACGCGCTGCGCAAACTCAACCGCAAGCACCCGCTGGTGTTCCTGCCCTCGCACCGCTCCTATGTGGACGCGTTCGTCCTCGGTGACGTGCTGGCGCGCAATGACTTTCCGCCCAACCACGTGATCGGCGGCGCGAACCTCAACTTCTGGCCGATGGGACCGATCGCGCGGCGCACCGGAACGGTCTTCATCCGGCGCAGCTTCGGCGACGACGAGGTCTACAAGGCAGTGGTCGAGGAATACTTCGCCTACCTGCTGGCCAAGCGCTTCAATATGGAGTGGTACTTCGAGGGCGGCCGCACCAGGACCGGCAAGCTGCGCCCGCCGCGCTACGGCCTCCTCAATTACCTTGCCGCCGCGGTCCGGTCGCGTCGCGTCGACGATGTGATGCTCGTGCCGGTCTCGATCACCTATGAGCGGCTCAACGAGCTCGGCGCGATCGCCAGCGAACAGGCCGGTGGCACCAAGAAGGCCGAGGGCATCGGCTGGCTCGCGAAATATGTTCGTCTGCAGCAGCATTCGGCCGGTCGCGTGTATGTGCGGTTCGGCGAACCGATTTCGGCCCGTGAACGACTCGGCGTGCACGGTGATCCGCTGGACCTGCGGCCGGTGACCATCCCACTGCGTGACACCGAGACCGGGTCGGCCAGCTCTCCCGACGAGACCGATCTCGCCGCCGCCGAGCACAAAGCCGTGCAGCGCTTGGCCTTCGATGTCGCGGTCGGCATCAACGAGGTCACCCCGATCACCGTCAACGCGCTGGTCACCCTGGCCCTGCTCGGTGTGCACGAGCGCGCGCTCACCCTCGGCCAGGTGCGCACGGTGCTCGACCCGGTGCTCGGCTATATCGCCGGTCGTGGACTGCCCAGCGGCGAGCTCACCACGCTGCGCGATGAGCAGGGCCTGCGGGTGGTGCTCGAGCAGCTCGCGCTGGCGGGGGTGGTCACCGTGTATCGCGGTGGGCTGGAACCGGTGTACGCGATCGAACCCGGCGCGCATCTCGAGGCGGCGTTCTACCGCAACAGCGCGGTGCACTGGTTCGTCAACCGCGCCATTCTCGAGCTGGCGGCCCTCACCGCGGTGGAGCAGCCGGGTGAGGACCCACTGCGTTCGGCATGGCGGGCGGCGTTCGCGCTGCGCGACCTGCTCAAGTTCGAGTTCTTCTTCCCGGAACGGCAGGAGTTCGCCGATCAGATCATCGAGGAGGTGCGTCTCATCGTGCCCGAATGGGACGAGCACACGCCCGATGACCGACTCGATCGCCAATTCCTCACCGCTGTCACCGAATCCGGGTTCGTGATGGCGCACCGCGTGCTGCGGTCGTTCTTCGACGCGCAGCTGGTGGTGGCCGAGCGGCTGGTTGCCCGGCCCGCCGACGCGACGATCGATCGCAAGGAATTCATCGACGAATGCGTGGCGGTCGGCAAGCAGATGCTGTTGCAGCAGCGGTTGCACAGTCCGGAATCGGTGTCGTCGGAATTGTTCACCAGCGCATGGAAACTGGCCGACAACCACGGCCTCATCGCGCCCGCGGCCGAGGGCACCGAGGCCGAATTGAAGGACAAGCGCCAGGAATTCGCCGACCAGCTGCGCGATCTCGGCGACCGCATCGCACGGGCGGCCTCGCTCGATCCGTCGAACAGGAACACCAACTGATGAGCACACTCGCCGAAGCCGTTGCCGCGATCCGGTCGGGCCCGCAAGGTGCGCAGGTCGCCGCGGTGTTCGATTTCGGTGGCACCGTTGTCGACGGTCTGCCCCGGCGTAGCCTGGCGCGCAAGATATTCCGGCGCGGTGACGATCGTCTGGCCACCCTCCTCGGCGGCATCCAGCGCGGCGGTAGCGACGGCGACTACGGCCGCTTCCTCCAAGCCGTCGAGCGAACATGGGCGGGCGCGTCGGAGGCCGACCTCGAGCAACTGGGCCGCACGGCATTCCGCAAAGAGATCTACGGGCGGCTGTTTCCCGAAGCGTGGCACCTCGTGCGTGCGCACCAATTGGCCGGTCACACAGTGATATTGGTCAGCGAGCTGTCACGATTCCAGGTGCAGCCCGTCGCCGAGCGGCTGGGCATCGACAACGTGCTGTGCACCCAACTCGCCGTCGACGACGGGGCACTGACGGGGCACACCGAGGGCGCACCGCTGTGGCGCACCGGAAAGTCGGCGGCTGTCACCGAATTCGCCGCCGGGCGCGAGATCGGCTATGTCTACGCCGACAGCGTGTCCGACCTGCCGCTTCTGGAACTCGCCGAGCGGCCGACTGTCATCGACCCCGACCCAGCCTTGGCCGCGATCGCCACGGCCAACGACTGGCCCACCCTGACTTTCCGCCTGCGCCGAGCCCCACGCCCCATCGACTACCTGCGCACCATCGCCGGATTCGCCGGACTCATCGGCGGCGCGCTGGTCGGCGTACTGCGCAAGTCCTATACCGGCAAGCGTCAGACGATGGCCGACGCACTCATGCACGACGCCACTACCGCCACCCTGCGCGCCATCGACGTACAACTGCGCGTGGTCGGCATCGAGAATGCCCGCGCGCCACGGCCCGCGGTATTCCTGTTCAACCACCAGAGCCAGTTCGACGTCATCATCGTCCCGAAGGTCCTCGACGGCGCGGTCACCGGCATCGGCAAGAAGGAACTCGCCAACCACCCCCTGTTCGGTCCGCTGATGCGATTCGTCGGCGTCACCTTCATCGACCGCACCAACACCGAGGCGGCGAAAGCCGCACTCGCCCCGGTGGTTTCGACCCTGCGCGACGGACTGTCCATCGCCGTCGCACCCGAGGGCACCCGCTCGTACACCCCGCATGTCGGTCCGTTCAAGAAGGGCGCCTTCCACATCGCCATCCAGGCGGGCGTGCCGGTGATCCCGATCGTGCTGCGCAACGCGGGCGAAATCGCCTGGCGGGATTCACCTATCGCCCGCTCCGGCATCGTCGACGTCGCGGTGCTGTCGCCGATCGACGTCTCCGGCTGGGACCCCGCCGACATGGACGACGAGGTGGAGCGCGTCCGGCAACTGTTCGAGAACACCCTGCTGAACTGGCCGGAACCCGACTGACGACCGGCCGGGCGCGGTGGCGCACCCGGCCGGACTCCCCTCAGTTCTCGAACAACTGCTGCCCGAGATAGTTCCCGGCAGCGGGAACGCCGGGCGGAACCGCGAACACCGCCGAACCGACGGGTGTCGTCCATTCGTTCAGCGCGTCGAACTCCGCCAGTCGCCGCTGCACCGGCAGGAACTGGGCGTCGACATCGCGCTGATAGGCCACGAACAGCAGGCCGGAATTCGACAACTGCCCCGGCGCGGGCGCCTCGTCGTAGTTGAAACCGCGCCGCAGGAACCGTTCGCCGTCGTGGGTGTGCCTGGCGCGGGCGACGTGCGACGACGGCGGGATGACCGGGATGCCGTTGCGGTCGACCGCCGTCAGGTCGGGCTCGTCGTGCTCGGCGGTGCCGGTGAGCGGCGCACCGGTGGTGACCTTTCTGCCGACGGTCAGTTCGCGGCCGTCGGCGTCGAGTTCGTCCCAGGTGTCGAGGTCCATGGCGATGCGGCGCAACACCAGCGAGGTGCCGCCCCTCAGCCACGGCGCCGATGTGCCGTCGTCCCACACCAGGCGATCGAAGTCGACCGTGCGCGGGGCGATATTGACGGTGCCGTCGACCTGGCCCATGAGGTTGCGCATGGTCTGGCCACGTGGCGCGTCCCGGAAGCCGCGCTGCACCCAGCGCACCGTCACCAGCGACTGCACATGCTTGGACAGCACCCGCACCGCGTGCGCGACCGTGGTCGCCTCCTCGGCGCAGACCTGGAGTACCAGGTCGGCGCCGGTGTAGGCAGGCTCGAGCCGGTCGACGGGCAACGGTGGCAGCTGCCGCAACCAGCTCGGCCGTCGGGCGGTCAGACCGGCGACGGTGAACAGCTCAGGGCCGAAACCGGCCGTGATCGTCAGGCGGGCAGGCCTGGCCGCGAGTTCCGGTTCGGTGTCGGCGAGCGCGGGCAGGCCCTGGGTGAGCCGCGACGCGTCGTCGGTCCAGATCCGGAGCAGGCCGATGACGTCTTCGCGTCCGACGCCGGGCGCGAGATCGAAACCGGCGAAGGCGACATGACCGGGTGGCGTCGTCTCGATGCCTGCCTGGTGCGTGCCGTAGAACGGCACGGTGTCGAGCGCGGCGTCTCGTTCCCGTTCCTGTTCAGGGAGACCGGCCGCACCCCAGCCGATTCCGGCCGCACCGACGACACCCGCCGCCACCGCTCCCCCGCCGAGCAACCGGCGGCGGGAGAGCCCGGAATGCGGATCAGCCACCGTGGGTCGGGTTCTCGGCGCCCGGCGCGTAGTGCTCGTTGCCGCCGGCGAAATCGCGCACCTGGGCGCTGACCACGGTGCTCGAGCCGTCGGAGAAGGTCAGGGTGAGCGAGGTTTGCGCGCCGGTGCGCAGTGGCTGCTTCAGGTCCATGAACATCAGATGCTCGGCGCCGGGCTTCAGTGTCACTTCGCCGTGCGCGGGGATGGTGATGCCGCCCTCCTTGGGGCGCATGGTCTTGGCCCCGGTGCTGTCGGGCACGACCTCGTGGATCTCGACCCGGTCCGAGGCCGGGCTGGTCGCGGCGACCAGCGTCACCGGCACGTCGCCGGTGTTGCGCAGGTTGCCGAAGGCCGCGGACATGCCGGAGTCGGCGGCCTTGATCCACTGGTCGCTCATGCTGATCCGGTCACCCGCCGACGCGGGGGTGGTCTCAGAATTCGAGCAGGCGGTGGCGAACACGGCGAGTACGGACAGTGCGGTCGCGGCCCCGAGCCGGCGGGCGGCACGGGGTGTACGCAGATGGGTACGGGCATACGAGGACATGGAGAACTCCGATCATCGGGTGAGGTGAAGCCCGGACCGGCAGGTGCGCATGGCGAATCAGCCACCGGGGCGGTGGAATTCGGCGGCTACGCCGGAACGGGGTGAACGACGGTGCTACCCACCCGAGGCGGACCGCGCAGACTGATACCGGGTCGAAGCAGGAGTTGGCGCAGGACCGCTCGCTCGTCGGCGCGCGGCAGCCGAACCGGACGCGCGGCCTGGCACGGGACCCCCGCCAGCACCACGGCCAGCCGTCGCACGCTGGTGATCGCCCGGCGCACACCGACTTCGGCGGCGCGGATCGCGATCGCGCCCGTCGGGATCGCCACCAGGTGGGCGAGCAGCATCGCGGCGGAGGCAGTGTGGTGGTGCTGCGTATGTCCCAGCGCGAGCGCGGTGTGCCCGACGCCCTGTCCGATGGCAAGCACCAGCATGGTCGACACCGCGCTGTTCCCCCGTGGCAGTGCGGTGACGACGACACCGATCAGGGCGCACGCGGCGAACAACAGCGTCAGGGCGGATCCGGCGGGAACGGCGGTGGCACCACCGAGTCCGTGCGCCAGCACGGCGACGGCTCCGGACGCGGAACCCACTGCCGCGCCGCGTAAGCGCGCGGTGTGATCCGTCGGAGAGCCCACGCCGCCATGCTACGACCACCTGTCGTAGGTATCAGGTTCCGGCCCTATGACCAGGGTCTCAACGATGTGGCGCAACCGAATTCGATCGAGGGCTTGACATGAACATTGGTTTAGGTTTGATGCTTGTCTCACCACCGAATGAGGGAGAACATCATGACCACCACCACCGCCCCCGCCACCTACACCGTCCCCGCGCTGAACCGGCCCGTCGCCGTGCTGGGCGCCGCGGTCGCCGCCGTCGTCCTGAATCTGATCGTCTGGGTCATCGGCGCCGCCGCGGGCGGGTCGTTCACGGTCACGATGGAAGGCAAGGTCGAATCCGTCGCGCCCGGCGGTGTGATCCTGATGTCGACCGTGCCGCTGCTGATCGGACTGACTGTCGCCGTGCTGGTGTCCTACCTGTGGACCGGCGTGCTGCGGACCGCCGCGGTGGTCGGCTCGCTGCTGTCGATCGCGACCATCGCGATGACCGTCGACGCCGACTTCGACGCCGCCTCGACCGTCGCCCTTTCGGTGATGCATGCGGTGCTGGTGCCGGTCATGGTGATCGCGCTGGAAGGTGTGCGCCGCAGCATCACCGCGAAGTGACTCGAAACCACAGCGAAAGGCCCCGCCGAAACTCCGGCGGGGCCTTTCGCGTGTCGAGTTCTAGACCGAGCGGCCGAACAGCAGCTTCCACGGCATGAGCGCCGACTCGAGCTGCACCTTCAGGCTCATCTTCGACGCACCGATGGTGCGCTCCTCGAAGCGGATCGGCACCTCGGCGATCGTGTAGCCCTTCTTGATCGCGCGGTAGTTCATCTCGACCTGGAACGAATAGCCGTTGCTGCGGATCGAGGCCACGTCGATCGCGCGCAGGGTATCGGCCTTCCAGGCCTTGAAACCGGCGGTCGCGTCCTTCACGCCGAGGCGCAGGATCAGGTTCACGTAGAAGTTGGCCCAGGCCGACAGCGCCTTGCGGTACCACTTCCATTCCGCGGCGGTCGAACCACCGGGCACGTAGCGCGACCCGAGCGCTACGCCGACATCGTCGGAGCTCAGCTTCTCGAGCATCGACGGGATCACCTCGGCGGGGTGCGACAGATCGGCGTCCATCTGGATCACCACATCGGCACCCTCGTCGAGCGCCGCGGTGATGCCCGCGATGTAGGCGCGGCCGAGGCCGTCCTTCTCGGTGCGGTGCAGCACGCTCACCACATTCGGCAGCTCAGCTGCCAGTTTGTCGGCGACGTCACCCGTGCCGTCGGGTGAATTGTCGTCTACCACCAGCACGTGCAGATCCGACACCGGCAGAGCCGTCAGCCGCTCTACCGCCACCGGCAGATTTTCCCGCTCGTTGTAGGTCGGCACAACAACGGTAACCCTCAAGGGTCGCCCTCCCTGCTCACCTGGATTGCCCCGCGGCCCAGGATGCGGGCACGGGGCATGTCATCGATTCGTTATGACGGTACTCGATGGTGCTGACGCTTTCCTGAGTGGCCGTGCGGGCGCTCACCACAATCGGCCCGCGTGGACAAGGGCGTCGATGACCAATCCGATGCCGAACACGACGAAAAGCACTCTGATCGCCGGTGGCCCGAAGCGGGTGATGCCCCGCACGAGCACGCGGTAGACCCGCCGTGCGCGCGGCGTTCGCCGCAGCGCCAATGCCAGCACGACCAGCGGCAGGACCAGGGCGATCGCGCAGTAGGCCGCCACGATCAGTGGCCACACCAGGGGCAGTGGGCGCTGTGCCGACAGCAGCGCGAGTGCCGCGAGGTACGGCACCGAGGTCGGCACCTTCGCCAGACCGAGAGTGAATCCGATCACGCCCATCAGCCACGGGTACTTGCGCACCGGCTCGACCCAGCGGCCCCCGGTGGACGCGGTGGTGTTCACCGGGAGCGCGGCCACCGCGATCAGCACCAGGCCGATCACCAGCTCACCCCAGTAGCGCAGAGCGGGCGTCAGCTCGAAGTCGAGGAGCCGGACCAGGAAGTCGATGCCGAGCACAGCGCACACACCGAAGGCCACCGAGACCGCGAAAACGCCGCCGAGGAAGCTGAGCACCCCCGTCATCGGCGAGCGCCGGGTCAGCCTGGCGTCGGCGACCACGGCCGTGGTGATCGCCACCAGCAGCACGTCGAGCGCGTCGAGCAGGGCGAACCCGAGCAGTGCGATCAGCAGAACGGCCATAACGTGGCTGACCCTACTCGCCGGTTAAGTTCGATCGCCGACCCGTCAGTCACACCAGTACCACGGTCGCCTCGCGGTGAAAGTCCGTGACCTGCGTAGTCTCGAGATCGATCCGTCCATCTGGACTGGACTCCCCCGTAAACGGCGCTCGGTGGTTACGCTTTTCAGCACCGGCCGTGCCGGGATCCGCGATCGTGAAGGGGCAGACATCGTGGCAGAAATGTCCTTCGACCCGTCAGCGCTCGACGCTTATCAGCGTGCGGCAGCTCGGGTTTCCGAACTTCTTGGCACAGCGGCCAACGATACGACGACCGCGGCCGGGGTCGACCTGTCCGGGCTCGGCGTGCTCGGGCGTGAATTCGCCGCCGCCTGGACACAGGCCGCCGGCGAGCACGCGTCGACACTGAGTACCGCAGGCAATCTGGTCACCGCCTATCAGGACATCTTGAATCGCTTCGGCGCCACCGTGACCGGGATCGATACCGGGCTGGCAGGCGATCTGCGGGTAGCCGAGAGTGAGGTGGCGTGATGCGTTCCAAGTCGCTGGTTACCGAGACCACGCTGAGCACGATCACGCCCGCGGAGGCCGAGGCGAAGATCGCGCCGGTGATCGCGCTGCTCGAAGTGCCGTTGCTCGAGTTGCGTAGCTCGTTGGGCAGTAATACTTCTGCCGATCCCGATGCCTCGGTGGTCGCCGCGCTGACCTCGGCGTCGGCCGCCACTACGGCTACCGAGGACCCGCATCGGCTCGGGCTGTACGCGCTCGAGTCGACCGAGACCGCGGCGCCCGCGACACCAGCGTTGCGCCAGACCGCGACCGAGGTCTCGGCCGCGGCCGATCGTGGGACCAGACTGAGTACCTTGCTCGGGCAGGCGCATTCGACCCAGTCGACCGCGGCCGCCAAGGTCGATGCGATCATCGCCGACTTCCGGGCCAAGGCGAAGAAGGCCGCGCCCGCGGTGAACGGCAACAACCTGGACGCCATCGTCGAACTCGCCGAAGAGGCCATTTCGGAAGCGGTCGGGGTGGTGGGTAACGCCAGCACCGAGATGGACCAGTACACCCGAGACACCAGGGGGCTCACCAGCGATCTCGGCGGGACCAATGGGGTGACCGTGCCCACCGGCGCGACGGAGGTGGCGCCCGGGGTCTATGTTCTCGGCACCGGCGGATCCGATACATCGTCGTGGGACGACTCGTCCTGGGATGACGACGACGACAACATCGATCCGGCGACAGCGGCGCAGATCGCGTTGCAAGAGGCCCTGATCGACGGTGGGGTGTCACTGGGAACCGCGGCGATCGATGCCGGTGTCACCTTCGGTACGCATCTGATCGACAAGATCGCCGAAGTCGCGATGCACGGGCTCGACAAGGGTTCGGAGTTGGCGACGACGGGGATCGACACGCTCGCCGCGAATGCCGCCGGAACCGAGGGCGGCACGTCCACCGCACCCGCGGGCACCACGCCCACCGCACCGTCGACCAATGGCGGTGGGACCGGCACGAACACCTTGTTCGGCGGATTGGGTGGCGGCACAAGCACCGGCGGCGGTACCAACACGGGCGCCGGGGCGAACAACGACAGCGGTGCTTCGGCGAAGCCGGAAACCCCCGCGCCTGCTGCGCCGTTCCAGTCGAATCAGCCGCCGAAAACCGAACAGCCCCAGCAGACTCCGAGCACCCCCGCGCCCGCTCAGCAGCCGATGCAAGGCGGCGTGGTGCCGCCTGCCGCTCGTCCCCAGCAGGATCAGGAGACCGAAAAGCCCTCCGCCGCACCAAGACACGGTCAACCGGGAGTCGTCCCGGCGCCGGCGTAGGACACCCGCATGGACAATCCGTTCGGTGCCTACTTCGCATCGCCGGAGGCCACGCCGCCCGGCCGCCGTCGCCCGCAGGGTAAACGGCGGCGCAGGCGACGGCGCGAGGCCGAGCCGCAGACCATCGGCACGAACCCGGAGATCTGGCCGCCGCCGGACCCGGAACCGTTCGACGACGGCCCGTTCCAGCCCGCACCCGTCGAACCGGTGTATCGAAATCCTGCCGACGACGACGGTTTCACCGGCGACTGGAACGACTGGAACGACGGCGACGCGCCCATCGAGACGCAGCGCGGCGACGATGTCGACTGGAACGACTGGGCCACCACCACCGCGACCGAGCAGAGCGGCGACCACGTCGAGATTCCGGTGTTGCCGCGCCTCAAGGACTTCGGCGGCGGCGGCCAGATCGCGCGGCGCCCACGCAAGAATTTCAACGACGAACGCTATGACGAAAGCGGTGGCAAGGTGAAGGCCGCGGCCGCGATCAAAGGCATTGTCGGCGCGCTGTTATTCGTCGTCCTTCTCGGCTTGGCCGCCACCATCTTCCTCGGCCCCGCCGACAAACCGACCACCACGACCCAAGCCGCCGTCTCCGGCACGCGGGCAACGACTTCCACGGTGGTCCCCCCACTTCCGGCACACGCCCTGTCCGGCTGCGAATCCTTCCGCACCCCCTCGATCACCATCAGCGCCGAACGCGGCGACACCGCCAGCCCCGAGGGCGCCATCCTCGGCTTCGAATACAGCTACTACGTCGACCGCGACGCCGCCAAGGCCCGCTCCTTCGTCACCGACAACGCCCACGTGGGCGACGCGTCCGCCCTGGCCGCGGGCATCGGCTCGCTCCCCCTCGATGTCAAGTACTGCGTCCACATCACCAAGGCCGACGCCGCCGACCCCACGCTGTGGAACGTCACCATCCACCAGAAATGGCCCGGCGACGCCACCACCGAGAAGATCGACCAGATCATGCGCACCACCGAGGTAGCCCCCGGCCGCCACCGCATCACCAGCATCGACCACCGCATCTGACCTGCGGACCCAGCCCTCCTAGTACGCGAAAGTCCCCCGCACCGGAATCGGTGTGGGGGACTTTTGTCGTGTTGCGACCCTGACGGGACTCGAACCCGCGACCTCCGCCGTGACAGGGCGGCGCGCTAACCAACTGCGCTACAGGGCCTTGCTTCCTTGCATCGGGGAGCGATATTACCCGGTGGACCCCCGTTTCGGTAACCGAACAGGTCAGGCAGTGAATCAGTTGTTGACATTGACGTCAACGTCAACAACACTTGTGACGGTGACCACAAGCGAGGCGCAGGAGCGGGCACGGTCGGCGCGCAAGGACAGCGCGGGACCGCGGCGGGGCGAATTGCTCGACGCGGCGGCCCAGTGTTTCGCCGAACTCGGGTACGACCAGACCTCGGTGGAGACGATCACCACCCGCGCTCGGGTCTCCCGGGCGACGTTCTACGCGTACTTCTCCTCGAAAGACGAGGTGTTCGTGGCGATCACCGAGCGGGTGTGCGCGCAGTTCCTCGACGCGCAATTCGTGGTGGACGTCGAGGTCACCGCGGCGGCCGAGGTGATCGGGGCGACCACACGGGCGTTCACGGAAGCCGTGTTCGCCAACGGCGCGCTGGTGGCGCTGATCGAGCACCGGGCGGGCATCGATCCCGCGATCGGCGCGCAGTGGTCGCGGGTGCGCACTCGCCTGCGCAAGCGGTTCACCGCCTTTCTCGAACGCGACGAGGTGCGCGGCGAGATCGACCCGTGCGCCCCACTGCCGCGGATCGTCGAGACCCTCGCCGACGCACTGCTGATCGGCGCCTCCCGGCTCGCCGGAGCCGACCACGACCGGCACGAACAGTTCATCACCGACCACATCGCCATCGCCGAACGACTGATCGGCTTCACCAGCTAGACCGAGTACCCGGAACGGATGTGCCCATGACCGTCGAACCAACCACCGTCGCCCCGCCCGCGCTCACCGCGGCGCTGGCGGAGATCCACACCCGGCAGCAGGCTGCCTGGCCCGCACAGGTCCCGCGCACGGTGGAGTATCCGATCGAATCGATGGCCCTGGTCGATTACCTGCGCCACTGGGCGACACGTCGACCCGAGACCACCGCGATCGCCTACTACGGCCGCGACATCAGTTACGCCGAATACGACGAGCTCTCCGACCGTTTCGCCGGTTGGCTGCTCGCGAACGGCGCACAGCCAGGCGACCGGATCGGGGTGTATCTGAGCAACTGTCCGCAGTTCCTCGTCGCCATGCTCGGCATCCTGAAGATCGGCGCGGTGCACGTACCGATCAATCCCCTGTTCCGGGCCCACGAACTGCGCCATGAACTCGTCGACGCGGGCGTGACAATCCTGCTCGCCCAGGACAATCTGTCCACGTTGGTCGACGAGGTGCGCGCGGATACGCCGGTGCGACAGGTCGCGTTCACCGCACTGTCCGACATGTTCATCGACGAACCCGCCGTCGCCGCCCCCTTCGAGACCACCGCGGCCGAGACTGACTGGCAACAGATCGTCGAAAGCCCGCGCGCCCCAGCCCAACCTGCCGATCCGGACGCACTGGCCGCGCTGAACTACACCGGCGGAACCACCGGCATGCCGAAGGGCTGCGAGCACACCCAGCGGCACATGGTCTACACCGCGGCGACCGCCACGGTGGGCAACGGCTTGCGGGTGGGCGAACGCCCGCTCGTCGCGCTGAACTTCCTGCCGGTGTTCTGGATCGCGGGCGAGGACTTCGGCATCCTGTTCCCACTGGTCAACGGCGGCACCGCCGTGCTGATGAACCGATGGGAGGCCGAGACGGCGCTGCGTCTGCTCGGCCGCTACCGGGTCACCTCGATGATCGGCATGATCGACAACTACGTGGAGATGATGGACCACCCGGCGTTCGACCCCGCCGCAATCACCGCGCTGGAGAACACCACCGGCGTCTCGTTCGTGGTGAAACTCAACGCCGAGATCCGGGCTCGCTGGCGCGCCGCCACCGGACTCACCCTGCGCGAGACCAGCTACGGGATGACCGAGACCCACACCGCCGACACCTTCACCCTCGGCCTGCAGGACGACGACTACGACCTGCGCAGCGAGCCGGTGTTCTGCGGCCTGCCGGTCCCCGGCACCGACATCCTGATCGTCGACGAGGACGGCGCGCCGGTCCCGATGGGCCACGAAGGTCAGATCATCGTGCGCAGCCCCTCGATCCTCACCGGGTACTACGGCAACCCCGAAGCCACCGCGGCGACCGTGCGCGCGGGCTGGTTGCAGACCGGCGACGTCGGCAAGCTGAACGAACGTGGCGCGCTGCACTATCTGGCCAGGAACAAGGAGATGATCAAGGTCAACGGCATGAGCGTGTTCCCGTCCGAGGTCGAATCCCTGCTGATGCTGCACCCGCAGGTGCAGACCGTCGGCGTGGTGCCCAAACCCGATACACAACGTGGACAGGTGCCACTCGCCTTCGTCCAGCTGATCCCCGAATCATCCATCGCGGCAGCCGAATTACGGACCTGGGCCCGACAGAACATGGCCGGTTACAAGGTCCCCCAGATCGAGATTCTCGACGCGTTGCCGATGACGGCGACCGGCAAGATCCGCAAGGGCGAGCTGTTCACCATGACCGAGCGCATCGCCGCCACCGAATCCGAGGACATCCAGTGAAGCTGCTGATCGCCAATCGCGGCGAGATCGCCCTGCGGGTGATCCGCACCGCCACCGAACTCGGCATCGACACCGTGGCGGTCTACGCAGGCGACGACGCCGACAACCCCAATGTGCACGCGGCGGGCGAGGCGATCGAGTTGGCGGGCACCGGCGCCGCGCCCTATCTCGACCACGCCGCGATCCTGGCCGCCGCCAAGGAATCCGGCGCCGACTACCTCCATCCCGGTTACGGATTCCTCAGCGAGAACGCCGAATTCGCCCGTGCTTGCGCGGCCGACGGCGTCACGTTCGTCGGCCCCGATCCCGCGGTGCTCGACCTGTTCGGTGACAAGTCCTCGGCCCGCGCGACCGCCGTGGCCGCGGGCGTGCCCGTGTTGCCCGCGACCGAGGGGCCGACCACCGCCGAGGAGGTCAACGCGTTCTTCGGCACGCACCCCGGCGCGATCATGATCAAGGCGCTGGCCGGTGGCGGCGGCCGTGGCATGCGGGTGGTGCGGACCGCCGAGGAGATCGACGACGCCTACCGGCAGTGCGCCGCGGAGGCACAGCTCGGTTTCGGCAATCCCGCGGTCTTCGCCGAGGTGTTGTTCGAGAACGCCCGGCACATCGAAGTGCAGATCATCGCCACGGACGGCACGGCGCTGGCGCTGGGCGACCGCGATTGCAGTGTGCAGCGCAGGCATCAGAAGCTGCTCGAAATCGCGCCTGCTCAGGGCCTTTCGGAGGATCTGCGCAGGGAACTGCACACGGCGGCAGCCCGGCTGTGCGCCCAGGTCGGCTATCGCGGACTGGCGACCGTCGAATTCCTGGTCTCCGGCGCCGAATTCGTGTTCCTCGAGGTCAATCCGCGAATCCAGGTGGAGCACACCGTGACCGAGGAGGTGACCGGCATCGATCTGGTCGCCGTGCAGCTCGCGATCGCCCAGGGCACGCACTTCGCCGACCTGGATCTGCCGAGCGGAATCGTCTCCGACGGCACCGATTCCACCGGCGCACCCGCCGCCGCGGACGGAATCGCGATCCAGGCCAGGGTGAACATGGAGACGATGACGGCCGACGGTTCGGCGGTGCCGACCGCGGGCACACTGAACACCTTCGCCCCACCGACCGGGCCGGGCGTGCGGGTCGACACATTCGGCCGCCCCGGACTGACTCCGAGCCCGCGCTACGACTCGCTACTGGCCAAGGTGATCACCCGTACCCGTGGCCAGTCCTTCCCCGCCGCCGCCCGCAAGGCCGCGACAGCGCTCGCCGAGTTCACCGTGACCGGCATCGGTACCAACATCTCGTTCCTGCGAGAGATCCTCGCCGACAGCACCTTCCAGTCCGGCCTTGCCACCACCGGCTTTCTCACCGAGCGACTGACCGACCTGGTCGCGGCGGCACAGACCGATCAGCCCGAGGTCGCGGTCACCGCCGTCGAGCTGTATCCGGGTCAGGAGGCCGTACGCGCCCAGCTCGCGGGCACGGTGGTCGAGGTGATCGACGAGGGTGTCGACATCGGCGCGGGTGGTCAGCTCGTCGTGCTCGAGGCGATGAAGATGCAGCATGTGCTCGCCGCACCGGATGCCGCCAGGACCGTCCGGGCGCTGGTCCGCCCCGGCCAGGTCGTCGCGCCGGGCGACCCACTCGTCATCATCACCCGCACCGGTGCGGACGAATCCGGCAGCGCGCACACCGATCTGGATCCCGACCGCGCCCGCGCCGATGTGGACGAGATCCGCGCCAGGCACCTGGTGACGCTCGACGAATCCCGCCCGGCGGCCGTAGCGAAGCGGCACAAGCTCGGTCGACGCACCGCACGGGAGAACATCGCCGACCTGGTCGACGCGGGCAGCTTCGTCGAATACGGCGCGCTCGCCTTCGCCGCCCAGCGCACCAGACGCACCGAAGAAGACCTGATCGCCAACACCCCCGCCGACGGCCTGATCACCGGCTTGGCGACCATCGGCGCCGACCACTTCGACAACGCCGAGGCGGTGGTGATCTCCTACGACTACACCGTGCTCGCGGGCACACAGGGCAAGAACAACCACGCCAAGACCGACCGCGCCTTCGAACTCGCCGAACGCAAGCGGGTTCCGGTGGTGCTGTTCGCCGAGGGCGGCGGCGGCAGGCCGGGCGACACCGACTGGACCGGCATGGGCCTGGACGTGACAACCTTCCGCGCGCTGGGTGCGCTGCGCGGGAAGGTGCCGCTGGTGACGATCGTGTCGGGCCGCTGCTTCGCGGGCAACGCCGCCCTGGCCGGTGCCTGCGACGTGATCATCGCGACGCCCGACGCCAATATCGGCATGGGCGGACCGGCGATGATCGAAGGCGGCGGGCTCGGCGTCTACCGCCCGGAGGACATCGGCCCGATCGACGTGCAGCGGCGCAACGGCGTGGTCGACCTGGTCGCCCGCGACGAAGCGCACGCGGTGGCGCTGGCCAAGCAGTACCTGGGCTATTTCCAGGGCCGGGTCGACGATTTCGAAGCACCGGATCCACGCTCGGCTCGACATGTGGTGCCGGAGAACCGGTTACGTGCCTACGACATCCATCGCGCCATCGACGCGATCGTCGACGTCGGCTCGGTACTCGAATTGCGGCCCGACTACGGGGTCGGCATCGTCACCGCGCTGGTTCGGGTGCACGGCGAACCGTTCGGCTTGATCGCCAACAGCAGTCATCACCTGGGCGGTGCCATCGACGCCGAGGCCGCCGACAAGATGGGCGAGTTCCTCACCCTGTGCCAATCCTTCGGGCTGCCGGTCGTTTCCCTGTGTGACACACCGGGTTTCATGGTCGGTCCGGAAGCGGAGAAGACCGCGACGGTGCGCCGGTTCAGCAAGTTGTTCGTGCTCGGCGCCCAACTGAGCGTCCCGTTCGGCACGATCATTTTGCGCAAGGGCTACGGCCTCGGTGCGATGGCGATGACGGCGGGCCATTTCCACGCGCCGAACTTCACCGTCGCCTGGCCCACCGGCGAGATCGGCCCGATGGGGCTGGAGGGCGCCGTTCGCCTCGGCTTCAGCAAAGAGCTCGCCGCCGTGGCGGATCCGGCCGAGCGCGAGACGCTGTTCGCGCAGTTGCTCACCCTGGCCTACCAGCAGGGCAAGGCGCTCACCGCCGCGACGGGTTTCGAGCTCGACGACGTGATCGACCCCGCCGACACCCGCACCTGGATCGCCACCCTCGTCAGTAGCCGGGCGCGCGCAGGATCCTGAGCACCAGATCGGCGTTGATGTCGCCGAGTTCCTCCGGGGTGAACTCACCGCCCGGCCGGTACCACCGGCAGATGTCGATCCCCAGCGACATCATCGCCAGCACGGCGACGCGGGGATCGGCGACGGTGAACACGCCGCGCTCGATCCCCGCCCGCACCTCCGCGACCGCGGCCAGCCGAATCCGGCGACGGATCGCCGCGACGAGCTCGTGGTGGCCGGGGGCGAGGTGCCTGCTCTCGTACTGGGCGATCCGCGCCCGCCGGTAGCTGCGCGCGTGCAGGACGCTGAACGCGGTGACCAAGGCCCGTATGCGGTCCACCGGCTCGGCATGGGGCGCGACGGCGGCTTCGATGATGGTGAGGGTGTTCTCGACGGCATGCTCGACCAGCCGGAAGAGCAGATCCTCCTTCGAGGCGAAATGCACATACATCGCCGCCGGGCTCAACCCGGCCGCTGCGGTGATGTCCCTGGTGCGGGTGGCCTCGAAACCCTTGTCGGAGAACAGCACTACCGCGGCGTCGAGCAGGCGCTGCGCGGTGTCGCCCAGCGCGGCGGCCGGGTCGGCCAGTGGGTCGTCGTCGAGTAGCCCGGTCACCTGATTCCTCTTCGCTATGTCTGTGATTGACATTACATCTTCGCGAGCTCACACTGAGCAAGCGCTCACTCACTTGAAGTTGACGTCAACTTCCAATAGTTTCAACCCTGCGGATTCACCGAGGAGTCATCGATGATCGAACCCGGCCAGCGGACAGCCATCACCACACCGCCGCCCTTGCCCGACACAGCACCGTCGTCGGCCGCCGGCAAACGCGCGCATCGCAAGCTGCTCGCCGCCGGCCTGGTCGGCAGCTCGATCGGGCCTGCTCAGCTACGGCACCGCCGAACTCGGCATGAATCGCAATGCGCTGCTGGCCATCTCGCTGATCTCCTCCGGCCTGCTCACCGCGGTGATCCTGTGGGCAGGAGCCCTGTCGGACCGAATCGGCAGGCGGGGGGTTTCGCTGTTCCTGATGGCCATGGCCTGATCACCGTGTTCAGCGCGTGGAAGCTGCGCGAGACCAACACCCCGGCCGTCCGCGACGACCCGGAAGCGGTGCCGGGAACCCAGCTGTACTGACCCTTCGATACGACCGTTGCTCGGGCTGGAAACAGCCCGGGCGAAAGGACTTCTGATGAGAGTTGCCGAGAAAGTGGCCATCGTGACCGGTGCCGGCGCGGGCATCGGCGCCGCGCTGGCCGCCGCGCTCGCCGCCGCCGGTGCGAAGGTCGTGGTGTCCGACCTCGACGAGGCCGCCGCGCTCGCCGTGTCGGAGCAGATCAACGCCGATCACCCCGGCACCACCGTCGGTGTCGGGGCCGATGCCGCCGACACCGCGGCGATCAGCGGCCTGATCGCGCTGGCACAACAGCGGTTCGGGCCGGTCGACCTGTACTTCGCCAACGCGGGCATCGTCGGCGCCCCCGGGCTCGACGTCAGCGACGACGACTGGGACAGCGCGCTCGAGGTGAACCTGCGCGCTCACATCCGCGCCGCGCGACTGCTGGTGCCCCAGTGGATCGAACGCGGTGCGGGCTACTTCGTCAGCACCGCCTCCGCCGCGGGGCTGCTCACCCAGATCGGTTCGGCCACCTACTCGGTGAGCAAGCACGCCGCGGTCGGGTTCGCCGAGTGGCTCAGCGTCACCTACGGCGACCAGGGTGTTCGCGTCAGCTGCCTGTGCCCGATGGGCGTGAACACGAAACTGCTGTACGCGGGCCAGGATTCGGGCGAGGAGCTCGGTGTCGCGGCGACCCGCGCCGTCGTCTCGGCGGGCGAGGTCCTCGAACCCGCCGAAGTGGCCGACATTGTGCTCACCGCCGTCGCCGCCGAGGAATTCCTGATCCTGCCGCATCCGCAGGTGCTGCAGATGTACCGCCACAAAGGTGCCGATTACGACCGCTGGCTGGGCGGCATGCGTCGCTACCAGTCGTCACTGCTGGCCGAAACCCGCTGAGCGAGAGAGAAATCCATGTCACTGTTCGATCTGAGCGACCGCTCGAAGAAGTATTCCGAAGACCTGCTCGACTTCATGGACACGCACGTCTACCCGGCCGAGAGCGTCTACGACGCGCAGATGCGCGAATCCGGCGACCCCCATTTCCAGCCGCCGATCCTGGAAGAGCTCAAGGCCGAGGCCAAACGGCGCGGACTGTGGAACCTCTTCCACCCGCACCCCGGCCGCGGGCCGGGCCTGACCAACCTCGAATACGCACCGCTGGCCGAGATCATGGGCCGCAGCCATCTCGCGTCCGAGGCCTGCAACTGCAACGCCCCCGACACCGGCAACATGGAAGTGCTCGAACTGTTCGGCACCGAGGAGCACAAAGAGAAGTACCTGAAGCCGCTGCTCGACGGCACCATGGCCTCGGCCTTCGCGATGACCGAACCGCGGGTGGCCAGCTCGGATGCGACCAATATCGAACTGTCGATGGTGCGGGACGGCGACGACTACTTGCTCAACGGCCGAAAGTGGTTCGCCACCAATGCCTTGCACAAGAACTGTCGCGTGATGATCGTGATGGGCAAGACCGATCCCACCGCGGCACCGCACCGCCAGCAGACCATGATGGTGGTCCCGATGGACGCGCCGGGCGTCACGATCCTGCGCGGGCTGCCGGTGTTCGGCTACCAGGAACGCGAAGGCCACGCCGAGATCGACTTCGCCGACGTGCGGGTGCCCGCCACCGATGTGCTCAAGGGCGAGGGCGAGGGTTTCGCGATCAGCCAGGCCCGGCTCGGACCCGGCCGCATCCACCACTGCATGCGCAGCATCGGCATGGCCGAGCGCGCACTGGAGATGATGTGCAAGCGCGCGCAGGCGCGGGTCACCTTCGGCAAGCCGCTGGCCGACAACAGCAATATCGGGGACTGGATCGCCGAGTCGCGCATCGATATCGAGATGATCCGGCTGCTCACGCTCAAGGCCGCCCATCTGATGGACACCGTCGGCAACAAGGCCGCGCGCACCGAGATCGCCGCGATCAAGGTGGCCGCGCCGAACATCGCGCTGAAGGTCGTCGACCGGGCCATTCAGGTGCACGGCGCGGGCGGCGTTTCCGACGACTTCCCGCTCGCCGCCGCCTGGGCGCAACTGCGCACGCTCCGGCTCGCCGACGGCCCCGACGAAGTACACAAGCGCGCCATCGCGAGTCAGGAACTGCGCAAATGGCGCTGACCGGCCGCACCGCGGGTATCAGACGTACGCAGAAACAGGAGTACTGATCACGATGAAAGCCTGGCAAGTAGCCGAACTCGGCGAACCACGGGATGTACTGCAGTTCAACGACATCGACGACCCGGTCGCGGGTCAGGGGCAGGTGCTGGTGCGCGTTCTCGCGGCGCCTGCCAACTTCCCCGATGTGCTGCTGTGCCGTGGGCAATATCAGGTCAAGCCACCGCTACCGTTCACCCCTGGTGTCGAACTGTGCGGTGAAGTACTGGCGGTCGGCGCCGGCGTCGACCGGTTCGCGATCGGTGACCGGATCGTCGGCACCGCGAACCTGCCCGGCGGCGCGTTCGCCGAACTGGCCGTGCTCGATGCCGAGAATGCCTTCCCCGCACCGGAATCCCTCGACGATGCCGAGGCGTCCGCACTCACCATCGGCTATCAGACGAGCTGGTTCGCCCTGCACCGCCGGACGCGGTTGCAGCCCGGCGAGACGCTGCTGGTGCACGCCGCGGCGGGTGGCGTCGGCAGCTCCGCGGTGCAGCTGGGCAAGGCCGCGGGCGCGCGGGTGATCGGCGTCGTCGGTGGGCCCGCCAAGGCCGACTACTGCCGCGCGCTCGGCGCCGATCTCGTGATCGACCGGCACACCGAGGATTTCGTGCCGATCGTCAAGGAGTTCACCGGTGGTCGCGGCGCTGACGTGGTCTACGACCCGGTCGGCGGCGACGCCTACGCCAAGTCCACCAAATGCATCGCCTTCGAAGGCCGCATCCTGGTGATCGGCTTCGCCGGCGGCACCATCCCCCAGCCCGCGCTCAATCACGCACTGATCAAGAACTATTCGATCATCGGCCTGCACTGGGGTCTCTACACGCAGTACAATCAGCAGGCGATCCACGACTGCCATGCCGAGCTGACCCGGCTCGCCGCGGCCGGACAAGTGAAACCACTGATCAGCGAACGGCTGATGTTCGACGACATCCCCGCGGGACTCGGCCGCCTCGGCGACGGCGATACCGTCGGCCGCGTCGTGTTCCACCCCTGAACGCCGGTATATAACTACAACCATGGAACGAGCCGCGGACACCGACAGCGAGGGCGCGCTGCCTTCGATGGCACGCACCTCGCTGTTGCGCGACCTGCCGGCCACCCAGCGCGGTCTGCGCACGCGGAACGCGCTGATCGCGGCGGGCCGGAAGGTGTTCGAGCGGATGGGATACCTCGACACCCGGCTCATCGACATCACCCAGGAAGCCAACTGCTCGTCGGGCACTTTCTACACCTACTTCGCGAGCAAGGAGGAGATCTTCGCCGCGATCCTCGAGCACGCCCAGGAAGACATGATGCATCCCGGCATGCCACATGTGACCGGCGAAGACGACCCGGCCTCGATCATCGAAGCCGCCAACCTGGCCTACTTCGAGGCCTACAAGCGCAATGCGAAGCTGATGGGCCTGCTCGAACAGGTCGCCCAGATCGACCCCGAATTCAGCAAGCTGCGCCAGCACCGTGGCGATGCCTTCATCCGGCGCAATGCCCGCGGCATCGCCGACCTTCAGCGACGCGGCCTCGCCGACCCCGATGTCGACCCGATGCTCACCTCACGCGCTCTCTCGGGCATGGTCAGCCGCATGGCCTTCAACTATTACGTCATCGGCGACGGCGAGCTCGACGGGAGGCCGATACCGATGGAAGAAGTTGTCCACACCCTGACGCGCCTGTGGGCCAACGCCCTGCGGATGCCGATCACGAGCTGACCGGCTCGCCACCGGAAAACGGCTCGCCACCGGAAAACGAAAAATCCCCTCACCGTGTACTTCGGTGAGGGGATCGAAGGTGGCCAGAGCCGGGATCGAACCGGCGACCTACCGCTTTTCAGGCGGTCGCTCGTACCAACTGAGCTACCTGGCCGGAAGTACCGGATTGCTCTGGTACTACGTGCGACCCTGACGGGACTCGAACCCGCGACCTCCGCCGTGACAGGGCGGCGCGCTAACCAACTGCGCTACAGGGCCATGCATACCTGCAGTACTACTAGACACAGTCCGAAGACTGTACCCCCTACGGGATTCGAACCCGCGCTACCGCCTTGAAAGGGCGGCGTCCTAGGCCGCTAGACGAAGGGGGCTCGTTCCGAATCTCTCCGGGGCGGCTTCAACGTTTCCGTTGGGAGCTCGCATAGCTTATGACAGGTGTGCGCAGAGTTCCAAATCGCCTGGTCAGGCGCCCAAACCGAGGTCATCCAGGCGTGCCTGTTCGCGCCAGCCCTCGGTGCGGAAGTTCTGGATCCACAGCGGGGTCGCCATCGCCTCCACGATAACCTCCAGCACCTCGGCGAAGCGGGCGCGCAGGTCGGCGGCGGAGCCGTTGGCGATCGGGTCGACCAGATAGCGCTGGCCCGCCAGTGCCGCGGACAGGGTTCGGGTGAAGCGGTCGGGGTCGGCGTCGGCGCGCAGGTGGCCGTCGTCGATGGCGCGGACCGCGAGCACGCGGGTGGCGCGGCCGACGATGCGTCCGCCACCGTTGCCGGTGTCGCGATGGAAGTCGGGTTCGATCACGAGGCGGTACTCGGCTTGCACGATGGTGTCGTGTTCCAGGCGCAGCGCGATCTCGTCGACCATGCCGTGCAGCACGTCGAGCGGACCGAGGTCGGCGCGCGCCAGCCAGCGCTCCGCGCAGATCCGGTACCGCTCGACCGCGGTCTCGAGCACCGCGCGCGCTAGATCTTCCTTGGAGTCGAAGTGGAAGTACATCGCCCCCTTGGTGGCGCGCGAACCTTCCAGAATGCGGTTGAGCGATGCCGCGGCATATCCACTCTTCCCGAACTCGACGGCCGCGGACTTGATAATCGCCGCGCGTGTCCGGCGCGCCCGCTCTTGCTGCCGTGCCATGCTCGAAACGCCTCCGAACCTTCTCGACGCCGCCGGCCGAATACAGACCGACGGCGCGAATTGTGGTTTTAATTCAAACTTTCGGTATGAAAGACTCGCGGCGCCGCCCACAGCGGCCCCGCCACCTGTGAGAACCGCCTCCTCCTGCGGTAACGACTACCCCTTTGCCGGGAGTTCGCGCACCCATCGCGATCACCTCGGCCCGCAATCCGTCGGTGAATTCCGAAACGCCGCACCCTGCACCGGAACCACGGAAAACGCGGCACCGGTGATTGTTTCGAAATTCACCAGGCGATCACCGTACCTGCATTCCCGAGTCGACACGCGGCGATTGGAGTACCTATCCGAACATCCGGTCCGGTTATCCACGTCAGCAAACGAGGCGCTACCGGAATGGTTACTTCGGGTACGAATTCCGTAGGCGCGCAGCCCGGTTGACCGGCTCATCGGCACCGGCGAAGTTCGCCGAACGGTCGCGAGACCGGCGCCCACCTTGGACCACTCCATCGCTGCTGCACCCCTGCTTGTCGAAAGATGTTGCGATACAACAGCATTCGACGGCCATATGCAACCCCCGGCGTGGATGACCCTGGGCACCAGGTGTTTACCGAGAATCGTCGCGGGCGTCGGTGTCGTTACCGGCCGCCACCAGCGGCGATCAGCCGTCCGCAACTCGACCGGGGACCACTATTCGGCCCTTCGGCACAGCGTCCGCTAGACTCCGCTGCGCGCCCCTTTAGCTCAGTTGGTAGAGCTGGTGACTTTTAATCACTAGGTCGTAGGTTCGAGTCCTACAGGGGGCACCACCAACTACCGTGACCATCGTCACGTGGCGACGCGCCAAGCGCAGACGCCGCCGAAACCACGGGTTTCGTGCATCGATTCACATAATGGGCGCCGACGCGCAGCGTTCCTCAGCTGCGCATGGCCGCAGCGAAGGCGGAGGTTTCGCCTAACCTGAGCGCGACCCGGGCTACCGGGCACCCTCGACCTCAGGCGGAGTGAGATGACTTCCTTCGACGATTTGCTGTCCCAAGTACCCATCGCCCAGATCGCCGACCAGCTCGGCGTCGACCAGGCGACCGCGACCACAGCCGTGCAGGCCGCGCTGCCGACGCTGCTCGGCGGGCTCCAGGCCAATGCCGCCCAGCCACAGGGCGCGGCGTCACTGCTCGGCGCGCTCGACAACCACGGCGGCCTCGTCGAAGGCGAGGGCGCGGTCGATCTGCAGCAAGTGGACACCGACGACGGGGAGAAGATCGTCGACAACGTCTTCGGTGACGAGAAGAACACCGTGATCAGCGCGCTCGGCGCGGGCGGCGGGACCGGCGGCAACGACCTGATCGGCAAGCTGCTGCCGATCCTCGCCCCGATCGTGCTCGCCTACGTGGCCAAACAGCTCACCGGCGGTGGCGGCGCCGCGGCACCGGCACCGCAGCAGACGCAGGCCTCCGGCGGCGGTCTGGGCGACCTGCTCGGCGGTCTGCTCGGCGGCAGCAGCAACACCGGCGGGCTCGGCGGCGTGATCGGCGATGCCTTGTCGAAGAACGCGGGCGGCGCGCTCGGCAGCGTGCTCGGCGGCCTGCTCGGCGGGAAGCGCTGAGAGTTCAACTATCGGTAGCTAACACCGCGAGGCCCGCAGCGATAGTCCCTATGCTGCGGGCCGAGCACCTAGACTCGTCAGCACGACCATCGGTCATCCCGTCGAGTTGTGGCGTTGCTCAACTTCGCCGGAAAAGCACTCTGTTGCGTTCCGCATCACACCTACGGTGCCGTAAGGTATGGCCGCATCGCGACGTTCGACCGCAAGCACGACAGCGAAGGGTTTTTACATGGCAAGGGATCTGACTCAACTCGAACTGCTCACGGAGTTGGAGCCGGTTGCCGAGGAAAACGTCAACCGCCACATGTCGCTCGCAAAAGAATGGCATCCGCACGACTACGTCCCGTGGGACGAGGGCCGCAACTTCGCCGCCATGGGCGGCATCGATTGGGATCCTGAGCAGTCCAAGCTCAGTGAGGTCGCCAAGGCGGCCATGATCACCAACCTGCTCACCGAGGACAACCTGCCGTCTTACCACCGTGAGATCGCGGAGAACTTCTCCCAGGACGGTGCCTGGGGCACCTGGGTCGGTCGCTGGACCGCCGAGGAGAACCGGCACGGCATCGTGATGCGCGATTACCTGGTTGTCACCCGCGGCGTGGATCCGGTCGCCCTCGAAGAGGCGCGCATGATCCACATGACCAACGGTTTCGCCTCCCCCACCGAGGTCGACGCCGGCTTCCTGCACTCGGTCGCCTACGTGACCTTCCAGGAACTGGCCACCCGGGTGAGCCACCGCAACACCGGCAGGGTGTGCGACGACCCGATCGCCGATCGCATGCTCCAGCGCGTCGCGGCCGACGAGAACCTGCACATGATCTTCTACCGCAACCTCTGCGGCGCGGCGATGGACCTGAGCCCCGACCAGACCATCGAGGCGATCTCGATGATCGTCGAGAACTTCCAGATGCCCGGCGCCGGCATGCCGAACTTCCGCCGCAACGGCGTCCTGATGGCCAAGCACGGCATCTACGACCTGCGTCAGCACCTCGAAGAGGTCGTGCAGCCGGTGCTCAAGAAGTGGAACGTCTTCGACCGCACCGACTTCACCGCCCGCGGCGAGGCCACCCGTGAGCGGCTGGCAGACTTCCTGGAGAAGCTGGGCCAAGACGTCCTCAAGTTCGAGGAGCAGCGCGACAAGATGCTCGCTCGCGAAGCCAAGCGGCGCGAAATGGTCTCCGTGTAGATCTCACTACGAAAGCGCCGCCCACCGGAATCCGGTGGGCGGCGCTTTCGTCTGTCGAGGGTTACTTGACCGGGAGGGCGCCGTCGGCATTGCCGACGTCGGTGATCTTCCAGTCCTTGCCCGCGTCGACGGTGATGTTGTAGGTGACCGTGTTGCGCAGGCCGTCGGGGTTCTGCGCGTTGGTGGTGCTCACGTCGACGAAGGCCGCGACCTTGTAGACCTCACCCTCCTGCGCGAGCACCTTGGCGGTGATCGGTACCGCGGTGGAGGTCCACTTCAGCGGGATGATGATCTGCTCGAGCTTCGCACCGGTGGCGTCGAACTTGTTCGACAGTTCGGGGGATGTGCCTGCCTTGAGCTTGGCTACCCAGGCATTGACGTCCTGGTAGTTCAGGGTGGCCGAGCCGACGGAGTAGTCGAGGGCGATCTGCTCGGCCTTCGCGTTGTCGGCCGCCTGGTTCTTCGTGTCGGAGATCTCCGAGCGCGCCGAGCCGAGCAGCACACCGAGCACGATCGCGATGATCGCGAGGACGGCGATCACGGCGCCGCCGACCAGCGACGAGACGCGTACAGCGACCGTGCCCTTGTCCGGCGCGGCAGGGGTTTTCGTCAGGTCGGTGGCGTCTTCGTTGCTTTCGGCCATGGGGTCTTCTCCGATTACGTGGGGACAGCGCACCGCCGGAGGCGACGATGCCAGCCTGTCCAGGCTACTGAGTCGCGAACAATGCTCGTACTCCGAGTAACAGGTAAACGGAGACGGGCGGTCGTGATGGCGGTCATGACCCGGGCAAAGTCTTCGATGCGCGAGATCGATCACATCGGGCCGGATGAGAGAATGGCAGCCGTGACTATCACGATGCCCCAGGCGCCCCCGGCGCTGCGGATCGGGCCCTACCCGGTCGATCCGCCGGTTGTGCTCGCGCCGATGGCGGGCATCACCAACCGTGCCTTCCGCAGGTTGTGCCGGGAGTTCGGGAGCGCGACCTCGATCTACGTGTGCGAGATGATCACCGCGCGCGCGGTGGTGGAGCGCAACGAGAAGACGCTGCACATGATGTCGTTCGACGCCGACGAGCATCCGCGCTCGATGCAGCTCTACGGTGTGGATCCCAAGACGCTCGGCGAGGCGGTGCGGATCATCGTCGGCGAGGGCTGGGCCGACCACATCGACCTCAATCTCGGCTGCCCGGTGCGCAAGGTGACCAAGCTCGGTGGTGGTTCGGCGCTGCCGTACAAGCGCAGGCTGTTCGCCAATATCGTTCGCGAGATGGTGGCCGCGGCCGAGCCGGCGGGCGTTCCGGTGACCTTCAAGTTCCGGATCGGCATCGACGACGACCACCACACCTACCTCGACACCGGCCGCATCGCCGAGGCCGAGGGCGCCGCCGCCGTGGCTCTGCACGCGCGCACCGCGGCCCAGCTGTACTCGGGGGCCGCCGACTGGTCGGCCATCGCACGGCTCAAGGAAACCGTCACCTCCATCCCGGTGCTCGGCAACGGCGATATCTTCACCGCCGACGACGCGTTGCGGATGATGAACGAGACCGGCTGCGATGGCGTGGTGGTCGGGCGCGGCTGCCTCGGCCGCCCCTGGCTCTTCGCCGAACTCAGCGCGGCCCTGCGCGGCGAACCGATCCCGGAGGGGCCGACGCTCGGCCGGGTCGGTGAGATCCTGGTGCGCCACGCCACCCTGCTCACCGAGCACGACGGTGAGGACAAGGCCATGCGCGATATCCGCAAGCACATGGCCTGGTATCTGATGGGTTTCCCGGTCGGCTCGCAGCTGCGGCGTAGCTTCGCCACCGTGTCGAAGTTGTCGCAGATCGAGGATCTGGTCGGTCAGCTCGACCCGACTGTGCCGTTCCCCACCGACGCGCTCGGGCCGCGCGGGCGCCAGGGTTCGCCGCAGACCAAGGTCGTGCTCCCGGAGGGCTGGCTCGACGACCCGGAGGACGACACGGTTCCGGCCGCGGCCGATGTGATGCACAGCGGCGGCTGATCAGGCGCCGATAACAAGCCGACATCAATTCGTAAGCCTTCGCGGTTTCGGTCGATTGCACCCGCTCGAGCAGGGCTTTCCGAACTCCGCGGAAACTTCGCAACCAGATCGTTCGCGATTCCCGTGCGCACTGGAGTGGCCACTCGTGGCGGAATCGTTATCATTGCGGGATCGTTCGACTCTGGTTCGAATCGGAGCCGCGCGATGCCGCGCAGGCTGCGCCAGATAGAGAAGTGAGGTTCGTTGGTGGGTGACGATCGGCGCGGGCGTACGCCCCGGCCCGGAAATCGCGCCCCCTGGGAGCGCTACCCAGCGGCCGAACCCACCGAGCAACCGGAAACCGGCTCGCGCCGTTCCCGGCACGCGGACTCGACGCAGGACGCCGCGCCACTGACGGTGGCCGACCTCGTCAACCGCGTCGACAGCGAGCGCACCAGGCGCAGCAGACGCGTGCCCCCCGCCGAAAACACCGAGCCCGGCTCGCGCGCGGGCCGCCGCGCCCGCGAACAGGCACCGCGCCCCACCCCACGTCCCGACCTCGCACCCCGCACCGACGGCTCCCCCGTCGTCGACGACATCGCGGGCACCGCACCGCATCGCGCCGAGTCCCCCGCCGACCGCACCGCGACCACCGCGCTACCGGCCCAGTCGAAAGAGCCGCGCAAGGCCGCCCCGGCCCGGCGCGTGGCCGATCCGATCGATCCGCCCACCGATATCCTCCCTACGGTCACCGCCACCACCGAGCCCAAGCGCGCCAGGCCGGTCAAAACCACGTCAGCCGCACCGCCACGTCGGCCGGACAGCGAAGGTCGGCGGAGCAAGCAGGCGCGGATGGCGGGGCGGGTCGCGCTGACGTTCATCGCGGTGCTCGCCCTCGTCATCACCGGCGGCGGCTGGAGTTACCTGCAGGCCACCGGCAACAGCCTCAACCAGATCGATGCGCTCGGCGGCGGTGCCACCGGCGACGTGCTCGACGGCGACATGCAGCTCGGCGACGAGAACTACCTCATCGTCGGCACCGACACCAGGGCCGGCGTGAATGCCCAGATGGGCGCGGGCTCGGCCGCCGACACCGAGGGCGCCCGCGCCGACACGGCGATGCTGGTGCACATCCCGAAGGACCGTTCGCGCGTGGTCGTCGTGTCCTTCCCGCGCGACCTCGATGTCACCCGCCCGGTGTGCGCGGGCTGGGACAACGAGAAGGCCGCCTACACCGACCAGAAGTTCCCCTCGGCCATGGGCGACAAGCTCAACGCCGTCTACGCCCTCGGTGGCCCCAAATGCCTGGTCGACGTGATTCGCAAGATGTCGGGCCTGACCATCGGCCACTTCATCGGCATCGACTTCGCCGGCTTCGAAGCCATGGTCGACCAGGTCGACGGCGTCGAGGTGTGCTCGACCAAACCGATCATCGACGGTGTGCTCGGCCCGGTGCTGGAGACCTCGGGCAAGCAGCGGATCAACGGCGAGACCGCGCTCAACTATGTGCGTGCCAGACACGTGGTCGGCGAGGAACGCAGCGACTACGACCGGATCAACCGACAGCAGCGGTTCCTCGCGTCCTTGTTGCGTGGGGCGTTGTCGAGCAGGGTGCTCTTCGATCCGGGCAAGCTCAACGGGTTCATCCAGGCGTTCTCCGCCCACACCTTCGTCGACAAGGTGAACCCGCAGGACCTATTGCTGCTCGGCCGTTCCCTGCAGAAGATGGACGCGGGCGCGGTGACGTTCCTGACCATCCCGACTGCAGGCACCACCTCCTACGGCAACGAGATTCCGCGCGAATCCGATATCAAGGCCATCTTCCGCGCCGTCATCGACGATCAGCCGCTGCCGGGCGAGACCAAGGCACCCGAGGTCCAGAGTTCGGCACCGACTTCCGCGCCGCCCGCGCCCAAGCAGTACGCAGTGTCGCCGAGCACGATGTCGCTGTTGGTGTCCAACGGTTCGGGTTCCTCGGGCGCGGCCAGAACCGTCGCCTCCAAGCTCGACTACCAGGGCTTCGGCATCTACAGCGTCGGCAATTACGCCAGCGGTACCTCGACGACATCGAAGATCCGCTTCGCCGAGGGTCTGGAGGCCGAAGCCGCCACCGTCGCGAGCACTATCCCCGGTGCGGTCCTCGAGCAGGCCAACGAACTGGGCAGCATCATCGAAGTGGTGGTCGGCGCCGATTTCGCGGGCACGGTGCGCACGGTGACACCGGTCGGATCGGAACTGCCGAACGTGCCGATGGGCGAACCGCACAGTGCCGGACCGATCGCGCTACCGTCGGACCTCGAGCACATGAATGCCGCCGACGAGACCTGCCAGTAAGTCACAGCCGCTGACCTGCCACGACACTGCCATGCGGCATTAACCCAGTGTTGGGTGACAGCGGTCCGGGTACCCACTAGGGTCAGCAATCATGCGTGTCATCTACAACGAGCAAATGGCCGATCTCGCCAACCTCCTCGGCGAGATGGCCGGTCTCGCTGGCCAGGCCATGGAACAGGCCACCCAATCGCTGCTGCAGGCCGACTTGAGTCTGGCCGAGCAGGTCATCGGTGAGCAGGATCAGATCTCGGTGATGATCACCGAGGCCGAGGAGAAGGCCTTCGCGCTGCTCGCCCTGCAGGCACCCGTCGCGGGCGACCTGCGCCAGGTTGTCAGCGCGATCCAGATCGTCGGCGACGTCAACCGGATGGGCGCGCTCGCGCTGCACGTCGCCAAGGTGACCCGCCGGCGCCACCCGGCCCACGCCCTCCCGGAGTCGGTCAACGGCTACTTCGCCGAGATGGGCCGCATCGCGGTCAACATGGGCGCCGGCGCCAAAGAGGTGCTCGAAACCCGCGACCCCGAGCGCGCCGCCCAGCTCAACCAGGACGACGAAGCGATGGACGACCTCCACCGCCACCTGTTCACCCTCCTGATGGACCGTGACTGGAAGTACGGCGTAGCCGCCGCCGTCGACGTCACCCTCCTAGGCCGCTACTACGAGCGCTTCGCCGACCACGCCGTCGAGATCGGCCGCCGCGTCATCTTCCTGGTAACCGGCGTCCTCCCAGGCGACGAGGAAGTCGAAACCAGCTGAGTAAGAACGCAAAAGGCCCGTGCACAATGCACGGGCCTTTTGCTTTACCTACTCACAGATCTCGCACGAACATGGGTAACTCACCGGGCACGGGCTGCACCAGCCACCACCATCGTCTGGCCGCCAACGCAAACCTCCCCGCGTCCAGGTCTGGCTTGAAGTCGCGGGGAGGCGGGGGAGCGCTAGCCGAAGCGGCCGGAGATGTAGTCTTCCGTGGCTCGCTGGGTGGGGTTGGAGAAGATCTTCTCGGTGTCGTCGATCTCGATCAGGCGGCCGGGCTTGCCCTGGGCCTCGAGGTTGAAGAAACCGGTCTGGTCACTCACGCGCGCGGCCTGCTGCATGTTGTGGGTGACGATGACGATCGTGAACTCTTTCTTGAGCTCGGTGATCAGGTCCTCGATCGCCAGGGTGGAGATCGGGTCAAGCGCCGAACACGGCTCGTCCATCAGCAGGACGTCGGGCGAGACCGCGATGGCGCGGGCGATGCACAGACGCTGCTGCTGACCACCGGAGAGGCTGCCACCGGGCTTGTCGAGGCGGTCCTTGACCTCGTTCCAGAGGTTGGCGCCCTTGAGCGAGCGCTCGGCGACCTCGTCGAGTTCCTTCTTGTTGCGCACACCCTGCAGCTTCAGCCCGGCCACCACGTTGTCGCGAATCGACATGGTGGGGAACGGGTTCGGGCGCTGGAACACCATGCCGATGGTGCGACGCACGCCGACCGGGTCGATCGCCGAGCTGTAGATGTCCTCGCCGTCGAGCAGCACGGCACCTTCGACGCGGGCGTTCGGGGTCACCTCGTGCATCCGGTTGAGCGAGCGCAGCACGGTGGACTTGCCACAGCCGGAGGGGCCGATGAAGGCGGTGACGCTGCGCGGCAGCACGGTCAGTTCCACATTCGCCACGGCGTGGAAGCTGCCGTAATAGATGTTGAGATCTTTGACGTCGATCCGCTTGGCCATGAGGAGTATTCCGTTCGCTTCTATCGGTTCCGGGTGAGCAGCTTGTTGACGCCGGCGGCAGCCAGGTACAGCACCGCGATCATCAGGATCAGCGTGAGCGCCGCACCCCAGACACGTTCGCGGCCCGCGGCCTCCGGGTTGGCCAGCTCTTGGTACATCAGCAGTGGCAGCGAGGCCATGTTGCCATCGAAGACATTCTGGTTGATCGACTTGCTGTAGCCGACGAGCACCAGCACGGGCGCCGTCTCACCCATCACGCGAGCGACGGAAAGCAGGATGCCGCTGATCATGCCGGGCGCGGCGGTGGGGACCACGATCCGCAGGATCGTCTTCCACTTGGGCACGCCGAGCGCGTAGGACGCCTCACGCAGCTCATCGGGCACCAGCTTCAGCATTTCCTCGGTGCTGCGCACCACCACCGGCAGCATCAACAGCACCAGGGCCAGCGAGACGGCGAAGGAGCTCTGCGGCATGCCGAACGTGGCGATCCACAACGCGAAGATGAACAGCGCGGCGACGATCGAGGGCACACCGGCGAGGATGTCGACCATGAAGGTGGTGACCTTGGCGAGTCGACCGCGACCGTATTCGACCAGGTAGATCGCGGCCATGATGCCGAGCGGCACCGCGATCACCGATGCGACCACCGACTGCACGATGGTGCCGTAGATGGCGTGGTACACACCGCCACCGGTCTGGTCGGGCAGAATGCCCTTCTGCGAGTTGAACCACCAGTCGGCGGAGATGATCGCGGTGAAGCCCTTGCTCACTACCAGCCCGAGCACCCACACCAGCGGGATCAGCGCGATGATGAAGCAGAGGGTGACCAGACCGGTCGCGATGTTGTTCTTGATCCGCCTGCCGGTGCTGACGTGCCGGAAGGTGGGTGCCTTGAGCGGCTTGTCGAGGGTCGTCGTGGTGGTCATCAGCCGTTCACCTTTCCACCGGAGGCCAGGCGGGCCAGCGCGTTGACGACGAAGGTCAGCGCGAAGAGAACGAAGCCGGCGGCGATATAAGCGCCGGTGGGCAGCGGTGAACTGAACTCCGAGGCCGCCGAGGCGATCTTGGAGGCGAAGGTGTAGCCGCCGTCGAACAGCGACCAGGCACCAGCGTCGCTGGCGGTACGCAGCACGACCAGGACGGCGATCGTCTCACCGAGCGCGCGGCCGAGGCCGAGCATGGAACCGGCGATCACACCGCTGCGCCCGTAGGGCAGCACCGTCATCCGCACAACTTCCCACTTGGTGGCGCCGAGAGCTTGCGCGGCCTCGATGTGGGCGCGTGGGGTGAGCGCGAACACTTCGCGCGCCACCGAGGTGATAATCGGCAGGATCATCACCGCGAGCACGACACCGGCGGTGAAGATGGTGCCGCCACCCGCGATCGAGACGTTGCCGTCGGAGAACAGGAAGAACCAGCCCAGGTTCTCGTTGAGGAACTCCTGCACCGGCGAGATCTGCGGCGCCAGCACCAGAAAGCCCCACAGACCGAACACGATGGACGGCACCGCGGCGAGCAGGTCGATCAGCATCGTGAACGGCTTGCCCAGCCGCGACGGCGCGTAATGCGTCAGGAACAGGGCGATACCGACACCGATCGGCACCGCGACGATGAGCGCGAACACCGAGCTCAAGACCGTGACCATGAACAGGTCGCGAATGCCGAAGCGGAGATCGTTGGCATTGCCGGTCGAGAACTCGGTGCTGGTGAAGAAGTTGGCGTTGTCGGCCATGAGCGAGGGGACCGCGCGAATCAGCAGGAACAGCGCGATCAACGCGATGGCGGCGACGATCGTCGCGCCTGCCGCGGTGGCCATCCATCGGAAGATCGTCTCGGCGTTCAGGCGGCCGGTACGACCCCCGTCAGGGGCCTTGTCGATTTTCGGTTCGGTCGGCATATTCGCAGTATCTCCGGCCGCCCGCCGGCTCGTCGAATTCGACGAGCCGGCGGCGGTCACCTCAGGGTGCGTGGTCATGGCCAGGTAGCGATCAGGAAATGGCGTTGATCGCGGTGGTCAGCTTGGTCTTGAACGCGTCGGGCAGCGGCACGTAGCCCGCCTCGGTCAGACCGGCCTGGCCGTTGGTGACGGCCGAGGTCAGGAAGGCCTTGACGGCCTTGCCGGTCTCGGCGTCGGCGTACTTGGAGCACACGACCTCGTAGGTGGCCATGACGATGGGGTACGTGCCGGCGACGGTCGGCTTGTAGAACGAGCTGGTGTCGAGGACCAGGTCGTTGCCCTCACCCTTGATCTTCACGCCGTCGATAGCCTTGGCAGCGGTCTCGGCCGAGAGCTTGACCGGGTCCTTGCTCGCGGAGGTGATGATCTGCGAGATGGACAGGTTCTGCGCCTTGGCGAAGGACCACTCGTTGTAGGTGATCGAGTTCTTGGTGTTCTTGATGGCGGCCGAGGTGCCCTCGTTACCCTTGGCGCCTTCACCGACGCCACCGTTGAAGGTCTTGCCGCCGCCCTTGCCCCACGCGCCGTCCGAGGCCGCGTCGAGGTAGAGCTGGAAGTTGTCGGTGGTGCCCGACTCGTCGGAGCGGAAGATCACGGCGATCTTCTCCGAGGGGAGCTTGGCATTGGGGTTGAGCGCCTTGATCTCGGGGGCATCCCAGGTGGCGATGGAGCCGTTGAACACCTTGGCGGCGGTCGGGCCGTCGAGCACCAGGTCGGTGACGCCGTCGACGTTGTAGGTGATGGCGATCGGGCCGAAGACGGTCGGCAGGTTCCACGCGGGGGCGCCACAACGCTCCGCGGCCTTGGCCGGCTCTTCCTTCTTGGAGCTCAGCGCCGAGTCGGAGCCACCGAAATCGGTCTGGCCACCGATGAACTCGTTGACGCCCGCGCCCGAGCCGCTCGAGGTGTAGTTCAGGGTGAAGCCGTCGCAGTTGGTCTCGTAGGCCGCGACGAAACGCTCCATAGCGTTCTTCTGCGAGGAGGCACCGGACGCCTTGAGCGCCTGCTTGCCGCCACAGGCAACGTTGGTGTTGGCCTTGGCGGCTTCGCCACCGGCGGTGTTGTCGTCGCTGCCACAGGCGGCCAGGGTCATGGCGCCCACGGCGAAGACGCCGACCAGGGCACTGGTGCGCTTGAAGTTCACTTTTCCTCCGACAATGCTGGGTGTCTCACTCGGTCCCTCACCGGCCCGAGCGAGGCTGGCTGACGCTCGCAGTCCCCGAAGGTATGCGCGCATCAGGCGACGACTATGCCGCCCAGAAGTAACCTAGAGTCGCCCGGTTGACAGTTGGCCCGACGAGGGTTAACGGAGAATGAACAGCCCGGCGCAATCAATGCCGCGCATGTGACGTTAGCCCCAGTTTTACTCGGACGTACCCGGTCATCCGCGCAATATTCGCCTCGCGCACCAGAATTCACCTCGTCTGTGAGGTAGCTCGCATCAGGGCAGCGAGTACGCGACGTCGATGTGGGCGGGGGCGAATCCGAGCTTGGTGTAGGTGTGCACGGCGGCGGTGTTGTCGGCCTCGGTGTAGAGCAGGACTTCGGTGGATCCGGCCGCGCGCAGGTGGCGCAAACCGGCCAGGGTCAGCAGTCGGCCGAGGCCACGTCCCTGCGCGGACGGGTCGACGCCGACCACGTACACCTCACCGGCGGGGGCCGCGTCGGGGTGCTGTTTGGTCCAGTGGAAACCGAGCAGGCGGCTCGGATCGGCGGCGTCGAACGCCAGGAAAAGGCCGGCCGGCTCGAACCAGGATTCCGCGCGGCGCGCGGCGATATCGCGCTCGGTCCAGCCGCCTTGTTCGGGATGCCAGGCGAAAGCCGCGTTGTTCACCCGCAGGATTTCGAGGTCGTCGACGGGGCCCGCGTAGGTGCGCACGTTGAGGTCGTCGGGGAGCTCCAGTTCCGGTAGCTCCGGGGTTGCCAGTGAGCGGCGCATCTGCCACAGCTCGCGGGCGGTGATCAGTCCGAGGCCGGTCGCCAGCGCCTTGGCCGCGGGCAGGTCACCGTGCGCCCACACCCTCGCACCCGCGCCACCTTCGGCCAGCGCGGCGCGGACCAGATCCGCACCGATCCCGGCACCACGCGCGGCAGGGTCGACGGCGACCTCGGCCATCGCAGGGTGTTCGTCATGTGCCGCAACGAGATTCGCGTAGCCGACCAACTCGCCCGCACGCACCGCGAGCAAGTGCGTGGTCGACGGGTCGGCTTCGGCGAGGGAGAGCACTGCCTGCTCGGAGACCGGGGCGACGCCGTCGACGTCAGCCGCGCGTTCGAGCAGAGCGCGCACCTTGTTCACGGTGCCGGGCTCGACCTGATCGGTCCAGGTCAGGGTTGCTGTGTCCGGCATCGCGTCCTCCTTGAAGCGTGGCAGGGGCTACCCCGCGGTCCAGCCGGTCGCTGTCGCGCTGTGCCCTTCGCACCGTATTGCGCCGCGCCGACGAGCGCTACCGCGCGGTGCCGACCAGCGCTGCTACTGCGCGCTGCCGTTGAGTGGGGCGAAGGAGTCGTCGCCGTCGACGTCCTCGTCGACGAAGGTCACCACCTCGCCCTTGGCCGCGGCTGTTCGGGCCGGGCGCACGGCCTTGTAGCCGACGTTGCGCACGGTGCCGATCAGCGACTCGTACTCGGTGCCGAGCTTGGCGCGCAGGCGTCGCACGTGCACGTCGACGGTGCGGGTGCCACCGAAGAAGTCGTAGCCCCAGACCTCTTGCAGCAGTTGGGCGCGGGTGAACACCCGGCCCGCGTGCTGCGCGAGGTACTTGAGCAGCTCGAATTCCTTGTAGGTGAGGTCGAGGGGGCGACCACGCAGGCGCGCGGTGTAGGTGCCCTCGTCGATCACCAGCTCACCCAGGGTGATCTTGCCGGTGTTCTCCGGGCTGGCGACCCCACCGTTGCGCCCGACCAGCAGCCGCAAGCGCGCGTCGAGCTCAGCGGGGCCGGTGCCGGGCAGCAGGATGTCGTCCAGGCCCCAGTCCGCGTTGACAGCCACCAGACCGCCCTCGGTCAGTACCGCGACCACCGGCACCGAGGACCCGGTACTGCCGAGTAGCCGGCACAGACCGCGCGCGGCGGCCAGGTCCGTTCTGGCGTCGACCAGCGCGACATCGGCGCTGCTCGCCTCCAGCAGGGACGACACCTCGGTCGGCGCGGGCCGGACGTTGTGCGCCAGTAGCGTCAACGACGGCAGGACCGCATCGGGGTTGGGGTCGGAGGTCAGTAGGAGCAGCTCCATGGGGCTCTCCTCCTATCTCGTTGCTCCGCGGACGACAGCAGCCGCGTAGCTACGTCGCCGAAACACAGGTTAAGTCGGGTCAACATTAGCGCCTCTACCGCCACGACCTCGCAACACGGAGTCCGTTTTGTGTCGTTGAGCGCCGCCTCCGGCCTGATGAGCCGTCTTTGTCTGTCGCCCTGGTTGCGGGCCGTCCCGCTTCTGGACTGACCAGAGGGTGCGACGAAGGAGTGCCCGGCGGGAGGGAAGAAGCGGGACCAGGGGCCCGCGACCCGCGGCGCCAGCCGCTAGTGTCACAGCATGCGCAAGCTGATCATCGGGCTTCTCTGCCTGGCCGGTTTGGCGGTGGTCATCGATTTCGGCGCCGCCGCCTATTCGGAATACCACGTTTCCCGTCAACTGCGGGCAGGCGCGGATCTGTCGGCCGACCCGGAAGTGACGTTCCACGGATTCCCGTTCGCCGCCCAGGCGATGAGCGGCCGATACGACGAAGTGACGATCCGTGCCCGCGGCATGCGCCCCGACATCCCCGGCGAGATCGGCATCGAGGCCACCCTCGAGGGCCTGCACGCCCCGGCGAGCCAGTTGCTCGACGGCGCGGCCCGCAATGTGCAGGTCGAACGGATCGACGCCAGGATGCGCATCGAACCCACCGAACTCGGCAAGCTCTTCGGCATCCCCGACCTGCAGGTCCACACCCGCCCCGCCGACAAGTCCGACGGCACCGGCGGTTCGGGCGGCTCCGGGATGACCACCGCGGGCGCGCTCGTGCTCACCGGCACCCTGGCAACGGCGCCGAACGGCCGCGTCCTCGGCGCGGGCGTGGTCCCCACCGGCAGCAGCACCCGGGTGCCCGTACAGGTGCAGGCCGACCTGCTGCTCGACGGCGATCAGGTCCGCATCCAGGCCACCGGCTTCTATCGGGACAGCAGCAGCGGCCCCACCGATACGACGGTCGACACCAAGTCCGAGATCCCCGAGGCCGATCGCGCCGCGGTGCTCGAGCGGTTCAGCCGTACCATCGATACCAAGGAGTTGCCGTTCGGTGTCGCACCGACCGAGGTGTCGGCGCTCGGCGGCCAGATCGTCGTCGAGGGTGTCGGCCGCAACGTCACCATCGACCTGGACCGATTGCAGCAACCATGATCGAGATCGTCATTCTGGCCGCCGTCATCGCGGCCGCCCTCGCGGTCGGCTTCTTCCTGTCGCGCAGGCAGGGAGAGGTTCGCCCGGCCACCCTCGACCCCGAGACGCATCAGCGCGCGCGCCTGCTCGGCGCCGCCGGTGTGACCGGCGAGGTCCCCGCGGTGCTGCACTTCTCCGCCGACTGGTGCGGCCCGTGTGACGCGGTCCGCCGGGTCGTCGCCGGCGTCACCGCCGAGCTGTCGGAGTCGCCGAACGCCCCGCGCGACATCGAGATCGACATCGACGCCGACCCCGCGCTGGCCCGTGAACTCAACGTCCTGTCCCTGCCGACGACCTTCGTCTTCGACGCCGAGGGCAAGGAACGCTTCCGCATCTCCGGCGTCCCGAAGCCGGGCGACCTCCGCACCGCCCTCGAACCTCTGACTGTTTGATTTAGCGGCTGGCGCCGCGGGTTTGCGGCCCCTGGTCCCGGCTCTTCCCTCCCTCCGGGCACTCCTTCGTCGCACCCTCCACTCAGTCCAGAGCCGGGACGGCCGCAAACCAGAACAGCGGCTGGCGCCGCCATCCAACGAGTCCAGAATCAGGACGGCGGCGAACCGAAACGGGGTCCCTGTTCATTCTCCGCCGAGACCGGGTAAACTACTTCTCGTGCAAACCGACCACGAGCTGATGCTCACCCGACGCCGCACAGTTGACCTGTGTCGCCTCGGTGGTTGTTGCTGCCTGTGCTGCTGAACGATCGGCCCTTTCTCTCCCGAGATTTCTGACGTCGATCTATGCCCGCCGCGTGAGCGATCCTCTTGGATCCCCCGGCGACCAGGTAGATCCCCCTGTAAGTGCTCATATGAAGCGCAGGAGTTCGCACAATGACCGTTTCCGATTCCCCACCTCGCGTCGACGTACGCGGGCCACGTTTCGTGGCCTGGATAACCACCGGCGTCCTGATCCTGGTGCTCCTCGTCAGCGCCTTCTCGACCGCCGCCGCCGCGATCCTGATCGGCCTGCAGGCCGTCGTCTTCGCGATCGGCGCGGTCGCCGGCCCGGTCAAGCACCCTTACAGCCGGATCTACGCCGCGTTCGTCGCGCCGCGTAATGGTCCGCCCACCGAGACCGAGCCCGTGCCGCCGCTGCGTTTCGCGCAAGCGCTCGGCTTCGTGTTCGCCGGTCTCTCCCTGCTGGGCTTCGCGCTCGGCTCCTCGATCGTCGGCGCGGTGTTCGCCGGCTTCGCCCTGTTCGCGGCGTTCTTGAACGCGGCGTTCGGGGTCTGCCTGGGTTGCCAGATCTATCCGCTGGTAGCCCGTTTCCGCCGGTCAGCTCCAGACATTGGCCGAACTGACCGGCCCTCCGTGGTTACGCAGGCTGCCTCCGCCGGGCCTGATGCCAACTCCGCCGCTCCGGCACCGAACTGACCTCCTGCACGTCATCTCTGAAAGGAACAACATGGCTCGCTCCGATGTCCTGGTCTCCGTTGACTGGGCCGAAGAGAACCTCAACGCCCCCGGCGTCGTCTTCGTCGAGGTCGACGAGGACACCTCCGCCTACGAGGGTGGCCACATCGAAGGCGCCATCCGCCTGGACTGGAAGGACGACCTGCAGGATCACGTTCGTCGTGACTTCGTGAACCAGGAGCAGTTCTCCGACCTGCTCTCGGCGCGTGGCATCAGCAACGACGACACCGTGGTGCTCTACGGCGGCAACAACAACTGGTTCGCGGCGTACGCCTACTGGTACTTCAAGCTGTACGGCCACAACGACGTCAAGCTCGTCGACGGCGGCCGCAAGAAGTGGGAGCTCGACGGTCGTCCGCTCTCGCGTGACGCGGTCTCGCGCCCGGCCACCCAGTACAAGGCCGCCGCGCCCGACCTGACCATCCGCGCCTTCCGCGACGAGGTCATCGCGGCCATCGGCGTCAAGAACCTGGTCGACGTGCGTTCGCCCGACGAGTTCTCCGGCAAGATCCTCGCTCCCGCGCACCTGCCGCAGGAGCAGAGCCAGCGGGCCGGCCACATCCCGACCGCGATCAGCGTGCCGTGGAGCAAGGCGGCCAACGAGGACGGCACCTTCCGTACCGATGCCGAGCTCGCCGAGCTCTACAAGGATGCGGGCCTGGACGGCGAGAAGGAGACCATCGCCTACTGCCGTATCGGTGAGCGTTCCTCGCACACCTGGTTCGTGCTGCAGGAACTGCTCGGCCACCAGAACGTCAAGAACTACGACGGCAGCTGGACCGAATACGGTTCGCTCGTCGGCGTGCCTATCGAGTTGGGAGCGTAATCAATATGTGTGCAGCACCTACCCAGGGTCAGGCCATTCCGGCCGGCGTCGATGTGGAGAAGGAAACGGTCATCACCGGCCGTGTCCTGAGCACCGACGGCCAGCCCGTCGGCGGCGCCTTCGTGCGTCTGCTCGACGGCAACGGTGACTTCACCGCCGAGGTCGTCGCCTCGGGCACCGGTGATTTCCGCTTCTTCGCCGCGCCGGGTTCGTGGACCCTGCGCGCGCTGTCCTCGTCGGGCAACGGCTCCGCCGAGATCAGCCCCGATGGCGCGGGCATCCACGCCGTGGACGTCGAGGTCGCGAAGTAAGATCTCACAACGGCCCTGGTAGTTCCTGTGCGGGAACTACCAGGGCCGTTTTCGTATCTGTTGCGAGGGGTAGCTAGACTTCGGTTGTGGTCATCTTCTTCGAGGTACTCCTTGTTGCCGTGTCGATTCTCATCGGCTGGTTCGGCCTTTACGTCTTCTACCGCCTCTTCACCGAGTCATGAGCGGGCTCGCCGGCGAAGGTAACGAACAGGCCGAGCGAGCGAGTAACGAGCAAGGCGCTCCGGCCGAGCGTCGTAGTGGCGACGAGGCAGTGAATGTCGCCGCTGAACGGGCGAAAGAGACCGGCGCCCGAAACATTTCGGTCCTGCCTGGTCTTCCCCTGCCCGAAGACACGGCCAATCTGCGCCTCGGCCCGGATCTGAACCACGCCATGCTCGCCCTGCTGCCGATGGTCGGCGTGTGGCGCGGCGAGGGCGAGGGCCACCACCCCACCGAGGGCGGCTACCACTTCGGCCAGCAGATCATCGTCTCCCACGACGGTGGCGATTACCTGGCCTGGGAATCGCAGACCTGGAAGCTCGACGCCGAGGGCGAGTACACCGGCCCGGACCTGCGCGAGAGCGGCTACTGGCGGGTCGGCGGTGAGGGCTCCGAGGAGATGCTCGAACTCCTGCTCATCCACAGCAACGGCGTGATCGAGCTGTACTACGGCAAGGCCCGCAACCATGCATCCTGGGAGCTCGCGACCGACGTCTCCATCCGCAGCGCGTCGGGCGCGGTAGTCGGCGGCGCGAAACGCCTCTACGGCATCGTCGAGAACGGTGACCTCGCCTACGTGGAAGAACGAGTAGACCCCGACGGCGCCCTTGTCCCCCGCCTGTCGGCGCGGCTGGTCCGCTACATCGGCTGACAATCTTCGCGAACGGCCCGTCCAGCTCTGGGCGGGCCGTTTTCGTCGTGAAATGGAGCGACCCCCGAGCCTTTCCATCGCATTCGGTGAACGCGATGGTCCCGGTTGGATCATCCGGGGGCTCGGGGGTCGGGTGACTGCCTGGGATTCGCTCAGCGCACCGCTGGGGAATCTCCCGCAGTGGAGCTGCTAGCGGGCAGCCACCTCACGCATCCGATGAACATACATTCTTCAGACCACCTCCTCTCTTGTGTACTGATGAATCTAGCTGCGCCCGGCGCGGTCGGCAATCGAATTAATTGCGGTGCTGACCTGGGCGAATGCATCAGTTCGCCGCGGCATGGGGATATTCGACGTGGCAGGTGCCGGTCGCGTCGACGGTGACGATCGTGTCGGCTCCGTGGCCGGGCGGGAGTTGGTGGGTGACAACGACAACTGTGCGATCGGGGGCGACGAGGCCGCTGTTCGCGTCCAAGAGGTCGCGCAGAATGTGGTCGCCTTCGGCTGCGGCCAGGTGTTCGGTCGGCTCGTCGAGGAGCAGGGTGTGCGCGGGGGCGACGAGGGCGCGGGCCAGCAGGATGCGGCGGCGTTGACCACCCGATACCGCGGCCGCACCGGCGGTGAGCGAGGTGTGCACACCGTCCGGCAACGAATCCAGCCAAGGCCCGAGACCGACTGTGCGCAAAGCGCTTTCGGCCGCATCGAGGCTGAGGTCACCACGCGCCACCCGCAGATTCTCCAGAATCGAGGTACCGAACAGATGCGCGTCCTCGGCGAAGAAGGTGACCCCGTCCCGAGGTGTATCGAACAGCCCGGCCCAGGCCATCAGCAACGTCGTCTTTCCCGCCCCACTCGGGCCGAGGACGACCACCCGCCGCCCCGCAGGCATCGCGATCGTGGCCGGCTTGTCTGCGGCCGCTGAGGGTTTCACCGAGGTGTCGCGAAGGCGATGCAGCGCGGCCCTTGCGGTGGTGAGGGTGGTCGCGGCGGCCGGGAGCGCACCGACTGCTTCGAAGGCGGAGAGGGGCACCAGGACGAGGATCGTCAGGGCCATCGGGGTCATTCCGCCGGGAAGTCCGCCGGTCGGTCCGTAGGCGGCGATGCCGACCAGCAAGGCGCCCAGTGCACTGATCCCGATCGAGAGCGGGGTCGCCGCGGCCGCCCAGGCGCTGCGCGACGCCGCCGAGTCCTCCGCGGCCACCGCACGATGAGAGGCCTTGTCCGCCACCGCGAGCGCCGCATCGAGGCGACCCGCGACGCGCAGTTCAGCGGCATGGTCGAGCACGGTCACCGCCTCAGCGGTGAACTCCGCCCGATCGGCCCGCACCGCGCGTTCGGCCGCCCGCGCGGCCACCGCCGACAGCCACGGCGCCACGATCCCCGAAACCCCGAGCGCGACAGCCAGAATCACCGCGGCGAGTGGCGAGATGATCGCGATCAACCCCACCGCCGCGAGCGACAACACCACCGCGACCGCGACCGGAACCAGCACCCGAACAACGACCGCCCCGAGGTCATCGATATCGGTACCGATGCGCACCAGCACGTCTCCGCGCCGCATCTCCCGGCCCGCCACGACACGCCGACCCGACGAGCCTGCCCGATCCCGCCACCACCAGACATCGGACTGGGCCAGCGTGCGATACACCGAGGTCCGGGCGGTAGTCATCGCCCGCAGCGCCACATCGTGGGTGGCCAGCCGCTCCAGGTACCGGCACAACCCCCGCGAGATACCGAGCGCCCGCACCGAGACCACCGCGACACTCAGATCGAGCACCGGCGGCATCTGCCACGCCCGCGCGATCAACCACGCGGCCAGCGCGGCGAGCCCGAGCCCGCTCCCCAGCGCCGCAACTCCCCACGCGATCGCCACAGCGACCCGCGCGGGCGACAACGCGAGCAGCCGCCACATGTCCCGAACATCCCGAATGAGGCCGAGGAGACCCTGGCCTTCCGATCGGTCCTGCCCGCGTCGAGCACGAACGCCGCCCTCTTCCGACCGATCCGGTCGGCGATCACCCGCAGGAACATCCCCAACAATGCTCACGAGACCTGAACCTCCTGACCGGATCGGTCGGCGGACACCGCCATGCCCGCGACCACCTCGACGAGTATGTCCGCAGCTGCCAGAACTGTTGGGCGGTGGGCGATTACCACTACTGTCGCGCCGCGGTCGGCGAGGACGCGCAGGGTAGCGAGCACGCGTTGTTCGCTCTCGGAGTCGAGGTGGGCGGTGGGTTCGTCGAGGAGCAGGATCGGGCGGTGGGCGGCCAGCACCCGGGTCAGGGCGAGGCGCTGGCGTTGGCCGAGCGAAAGGCCGGTGCCGTTCTGACCGACGACGGTGTTCCAGCCGTCCGGGAGTTCGGCCAGCACGGCGTCGAATCCTGTTGCCGCGCTGACGGCTCGGAGATCCCAGTCGGGCCGGTCCGCTGCGGCACCCAGCAACTCCACGTTCTCGCGCAACGTCCCAGGAACCAGCACCGGGCGTTGCGGCAACCAGGCAATGCGGCTCCACCAGCCATCGGGGTCGAGTTCGCGAACATCGATCCCGTCGACCAGGACGGCACCTTCATCGGGTGCGATCAGCCCCAGAATCACTTGCACCGTAGTCGATTTCCCGCACCCGTTCGGCCCGGTCAAGACGGTCACCAGACCGGGTTCGAGAGCGGCCGACAGGTGATCGGGCGCGGTGCCCGCCCTGGCCGCGACAGTCAATCCGCGCAAGCTGATTCGCGCCGGTCCACCACCCGCATCGGCACCTACACGCGTTGTGAAACTGTCCCCCACCATCCGCCCCGACTGCACATCAGGCAGGCCAGATTCCCCGATCTCCCCGCGCGCTATCTCCGCGCCGGATGCGACGGCATCGCCCCATGCGGCACGACGAGGCGCGGATTCGATCCGCGGCCGCGCAACCGGTTCGAGCACCGCGAAAGCCCGGTCAGCGGCCGCCATTCCATCCTGCGCCGCATGGAACTTCTCCCCCACCTGCCGCAGCGGCCAGTACACCTCGGGAGCGAGGATCAGCGCCACCAGCCCGCCGTACAACGCCATCTCCCCGTACACCAGCCGCAGCCCGATCGTCACCGCGATCAACGCGACACTCAGCGTCGCGAGGCTTTCCAGCACCATCGATGACAGGAACGCGATCCGCAGCGCGCGCATGGTCCGCTGCCGCAGCGAATCACCCAGCGCCCGCACCTGATTCGCCATACTCGGCGCGCCGCCGCCTTCGCGCCCGAGCGCGCGCAAGGTGGGCATGCCGGCGAAGAGGTCGAGGATCTGGTCCGACAACCGGGTGGTCGCGGCGAGTGTCGCCTCGGCTCGCCCCTGGGTGAGGAGCCCGATGAGCACCATGAATACCGGGATCAACGGCACCGTGATCACCGCGATCAGTGCCGAAGTCGGATCGTGCAACGCGATGACCACCAGCACCACCGGCGGCACCAGACACGCCAGCAACAGCGCGGGTAGGTAGCCCGTGAACCATCCGCGCAACCCGCTCAGACCGTTGCCGACAACGACCGCGATCTCGGTCCGCCGCGCGTCGAGTTCCCTCGGCGGTAGTTCGGCACCGGCCCGCAGCACCGCCGTCTCGAGCTCCGCGACGACCGCGCTGCCGGCTCGATGCGCCAACCGGGCCTGCCACCAACTCGCCAGCCCCCGCACCCCGACAGCGATCGCGAGTACAACCAATTCCGTGATCCACGAACCGAGTTCACGCTTGGCCGGATCAGTGATAACCCCGGCGAGTACCCGCCCGAGCACAATGGCGATCACCACGATCGTCGCCGTGATCACCAGCGCCAGCGCGACCGCGATCACCAGATGCGGACGCGCCGACCGCGCGTACCGCCACAACCGTGGATCGACCGGCCGCCGACCGGACCGCTTCCCGCCTTCCCCGGACGGGCCGGGTGGCGCCACCGCGTCCGGCCCCGCAACCGCCGAGCCGCTCCGCGCGTCCGCCGACACCGCCGGCATAGACGCGACCCGTCCCGGTCCATCCTGCGACAAGCTTTCCGACACCACCGCGTCCGACCTTTCGCGAGCAAAACCTTCCCGGGACGAGGCCGACACCATCGCTCAGCCTTTACCGCTCAAAGGCAAACCCACCGGCGGCGGAATCTGTTCGACGCGAATCCGCTGCCGGAATACCCAATAGGTCCACCCCTGATAAATCAGCACCACCGGCGTTGCGATCAGCGCCGCCCAGCTCATCACCTTCAACGTATACGGCGTCGATGACGCGTTGTAGATGGTGAGGTCGTAGAGCGGACTGATGGTCGAGGGCAGCACATTCGGAAACATCGACCCCACGATCAACACCGTTGCCGAGACAACAGTAAGCGTCGTCCCGACAAAGGCCCATCCATCACGGCCCGCGAAATTGGCCACCGAGGCGAGAACAAGCCCGAGCACAGCAGTCACCAGAACAATCCAGGTCCACCCGGCGCCGTGGGCGAGCTGCGTCCACAATCCGAATCCGCCGACAACTACCGCGGTGGGAATCAGCAGCAACCTGACGATCCGCACAGCATCGGTCCGAACCTCACCCGCGGTCTTGAGCACCAGGAAAACCGCACCGTGCAACGCGAACAGCGCTGCGGTAGCCAATCCACCGAGCAAGGCGTACGGGCTGAGCAGATCCCCCACCGACCCGACGATCTGCTTGTCCGCGTTCAACGGCACGCCACGCACCATATTCGCGAACATCCATCCCCAAGCCAACGCCGGAATCCACGATCCGATCCCGATCCCGGCATCGCACCAGGCCCGCCACTTCGGATCATTGATCTTGCCCCGGTATTCGATCGCGCACACGCGCAGAATCAACGCGACCAGCAGGAGCAGCAGCGCCAGATAGAACCCCGAGAACATGCTGGCGTACCACTCGGGAAACGCCGCGAACAGCGCGCCGGCGGCGGTGATCAGCCACACCTCGTTGCCGTCCCAGACCGGCCCGATCGTATTGAGCACAACGCGCCTGCGCGTATCGGAGCCCTTACCGAGAATCGGCATCAGCATGCCGACGCCGAAGTCGAATCCCTCGAGCACGAAATAGCCGGTGAACAGCACGCCGATCAAGACGAACCAGAACTGTTGCAGACCCATCGTCGGCTCCTAGTACGCGAAGGAAAGTTGGGGAGTATCCGAGTCGGCCGAACTCTCGGCGGGCACCGGCGTGTCCGGCCCCGCGACGACATACCGTCGCATCAGGTAGCACCACACGATCGCGAGCGCGCCGTAGAGCAGCGTGAACACCACCAGCGAGAACAGCACGGTCCCGACATCGTGTTCGGAGACCGCCTGCTGCACCGTCATTCGAATATTCGGATCACCGGTCGGATTGGGCACCACCGCCCACGGCTGACGCCCCATCTCGGTGAATACCCACCCCGCGGCGTTGGCCAGGAACGGCGTGGGAATCGCGAGCAGACTCAGCCAGGAGAACCATCGCTGATTCGGCACCCGGCCACCGCGCGTCACCCAGAACCCGGCCAACAGCAGTAGCACCGACCCACCTGCCAGCCCGATCATGGCGCGGAAGGACCAGTAGGTGACGAACAGGTTGGGCCGATAGTCACCGGGTCCGTACGCGACGTTGTAGGTCTTTTGCAGATCGACCACACCGTCGAGCGTCACCCCGGTGAACTCCCCCTGGGCGAGGTAGGGCAGCACGTAGGGCACCTTCAGTACGTGGATCACACTGTCGCAATTGTTGTGCGTACCGACGGTGAGAACGGAGAAGTCGGGATCAGTCTCCGTGTGGCACAACGATTCCGCCGATGCCATCTTCATCGGCTGCTGTTCGAACATCAGCTTGGCTTGAATATCACCGGTGAAGATCAGTGCGGCACCGGAGAGCGCGACCACTACCAGCGAGGCGCGCCCGACCGGTCGCCACATTGTCCGCGCCGCTTCGAGTTTCACCGGATCACCACTGCGTGCGTTGCGCACCATCCACCAGCCTGCGATGCCCGCTACGAAGGTGCCCGCGGTGAGAAACGCGCCCGCCACCACATGCGGAAACGCGGCCAATGCCGTGTTGTTGGTGAGCAGCACCCAAATGCTTTCCAGCTCAGCGCGTTCGGTCTCCGGGTTGTATCGCGCGCCCACCGGATGCTGCATGAAGGAATTGGCCGCGACGATGAAGAAGGCCGACGCGTTCACCCCGATGGCGACGATCCAGATCGTCGCCAAGTGCACCAGCTTCGGCAGCCGGGTCCACCCGAAGATCCACAATCCGATGAACGTCGACTCCATGAAGAACGCGATCAACGCTTCCAAAGCCAGTGGCGCACCGAAGACGTCGCCGATGAAGCGGGAGTATTCGCTCCAGTTCATCCCGAACTGGAATTCCTGCACGATGCCCGTCGCGACCCCGAGGGCGAAGTTGATCAGGAACAGCTTGCCGAAGAATTTGGTCAGCCGGTACCAGCGCTCGTCGCCGGTGACCACCCACGCGGTCTGCATCATCGCGATCAGCGGAGCGAGTCCGATGGTCAGCGGAACGAACAGAAAGTGGTAGACGGTCGTGATCCCGAACTGCCACCGGGAGACATCAAGGGTGTCCATCCGACCTCCACCGATCTACTACGACGACTTGTAGTAGATCGTACGCCCGGAATTACCCCGATCGAGCGTGACAACCGCCACGGCCCGCGGAAACCGTTCCCGCAGGGGCACGCCCACCCGTGCCCCACGCGCGGATCACCAGTCTCCGATGGTCCCCGGCCGTTCGATGCCCAGATCGACCATGTCGATGATCTCCTGGGCATTGTCGGGCGCCGACAAGCGAATGCCGTCGAGCTGGTTCACTCGGGCGGCGAGGGTGATGCTCGACAGCAGCCAGATGCTGTCACAGTCGAAAAGGTCCGCGGTGAACAGTGTCTGGTACTTGCACGACCAGCCGGACTTCTCCGCCACGTTGAACAGTGCCCGCTGCGTGACACCGGGCAGCACACCGCTTTTCGCGGGCACGGTGATGAGTTCCTTGCCGCGTGCGATCACCACCGACGAGCGCGGCCCCTCCAGCACCTTGTGTTCGGTGCTGTGGAAGATCACGTCCTCGGCGCCCATCCGCCGCGCGAACCGCAGCGCGGCCATATTGGTCGCGTACGACAGCGTCTTCGCGCCGAGCAGCTGCCACGGCGCCGCCTGCGCGAGGTCGACCGAGATGCCGCGCGCCAGCGACATCACCTTCACGCCCTCCGCGCGCGCCGTCGCGACCCGCGCGGGCACTGGGGAGACGAGCACATACGCGGTGGGCTGTGGGTCCTCCGGCGCCAGCTCCGAGCGCGGCGCGTCGAATTCCGAGTCGCGACCGCGGGTGTAGATCAGCCGCAACATTCCTTCCTCTTCCGATCCCCATTCCTTCACGGCCAGTTCCACCGCGGTGCGCCATCTCGACAGACCCGGCTCCGGTAGTTCCAGCGCCTGCGCCGAACGACGCAGCCGCGCCAGGTGAAATTCCAGCGCGGTAGCCGTGCCGCCGCGCACCAAAATAGTTTCGAATACTCCATCGCCGCGTAGTGCGCCGATGTCGTCGGCATAAAGCGACGGCACGTTCGCGTCAGCGACCGTCCCGTCGAGTGTCACAAGAACCCGATCTCCCATGTGCCGAGCGTAGGCGTTATCGCTCTGTTATGCCTACGGCTGGATCGAATCGAGCTCGCGACGCGCGCCGTGAGGACTACCAGGTTCAGCGCGCGTCGGCAGACGCGCCTACAGTGGGTGTCGTGTCACAGGTCGTCGTCCCCAGTCCTGTTCTCTCTTCGCCGGGTGCCGTCGCGGGTGCTCCCGACACTCCGGACGCCGCGGTCGCCTGGCATTACGGTGACCCGTTCGGAGAGCAGAAGGCCGCCGCGGAGCGGGTCGCGGTCGTTGATCGCTCCCATCGCAGCGTCGCGACAATCACCGGTGCCGAGCGCCTGACCTGGCTGCACACCATCACCAGCCAGCACATCGCCGCGCTGCCCGACGCGCACAGCGCCGAGACGCTCGACCTCGATCTCAACGGCCGCGTCCTCCATCACTTCGTCCTCACCGACCTCGACGGCACCCTCTGGCTCGATACCGAGGCCGACCGCGGCGCCGAGCTGCTGGCCTTTCTGAAGAAGATGGTGTTCTGGGCCGACGCCAAACCCGAGGCCGCCCCCGATCACGCCGTGCTGAGCCTGCTGGGCCCGCGAGTGGACACGCTGCTCGACACGCTCGGCATCGCAGCGCTGCCCGAGACCTATGCCGCCGCGGCGCTGCCCGGTGGCGGCTTCCTGCGGCGGATGCCGGACTCCTTCGACTTGATCGTCCCCCGGCCCGAGCTCTCGGCATGGTGGACCAGGCTCACCCAGGCCGGGGCCGCCCCGGCGGGCATGTGGGCCTACGAGGCGCTGCGAGTGGCCGCACTGAGGCCCCGCGTCGGCGTCGACACCGACGAACGCACGATCCCGCATGAGACCCGCTGGATCGGCGGCATCTCCGAGCACGGGGCCGTCCACCTGAACAAGGGGTGCTACCGCGGGCAGGAAACCGTCGCCCGGGTCCACAACCTCGGCAAGCCCCCACGCAATCTCGTGCTCCTGCACCTCGACGGCTCGGCCGACGAGCGCCCGTCGACCGGGGACGACGTGACCGCGGGTGGGCGCACCGTCGGCCGCCTCGGCACCGTCATCGACCACTACGAACTCGGCCCGATCGCCCTGGCCCTGGTCAAGCGTTCGGTCCCCGCGGGCACCGAACTCGTGGTCGGCAGCATGGCCGCCGCCATCGACCCCGACTCGATCCCCATTGACGACACCGAGCAGGCGGGGCGCGCCGCCGTCAACCGGTTGCGCGGGCGATGAACCGTCCGGTCATGCGCGTGGGCGATACCGGCCGCGTCGAGGCCGTGTGCGTCGTACACGCCGAGATCGAGGTCCGCACGCGCGTCGGCCGCACCGCCATCGACAAGCGTCCTGTCGATGGCCGCGTAGCCGTGGCCGCACTCGGCCTGGCCGGTGACCACGTCTGCGACACCGCCAACCACGGCGGCATCGACCAGGCCGTCTACGCCTACGCCGAGGAGGACGCCCGCCGCTGGGCCGGCGAGCTCGACCGCGAACTGCCCGCGGGCTGGTTCGGCGAGAACCTGCGCCTGACCGGCCTCCCGGTCAGCGACGCGGTGCTCGGCGCGCACTGGGCGATCGGCGACACCCTCCTCGAGGTGAGCGCGCCCCGCGTGCCCTGCGCGACCTTCCAGCAGTGGTCCGGCGAACCGCGCTGGGTGAAACGCTTCGCCCTGCGATCCGACACCGGCGCTTACTTCCGGGTGCGCACCGAGGGCACGATCGGCGCGGGCGACGAAGTCCGCGTGGTCCACGTCCCCGAACACGGCATCACCGTGCGCGATCTGTTCACCGGCGCCGACCCCGCCCGCCTCGAACGCCTGCGCGCGGAAGAACCGACGATCTCCGCCGACGTCCACATGCAGATCGACCGCCACACCCGAACCCGCACCCGCGTCACGGTAGAGGTCAGGGGATGAACGATCCGCAGGTCACCACGGAGGTCAGCAGGATGAACCCCCCGGAGACGACGACTCGCTTCATTGCGGAGGTCAGCGAATGAGTGTCGAATTGGTCGAGGTCGTCCGTTCCGGTTTTCGTGAGTGCGTGCACCGCGGATCCGTGGTGATCCTCGACGCATTCGGCACCCCCACCCTCGAACTCGGCGAGATCCACGGCCCGATCTTCCCGCGCTCCACCAACAAGCCGATGCAGGCACTGGCCCTGCTGCGCAACGGTTTCGACCCCGTCGACGACGACGAACTCGCCATCGCCACCGCCTCCCACTTCGGTGAACCCGACCACATCGCCCTCGTCCGTCGTCTGCTCGACCGCTTCGGCCACACCGCCGAAGACCTCGCCTGCCCACCCGACCTGCCCTTCGAGGAAAACGCCCGCGCCGCCGCGATCACCGGCGAAGGCCCGAGCCCGCTGTACATGAACTGCTCCGGCAAACACGCCGCGATGCTGGCGACCTGCGCGATCAACGACTGGCCGCGCACCGGATACCTCGAGATCGAGCACCCGCTTCAGCAAGCGGTCCTGGCCACCGTCGCCGACGTCACCGGCGAACCGGAGACCGATCTGGGTATCGACGGCTGCGGCCTGCCGATCGTGCCCGTCTCGCTGGTCAACCTCGCGCGCGCCTTCGCCGGCTTCACCACGGCCGAGTCCGGCACCGCGCCGCGCCGGATCGCCGACGCCGTTCGGGCGAATCCACGAGTGATTTCCGGCACGAGCGGCCCGGATCTTCTGGCCATGTCGGCGACCCCTGGACTGTTCTGCAAGATCGGCGCCGACGGCGTTCACGCGGGTGCGCTACCCGACGGAAGGTCCTTCGCGTACAAGATCGAAGACGGTCACGATCGGGCCCGGATGCCGCTGACGCTGGCGATTCTGCGCGAACTAGGCGTCGAGTGGACCGATCAGCACACCCAACTCGCGGCCACCGCGGTGTTCGGCGGCGACGCCAGAGTCGGAGTGATCCGCGCGATCCCGGGAGTCATCTGAGACCGGGCAGTCTGGGCGAAGAAGGGGCAAACCGGGGCGCTTCGACAGGTCTTCACCCACTCATGGGAGCGCGACGGTCTGACACACGCTAAAGTGTCTGTCAGGAAGAGTATTAATTCGAACGGGGCCGCCAACAAACCCCAGGCCGCCCCGCAGTGACGCGAGGGGGTCAGCCATGGGCCGTGGCCGGGCTAAGGCAAAGCAGACCAAAGTCGCACGTGAGCTCAAGTACAGCTCCGCGCCGACCGACTTCGCGAGCCTTCAGCGCGAGCTGTCGGATAGCGATGCTCCGCTCTACTCCCAACCAAGGAGTGGTGCAGTGCTGTCCGATGAGCACGATGCGGACGAGTCGTCGTCTCGTCGAAACGACGAGGACGACGGCTACGACAGCTGGCGCCGCTGACCAACAGCGACGAAGGGGGAGGCCATCCGGCCTCCCCCTTCCAGCCGTTCTCAGGTGAGTGACGACAGGCTCGCAGTAACAGTACGGCGAATACCTGAATACGCGACGAGCGTCCTGTGCACACACAGGACGCTCGTCGTGTTCGCCGCCTCGAGGCCCCGACCACCCCGAGCCGGCAGGAAAATCCCTCCGGTACGGGTTAACCGATCAGTGGCCGGAACAAACCCCGCAACGCACGTGAGCCGGGTCGCGGCGATCGCGACCCGGCTCAGTGGTAATTGCGTCGATCAGAACCTGGGGTGGTCGCCCAGCAGCACCGCACGCGGCGCTTCGACGTCAGCGGCCTTCTTGACCTGACCCAGCGTCCAGCAGTCGATGTGGCGGGCGGTGAGCACCGCCAGCGCACGATCAGCGTCCTCGGGCGCCACGATCGCGACCATGCCGACGCCCATGTTGAACGTCTTCTCCATCTCGATGCGCTCCACGCGTCCGCGCTGAGCGATCATCTTGAACACCGGCGCCGGGTTCCAGGTGCCACGATCCAGCTCGGCCACCAGGCCGGCGGGCAGCACGCGCGCCAGGTTGGCGGCCAGGCCACCACCGGTGACGTGCGAGAAGGTGCGCACATCGGTTTCGGCGATCAGCGCGAGGCAGTCCTTGGCGTAGATGCGGGTCGGCTCGAGCAGTTCCTCACCGAGGGTGCGGCCGAACTCCTCGACGTGGCCGGTGAGCGACATCCGGTCGATGTCGAGCAGCACCTTGCGGGCGAGGCTGTAGCCGTTGGAGTGCAGACCCGACGAGCCCATCGCGATGACGACGTCACCGGGACGCACCCGGTCGGGACCGAGCACCGAATCGGCTTCGACAACGCCGACGCCCGTCGCGGACAGGTCGTAGTCATCGGGATCCATCAGACCCGGGTGCTCGGCGGTCTCGCCACCGAGCAGTGCGCAACCGGCCTTGATGCACCCCTCGGCGATGCCGGAGACCAGCTCGGCGACCTTCTCCGGGATGACCTTGCCGATGGCGATGTAGTCCTGCAGGAACAGCGGCTCGGCGCCACAGACCACCAGGTCGTCGACGACCATGGCGACCAGATCCAGCCCGACGGTGTCGTGCTTGTCCAGTGCCTGGGCGACGGCGATCTTGGTGCCGACGCCGTCGGTGGAGGCGGCGAGCAGCGGTTCCCGGTATCCGCCCTTGAGCGCGAACATCCCGGCGAAGCCGCCGATACCGCCCTGCACCTCGGGTCGGCTGGCCTTCCTGGCCAATGGTCCGAACAATTCGACGGCGCGGTCACCGGCTTCGATGCTCACGCCTGCCGCGGCGTAGGAAGCGCCTGCACCGCTGGGTGTCTGTTCAGTCATTGTGGGGGAAAGCTCCAAACCGAATCGGCGGATAGATGCCTACTAACTCTAAGTGATCCGCCAGTCCGGGTGTCGTGCGGCTCCTAGGTCATTGTTCCAGTTCGGGGGTTAGTGTGGCGGCGATCTCGGCGCGGCGGCGCCGCTGTTCGACCGGGTCGGGGACCGGAACGGCGGCGACGAGGCGGCGGGTGTACTCGTGTTGTGGGTCGCGCAGGATCTGTTCGTTGTCGCCTTCCTCGACGCAGGATCCCTCGCGCAGGACCATGATCCGGTCCGCGAGCTGGTCGACGACGGCGAGGTCGTGGCTGATGAACAGACACGCCCAACCGCAACCACGCTGCAAATCGGCGAACAGTTCGAGCACCGCCGCCTGCACCGACACATCCAGCGCACTGGTCGGCTCGTCGGCAACGAGCAGATCCGGGTCGAGCACGAGCGCCCGCGCCAGACTCGCCCGCTGACGCTGCCCACCGGACAGTTCGTGCGGGTACCGGCCCTCGGTGCCCGCGGGCAACTGCACGTCGTCGAGCATGTGCCTGACCCTCGCGCGGATGCTCGCCTTGTCGCCGGTGCCGTGCACGACCAGAGGTTCGGCGACGCATTCGCCGACGGTCAGGCGCGGATTGAGCGAACCGGCCGGATCCTGGAACACGAATCCGAACCGCCGCCGGATCGGCCGTAGTTTGCGCTGGGACAGCTCCCCGATGTCCTGCCCACGAATCAGCACGTGCCCCGCGCTCGGCCGCTGCAGCGCGGCCACACAGCGCCCGATGGTCGACTTGCCCGACCCCGACTCGCCGACCAGGCCCAGGGTCTCCCCCGGCCTGATCTGCAAGCTGACGCCGTCGACCGCACGGAACGCGGGCCGCCCGAACGGCCCGGGGAACGTGACGACCAGATCCCGCACATCGAGCACCGGCTCGACGGACCGGTCGATCGCGGGCCGCTCGATAGTCGCCGCGCCGAGGTGCGGAACGGCATCGAGCAGCGCCCTGGTGTAGTCGGCCTTCGGGCTCGCGAACAGCTCGTGCACCGGCGCCTGTTCGACCACCTCGCCCGCGCGCATCACCACCACCCGGTCGGCCAGGTCGGCGACGACACCCATGTTGTGGGTGATCAGCACGATCGCGCTGCCGAGCCGATCACGCAGATCGCGCAGCAGTTCCAGGATCTCGGCCTGCACCGTGACATCGAGCGCGGTGGTCGGCTCGTCGGCGATGATCACCTTCGGCTCACACGAGATGGCGATCGCGATCATCACCCGCTGCTTCTGCCCGCCGGAGAGCTGATGCGGGTAGTAGTCCACCCGATGCTCCGGGTCGGGCAGCCCGACCGTGCGCAGCAGCTCGATCGCCTTGGCCTTGGCCACTTTTCGGCTCATCCCACTGTGTGCGCGCAGTGCTTCACAGATCTGGAACCCGACCGTGAACAGCGGGTCGAGCGCACGCGCCGGTTCCTGGAACACCATCGACACCTCGCCACCGCGCAGTGCGGTGAGCTGCCGTTCGGTCATCGAGGTGACCGGCCGATCGCCGATGGTGACCAGCCCGCGCACCGAAGCCGAATGCGGCAGCAGCCCGATCGCGGTGCGCGAACTCACCGACTTGCCCGACCCGGACTCGCCGACGATGGCGAGCACCTCACCGGGGAACACCTCGTAGGACACATTGCGCACCGCGTTCACGGGTCCGCTGTCGGTCGAAAAGGTGACCGAAAGGCCCGAAACAGCCAGTGCGGCAGTCTTTTCACTCATCGACTGTTTCCTTGTCTGCCGAGGTGACCGCACGCCTGGTGCGCAGCAGCGGGTTCAGCGTTTCGTCGAGGCTCTCGCCGACCAGCGTCATCCCGAGTACGACCAGCACGATCGCGGTTCCGGGGAAGATCGAGGTCCACCAGATGCCGTTGGAGACATCGTTGAGCGCCTTGTTCAGGTCGTAGCCCCATTCGGCGGCCTGGGTCGGCTCGATACCGAAGCCGAGGAAACCGAGCGCGGCAAGGGTGAGAATGGCGTCCGCGGCGTTGATGGTGACGATCACCGGCAGCGAGCCGGTGACGTTGGACAGGATGTGCCGGAACATGATTCGCGTCGTCGACGCACCGGTTACCCGGGCGGCATCCACATACGGCTCGGTCTTCACCGCGACCGTCGCGTTGCGCACCACCCGGAAGTACTGCGGCACATAGACAACCGTGATCGCGATGGCCGCCGACAGCATGCCGCCGAGGCTGCTCGACGTACCACCGGCGACAACGATCGACACCACGATGGCGAGCAGCAGCGACGGGAACGCGTAGATGGCGTCCATGATCAGCACCAGCATCTTGTCGACCCAGCGCCCCACATACCCCGACAGCAGCCCGAGCGGCACGCCGACCAGCAGCGACAGCGTCACCGAGATCGCGATCACCAGCAGCGCGGTGCGCGCACCGAACAACACCCGCGATGCCACGTCCTCGCTCCGCACCGAGGTACCGAACCAGTGCTCGGCCGAGGGCCCCTGCTGCGGCACGAAAGCCACACCGTCAGCGGTGTTCTGGGCCAGCCCGTAGGGCGCGAGCAACGGCGCGAACGCCGCAACGAGCACGAACACCGCGACCAGCACCAACCCGGTGATGAGGGTGACCCGTTGCAGTCCAACAGTTTTCGACAACAGCTCGGCGCCGGGCAGACGCCGTCGTTTCACAGCGGTGGACATCTAGAACCTCACCCTCGGGTCGATCAGCGCGACGATGGCGTCGACGACGAAGCTCATCACCGCGACGACCAGCGCGATGAACGCCACGATGCCCTGCACCGCGATGAAGTCGCGCGCCCGCAGATACTCGGCGAGCTGATAGCCCAGGCCTTTCCATTCGAACGTGGTCTCGGTGAGCACCGCGCCGCCGAGCATCATCGCGATGCACATGCCCATCACCGTGATGATCGGGATCAGCGCGTTGCGCACCGCGTGCCTGCCGGTGACCACCCGCGTGGACAACCCGCGCGCCCGCGCCGCCTCGACGAAATCGCTACGCAGCGTCTGGATCAGGTTCACCCGCACCAGCCGCAGGAAGATGCCGCCGGTGAGCAACCCCAGTGCCACCGCGGGCAGCACCGCGTGTTCGAGCACGTCGAGCACATAGGACGGTTCGCCGTAGAGGACCGAATCGATGATCAGGATGTTCGTCTTCGGCGAAACATGTTGCAGCGCGAGCTCTACGTCCGTGCTGGCCCGCCCGCCGACCGGGAACCAGCCCAGCCACACCGAGAAGATCAGTTTGAACAGCATGCCGACGAAGAACACCGGCGCCGCGTAGGCGAGCACCGCGGAGAACCGCAGGAACGCGTCCGCCGCCGTATCCCGGTGCGTCGCCGCGTATCTGCCCAGCGGGATGCCGACGGCGAACGCGACGAGCAGACCCCAGAAGACGAGTTCGAAGGTGGCGGCACCGTAGGTGATCACCACGTCGGCGATCTCTTGATTGTCCTGCGTCCGTCCGAAGTCACCGTGCAGAAAGCCGGTGATGTACTCCCAATACTGCGTCAGGATAGGGCGATTGAGCCCTGCGGCTTCCTTGCGTTCCTCGATCTGATCCTGGGTCAGTCGACCACCCATGGCCGCGCTGATCGGGTCACCGATCACCCGCATCAGGAAGAACACCACTGTCACCAGCAACCATGCGGTCGGCAGAATCAGCAACAGCCGAATCAGCAGGTACCGCAGCAAAGCCACCTGGCGGGAACCCCCGCCGCGCATCCACCCGAAACGCTGCGCCCGGACCGGTGATCCGGGCGCAGCGGCAACGTCACTCACTTGCGCGTCGCTTACTTGCTCAGCACCGTGAAGCGGAACTTGAAGGAGCCGTCGAGGGTCTGATCGACACCGGAGACGCCCGGCTTCGACACCGCCACCTGCTTACCCGAGAGCAGCGGCAGGGTCGGCAGGAAGTTCTGCGCCAGATCCGTCTGGATCTTCTTCAGGAGCTCGGTCCGCTTCGTCGGGTCGGATTCGGTGGCCTCGGCGGTCAGTTGAGCGTTGATGCCGGGGTTCTCGAAGTGCGACTGCAGGAAGTTGTTCGGGCCGAAGAACGGCGTCAGGTAGTTGTCGGCGTCCGGGAAGTCCGGGAACCAGCCGAACTGGTACATCGGGTAACCGTCGGAGGCACGCTCCTTCTGGTAGGTCACCCACTCGGTGGACTGCAGGTTCACCTTGAACAGGCCGGAGGCCTCGAGCTGGGACTTGACCGCCGCGTACTCCTCCGAAGAGCTGGAGCCGTAGTGGTCGGGGTTGTACTGCAGGTTCAGCGTCACCGGGGTGGCGACGCCCGCGTCGGCGAGGAACTTCGCGGCCGCGACCTTGTCCGGCTTCGCGCCGTAGAGATCCTTGAGCGGCTCGGCCGAACCGGCCATGCCGGCGGGCACGTAGCCGAAGGCGGGCTGGTAGGTGCCCTTGTAGACGCCGGCGGCCAGCGCCTCGCGGTCGACCGACGACGCGAATGCCTTGCGCACGGCCAGCTTCTGCGCCGGCGTGTCGCCCGGCATGGTGTTCATGTTGAACACGACGTAGCGCAGCTCGCCGCCGGGGCCGTCGGTGACCTTCACCTTGGAATCGGCTCGCAGGGAGTCGATATCGGTGGGGGTGAACGAGCGGTAGCCGACGTCGATGGCGCCGTTCTGCAGGTCCAGCTTCAGGTTGTCGGAGGTGGCGTAGTACTTGGTCGACACCGTGGTGTTCTTCGGCGTGCCGAGGATGCCCTGGTAGTCGGGGTTGGCCTGGTATTCGACCAGCTTGTTCTTGTCGTAGCTCGAGATCGTGTACGGGCCGGAGTAGCCCTTGGCGGCGACGACCTCGTCGTCGGTGGCGACCTTGTCGGCTGGGAAGACCTTCTCGTCCACGATCGGGCCCGCCTGAGTCGGCAGGATCGTCGGGAAGGTCTGATCGTTGGCGACCTTGAGTGTGAACGCGACGGTGAGATCGTCGATCATGTCGGTCTTGTCGAGATTGCCGAGCAGCGAGGCCGGACCGTGCGGGTCGTTGATCTTGATCATCCGGTCGAAGGAGAACTTCACGCTCTTGGCGGTCAACGGGTTACCGTTGGCGAATTTCAGCCCGGATTTGATCTTGCAGGTATAGACCGTCGGAGTGGTGAATTCGCACTTTTCCGCCGCATCGGGCTTGGGCGTGGTATCGCCCGGCGCGAAGTTCAGCAGATACGAATAGATCTGGTTCTCCACCAGCAGCGAACCGTTGTCGTACGCCGCGGCGGGATCGAGCGAGAAGATCTTGTCGGTGGTACCGACGACCAGGCCCGCACCGGAGCCTGCTTCATCGGTGCGGCCAGAGCCACAACCGGCCAGCGCGGCGGCGACAGCGACGGTAATACCCACCGCGGCAATTTGTTTCGCGCGCGTACTTCGTGCCTTGTTCAACATCAGGTCCCATTCTCGAACGCCGCGCAGCCGTCGCACCCGGATCACAGGAGCGACGACTACATGGTGAGCTAGCGATATATCGAGGGACCGTACAGGTGATCCATTACCGGCCAGTTTCAAATGGTCCGAATTACTGCCGCCATGTTATGAACTAATCTTACGAAATTGCCGGTCACCGGAATTACTCTCGTACACAACACAAAAGGGGCCGATCAGGTTTATCCTGTCCGGCCCCTCTGGTGCGGTGTAGCGTCGGCGTGCGCTATGGACGACTGAGCGCGTCCACGTTCGCGTTCTCGCCCAACAGCTTCGACTCGGCCTTGCCCGAGAGCATCCCCTCGAGCACGTTCTTGCCGATGGCGGCCTCCGGCGGCAGTTCGATCGGGTAGTCGCCGGTGAAGCAGGCGGTGCACAGTCGCGAGCGCGGCTGTTCGGTGGCGGCGATCATGCCCTCGGTGGAGACGTAGCCGAGGGTGTCGGCGCCGATGGAGCGGCGCACGTTCTCGACCATGTCGGCATAGCTGTCGTCGGCACCGGTGCCGTTGGCGATCAGCTCCGCGCGCGAGGCGAAGTCGATGCCGTAGAAGCAGGGCCACTTCACCGGCGGCGACGCGATGCGCACGTGGATCTCGAGCGCACCCGCCTCACGCAGCATGCGGATCAGCGCGCGCTGGGTGTTGCCGCGCACGATGGAGTCGTCGACGACGATCAGCCGCTTGCCGCGGATCACTTCCTTCAACGGGTTGAGCTTGAGCCGGATACCCAGCTGACGGATCGTCTGGCTGGGCTGAATGAAGGTGCGGCCCACGTAGGCGTTCTTCATCAGGCCCTGGCCGTACGGAATGCCGGAGCCCTGGGCGTACCCGACCGCGGCGGGCGTACCCGACTCGGGCACCGGGATCACCAGGTCGGCGTCGACCGGATGCTCCTTGGCCAGCTTGCGGCCGATCTCCACCCGGGTGGAGTGCACCGAGCGACCGGCGATCGTGGTGTCGGGACGCGCCAGGTACACGTACTCGAAGACGCAACCCTTGGGCTCGGGATTGGCGAAGCGCATGGAGCGCACACCGTCGGAGTCGATGGCCAGCAGCTCGCCGGGCTCGATCTCGCGGACGAACGCGGCGCCGACAATGTCGAGCGCGGCGGTCTCGGACGCGACCACCCAGCCACGATCGAGCCGGCCCAGCACCAGCGGGCGCACGCCGTGCGGATCCCGCGCGGCGTAGAGGGTGTGCTCGTCCATGAAGGTGAGGCAGAACGCGCCGCGCAACTGCGGCAGCAGTTCCATCGCGGCGGCTTCGATGCTGGAGTCCGCCGAGGCGTGCGCCAGCAGCGCGGTGACGATGTCGGAGTCGGAGGTGGCGCCGGTCATCTGCGGGCGACCGTCGATCACACCGGCGCCGATCAGGCCGAGTTCGCGTGCGCGACCGGCCAATTCGGCGGTGTTCACCAGGTTGCCGTTGTGGCCCAGCGCCAGGCCGGAGCCGACGGAGGTGGTGCGGAAGATCGGCTGCGCGTTCTCCCAGGTGACGCCACCGGTGGTGGAGTAGCGACAGTGTCCGACGGCGATATGCCCCGGCATGGCCGCGAGAGTCTGCTCGTCGAAGACCTGGGAGACCAGGCCGAGATCCTTGAAGACCAGGATCTGGGAACCATCGGAAACGGCGATTCCGGCCGCCTCCTGCCCGCGATGCTGCAGGGCGTACAGGCCGTAGTAGGTGAGCTTGGCCACGTCTTCGTCGGGAGCCCAGACGCCGAAGACGCCACACTCCTCGCGAGGGTCGTGTTCGATCTCGTCGGGGGTATTGGGCGTGGGGACGATCGTGGGATCGACGTCGGTCACCGTTTGCTCCCTGTTCGGGCGGGCTGGGGGCACTAGTCAGTCTACGGGTCATCTGCAGCAGGCAGTACGCGCGCTCGCATCCCGGCAGCAATCCACTGGTCACGAACTCGCCGATCGGCCACAAATAGCTGTTACGGTGCGGATCGTGACGGACGACAGTGCACACGTTGCAGCCGGTGAAACCGGGTCGGATAGTAAGAACACCAACGCGGAGCTGATTGATTCCGGTCAGGCACCCGCTCGCGAAGCGACTTTCCCCACATCGATCATCGATCGGCGTCACTGGGCCCGGATCGTGCTCTCGCCCACTGCGGTGCTGACCGTGCTCACCGCCCTGCTCGGCGTGATGTACCTGGGCTATATCGCCGACCCGGAGAAGAATCTGCACGACTTCCCGATCGCGCTGGTCAATTCCGATGTCGGCGACGTGATGGGCTCGGGTGATCAGCGCAAGCAGGTCGATTTCGGCAAGCAGGTCACCGACGCGCTCGTCGCCGGTGTGCCTGCCGACAAGGTGGATCTGCGCGTCGTCGGAAAATCGGAGTCCGAACAGTTGCTGCGCACCGGGCAGGTGTACGGCGCGATCATCATCCCCGGCGATTTCAGCAAACGCCTGGGCATTCTCGGTACGGGCAGCATCGTGCCCGGCGAGATGGAACGGCCGATCATCACCCTGCAGTCCAATCCGCGCATGGGCGCCTACGGCGTCGGGATCATGCAGCGCATCGGCGACCAGGCGCTGACCGAGGTCGACAAGCAGGTCGGCATCCAACTGACCGAGCAGGTACAGGCCACTCTGGCCGAGACACCGGCGGGCGCACCGCCGCCGCAGGTGTCCGGCGCGGCGATGATCACCCTCGAGAGTCCGATCGATGTGGTCGCGCAGGACTTCCGTCCGCTGCCGAGCGGCACCGGGATCGGCCTGACCGCGTTCTTCTACTCGCTACTGCTGCTGCTGGCAGGCATGGTCGGGGCGATGGTCATCCACACGATGATCGATTCCCAGCTCGGCTTCATGCCCACCGAGTACGGCCCCTGGTCGGTGCACTATCCGCCGACCCCGATCTCGCGCTTTCGCACCCTGCTCATCAAATGGGGGGTATCCGCGCTGGTCTCAGTGGTTGTTTCGCTGGTGTTCCTGCTGGTGGCGAAGGTGGTTGGCATGCCGGTCGACAATCCGCTCGCGCTGTTCCTGTTCTCGGTGCTCGCGATGATCGCTGTCGGCTGGACCGCCCTCATGACGCTGGCCGCCCTCGGTACCGCGGGTCTGCTGGTGAACCTGACCCTGTTCGTCATCCTCGGGCTGCCGTCCTCCGGCGGTACCGTCCCGATCGAGGCGACGCCGACCTACCTCGCGTGGCTCGCCGAATTCGAGCCGATGCACCAGGTGTTCCTCGGTGTCCGCTCGATCCTGTACTTCGACGCCGGCTACGCGGCGGGTCTCGATCGCGGCATCTGGATGTCGCTGCTCGGCATCGCGATCGCCGTCGTATTGGGCACGATCATCACCCGCTACTACGACTACAAGGGCCTGCACCGCAAGCACACCGCGGCCGCCTGAGCCCGGCGACCCGGCTGCCGCTACCCGGCGGCCGGGTCGGTCCGCGTTGGCAGCGGCACAATCGGCAGCCACCCCGCGATCTCCCCCGCTCTGGTCCCCGACGCGCTCACCATCCCCGCCTGCACCGCGTCGTCGAATCCGAGCAGCCCGGTAGCCAGCAACAACCAGGTCCGAGCATCGGTCTCCACCACATTCGGCGGATTCCCCCTGGTATGCCGAGGCCCCTCGATACATTGCACCGCCACGAACGGCGGCACCCGAACCTCCACCGAATGCCCCGGCGCACTGCCCGCCAACGCCCGCACCGTCCCCTTCACCGCCGCCCCCAACTCCCGCCGCCCCGGCACCGGCAACCCCGGATCCCGCAACCACTCCCCCACACCCAACACAGCCGCCCGCACCTCCGCGGGATCAACCACATTCCGTCCAGCCATACCCGAGACGCTACCGACCCGAGCATTTCCGGCGGTCAACGGCGAACACGCGCTAGCGTGATTCTTGATGAGACGTGTGACAGCCTTGCTCTCGATCTCGGTCGCGACCCTGATCGCCGCCTGCCAGACACCCGACGACACCACCCCGCCTGAACCGCCACAGACCGTTCTGGCGTGTCAGGGCAAATTCGTGACCGGCCCACAAACGATCGCCGGATTCGACCTGTCGAAATTCATGCAGCGCACCCGCCTCCCACCGGATGTCCGCATAGCCGCGGGAAGATCAGCCGTGTCGCCCGATCGACCGGGCGCGGTCGACTTGTACCTCGACCTCTGCCTGCCGGGTACCGCAACGATGAACGACCTCCTCCCGGTCGCCACCGACCTGGCCCACGACCTCAAGGCCGACGAACTCGGCTCCCGCACAGCCACATTGACCATCGCCTGCGTCTGCGCCCACCTCCCGGGTCGCACCGAAGTGCGCGACGAGGACTTCCTGGCGCACCCGTGGAACGGCACGCCCTCCAGCGACGCCGAGTACCTGACCTGGACCAGGTCCGACAGCTGAACCACTGGCTCCCGCCACCGATCTATCGCCCGACGGCGAGGGTGGGTGGGGCGCGTCGTACATTCGTCCTATGAGTGTCACCGGTCCCCTAGAGCCGACAACGCTGCGATTGCGCGCTGCCGACGGGCTCACCCTGGTCGCCGACAGCTTCGGTGCCGAGGACGGCCCGTTGGTCGTGATGCTGCACGGTGGTGGTCAGAACCGGTATTCGTGGAAGCGGACCGGGCGGGCGCTCGCGGCGGCGGGGATGCGCGTTGTCACCGTCGACGCGCGCGGGCACGGTGACAGTGATTGGTCGCCGACGGCGGATTACTCCCGGGATGTGATGGTCGCCGACCTGCACACCGTGCTCGAGCAGCTCGGTGCGACGCGGGAGGCGGGTGCGGTGGTCGTCGGGGCGAGCATGGGCGGGATCACCGGGCTGCTCGCCACGGCGAAGCCGGGTGGCAGCGCGATCCGTGCGCTCGTCCTGGTCGACATCGTGCCCCGCTCGGAATCCGCGGGGGTGGCGCGCGTGATGGACTTCCTCGGCAGACACCGCGACGGCTTCGACACCCTCGACCAGGTGGCCGACGCGGTCGCCGCCTACCTGCCGCACCGCCCGCGCCCCGACAATTCCGACGGCCTGCTGCGCAGCCTGCGTCAGCGTGACGGCCGCTGGTACTGGCACTGGGACCCCGACCTGATCAGCGACGTCAACGACGACCCGGACGCCCGCATCGTCGAGATGGAAGCCGCCGCCGAGGCGCTGACCATCCCGGTTCTGCTGATCCGCGGCGGCAAGTCCGATGTCGTCAGCGACGAGGGCGCCGCGGCATTCCTCGCCCTCGCACCGCACGCCCGCCTGGCCGAGATCAGCGCGGCGGCCCACACCGCCGCGGGCGACGACAACGACGCCTTCACCGAGGCCGTCGCCGGTTTCGTCGCCACGGCCTGAGCTAGCGCCCCAGCCCATCGACCCACCGGGCAGCGGCCGGCGCGAGCGCTCCCCCGGCATTGATCGCCAGATGCAGGAGCGCGGGTGCGGTCGCACTGCCCGACCGCCGACGGAGTTCGGTGAAGACTAGCCCGGCGAGGGTGGTGGCCAGGATCGTCGGGAGTACCGAGTCGCCTGCGGCTCTTGCCGGTTGGATGTGCCACAGCCCGAAGTCGATGGCACTGATCACCGGGGCGCCTGCACTCTCGGCGAGCACGGGGTCGAGGGTGCCCCGGAAGATCGCTTCTTCGGCCAGGACGGTGCCTACGGGGATGTGCAGGGCAATCCATTCCAGGGTTGAGGTTTCCGGTGCGCGGGCGGCGATTTCGAGTGGGAGGCGTCGGAGCGAAGGGATCGCCAGGGCGACGGCATAGCCGGTGAGCACTACGGCCGCACTACTCAGTCCCCATCGGAACCCACTGGGCGACAACCAGTTCGGGTTGCCCCGGAAGAGCTTTGTGTATCCCGTCGCGAAGGCGACATTCGCCGCGGTGCGGCCGCGCAGTGGGAGATCGAGGGCAGGCAGGACTCGGTTGCTCCAGAGCAGCGGAAGGATCAGCGCCGCAACACCTTCAAGTCTTCTCACTTCACCTCCCGCTCGTAGGTCTCCGCCGATTCCAGTGCGGCACGGATACTTTCGACAACATCACCACTGACGCCGGTAGGCGCGACGACGGCCAACCACCCGTCCAGTACCAAACTCCCGTACCGATGCCCGTGCCCGTCGACGACCCCCTGCGCGTTGGTGAGATCGGCCGTGACCTGCCAGAACGTCACGAACGGCGCCCACCGCATCTGCGTGGACACATCGGAACCGCGTGGCTCGCTCAACCAATCCGGCCGCGTGAAGATCAGATCGGCCGACCACCACACGATCGGGTCGGAGGGATGTTGCAGATAGGCGATGCGAGGTGCACGCCACGGCTCTGAGCTATCGAAATCAGTTGCGTCATCGGCGAATCGAACGACCAATCCGTCCGCGTACACCGGCGCCACCTCGGGCGACCCCGGATCGCGGCGATCGACGAACTGGCTCCACAACCGATTCGAATTCGGCGGTCCGACCCACAACGCACCATCGACCTCCTCGCGCAGATCGGCCAGCCCGTCGAACGCCTCCTCCGACCCCTGCGAACCCAGACTCTCCCCATAGACGAACAACTTCGGCCGCTGCCCTTCCGGCTGGGCCGACCACCGCTCGTACACCGCGTCGAACAGCTCCCGGCTGGCCGCGGCCGCTTTCTCCCGGTCCGACAGGAACGAGAGCACGCTGGGCAGATAGGAGAACTGGGTCGCCACGATCGCCGTATCACCGCCGTAGAGATACTCCACAGCCCCCGCCGCCATCCCGTTGACCCAGCCGGTCCCGGTAGTCGTGACCACCACCATCGCCGCACGTTCGAAGGCCTTCGTCCGTTCGAGTTCGGCGACCGCCAGCTGCGCCGCGGTCTGGTCCCGAGTCACCGACTCCAACCCCACGTACGCCCGAATAGGTTCGCGCGCGGTCTTTCCCGTCACCTCGGTGATCGCGGCGGCACTCGGTCCGTTGGAAACGAACCACCGCCCCTCGAACCCCAATGTCTGCCACGGCGCGAGCGACCCGGGGCTCCCCGAACGCTCCGGCGCGATGGGCTGCACCGCGTACGGCGTGGTCCGATCGTTGCGCACGCTGAACGCCGAGTTGGCCACCGCGAAGAACGCCTGCGAGGCGACACCGTTGAAGATCGTCACCGTGAGCACAACCAGCACCAGCAACCCGGCCGCCGGGGCCACTTCGCGCGGCACCCGCACCCACCGATTGAGCTGACGAGCCAGCCCGAGCACCATGACCCGAACCGTCCGATACGCGGCCACCACCGCAACGCCGACAGCCACACTGAGCAGGCCGGTCCGCAGATACGCGGGCGTGGTGGTCCCCGCCATCCCCATCAGCGAGGTGATCTCACGCTGCCACCGCGCCGACTGCACCAGCATCACCGCCGCGACCAGCGCACACCCCACCAACACGGTCGCTTTGATGGCATACCGCAGCCGATCCGACGGGCTGGGAATCGGCAGCCGGGCCCGCACCCACCGCCGGAACACCCATTCGAGCACACACCCGAGCCCGTACCCGATCGCGGCGTTGATCCCGCTGATCAGCCCCTGGAAAAGCCAGTCACGCGGCACCAGCGAGGGCGTCACCGAGAGCCCGAAAAACAGCGTCGCCAGCACCAATCCGACATAATTCAGATCGACGGCATCTTCTACGCGCCGCGCGAGAACGCCGCCGCGCGCACGCAGCATCGCGGAAGTCGAAGCGCGCTCGGTCACCGCCCCAGTATGGCGGCCGGTACCGACAATCAACCGGATTTGTGACTGCGGAGCCGCTCACAAACTACGTACCGCACTCGAGTAGTTGTACGCGCGATCGCGAAGCGCCAGATCAGCACACTGGCAACCATGAGCACAAACACCAAGCCGAAGAACACCTCGGCCTACATGGCCCAGGCCGCGATCGCGTTCGCTGTCAGCCTGTTCGGGACCGGCGTCGGAATCGCCTACCTGCCGCTGGACGGCTGGCAGCGCGCGTTCCTGGCGATGTCGGGCCTGTTCCTGGTGACCAGCTGCTTCACCCTCGCCAAGGTCGTGCGCGACCAGCAGGAGACTCAGTCACTGATCGGCCGGATCGATGAGGCACGGCTGGAACAGCTGATCGCCGAACACAATCCGTTCAAATCGGTGTCGTGAGAAGACCGGGGCAGCTCCGATCGAGGGGTTCGGTGCTGCCCCGGTTCGTCACTTCAACTGCCGTTCGGTGGCAGCGGCCTCGGCGACGAACGTCTCGATCCGGGCCGCCAATTCCGGTGTGTAATCCGGTGGTTGGGCTACCGCCGCCCAGGCTTCGGGCACGACATTGCCGTAGTTGTGACCGTGTCCTTCCGAAACAGTCTGCGCGCGTGGCAGATCCGCGGCCACCTGCCAGAATGTGACAATCGGATACCACGACATCGCCGGTGACACATCGGGTCCGCGCTTCTCCCGCAACCAATCCGGCTGACTGAACAGCAGATCCGGTGACCACCACACCACCGGATCGGAAGCGTGTTGCAGATAGACGATGCGCGGGTCGTTCCAGGTCGGCGTCGGCTGCGCGAGCCGATCGGCGTTCGCGGCGAACCGCACCGACATCCCGTCGGCGTAGATCGGGGCAATCTCGTCGGTGCCGGGGTCTCGTCTGGTCACGAATTCCGACCACAGCCGATTGGAATTGGGCGGCCCCACCCACAGCACGCCGTCGGCGCGGTTGCGGATATCGGCCAGCCCGGAGAACGCGCCCTCCGACCCCTGCGAACCGAGGCTCTCGCCGTAGACCAGCAGCTTGGGCCTGGTTTCCGCGGGCAGCGCCGACCAGCGGTCGTACACCTTGTCGAACAGCGTGCGCCCCATGGTCATCGACTTGTCCCGGTCGGACAGGAACGACAGCGCGCTGGGCAGATACGAGTACTGCGTCGCCACCAGGGCGGTGTCGCCGCCGTACATCAATTCGACCGCCACGGCGCTGGTCGTATCGACCCAGCCGGTGCCGGTGGTGCTGATCACCACGAGCGCCTCGCGTTCGAAGGCCTTGGTGCGCTCGAGTTCGGCGAGGGCCACGTCGGTCTGCGCCTCGACGCCATCGGCGGATTCCAGCCCCGCGTAGACCCGAATCGGTTCGCGTGCGGGCTTTCCGGTTACCTGACCGATAGCGAGGGCGGTCGGCGCGTTGGCCACGAACCACCGCCCCTCCGAACCCAATGTCTCCCACTTGGCCAAAGACTCAGGGCTACCGGATCGTTCGGGCAGCGTCGGCTGGACCGCGTTCTCCGAGGTGTGGCTGTTGCGCGCGCTGAACGCCGAATTGGCCACGGCGAAAAAGCCTTTCGCCAACACGCCGTTGAACAACAGCACCGCGGCCACCACCACGACGAGCACCCCGAGCGGCCGGGCGAACGCCGCCGGGATCCGCACCCACTGGTTCAGCACCCGGGTCACCGTGCGCACCAGCCGAACCACCAGTCGCGAGATCCAGATCAGCAGACCGACCACCACCGCGCCGACCAGCACGGTCCGCGGATACCCGGCGTCGGACACCGGTTCCATCCCCATCAGGTCGGTGATCTGCCGTTGCCACTTCGAGGACTGGACGCTCATCAGCACCGCGAAGATCAGGCACGCCACCACGATCGCGATCTTCAGCGCTACCAGCAGCCAGCTCGGCCGCCGAGCCCACGCCGTGCGCACCCGCTCGGGCCAGGTGATCCGCGGCGCGACCCACTTGCGCCAGGCCCACGCCAGCAAGCAGCCGAGCCCGTAGCCGATCGTCGCGTTGATTCCGCTGACCAATCCCTGGAAGAACCAGTCACGCGGCAGCAGCGAGGGTGTCAGTGACAGCCCGAAGAACATCGTGGCCACGACAAGGCCGGTGTAATTGGGATGAAAAAACCTCTCCACCAGGTGAATTACCCGGATGAAGAGGTTCTTGTGCGCGTCGTCGTCGCGCGTGACCGGCTGAGGAGTCGAGCTCGTATCCGCTGTAGTCAAGCTCGACTCCTCATCGATCAATTCACGCGGTATGGGCTCCGAACAGCTTAGGCAGCGTGCCCTCGAATGCCTCACGCAATTCGGCGAGTGTCACGGAGAACTGCCCCTGCACCTCGACCGAATCCGAACCCTGGTCCACCACACCGATGCGCACCCACGGCAACTGCCGCGCGTCGCACATCTTGGCGAAACGGGTCTCCTCCGAACGCGGCACCGCGACGAGCACGCGCCCGGCCGACTCGGAGAACAGCTGCACGAACGGGTCCGAACCCTCGGGAAGCACGATGCGGCAACCGGTTTCGCCTGCCAGCGCCGCCTCGATGACGGTCTGTGCCAGACCACCCTCGGACAGGTCGTGCGCGGCGGAGATCATGCCGTCGCGCGAACCCGAGGTGAGCACCTCCGAGAGCAGCTGCTCGCGGGCGAAGTCGACCCGCGGCGGCACGCCACCGAGGTGATCGTGGGTGACCTGCGACCAGATCGAGCCGTCCAGCTCGTCGTGGGTGTCGCCGAGCAGCAGCAGCGACTCACCCGGCTCGATGCCGAGGCCGGTCGGGATGCGGCGGTGTACATCGTCGATCACGCCGAGCACGCCGACCACCGGGGTGGGCAGGATGGCGTCCTTGCCGGTCTGGTTGTAGAAGCTCACGTTGCCGCCGGTCACCGGAATGCCCAGCGCCGCACAACCATCCGCGAGACCGCGCACGGCCTGCTGGAACTGCCACATCACGCCCGGGTCCTCCGGCGAACCGAAGTTCAGGCAGTTGGTGACGGCCTTGGGGGTGGCGCCGGTGGTGGCGACATTGCGGAACGCCTCGGCCAGCGCCAGCTGCGCGCCGGTGTACGGGTCGAGCAAGGTGTAGCGGCCCGACGCGTCGGTGGCCAGGGCGATACCACGGCCGGAGGACTCGTCGATGCGGACGACGCCCGCGTCGGCGTGCTCGGCCAGCACGGTGTTGCCGCGCACGTAGCGGTCGTACTGCTCGGTGATCCACTTGCGGCTGCACAGCTGCGGGCTGGCGATCATCGTGAGCAAGGTCTCGCGCAGCTCGTCGCCGGTCTTGGGCCGGGTCAGGGTGGCGGTGGTGTCGGCGATCAGCGCGTCCTGGGTGTCGGGACGCTGCACCGGGCGCTCGTACACCGGGCCCTCGTGGGCGACGGTGCGTGGCGGCACGTCGACCACGGTCTCGCCGTGCCAGGTGATGACGAGGTGGTCGCCGTCGGTGACCTCACCGATGTCGGTGGCCAGCACGTCCCACTTCTTGCAGACGGCCATGAACGCGTCCACGTTCTCCGGCGTGACGACCGCGCACATGCGCTCCTGCGATTCGCTCGACAGGATCTCCGCGGGGGTCATGTGCTTGGCGCGCAGCGGGACCTTGGTCAGGTCGATGTGCATGCCGCCGTCGCCCGCCGCGGCGAGTTCGGACGTGGCACAGGACAGACCGGCGCCGCCGAGGTCCTGGATGCCGACGACCAGCCCGGCCGCGTACAGGTCGAGACAGCACTCGATGAGCACCTTCTCGGTGAACGGGTCGCCCACCTGCACGGCGGGCAGCTTCTTGCGGCCGGTGCCGGACTCGTCACCGGAGAAGGAATCCGAGGCGAGCACGGACACGCCGCCGATGCCGTCGAGGCCGGTGCGCGCGCCGAACAGGATGATCCGGTTGCCGTTGCCCGAGGCGAAGGCCAGGTGCAGGTCTTCCACACGCATCGCGCCCGCGCACAGCGCGTTCACGAGGGGGTTGCCCTGGTAGGAGGCGTCGAACACGGTCTCGCCGCCGACATTGGGCAGGCCGAGGGAGTTGCCGTAACCGCCGACGCCGCGCACCACACCGTCGACCACGCGACGGGTGTCGGGGGCGTCCGCCGCGCCGAAGCGCAGCTGGTCCATCACCGCGATCGGGCGTGCGCCCATGGCCATGATGTCGCGCACGATGCCGCCGACGCCGGTGGCCGCGCCCTGGTAGGGCTCCACGTAGGACGGGTGGTTGTGGCTTTCCACCTTGAAGGTGACGGCCCAGCCGTCGCCGATGTCGACCACGCCGGCGTTCTCGCCGATCCCGGCCAGCATGGAGGCCTTCATCTCGTCGGTGGTGGTCTCACCGAAGTAGCGAAGGTGCACCTTGGAGGACTTGTAGGAGCAGTGCTCGCTCCACATCACCGAATACATCGCCAGCTCGGCATCGGTGGGCCGACGGCCCAGAATCTCCTTGATGCGGGCGTACTCGTCGTCTTTGAGACCGAGTTCCTTGTACGGCTGCGGAGCATCCGGGGTGGCTGCGGCGGTAGCGACGGTGTCGACCTGCAGTGTCACGGGAGACCAGGGTCCTTTCGGCCGGGGGGAACTTGATCTGCAGAGTCTAATGGTTGCGGGGTAACCGCCTGCCGCCCGTCCTGCCCTCACGCTGGGACGGTGGCTGGATTCGGTCTGGTCACACTTGCGGTTGGGGCATCGGAGTACCCGTTACTCTGGCGCCGTGAACGAAAGACCGGGGGTTACCGAGCAGGTCGAGCCGCCTGTTCCCGCGCAAGGTGCGGAACCGAGCTCTCTCTCCTCGGAACAGAATTCCGACAACCCGGACCGTCAACGACGCTGGCTGACCGCCGCCATCGGATTGTTCGTGGTCTCCGCGGTCGTCGCGCTGCTCGCACACTGGTGGCACGGGTTCATCGACCTGCAGGTCTACCGCAACGGTGCGCGCGTGTGGCTCGACGGCGGCGACCTGTACGGCCCGATGCCGCCGGTGTACGGCCTCGGGCTGCCGTTCACCTATCCCCCGCTGGCCGCGATGTTCTTCGTGCCGCTGGCCTTGATGCCGCTGGTGGTGGCCGAGGTCGTGGTGCTGCTCACCTCGCTGGCGAGCCTGGGAATCGTGCTGTGGCTGGTGCTGGTTCGCGTGCGCCCCGAGCTCGACCGGATCGCGGTACTCACCGTGGTGATCGCCGGGCTCGGCTTCGCCCAGTACCTCGAACCGGTCCGCCAGACCTTCAACTTCGGCCAGATCAACCTGATCCTGATGGCCGTGGTCGCCATCGACATACTCGTACGCAAGCCGTTCTTGCCACGCGGGATGCTGATCGGCATCACGGTGTCGATCAAGCTGATTCCGGCCGGCTACCTGCTGTATTTCCTGGTCCGCCGGGACTGGAAGGCCGCGGCCACCATGGTCGCGTCGGCCGCGGGCGCCGTGGGCATCGGCTTCCTGCTGTTCCCCAACGACTCGGTCGAATACTGGTTCCACACCGTGTTCGACACCGGCCGCATCGGCACGCCCTACTTCGCGGGCAACCAGTCGATCAAGGGCACCCTGTTCCGCCTCGGCATGGACGAATCGCTGGCGACGGGCCTGTGGATCGGCCTGTCGGCGTTGACGATCGCGCTGGCCTCGGTGTGGATGTACCGCCTGATCGGCGCGGGCAACGACGTCGGCGCGCTCCTGGTGAACGCGGCCGCGGTGTTGTTGATCTCACCGGTGTCGTGGTCGCATCACTGGGTCTGGGTGGCGCCCGCGCTGGTCGTCTTCGTGAGCCTGGCCATCCGTCGCCGCTCCCGCGCCTTCACCACCCTCGTCGTCTTGTTCACGCTGATGTTCATCGTCGGCCCGCAGTGGGTCCTGCCACATTCGAACGAGAAGGAACTCGCCTGGGCTTGGTGGCAGCAGATCATCGGCAGCAGTTACGTGTGGACCACGTTCGCCGTGATCGTCTACGCGGTGATCACCTACCGCCCTGATCGAAAGCCCGCGGACACACCAGAACACGCGACTGCCTGAGCCCGACCTGGACGGTTGGTCACTAGACCTTCACCGTCCAGACCAGCTCATTGCTCAGGCCGGACCCCGGATCAGGTCAGTCCGTCGCTTCGGGGGTCAGGAAAGCGGCTAGGGCGGAGGCGTACGCGGGCACGTCGGCCGCGCCCATGAGTTCGCGGCAGGAATGCATGGCCAACTGGGGCGCGCCGACGTCGACGGTCGACATGCCGGTGCGGGCGGCGGTCATCGGGCCGATGGTCGAGCCGCAGGGCAGATCGGCGCGGTGGACGTAGCGCTGCAGCGGCACCTCCGCCTGCGCGCACGCGAGCGCGAACGCACCAGCGCCCGCCGCGTCGGTGGCGTAGCGCAGGTTCTGATTCACCTTGAGCACCGGCCCACCGCCGACCTCGATGCGATGCGCGGGCTCGTGCCGGTCCGGGTAGTTCGGGTGCGTCGCGTGCGCCATATCACCGGAGGCGACCACCGAACCGGCAAGCGCGGCAAGGTAATCCGCGCGCCCACCACCACGGGCCAGCACGATCCGCTCGAGCACCGCGGGCAGCAGATCCGATTGCGCCCCACGATCGGACTGGCTCCCGACCTCCTCGTGGTCGAACATCACCAGCACCGCTGTCGCGGCCCCCGGCTCGTCGGCGGCCGCGAGGAAGGCCTGCAACCCGGCGTAGCAGGTGCCCTGGTTGTCGAGCCGCGGCGCGCTCACCAGATCGAGATCGCGACCGACGATCGTGCTCGACGCGAGGTCGTGGGTCATGAGTTCCCAGCCGAGCACGTCGGCGCCGTCGACCCCGGCCCGCTCGGCGACGAAGTCGAGGAACGACGCGGGTGCGTCGCCGATCCCCCAGATGGCGTTCACGTGCCGTTGCGGGTCGAGGGTGACCCCGCGCCGGTCCTCGGACAGATGAATGGCCAACTGCGGCACCCGCAGGATCGGCTCGTCGATCCGCACCAGCACATCGCGCATCCGCGCACCCTCGCGCACACTGAGCCGCCCCGACAGCCCGAGCTCCCGGTCCAGCCAGGAGTTCAGCCAGGCCCCGCCGTACGGCTCGAGCCCGACCAGCTGCCAACCGGCCCCCGCCAGGTCGGGATGCTGCTTCACCCGCAGGTTGGGGCTGTCGGTATGCGCGCCGACCACCCGGAACGGGGCAGCGGGCACCGCGTCGTAATCAGCCCACGCGATCAGCGAACCACCGCGCACCACATAGTGTTTCCCGCCCGCGTCGTCCCACGCCGACGCCTCGGTCAACGGTGTGAACCCGTTGCCGTCCAGCTCGGCCGCCACCGTCGCGCACACATGGAAAGGCGAGGGTGACGCGTCGATGAAGGCACACAATCCGCTGGCCGTGGCCGCTGTCAAGGAAACCGGCATCCTGCGATCCTAGGCACGACACCGCGCCCGGGCACCCCGCCCCGGAAAGTCCCGTGCCCGGATCAGTCGTCGCGTTCGGCGATCACCGCGAGCGCCGCCAGTAATTCGCCGTAGCGCCGAATCCCGAGGCGCGACCGTAACTCTTCCTCCGCGAGCTTCTCCTGCGCGCGGATCCTGGCGGCCAGCTTGGCCCCGAGACTGCTCAACCCGATCAGGATCCGGCGCCGATCGTCGGTGGCGGCGACCCGGAAGATCAGCCCGCGTTCGGCCAGGTTGTCCGCGTGCCGGGTGGCCGAGGACGGGGCAAGCCGCGCCTGCGCGGCCAGTTCCGACATCGTCATCCCGTCGTCGGTGGACAACTGCGACAGGATCGCCCAATGGTCGGCCGTGAGGTTGTCAGCCGACAGCGCCGATTCGAGCCGACCTACCCAATTGCGCTCCGCGGAGCGCAGGGCGCCGTGCAGCGTGGAATACCCACTTATGATGGCCACCGATTGCATTCCCACCTGCCGAAATAGTCATTCGAACAATCCTGTTCGCACTAGGCGATAGAGTACAGAGTGCGGGATGTTCGGTCAGAGCCCGATCCAGTTCGTACCAGGCGGTAGAGTACAGAGTGCCTTCGTTTGGTCAGAGCCGGGATGAAACGATCGAGATTCTCTCGATCGTTCCCACGCAGGGCCCCGGTGGCATCATCGCGCCATCGTGTACCGCCGCCATTTCCCTGGCCGTCGACGAAATCAATAGCAGCACAGGAATTCTCGGCCGCGAAATCCATCTCACGACCATCGACGGCGGCCGCGAACCAACCGAAGTCGCCGACGAAGTAGCGGCCTTCCTGGCCACTGGAATGGTCGGCGCGATCACCGGTTGGCATACCTCGGCGGTGCGCCGAGCAGTCGCCGAAGCCGTAGACGCCCGCGTCCCCTACCTCTACGCCACCGACCACGAGGGCCTGCCCGACGAACGCCCCGGTGTCCTGCTGGTGGGCGAACATCCCGACCACCAAACCGTCCCCGCGGCCGCCTGGATGGCCCGCGAACTAGGGGTGCGCCGCTGGGCGGTCATCGGCAACGACTACATCTGGCCCCGCCGAACAGCCCTGGCCCTGCGCCGATCCCTGCCCACCCCCTACGACATCATCGTCGAGCACTACGTCCCCCTCGGCACCACCGATTTCAGCGATTTCCTGGAGAACCCGGCGCTCCTGCTGGCCGACGCGGTCCTGATCCTGATGGTCGGCGCCGACACCGCCCGTTTCAATCGCCAATTCTCCGCCACGGGCCTACCCACCGTCATGCCCCGCCTCAGCCCGGCGGTCGACGAGAACGTCCTACTCAGCGCGGGCCCGTCGGCGAACACCAACCTCTACGTGGCCTCGAGCTTCTTCATCGACAACAACACCACCGAGGGCCGATCCCGCCGCGCCCGCTACCACCGGCACCAAGGCCAATTCGCCCCGGCGCTGACCACTTTCAGCAATTCCACCTACGAGGCGATCCACCTGCTGAACACCCTGGCCGAAACAACCGGCACCCTCGACGTGAAAACCATCATCGCCGCCGCGGAAACCGGCCTGGTCCTGGACGGCCCAGCCACCCGCCGAGGCTTTCTGGGCAACCAAGCAGTAGGCCCCGCCCACCTAGCAATGGCAAACGGCGTCGACTTCGACATCATCGACACCCTCCACTAACCCCACCCCAACCACCCTGCACCCCAAGACCCTGCCCTACCGCACTCCCAGCCCCACCGCACACCCCAAGACCCTGCCCTACCGCACTCCCAGCCCCACCGCACACCCCAAATCCGCCATGACCGCACTCCCAGCCCCGCACCCGCGACCCCTGGGGAGCGGCGGCCACGAAGTGGCCGGTCCGCGGCCGGGTCGCCGATCAGGGCTCGAAAGCGCTACGCCGAAGGCGTTAGTCTCGAGCCCTGATCGGCGGCCCCTTGGGGCCGCGGACACGCGCGCGCCAGCGCGCCAATAAACACAGCGTCAAACCTGCCTGGGACTACCAAACCCCCGTGGCTTTGCCACACAACCGTCCCGGGACTACTGCTACCCCTGCGGCTATGCCACACAACCGACCTGGGACTACCAAACCCCAGTTCTCAGGCCCCCACAAAACTATCGATCACCGAAAAGAACATCCCCAACCCATCATCGCTGGGCCCGGTCAATGCCTCGGTCGCGTGCTCAGGATGCGGCATCAAACCGACAACCCGCCCGTTGGCCGAGGAAATCCCGGCAATCCCGCGCTGCGACCCGTTCGGGTTGTCACCCGCGTACCGGAATACCACGCGGCCTTCGCCTTCAAGCTCGTCGAGCACCTTCTCCGAAGCCTGGAAACGCCCCTCGCCCGACTTCAGCGGAACAAGAATCTGCGCACCCGACTCATACCGCGAACTCCACGCGGTATCGGTCGCCTCGACCTTCAACCACTCGTCGCGGCAGATGAAATGCAGTCCCTCATTACGGGTCAGCGCGCCCGGCAGCAGCCCGGCCTCACACAAAACCTGGAATCCATTGCAGATACCGAGTACCGGCAGACCCTGCCCGGCGGCGCGAATAACCTCGCCCATCACCGGCGCGAACCGCGCGATCGCCCCACACCGCAGGTAATCCCCGTAGGAGAACCCACCGGGCACGATGACGGCGTCGACACCCTTGATATCGGCATCGGCATGCCACAGGCTCACAGCCTCGGCGCCGGCCAACCGAACCGCCCGAGCGGCGTCGACATCGTCGAGCGTCCCGGGAAAAGTAATAACGCCAATGCGAGCGCTCACGAGACCCGAACGACCTTCCAGTCCTCGATCACCGTGTTCGCCAGCAGCGCCTCGGCGATCTGCTCGAGCTCAGCGTCCGACACACTGTCGTCCACCTCGAGCTCGAATCGCTTGCCCTGCCGCACATCCGAGATTCCGGCGAATCCCAGACGCGGGAGCGCGCCGACCACGGCCTGTCCCTGGGGGTCCAGAATCTCGGCCTTCGGCATGACCTCGACCACGACTCGTGCCACGCGTTGCTCCTCAAGTGGTGTGTGGGTTACCTCGGAAATCTTAGTTGACCGGGCCGTCGCGCCCGCGTTCCGGGGTCACGGCGGCTTAGCATCGGGTATGCGCATCGCCCACTTCGGTCATTCCTGCATCCTCGTGGAACTGCACGGCGTGAAAGTGCTGTTCGACCCCGGCACCTTCGCGCACGGCTTCGAGGGCATCACCGGCTTGGACGCGATCGCGGTAACCCACCAGCATCCCGACCACATCGATCCGAACCGGATCGGCGACCTCATCGAGAACAATCCCGGTGCCCGCCTGCTGTCGGATCCGCAGACCGCGCAGCAGCGCAGCGAGGGCTGGGAGCCGGTTTCGGCTGGTCAGGTGCTGGATATCGGCGAGTTACAGATCACCGGTGGCGGCGGCAGGCACGCGGTGATCCACCCGGAGATCCCGGTGATCGACAACACCGTCTTCCAGCTCGGCACCCCGGCAGACCCCGCCCAGCTGGTCCACCCCGGCGACTCACTCTGGGTGCCGCCGGTCCCGGTCGGCGTGCTCGCCATCCCGGCCGTCGCCCCGTGGATGCGCATCTCGGAGGCCGTCGACTACCTACGCGCCGTCAATCCCCGCACCGCGGTGCCCATCCACCACGGCATCATCGACCCCTCCGCCTACGGCACCTACTTCGGCAGGCTGACCGAGATGGCCCCGGCCGGCACCGAGTTCCGCGTACTCGAACCCGAGGACCAGGGCCAGTTCTGACTCAGCGGTAGCTGGTCAGAAACAGCGCTTCGGCCAGTGCCATGTGTTCGATCTCGGTGGGATCCACGCTCTCGTTGGGGGCGTGGATCAGGCATTTCGGCTCTTCGACGCCGATCAGCATGATCTCGGCCTTCGGGTAGGTGTCCTGGAAGACATTGCACAGCGGGATCGATCCGCCCTGCCCCTCGGTGGTCACGTCGCGGCCGTAGGAGGTCGCCATCGCCTGCTCCATGGCCGAACGGGCGGGCCCCCGCGTTGACGCGACGAACGGTTCGCCGAGCGCCTCGACCTCGATGTCGAGCTCAGCGTTCCACGGCACATGCGCGCGCAGGTGCTTCTCCAGCAGGTCATAGGCCTGCTTGGGTTCGGTCCCCGGCGGGATGCGCAGGTTGAGCCTGGCCTTGGTGCTCGGCTGGATCGCCGCCGACGACCCGACCACCGCCGGCACGTCCATCCCGAGCACCGTCAGCGCGGGCCGTGCCCACACCATGTCGGAGACGGTGCCGCTGCCGAGCAGGTCGACGCCGTCGAGCACGCCGGCGTCGGCGCGGAAATCGTCGACCGGATACTGCACACCGGTCCACTTCTGGTCGTCGGTGAGACCGTCGATGGTGGTGTTGCCGTCCTTGTCACGCAGCGACGACAACAGCTGGATCATCGCGGCGAGTGCGTCGGGCGCCGGGCCGCCGAACATGCCCGAGTGCATCGGCCCCGCCATCGTCTTCACGGTGACGACGACATTCACGTTCCCGCGCAGGGTCTGGGTGAAAGTGGGCACGCCGACCGCGAAGTTGCCACAGTCGGCGACCAGGATCACGTCGGCGCTCAGCAGATCGGGATTGGCGACGACGAACTTCTCCAGCCCACCGGTGCCCTGTTCCTCCGACCCTTCCGACACCACTTTGATGCCGATCGGGAAGTCCGGCCCGATCGCACGCAGAGCCGTCAGGTGGGTGACGATATTGCCTTTGCAGTCCGCCGATCCGCGCCCGTACCAGCGGCCGTCCCGGTCGGTCAGTGTCCAGACCGGGGTCTTCCACGCGGCGTCGTCGAGCGGCGGCTGCACGTCGTAGTGGCAGTACAGCAGCACCGTGGGCGTTCCCGGTGGCCCCGGCTTGTGCCCGATCACCGCCTTGCTGCCATCCGGGGTCTCGTGCAAGCCGACCTCGGTCAGCCCGGCCGCGGCGAACGCGTCGGCCACCCACTGCGCGGTCTGCTCGCAGCCTTCCGCCGGGAACTGGCGCGGGTCGGCGACGGATTTCAGCGAAACGAGCTGGGCCAGATCCTTTTTCGCCTGGCCCATCAGCCCGGAAACCTTGCCGCGCAGCGCTGTCACATCTTCGGTCATCTCTTCGCGCCTCACTTCGTTGTGTCGTCCAGCTTCAGGGTGTCGAGATGAGAAAGGTAGTCCTGCAAGCGATCCGGGCAGTAGGTGGCGATCGCGAGCGCCACCGCTTCGGCGGAATCGCGCGGGCCGATCACCGGACGCTGACCCGGCCCGGCCGCACCGTTGGTGATCGAGGCCTGGTATTTCGCCTTGATCAGCGGCGAACTCGGGTCCTGGCAGACCGACCCGCCGTCGTCGCCGAGCGCGTTGGCGATCACGTCCGTCTCCGGTGCGGGGAGACCGGCGGCGAGCAGATTGTTGTGCAGCTGTTCGGCTTTCGCGGTCGCGTGGGTGTTCTCGCGGATCTCGGTGAAGGTGAAGAGCCCGATCAGGGCGAACACCACGAGCAGCACACCGGTCGTGAGGTAGATCCACCGCCGCTTGCGGTCGGGGGCGTCTCCGGTCGTCATGCCTGCTTCCCTTCCGGTACGGCGAGTTTCCAGCTGTCCCTTCGGTTTCGGTAGAACAGGTACGGGATGAGCAGGCCGACGATGCCCATGCCACCGCCCACGATGAGTACGTACACCAGCGGACTGCCCGCGCCGAACTGCGAGGGCGGCACGAAGCCGATCGCGAACGCGGCGATCGAGGAGGCGGCGCCCAGGGCGCACAGCCCCATCAGCGCGGGCGCCCGGTAGCCACGCGGGTGATCCGGATTGTCCCTGCGCAGCTTGGCGGCCGCGGCGAACATCAGTACATACATGATCAGATACACCTGCGTGGTGATCACCGACAGAATCCAGTACGCGCTGGAGACATTGGGGATGAAGGCGTAGAGCAGCGCGATCAGCGTGGTGAACACACCCTGCGCCACCAGCATGTTCTGCTGCACGCCGTGCTTGTTGAGCCGGGTCAGGATCGGTGGCAGATAGCCCTCGCTGCGCCCGATCAGCAACAGCCCCTTCGACGGCCCGGCCAGCCAGGTGAGCATGCCGCCGAGTGCGGCGGCCACCAGTGCGATGCCGATGATCGGGGTGAGGAAGCCGATCCCGAAGTGGCCGAAGAAGGCGTCGAAGGCCTGCATCACACCCGCGGTGAGACTCAGACTGGCCGAGGGGACCACCCAGCTGATCGCCAACGCGGGCAGGATGAAGATCACCAGCACCAGGCCCATGGCCAAGAACATCGCCTTCGGGAATTCCCTGGCCGGGTTCTTCAGCGACGACACATGCACCGCGTTCATCTCCATGCCCGCGTAGGACAGGAAGTTGTTCACGATCAGCACCAGGCTCGCCAGACCGGCCCATGCGGGCAGCAGATGGCCCGAATCCATCGGCGCCGCAGACGGATTGCCCTGCGCGAGGAACACCAGGCCGAGAATGACCAACAGCGTGCCAGGGATCAGCGTGCCGATCACCAGGCCCATACTCGACAATCCGGCCACCGTTTTCGTCCCCTGCGAGGACACGTACACCGCGGCCCAGTAGACGGTGATGATCACGATCGCCACGTAGAGCCCGTTGGACGCCAGTGACGGATGAATGATGTACGCGAAAGTGCTTGCCACATAAGCGAGCAGGCTCGGGTAATAGAAAATGGTCATGGCGAACTGACACCAGACGGCGAGGAATCCCAGCGGCTTACTCAACCCCTCGCTGACCCATTGATAGATCCCGCCCTGCCAGCCCGACGCGAGTTCCGCGGCGACCAGCGAGGTCGGCATCAGGAACAGAATCGCGGGAATGACGTAGAGGAATACGCAGGCCAATCCGTACACGGCCATCGTGGGCGCTGATCGCAGACTGGCCACCGAACTCGTGGTCATCAACGCCAAGGTCAACCAGGACATATATTTCGTCGTTGTCGCGACTTTCGTCGCGGTGCCTGTCATCAGCGCTGCCTCCTGCTGTTTTAACAACTAGCGGAAACCACTCGATCAACTGGGCAATGATAACCGCCGCGCGTCCGGCGAAAAGGCTCGAAACTCTGGGAAACATATGCACTGTCGAGTGTCGACACACTCGATACCGAGGCCACCGCCGCGCGCTGATCGCCAGTACGCGCGCGGCGGCGGCCCAGTCAGGCGGCTCTGGCCTCCGGGTAGAGCTCCCAGCGGTACACGTCGCTGTGGGCACCGTGGTACAGCGCGAGATCGACGGCGTCGAGCATCGCCTGTCGCGGACCCGACCGCTGCAATTGCGCCGCCGACACCGCCAATCGCAGCACGCCACCGCGCCGAGCGGTGCGCGCGGCACCCATCACCAGCGCCCGGCACCACCACGGTTCGGCCCGGAATCCCTCGCCGATCCCGTACACCCGAGCACGTTGGGCCACATCACGTTCCAGGTCGAGCATGCTGGTCAGCCCGAATGCCATCCGGAACCCCACGTCGGGCAGCGCGGCCAGCGCACCGGCGGAGGCATCCCAGCGCGGCGCGGCGAACAGCCGGGTGCGCAGTTCCACCCGCTCCATCACCCGATCGGCGGCCTTGAGCCGCAACGTCGCCTCGTGTCGCGGCAGGTCGGCGAACTCCGCGCGCCGGGCCTTGGTGGCGGCCTGGTCGTACCCGTGCAGCACGATCGCGTCGCCAACGAGTCGCCGCCCGCGCAGCCACGACTGCGTCGCCGGATCGTCGACCAGCCGGTACTTGCCCTTCAATCGCGGCGCGACCAGCAACGACAGCCGCACGCCCCGCGCGTCCATCTCCCCGGCGAACTCGATCGCGGCATCGCGAGTCGTATCCCGGATCCCCGACACCGACACGATCAGCTCAGCGTTCATGCACCAACGGTGACAGCCTCAGATGACACCCGCGTGCTCCACCGATGACGCCCCGACGAACTTCGGCGCACGCCTCACCCCCCTGCCGGTGGGCCCCAGCCGAAGCTGGGGCCCAATCGGATCACGCGTCCGCGAGACCGACCCGGTCCAGGACCCAGGCGTATTCGAAGCCGACTTCCTTCCACTTCTCGTAGCGCCCGCTCACACCGCCGTGGCCCGCGGTCATCTCCGTTTTGAGCAGCACCTCGTTGTCGCCGGTCTTGGTGGCGCGCAGCTTGGCGACCCACTTGGCTGGTTCCACGTAGAGCACGCGGGTGTCGTTGAGGCTGGTGATCGCCAGGATGGCCGGGTAGTTCTTGGCCTCGACGTTCTCGTAGGGCGAGTACGACTTCATGTACTCGTAGACGTCCTTGTCCCGCAGCGGGTTTCCCCACTCGTCCCATTCGATCACCGTCAGCGGCAGCGACGGGTCCAGGATGGAGGTGAGGGGGTCGACGAAGGGGACGTTGGCGATGATGCCGGTGAACAGCTCGGGGGCCAGGTTGGCGACCGCGCCCATCAGCAGCCCGCCCGCGCTACCACCGTCGGCGATCAACCGGTCGGGCGCGGTGGCGCCGGTGTCGATGAGATGGCTTGCGCAGGAGACGAAGTCGGTGAAGGTGTTCTTCTTCAGCAGCGTCTTGCCGTGCTCGTACCAGAGCCGGCCCATCTCGCCGCCGCCGCGCACATGCGCCACCGCGAACACCATGCCGCGATCGAGCAGCGACAGCCGCGAGACCGAGAACGACGGGTCGATGCTGGCCTCGTAGGAGCCGTATCCGTAGAGCAGTGTGGGTTTCGGCCCGTCGGGCAGCCCGCTGCGCTTGATGATCGAGATCGGAATCCGGGTGCCGTCGGCGGCAATGGCCCAATCGCGGTGCTGCTCATAGTCATCGGCGTCGTAACCACCCAGCACCGGCTGCTCCTTGCGCAGCAGCAGCTCGCCGGTCGCGGGCACGTAGTCGAACACCTGCATCGGCGTGATGAACGAGGTGACGCCGACTCGCAGCGTCGGCTGCTCCCACTCCGGGCTCGAACCCGCACCGGCGGAGAACAATTCGAGGCCGAAGTCGAGCTCGGTCAGTTCGCCGAAGCCCTCCGGCGTGAGCGGCCATACCGACAGGCGCGGCAGCGCGCCGCGCCGGTAGCTGAGCACCAGGTGGTTGGCGAACGCGTCGATGTCCTCGAGCCGCACGTCCTCGCGATGCCCGATCAGGGTCGTCATGCCCGACGGGTCGGTGGCGGGCGCGACGGCGAGCACGAAGTTCTCCGCCTTCACCCCGTCGACCACATCGTTGTGCAGGATCAGGAACTTGTCCTCGCCCGCGATCACCGCGTGCTCGGCCGAGTACTCCACGCCTTCGCGGCGCGCCAGCAGCGGCCGGAACTCACCCTCGGGGTTGTCCGATTCCAGGATCCAGCCCTCGGTGGTGATCTTGGAACCGAGCCAGATCATCAGGTACTTCTCGGAGCGGGTCGCACCGACGCTCACCCAGTAGCGATCGTCGGGCTCGTGGAACACCGTCACATCGGCGTCGGAACCGGTGCCGACGCGGTGGCGCCACACGGTGTCGGGGCGCCATGACTCGTCGACGGTCTGATAGAAGATGTGCGTACCGTCCAGCGACCAGGTGGCCCCCGGTGCCGCGCCTGCCACCTCGTCGGCCAGCAGCTCACCGGTGCGCAGGTCCTTGATCCGCAGCGTGTAGCGCTCGTCGCCGGAGCTGTCGACGGAGTACGCGAGCAGGTTGCCGTCGTGGCTCAGCGAGAACGCGCCGAGGGCGAAGAAGTCCAGACCCTCGGCGAGGATATTGCTGTCGAGCAGCACCTGCTCGCCCTCGATCGCGGAGCCCACCTCGAGCTGCGGCGGTGTCCACGCGTCGATGCCCTCGGCCTTCGCGTCGACAGGACAGCGGCAGTGCACGCCGTACTGTTTGCCCTCGAAACTGCGCGAGTAGTACCAGTAGTCGCCCAGGCGCGTCGGCACCGAGAGATCGGTCTCCTGCGTCCTGGCCTTGATCTCGTCGAAGATCTTGTCCCGCAGGGGCTGCAACTGGTCGGTCTGCGCCGCGGTGAAGGCGTTCTCCGCCTCCAGATACGCGATGACCTCGGGGTCTTCCTTGTCCCGTAGCCATTCGTAGTCGTCGACAAACGTGTCACCGTGGTGGACCCGCTCGAAGGGCGCCTTCTTCGCGATCGGCGCCGACACAGTCTCATTCTCGCCAGCCATCCGTCCACCGTAGCCGCCCTACTCCAACCGGGCCCGCCAACTCGGCCGTCGGCGGCCGCGGCAGTGCATCCGAACACACCGCGACCCGGCTCTCCGGCGGTAAAGCCGTCGAACCGGGTCGGGTGTGGAGACTGTCAGGCCCCGAGCGCGGGTCCGATGACCGGCCACGAGGCGTGCAGGGCGTCCTCCCAGTACGACCAGGAGTGCGTGCCCACCGGGTGGTAGTCGATCTTCGCGCCGATGCCAGCGCCGCGCAGGCGCTGGTCGAAGGCCACCATGCAGGTGTTGACGCCGAGTTCGATGGGTCCGCCGAGGAAGATGTTCTCCGCCAGTGTGGGCTTGAGCTCTGCCTCGTGCGGGCCGGGGATACCGGTGCCGGTGGACATGTACAGCGCCTTGCCGCGCAACCCTTCGATCAGCAGGGCCGGGTCGTGTGCGGCCCATTCGGGGCTGCCGGGCGCGCCCCACATGTTGACCGGGTTGCCGCCGCGATTGGCGATGGAGAACATCATCGCGCCAGCGGCCATCGCGATGTCCGGGCAGGCGCTGTAACCGGCCACGGCGCGGTAGAGGCCGGGGTGGCGGGCGGCCAGGATGTAAGCCGCGTTGCCGCCCATCGACAGCCCGCCGATGCCGTTCACACCGTTGCCGTTGAAGTGTCCGTCGATCAGGCCGGGCAGTTCCTGGGTGAGGAACGTTTCCCACTTGTACCGGCCGAACCGCGGATCGTCGGAGATCCAGTCGGTGTAGTAGCTGGCCTGGCCGCCCATCGGCAGCACCACGTTGACGTTCTTGCCGCGGAAGAAGGCTTCGGCGTCGGTGGCGTTGGTCCAGGTGCTCTGGCCGATACCGGGGTCGAGCCCGTCGAGCAGATAGTACGTGCCACGCGAGCCACCACCCGCCGGATGCAGGACCTGTAGATCGATATTGCGGCCCATCGCGGGCGAGGTGACGGTGATAGCCGTCCGATGCGGAGTCAGTTCGTTGACTCCGATGATCTGCGCGGCGGACGCCGGCGCGGGGTGAACCACCGCCGGTCCGATCACACCGAGAGCAATAGCCAGCACTGCAGCAGCAACACCTGTACGACGCACGATCTACCCTCCATAACCGCATGCCAATGACAGTCCAAGGTAACCCACAGGTGAACGAACTGGAAGCATTTGGCGTTTCGGGCGTTTCTTCAGCAAACTCCCCGGTTTGCAATGACCGCTTCGCCCGAAAAGGCGGGTCAGCGGGTGAGCGCGCCCCGGATCGAACCGGCCAGATAGTCGAGATCCGCCCGCGCGGGGGACGTCGGCCGCGCACGCAAACCGAAGCCGTCACCGGGTGTCCGCGGGATCACGTGCAGGTGCACATGGAAGACCTCCTGCCCGGCGGTAACCCCGTCGGCGAGAAAGAAATTCACCCCGGCGGCCGCCACTTCGCTGCTGCGCAGCGCGGCCGCGATCTGCTGGCCGACCTGAAAGAGCTTGCCGCCCAACGCCGGATCGAGATCGGCCAGACTGGGCGCCGCCACCTTGGGCACCACGAGGACATGCCCCGGCGTCACAGGACGAATATCCAGGAAAGCCAGCACCTCGTCGTCCTCGTAAACCTTCGAGGCAGGGGCGAGCCCATCGATGATGTCGGCGAAGATCGTGTACGGATTCACCCACGTACGGTAACCCCGGCGAAATCGCGCAATCCGTCGCGTTCTAGTCAGATATCTGATTATTACGAGCCGAATTGGGCGATTACGCCGGATCACTCGACGTGAACTACAGAATCGGCGACGGCGTGTAGCGCGCGGCTTCCGGATTCGCCTCGACCAGCTTCTGCACCTGCGCGACCACTTCGGACACCTGGTCCGACGCCGCGCCGATGAACGCGGCCTTGTCGGCCAGCGCCGCATCCAACCCCGCGCGGTCGAGTGGCATCCGCTCGTCGGCAGCGAGACGGTCCAGCAGATCGGGTTCGCGCCCCTGCTCGCGCATGGCCAGCGCCACGGCCACCGCGTGCTCTTTGATGACCTCGTGCGCGGTCTCGCGGCCAACGCCCGCGCGCACCGCCGCCATCAGGATGCGCGTAGTCGCCAGGAACGGCAGGTACCGGTCGAGCTCACGCGAGACCACCGCCGGGTAGGCGCCGAACTCGGCGAGCACGGTCAGGAAGGTCTCCATCTGCCCGTCGATGGCGAAGAACGCGTCCGGCAGCGCGACGCGGCGCACCACCGAGCAGAACACGTCGCCCTCGTTCCACTGCGCGCCCGCCAGCTCGGCCGCCATCGAGCCGTAGCCGCGCAGGATCACCTGCAGGCCGTTCACCCGCTCGCAGGACCGGGTGTTCATCTTGTGCGGCATCGCCGACGACCCGACCTGGCCCGGCTGGAAACCCTCGGTGACCAGCTCATGACCGGCCATCAGCCGAATCGTGTGCGCGAACGACGACGGCCCGGCACCCAGCTGCACCAGCGCCGACAGCACATCGTGATCCAGCGACCGCGGGTACACCTGACCCACGCTGGTGAACACCGTCGCGAAGCCGAGGTGGGTGGCGACCTGCCGTTCCAGGGCGGCGAGCTTGCCCGTGTCACCGTCGAGCAGGTCGAGCATGTCCTGGGCGGTGCCCATCGGGCCCTTGATCCCGCGCAGCGGGTAGCGGTCGATCAGGTCGCGCATCCGGGCGAGGCCGACGAGCATCTCGTCGGCGGCGGAGGCGAAGCGCTTGCCCAGCGTGGTGGCCTGCGCGGCGACATTGTGCGAGCGCCCGGCCATCACCAGCGTCTGGTACTCGGCGGCCCGCTCGGCCAGCCGCGCCGCGATGGCGATGCCGTGGTTGTAGACGTGCTGGAGGGAGAGCCGGATCTGCAGCTGCTCGACGTTCTCGGTGAGATCGCGGCTGGTCATGCCCTTGTGCACGTGTTCGTGCCCGGCGAGGGCGTTGAATTCCTCGATCCGCGCCTTCACGTCGTGGCGGGTGACCCGCTCACGCTCGGCGATCGAGGCCAGGTCCACCTGGCCGATCACGCGTTCGTAATCGTCGACAACCCCTGCGGGGACATCGATTCCGAGTTCGGCCTGCGCACGCAGCACCTCCAGCCACAGCCGGCGCTCGAGCACGATCTTGTTCTCGGGCGACCAGAGCGCGACGAGCTCCGGGCTGGCGTATCGGGTGGCGAGGACATTCGGGACGAGGCTCACGAGCACTCAGTCTAATTGCCGCACCCGTTCGGCCTGCTGGGGCATCATGTTCGGGACCACGGGCGGGGCGACGATATCGATCATTTCGAGCAAACCGGCCCGGGCGGGTCGGCGGGGCTCGGGGTGGCCTTCGATCAGCGCGGCGACCACCGCACCGTCGACGACGGCCACCAGCCTGCGTAACTGCTCGGGGCGCACCACTCGGTCGGAGCGGCGCAGCACGTCGGCGAGCAGTTCTTCGAGCTGCGTGCGTAGTCGGAGCTGGACCTCACGTAACTCGGGATGACGGGCCGACGCCACGGAACGCTCATAGCGGGCGATGAGCTGACCGCGGGCGTCCAAGTCGCCGTCATCGGGGCCGACGAGCACGTCAAGGACGAGCTCGACCGTCGCGTCGGTGCCGCGCCTGCGATGGCTGACCTCGCCCACCCGGCGGCGCATCGCGTCGAGTTCGATCGCGCCGCTGAACTCGACGGCGCGGGCGATCAGATCTTCCAAGGATTCGAAGTAGTAGGTGGTCGACGCGAGTGGAAGATCGGCTCGGGAGGCCACCGAACGATGTCGCACGGCGTCGAAGCCGCCTTCGAGCAACAGCTCAGCCGCCGCCGCCACCAGAGCCTGCCGACGTCGTTCGCCTTTCGGGGTCGTTGCGGTGGTCACCGTGCAGGAGTGCCAGTCATCATCAGTTCAACCGTGCGCAATCGTCATCGGGGAAACACTGGGAATTCGGGATAACTGAGTTTTACCGTATCCCAGCACAGATGTGTTCGTACTACGCAAAGTTGTTGTCGCACATCACTGTTGACAAGGGGTCGGATCAGCCCTTCAGGAACCCGCCCAGACGCTCCAGTGCTGCGGCGATGTCGTCGGTGGCGCCTGCGAAGGAAAAACGGACCGTGTGGTTTCCATTTGTGGTGTCGAAATCGAGTCCGGGCGCCAGTGCGACGCCGGTTTCGGTGAGTACCTCGGCACACCAAGCCCGGGAATTGTCGGTCAAATGTCCAATATCGGCGTAGGCGTAGAAGGCGCCGTCAGCGGGTGCGAGATCGGTGATTCCGATCGCGGGCAAACCCTCCAGGAGCAGCGACCGGTTGCGCGCGTACCGGCGCACATGCCCGTCCAGTTCATCCTTGGCTTCCGGCCCGAAAGCGTGCACGGCCGCGTACTGGGAGATCGCGGGCGGGCACACCGTCATATTCGACGCCAGCCGTTGCAGTGCCGGGCGCAGGTCGGCCGGGGCCAGCATCCAGCCGAGCCGCCAGCCGGTCATCGAGAAGTATTTCGACACCGAACCGATCACCACCGATTCGCGGGAGAACTCCCACGCCGAGGAGGTCGGCGTGCTCGCGCCCGCGTAGGTGATGCCGTGGTAGATCTCGTCGGAGATCAGCAGCGTGCCGTGCTGGTCGCACCAGCGGGCCAGCGCGGCGAGTTCGGCGGGGTCGATCATGGTGCCGGTCGGGTTGGCCGGGCTGGCCACCACCAGACCCTTCGGCGGCTCCGGCAGCGCTTCGAGCATCGCCACGGTCGGCTGGAATCTGGTCTGCGGGCCGCAGTCCAGTTCGACGACCTCGCACCCGAGGGCGGACAGCGTGTTGCGGTAGGCGGGATAGCCGGGGCGCGCCACCACCACGGTGTCACCCGGGTCGAAGGCGGCCAGGAAGATCAGCGTGAACGCGCCCGAGGACCCGGTGGTCACCACCACCTCGTCGGGGTGCACGTCGTAGCCGTAGGTCTCGCTGTGATGGCCCGCGATGGCCTCGCGCAGCGGCAGAATGCCGAATGTCTCGGTGTAGCCCAGCAATTCGTGATCGATGGCGGCTCTGGTCGCCCGCAGCACTGGCGCGGGCGCCTGCGTCGATGGCTGCCCGGCCGCGAGCACCAGCACATCGCCGTGCGACCTGGCGCGTTCAGCGGCCGCTTTCCACACATCCATGACGTAGAAAGGGGCAATGGCCGACCGGCGCGATTCTCTGGACACCCGAGAGACGGTAGAGCACCCGATTGCGGACGTTCACCGATATGGTCGGCACAATGGCTCCGACAGCGAAGACGCAGCCGCCGACGCGACCCCTATGGTCACGTCGGGGCCTGGGCGCGGGGGCGAGATGAAGCGGACAGGCACCGACGTGGACACCGACATTCGCGCACCGGGTGGGGACTCGGAATCGACCGCGTCAGGAACAGGCAACGCGGCGCCGGGCCGGTCCGGGGGAAGTAGCGCCTCCACCGCAGACAGCGCGACGGCAGGCGCATCCACCGCCCGCAGCGGCGTGGCCGAGGGCTCCGAACGAACGCACGACGATGGACCGGCACGATCGAGTGCCGACGCGGCCGAGCGTTCGAGCCGCCGGGTCGTGAGCGTCAATGGCCGGATCTTGCAGGCGAATTGGCGTGAACAGCTGCCTTCGAAGGTCGCGGCTCGCGATCGGATGACGGAGTGGGCGGCGCGGTATCCGGTGGTCGGGGAGATCGCCGGTGAGCTGCGTAGCGGTGAGGTGCGCAAGGTCTTCTGGCGGCGACCGAAGGCGCAGGCGGAGGGCATGTGGGCGCGGCGGCCCAGCCGCGAGCGGGTGCGTCAGGTGCTGGTCGAGCGGCGCGTACTCCTCGCCGGAATGGCCGCGGTGGCGGTGTTCGTCGCTGCCGACGGGCAGTTCGGCGGCGCCGTCGACGGGCCCCCACTCGCACCGGGCGAAGCACTGCACGTGGCCATCGCCTATCCCCCGCAGCTCCTCCCCAACCCCCAATCGGCGACCCGCATGCTCGCCGCGATCGACGCGGGCGAAAAGCGCCGCGAGGCACTCGTGGTCGCCGCGGCGGCCCGCGCCACCCTCGAACGTGCGAAAGCGGAGGCGGCTGCCGCGGTTTCCGGTGAATGGCAGGACTGGATGGGCCAGCGCGCCCCGGTGGTCCCCGGCACGATGGTGCCCGGATCGACCCCGTCCATCGGCGGGTTCAGCCTGCCCGCGAAGGGCGCGTTCACCTCCGGTTTCGGGTCCCGCTGGGGCACCCTGCACCGCGGCATCGACATCGCGGGCCCCCTCGGCAGCCCCATCTACGCCGTTGCCGACGGCACCGTGGTGGAAGCGGGCCCGGCGCAGGGTTTCGGCCTGTGGGTCCGCATCCGCCACGACGACGGCACCATCAGCATCTACGGCCACATGTACGACTTCGTCGTCTCCCAGGGCGAGCGCGTCCCCGCCGGAATGCAGATCGCCCGCATCGGCAACCGCGGCGATTCCACCGGCCCGCACCTACATTTCGAAATCGTCCAGAACGGTCAGCATGTGGATCCACAGGCCTGGCTCGCGATGCACGGCCTGCGTCTCGACTGACAACGTCGGCGAACTACCCGACGACGCTGTTGCGTTCCGGCACCACAACGTCGGTCGCGCCGATATCGGTCCGGAAATGGCTGCCGGGGAGTTTGATTCCCGCGAGCCGCGCATAGGCCCGCTCGCGCGCCTGCGCGAGATCCGCACCGACACCGACCACGTTCAGCACGCGCCCGCCCGCTGACACCAGTGCCTTGTCCGCGCGCTGATCCGTGCCTGCGTGCAGTACCAGCGTTTCGCCCTCGAGCGCGCCGTCATCGGCGCCGGTGATCACATCGCCGGTGCGCGGGCGCGCCGGGTAGTTCTCGGCGGCGAGCACGACGGTGATCGCGGCACCGTCCTTCCAGCGGGGTGCGTCGACCTCGGCGAGGCGACCGGTCGCGGTGGCGTGCAGGAGTTCGGCGAACGGGCTGTCCAGCAGCGCGAGCACCGCCTGGGTCTCGGGATCGCCGAAGCGGCAATTGAATTCGACGACAGCCGGGCCGTTCGTGCCGATCGCCAGACCCGCGTACAGCAGGCCGGAGAACGAACTACCGCGCGCGACGAGCTCGGCGGCAACGGGCTTCACCACGTCGTCGATGATCTCGGTGAGCGTCTCGTCCGGCAGCCACGGCAGCGGCGTGTAGGCGCCCATGCCGCCGGTGTTCGGGCCGGAATCGCCGTCGCCGACTCGCTTGTGGTCCTGCGCGGGCAGCAGCGGAATCACGGTCTCACCGTCGACCAGGCAGAACAGTGACACCTCCGGCCCGTCGAGGAACGACTCCAGCAGCACCGGATGGCCCTGCTCGAGCAGCTCGGCACCGTGATCACGGGCCGCGCGCCGGTCGGTGGTCACCACCACACCCTTGCCCGCGGCGAGCCCGTCGTCCTTGACCACCCAGGTCGGGCCGAAGCGGTCCAGCGCCGCGTCCAGCTCGGCCGGGTTGTCGACGATCTCGCTGTGCGCGGTTCGCACCCCGGCCACCGCCATCACATCTTTCGCGAATGCCTTGGACCCTTCGATCCGGGCCGCGTCGGCCGACGGGCCGAACACCGGGAACCCGGCCGCGCGCACGACGTCGGCGACGCCGAGCACCAGCGGCACCTCGGGACCGATCACCACCAGGTCGGCGGCCACCTCGGCGGCCAGGGACGCGACGTCTTCGGCGGCGCAGGGATCGACCTGGCGTAGCTCGGCGTGCTGGCCGATGCCGGGGTTGCCGGGGGCAGCGATCACCGCCGTCACCGAGGGGTCCCGGCGCAGCGCCAGGACGAGGGCATGTTCACGGGCTCCGGAACCGATGACGAGTACGCGCACGAAGGCAAGATTAGTCGCGCACTTCGCACGCACTTCGCACGCCCCTGACCGCGCACTTCGCGCACCGCGAACCGATACGCGGTATCGGTACCGAGTATCGGTTCCCTCGTACCGATACTCCGGCCTCGAGCATGTTCCGAACCCAGCAACCGGATCGAACCAGCCCCGTGCGGTCACCCGCGACCAGCTCGCTCGGGCACCAACGGCCGCGGCATGGCGACTCGACCCCGATCGTCGATCCGTGCGCGGCCAACCGGCATAGCCCTCGCGGCTCGGGTTCAGTTGCGCCACAATGGAACGCAGGTATGGCGCGAGAGCCGCCACCGAAACGGGGAGCACACGATGGGCCTGCTCGACGGGATGATGGGCAATGCCGGTCGCATAGATCCGGCCGCCGCCCAGCAGGAATACGCGAAGCTGTTCGGTCAGGGCGAGCAGGTGTATGCCGCGTTCATCCTGGTCCGCGACGCGATGCTGTTCACCAACCGCCGCCTGATCATGGTCGACAAACAGGGTGTCACCGGCCGCAAGGTCAGCTACCACAGCATTCCCTACCGTTCGATCAGCCACTTCGCCGTCGAAACCGCTGGCACCTTCGACCTCGACGCCGAGCTCTACATCTGGATCGGCAGCGGCGACGAGCCGGTCAAGCAGCGTTTCAACCGTCAGGTCGACATCTACGAGGTGCAGGGCATCCTGTCGCATTTCGTGTCGATCTAGCTACGCTCACCGGTATGGCATCCGTCTTCAGCGCGATCATCGCAGGTCAGATCCCCGGCCGTTTCGTCTGGGAAGACGACGAGTTCGTCGCCTTCCTCACCATCGGCCCCGTCACCCAGGGTCACACCCTCGTCGTGCCGCGCGCGGAGATCGACCAGTGGCAAGACGTGGATCCCGCCGTGATCGCCCGGATGATGGGCCTGGCCCAGAAGATCGGCCAGGCCGTCCGCGTCGCCTTCGACGCCCCGCGCGCCGGCCTGCTCATCGCCGGCCTCGAGGTCCCCCACCTGCACACCCACGTCTTCCCCGCCTACACGATGGGCGACTTCGACATCTCGGGCGCGAACACCGACCCCACCCCCGAATCCCTCGACGAGGCCCAGACCAAGATCAAGGCCGCCCTGCGCGACCTCGGCCACGGAGCCAACGTCCCAGCCTGATTTCCATTTCGATGGAACCGAACCGCCCGACCGCGCGTCTAAGAAGGCGAGCGGTTGTTGTGCGCGATAGAGGAGAAGAGATGCGACTGGTTGGCTTTGCCGCCGGGGTGTGCGCTGTACTGGCGCTTGCCGGATGTTCTGAAGCGGTCGATGGGCAGCCTGAGGCCAGCGGGGCTCCGCTGACCAAGGAGCAGTTGTTCGATCCGTGTGCTGTATCGGACAGCGTGTTGCTGGCGGCGGGGGCTGATCCTGCGTCGAAGGACGACAACCCGTTCTCGGTGCCGCGACCGGATTGGAAGGGGTGCGGTTGGCGGGCCGGCGATCACTTCATTTCGTTCTTTTCTACAACAAATACGCTGCAACAATTTCGCGAAAACCAATACTTTCGCGATTTTCGCGATGTAACAGTCGACGGTAGGCCAGCCCTGCAGTTCTACTTGGGTTCAATCAACCCTCCGGAAGAATGCGAAATCGTTTTCGATACAAGCCAGGGACGAGTCACCTTGACGGCAAGCAAAGCTTCAAGCAGTAATTCGACTACCGACCCCTGCGTTTGGGTGAATGATGCTGCATCTCATTTCGCTTCATCGATCCCCCGTTAGCGACGACTATATCCGCACTGGAGATATTCAAAATGGCCGATCCTCACGAGCTCACGAAAAAATTTCAAACGCTTGCTGGCGAAGCTGCCGCAGGCAGGCTGGTGATCGAGTTCGACACTGCCGAAAGATGCGCGAAACATTGCGATAATTACATTTCCGATCTGGACCGCCTGAAGTATCGGACCCAAGGCATGGTCAATGTCGACTCTTTCGGCAGCTTGGGCTCAGCGACTAAGCTCGGGCAGAAATTTGCAGACCTTGCTATCGGCGGCCCTGGCACCGGCTCTTACTCCGATGCCATCCGCCTGCACCAAGAAGTGCTAGCCGCCATGGCCGACATGTACCGCAAAGCCGGTGCCGCATACAAGGACTGCGACGAGGCGACCCAGCTCGCCATCAAGCAACAGACCAACAAACTAGACTGAATCCGGGGGGACAAATGACTTTCTCAGATTTCATGAGCAAAGTGGCCAGTGTTGCGTACACAGCTTCGAGCTCATCCAGAATTACTGACCGAATGAGCTCGCTGTTCGATAGCGACATAGCCCCCACGCAGTCCGAACTGGACGCCCAGGCTGCCGGCAACAGCGCAAGGTCTCGCATCTACGCCGAGAATTCCAGCCTCGCCACCGGTTTTTCCGGCGAGTTCACGCCGCAGGTCGTGCCGCCCGTCTTGGAACCATTCCTCACCATGAGCCATTCGGATATCATGAAATTTGTTGAGTCGATCACCCCTGAGACGATGAGTACCAGCGTTCAAGGCTGGCGGCAATTGGCGACTGACACCACAACGAAAGCCACTGCCTTCCACGACAGTATCCAGAAGGAAATGGAACGAGGCTGGTCGGGAAGCGCGGCGAGCCAAGCGCTGGCGAGCACCAAGAGCTATCTCGCCGACGTGCACAAGGTCGACCAGGCCGCCTCCCTGATCGGCAACAAGATGGAAGAGGCCTATTCCGGCTTCAATCAGGTGAAGTACTCGGTGCCGCACGAGTCCGACAACCAGAGCAGCACCATAGGCGGAATAGTGGTCTCCGCGCTCGCGTCTTCGGTCGTGCCCGGCAGCGGTATCGCGACTTCCTTGCTCATGGACAGCACCAGCGCAGGCCGCTCAGAAGCCGCCCAAGCCGCGGCTCGCCAGGTGATGGAGACCGTCTACAAGCCGGTCGCGCAACAGTCCGACACTCAGGTCCCGAAGGTGCCCGAGCCATCGAAACCCCAGTCCGACAAGCCAACCGGCGGCGACGACAAACCGACCGGCACCAACACCGACAAAGGCACCAACACCGACAAGGGCACCACCACCGACCCGGGCGACGACGACACCACTCCCACCACCACGGAGCCGGAAACCCCCACCGCTGACGACCCAGGCGAAGACGACACCACCGGCGACGACACGACCGGCGACGAGACCACCGCCGCCACGACGACCCCCGAAACCCCCACCACCACGACCCCGGCAGGAACCACCCCGGGCACCACCCCGGCGGGCACGTCCCCCGGCGGCCTCGGCTCCGGCGGCGGAGCAGGCGCGGGCGCGGGTGCGGGAGCGGGCGCAGGTGCGGGCACCCCCGGCGCGGCAGTCCCCGGCACCGCGGGCCAGAAACAGGCCGCAGGTGCTGGAGCGGGCGCGGGCGCGGGTTCCGGCGCATCGTCGGGCCGCTCGGGTATGGGCGGAATGGGCGCACCCGGAGCGCGCGGCGGCGGCAAGGACGACGAGGACGAGCACCAGGCCCCCGACTACCTGCGCGGCGTCCACGAAGAACTGCTCGGACCCGACCGCCTGCACGTTCCGCCGGTGATCGGCGGCGACGCATGACCGACACCTGGGAGCTGACCCCGTTCGAATTCTGGGTCGCCTGGGAAACGCTCGGCCGCGACCGCATGCCCTGGCCCCTCACCTTCACCGCGGGTGTCGAAACCCAGGTCGAATTCGACCTGGAATGCCGTCGCGCCGCGGATACGCTGATCGCCAAAATGGGCACCGACGAATCGCTCTACCACGCCTTACACGCCCTCGCGCACCCCGAAATCCGCATCGAACTGTTCGGCCACCGGCTCGACGGCCGGACCCGTATGGTCCGCGCCTGCGCCACCACCGAAGCAGGCAACGGCGCCATCGCCGCCCAACTCCCCGGCCCCGAATACGGCCAGGGCGGCAACATCCTGATCTCCCTACGCCCCGCCCACGCCATCACCACTCGCCTGCTGGCCATCCTCCCGAAAACCCCCGCGGGCACCACCGGCGGCTTCAACGTCCACCGCGACGACTTCACCACCACCCCCGACCCCTACGCCCGCCACCGCACCCCCGCCGAACAAGCCCTCAAATTCCTCAAACGCCCCTTCATCACCTACGCCGAATTCCGCGTAGCCACCGGCCCCGCCCTGGACGGCTGGCAAGAAGGCGGCACCACCCTCCAACTGGTCGACTACACCAACGACGGCCGCTACCTCATCCAAGAAGGCGAACGAGTAGAAGTAACCCCCACCACCCCCGACAAAATAGAAGCCAACCTCCAACGCCTGATCGACCAAGCCACCGCCACCACCCGCCAATCAGCCTGGTAACCAACACAACTAGAACCTGCAGCTGCTAGTTCTGTCAGAGAATCCGGTACAGATCAGCCCGATCTCTACCGGATTTCTTGTGCCTGACGATGCCCGCGAAGGCACTCCTCCGCAGTCTTAGTGGTCACGCCCGTAAGTCGTTCGGGGGTCAGTGTCCGAGGTAGAGATCGCAGGCGCAGTCAAGGGCTTCCTGGGGGCTGCCTGCGGTGAAGCC
>NZ_JBHXMN010000016.1:0-150892 GCF_042720495.1 Nocardia sp. NPDC058480 | reverse complement strand
CCACCGGCACCACCTCCACCGGGGAGCATCACCGGTCGCGGGCGCGCGATCAACTCGACCAGTTACCGAGGCAACCTTCCTGGACGAGGCACTAGGCGTACGTCCGCCTTCGCTCCGGCCGTGCGCGAGCTGATGAACGCTGTCGCGGCTGCGTCCATTAGGCTCGTCGCGATCCGAGCGGGGCGGGTTCCAGCCCGCCGTCCGCCGTAGAGCGCCGGGTACCCGGCGGGAGGGGAAACACAGCATGGACGACCTGAACAACGCCGCAACGGAGCTCTCGCGCTGGGCGGAGGATCTGGAACAGAAGGCGCAGCGCTACCAGGAGCTGCACGCCAAGATGACCGCGGTGAGCGTCACCGATACCTCGGCCGACGGCCGGATCAGCGTCACCGTGGACGCCAACGGCTCGACCACCGCCATCACCCTTGCCGCGGCGGTCCGCGGCATGGATCCCACCGCCGTGGCGACCGAGCTCATGGCCTGCACACACCGAGCCCAGGCGCGCTTGCGCGACCAGGTCACCGGCTTGGTCCATGACACGGTCGGCACCGACGAAGCCGGGGAGGCCATCGTCGGCCAGTACAGCGACCGGTTCCCCGATCTCGACCCGACGTCGTCGGCGCCCGTTCCGCCATCGGCGCCGCCGGCCGCCCCTGCCGCGCCGTGGCCGTCCGAGCCCGACGCTCCCGCGACCCGCAAACCCGACCGCAACCGGGTTGTCGCACCCGAGGAGCCGTCCGACGAGGACATGTTCTACCAGCGCAAATCCTGGTTGCAGTAGCCACCGCAACAACTCGGCACACATTCGATGGAACCGAATGGGGTCGGGGCGCGTCCAATTAGATCGAGAGCTGCGGACTCGACCGAGTTCGCCGGAGGAGGGATTTGCGCGTGACCAGTCTGGTGAATGTGAATCTGGATGCGATCAGGTCGCAGGCCTGCTCGGTGGACGTCGTGTCCGGCGGGGTCGCCGAGGCGCTCGAGGCGGCGAACTATCTCGCCCACGCCGACGACGGCTACGGCCTGCTCGTGAAGCCGTACGCGGTGAGCACCCTGAACACGCTCCACGACGAGATCACCGAGACACTGGCTCAGCTCGACACCCTGACCGCGGAGATGCCGGGCAAACTGCGCACCGCCGCCGACACCTTCGAAACGTGTGACACCACCCGGGCGGGCGATCTCGCAGGCAAGACCGCCGAGATCGAAAGGAACGTCTGACCATGGCCGACGGACCCAACGCAGCGGGCACGTTCCTCAACGAGAACACGATCCTGCCCGGCACGGTGAGCACCTTCGACGACGGCGAAGCACCGCAGAACGACCTGCTCGTAGAAGGCGTCGACTACCGGGACACCTATTACCAGGAAAGCAATTTCCTGTTCAACAATGTGGGCACCCCCGAGGGCGGGGAGGAGCCCGACGCGGGCATCATGAAAGGCACGCTCCTGGGTGACACCTGGGAGAACGGACTCGGCGCCTACCAGGCGGTGACCGGCGACGGATCGATCACGGACAAGGTCGGCGCCATCTCCGCGGCGGCGGGTACCGCGGGTGATCTGGCGTCCGCGGCGTCGATGTTCGGCAAGGCGATCAAGGGCACCTCCACGCTGGCGAAGTTCGATCCGTTCAACTTCCTCGGCGCGCAGCTGATGAGCTGGATGCTCGAACACGTCGAACCGGTGCGCAAATCACTGGAATCGATCACCGGCAGCCCGGATATGGTCAAGGCGTATTCGGATTCGTGGAAAGCGATTGCCGAGAGTCTGACAACGACCGCAGAGGAATGGGCAACCGCACTCGACAGCGGAATCGGTGAATGGGCGGGCGAAGCCGCCGAAGCCTACCGGGCCACCGCGACAGATCTGACGGGCAAGATCGCCGAGAAGGCGGCTGTCGCCGGGGTGCTGTCGGAGTGCAATGCGGCGATGAAGGGCATCGTCGAGACAGTGCGTGAGATCGTGGTCGGGATTCTGAGCAATCTCGCCGGCATGCTCGCCGAGGCGACCGCGATACTGATCGCGTCCGCGGGTACGGCGACCCCCGCCCTGATCGCCCGGGCGCTGTTCGACATCTCGCTGGCCACAACGACGGTCGCACAGCAGCTGGTGGCACTGTCGCAGGCATTGATCGACACGAAGACGCTGGCCGAGAGCGCCGTGAAGATCATCCAGGGCGTCACCGAAGTCGAGACCGCGAAGTAGCGACCGCGCTCGACGCGGAAGCCGGTGCCGACCCGCTCGCGGTGGCAGACTGCGACTATGACGACCAACGATTGGGCCGATGTCGACAGCTATCTCGTCACCACCCTCGTGGGCGAGGAAGGCGTGCCCGCACTCAACGCCAACGCCGACGCGGGCCTGCCCGCCATCGACGTCTCCCCACCCCAGGGCAAACTGCTGAACCTGTTGGCTCGCACCGCGAAAGCGCGCCGGGTACTCGAGATCGGCACCCTCGGCGGGTACAGCACCGAGTGGCTGGCGCGCGCGGTCGGTGACGGCGGCCTCGTCGTCACTCTCGAATTCGAACCACGCCACGCCAAGGTCGCCCGGGAGAACCTGGACCGCGCCGGGGTGGGCGATCGCGTCGAGATCCTGGTCGGCGCGGCCCTGGACACCTTGCCCGGCGTCGCCGAGGACCTGACCGAACCATTCGACCTGGTCTTCATCGACGCCGACAAGGTCAACAACTCCAACTACGTGCAGTGGGCGCTGCGCCTGACCCATCCGGGTTCGGTGATCATCGTCGACAACGTGGTGCGCGCGGGCACGGTCGCCGACGAACAGACCGAGGACCCGAACGCCAGGGCGAGCCGCGACCTGATCGAATTGCTCGCCGCCGAACCGAGTGTCGATGCGACCGTCATCCAGACTGTCGGCTCGAAAGGTTGGGACGGATTCGCTTACGCCGTGGTCAACGGTCCGAATTCCTGACCTTTCACCGTGTTGGGACGGATTCGCCTACGCCGTGGTGAACGGTCCGAATTCCTGACCTTCACCGCCCGGCAACGCGGATGGCCACTGCCGGGCGGTCGGAGTTCATCACGGGGTTGTTCGCTGCCGCTAGCGTGGGAGTGTTCGACAGAGGAGCCGCCGTCATGGAATTCCGCCATCTCGTCTCGTTCATCGCGCTCGCCGAGGAATTGCATTTCGGGCGTGCGGCGCAACGTCTGCATCTGACCCAGCCGAGCCTGAGCGCCCAGTTGCAGAAACTGGAGAAATCCCTGGAAGTGCGGCTGGTCGCACGCAACTCGCACGAGGTGCGGCTGACACCGGCGGGCCGGGAGTTCGAGCTGCAGGCCCGCCAGATCGTGGCCCAGCTCGACCGGGATCTGCGTGGTGCTCGTGGACTCGGTGGAGCCGGTGGTGCCGAGGCCGCAGCCGGTGAGGGCGAGGGCGGTGGTGAGCGCCACGCCCAGCGCGGGAAGTGTGCGTTTCATGGTGGGTCTATCCTTCTCATCGGGGTCTTGCCGAAATCAGTGAACGGCGACAGCGGCCGCGTCGACGGCCGGTATCGAATTGGGCTGTGGTGCTTGCCAAGTCAGGCGCAGGCCGGTGTCGGGATCGAACAGGTGGATGTCGGCGGGGTCGATGCGGCAGGCGATGTCCTCGCCCACCCGGACACCGGCCGGACGCGCCGCGCGCACGCAGAGCCCGGATTCGAGGTGCACGAGTTCTTCGCTGCCGAGGTTCTCGACCATTCGCACCCGGCCTCGGACATCGGTCGAGGTGTCGTCGATCCGCAGGCGTTCCGGCCGGATTCCGGCGACGACGGTGGTGGCGTCGCCGGAACCCTCGGCGATGTCCAGCCCGGCGTCGATACCGTCGGCCCTCACCTTCATATGGCCGTCGCTCGCGGCGTTTCGCGTCGAGGTTCGACAGCGGCTCGTCCATCAGGAACGCACCGGGATCGCGAACCATGGCCCGCGCCAACGCGACTCGCTGCCGCTGTCCGCCCGACAGCGCGACCGGGCGTCGCTCCAGCAGCGCCGAGATCTCCAGCGTCGCCGACACCTCGGCGACCCGCTGCGGGATCTCCGCCCGCGGCCTGCGCCGGGCCCGCAACGGAAACCCGATATTGCGGGCCACCGAGAGATGCGGATACAGCGCATAGCTCTGGAACACCATCGCCAGATCCCGCCGCTGCGGCGCCGCGTCCGTGACATCGGTGCCGCCAACCAGAATTCGCCCCGCGGTCGGCTCCGCCAACCCCGCGATCATCCGCAACAGGGTGGATTTGCCACAGCCACTCGGCCCCAGCAACACCATGAACTCACCATCGGCGATATCGAGACTCACCTCGCGCACCGCGTACTCGGCATCGAACTTCTTCGACACCGCTTCGATCTGCAGTCGTGCCATGCGCCCAGTGTCGAGCCTGCTACTGTCCGCGCGCCGGTGCGATAGTGAACGTCGATCGGTCCAATCGACTCGGCCCTACCCGGACGCGGACTGCACCGGTGTCCGCTCAGCCAGCGGGCGAATCCGCGGCGAGGATGGATTCGAGAATCGCGCGCTGCCTGGCGTCCAGTAGGCCTCGGATGAGAGTGCTGGTCTGCCAGTGGAGGTCGGCGGTGGGGGTGTCAGGGGCGGGAAGCGGGCGGGGTCGCGCTTGCTGTGCAGGATCGCGTCGATCCGGACGACGTCCGTGCGCTGTGGCGGGCATGCGGGAGCGCCGGTGTCACACCGCCCGGCCGAGGGTTCAGCGAGATCCGGCGTGCAGGACGACTTTGCCGTTGCGGCCGGGAGTTTCGGACACCACGGCGGCCTCGGCGGCTTGATCGAGTGGGAAATCGGCCTGTACGTCGAGACGCAGGGTGCCGTTGGCGGCGAGCGTGACGAGTTCGGTGATCAACCGTAGGTAATCGGCGCGATCGATGTCGGAACTGCGCTGCTGGCCCCAGAAACCTTTCACCACAGCCTGTTTGAAGATCACGGCGCCGGTGTCGATGATCAGCGGTTTGCCCGACAGCGCGCCGAAGGAGATCAGTTCACCCCTCGGGGCGAGCAGCGCCATCAGGTCGCCCGCGGCGGGGCCGCTGACCTGGTCGACGGCGCGCACAATCGGTTCGCCGCCGGTGATGCCGGCCCCCGTGGCGAGCCAGCCCACCGATTCGGTATCGAGCACCGGACCGTAGCCGAGCTGTTCCAGCGCCTGCACCGAGGACTGGCCGCGCACCAGGCTCAGCACCCGCACACCGCGTTCCTTCGCGAACAAGTTGAGCAGGCGACCGACCGCGCCGTTGGCGGCATTCACCACGATCCACTGACCCGACGTCACCCGCAGGTCATCGAGCAGCATGAGAGCGCTCAGTGGCATGGCGAGCAGTTGGCAGGCGGTCTCGTCGGCCACGGAATCCGGCATCGGCACCGCTTGTCCGGCGCGGGCGACGAAGGATTCCGCCCACGCCGCACGTACGCCGGCGATCGCGACCCGCTGCCCGACCTGGAGTGTGTCGACACCGGGCCCGACCGCCTCGACAACACCGGCGGCCTCGGTTCCGGGGATCGCGGGCAGCGTGGGCCGGTAGCCGTACACGCCGCGGATGATCGCCAGATCGTGGTTGTGGATCGGCGAGAGCGACATCGCGATCCGCACCTCACCCTCCCCGGGCTCGGGGGTCGGCACCTGCTGTGCGGTGAGCACGTCCTTCGGTTCACCGAATTCGTCGATGACAACTGCCTGCATGTCCGCCTCCGTGGTGGTTGCGAGTCCCTGCCGAGCGTGATCGTGCTCCATTGTGGCACCGTGGCCGTCGTGGGTCGCTCAGGTGGCCGGTTGCCGCCGGGAGCGCCCGGCGCATGGTGGGACGCGGCTGTCAATACGCCGCAGGGCTGACCGCGGGTCGCTCTCCGGTACGGCGTGAAGATAGCTCGCACGGTGGACGAATGTGACCGGTCGGCGTGCGTACGCTCGGTGTATGGCAGACGCACTCGGAACACGTTCGCCCGCAGTGCGATCCGGCTCGCGCATCGCCGAGCTCGATATCCTGCGTGGGTTCGCCCTGTTCGGGATTCTGATCACCAACGTGGTCGTGGCAACCACGTTGTGGTCGGTGGTAGGCACTCGCGAGGACCCGGTACTGGGCTTCGGGGGCACCGTCGATCTGCTGGTGCGCGCCACTGTCGATGCACTGTTCGCCGGGCGGTTCTATCTGCTGTTCGCGTTCCTGTTCGGATATTCGTTCACCCTGCAGATCGCGGCGGCCCAGCGTGCGGGGGTTTCGCCGGTGCGCCGGTTGCTCCGACGGTGTGCCGCGCTGATGGTGATCGGGCTCGTGCACGTCTACCTGCTGTGGATCGGCGACATCCTCACGCTGTACGCGTTCCTGTGCCTGACGCTGATCGCGCTGCGCAACATGCGGCCGCGGACCGCGGTGATCACCGGGATAGTGCTGTACGTGACCTGGTCGGCGTGGACCTTTCTGCCGGGCAGCACCGGGGTTCTCGCGTTCGGTGAGTTCGTCGACCTGCCCGCGATATCCGCCGACTACACCGCGGACTTCGCGTCGACGCTCTCCGCGCAGACCGCCCTCGCGCCGGTCTTCCTGCTGCTGATCTGGTTCAGTCAGGGCGTGCCGAGCTTGGCGATGTTCCTGATCGGCATGGCGGCGGGCAAACGAAACCTGTTCGGGAACCCGGAACTGCTGCGCCGCTGGTCCTTTCGCGCACTCGTGCTCGGCTTCGGCCTCGGCCTGCCGATCTCGGCGATGACCTTCGCCGAGTCGATGACCTGGTGGGACGCTCCCACCGCGCTCCACGGCCTCCAATTTCTGGTGAATCCGGCCATGACGTTCGCCTATGTCGCCGCGATCCTGCTGGCAGCACAGTCCGCACGGCTGGGCCGCTGCACGGCCCTGCTCGCCCCCGCCGGGCGCATGGCCGCCACCAACTACATCGGCCAGTCGATCGTGCTGATGCTCGTCTACACCGGCTACGGCCTCGCCCTCGCCGACACCATCGCGCCCCTGGCTGTCATCGCGATCGCGCTGCTCACCTTCGCCGCGCAACTCGCGTTCAGCGCCTGGTGGTTGCGCGGTCATCGTTACGGCCCGGTGGAGTGGTTACTCCGCGCCGCGACCTACCTGACCATCCCGCCATGGCAACGTCGTTCCGAACAGCAGGCTCCGCCCGCCGCATAAGGTGCCGCTTCGGCGCTCTACCGTTTACCGGTGCTCGACGTATCGGATCCGCCCGCAACGAAATCCGTACGCCGGATCACCGAGCTCGACATCCTGCGCGGGTTCGCGCTGTTCGGGATTCTGATCTGCAACGCGGTCGTCGCTGTACGCCGCCCTCGGCCTGATCCTGATCGCGGTTCGCCCGCTCGGTCCGCGGACGGCAGCCCTCGCGGGTGCGACGCTCTTGCTGATCTGGGCGATCGGCAGCGTCCTGCCCGGCCTGACGCCCGGCGCCGGACTTCGGATGCCCGAGGTGGGGGCGGCCTATACCGGCACTGCCGCCGAAACCCTTTCCGCCCAGCTCGCCGTCGCGCCCACCGCGCTGCTACTGGTGTGGTCCGCCGGGGCGGTGCCGAGCCTGGCGATGTTCCTGCTGGGCATGGCCGCGGGCAAGCTGAACGTGCTCGGGCAGTCGAACATGACGCGTACCTGGGCTTTACGGGCTCTCGTAGTGGGACTGTGCGCGGGAATGCCCGTTTCAGCGCTCACTGTCGCGGCGTCGATGGGGTGGTGGACACCGCCGCCATTGCTGATCGGGATCCAGGCGCTGGTGAATCCGCTGATGACCTTCGCTTACCTCGCCGCTGTGGTGCTGGCGGCACGGTCGGTACGGCTGGGTCGCCACTGCGCTGTGTTGGCACACGCGGGAAAGATGGCGGCCTCGAACTACATCGGGCAATCGATCGTGCTGATGGTCGTCTACACCGGCTACGGTTTCGCCTTCGCCGACGATGTGTCGCTGGGCGTCGTGATCGCGGTCGGCCTGGCGACCTTCGCCGCCCAACTCGGGCTCAGCGCCCGGTGGCTGAGCCGCCACCCGTATGGGCCGGTGGAATGGGTCCTACGTGCTGCGACCTACTGGACCGTCCCTGCCTGGCGTAAGCCGTCAGTCGGCGTTTTGTGAAAGGCGGTGGAATTCGGCCCGCCAGCGGTTGAGACCCGAGGCGTCGTGGCGAGGGACGGATTCCACGCGGATCTGGGCCAGGTCGGGGGCGGTGAACGAGTCGATGTCGCCGCGAGTGAGGGGCCATGGTGGGCCGACGGTGGCGGGGGTCTTGCTGATGTCGGCGATGACGAGCAGGGTCGCGCCCGGCGCGAGCAGGTCTCGGATGCTGGTGATGGCGGGGGTGCGGACGTCCGGCGGCAGGGATTGGACCGTGATCGACTCGATGACCAGGTCGAAGGCGTGGCGCCAGGCCGGCGGTGGGTTGAGTAGGTCGGCGACCTTGTAGGTGACGGGGGAATGCGGGAAGCGGGCCCGCGCGCCGCGGATCGCGGTGGGGGAGACGTCGAAGGCGGTGGTTCGGATGCCTTGGGAGGCAACGAATTCGGCGTCGGTGCCGTAGCCGCAGCCGATCACCAGGCCCCGCGTTCCCTGCGGTAGCGAGGCAGTGCGGAGCCAGTCGACCAGCAGTGGATTGGGTACGTCTCGATCCCACGGAACCACCGAGGTCCCCGCTGCGGCCTCGGCATAGAGCGGTTCGAACCATCCGGTCGGATCGTTCGCGGCCAGAGCCTGCGCGGCGAGGCGACGATCGGCGGACGGCTGCGCGTCGGTCATAGGTCCAGTCTTCACCACCGGCGACCGCCGTGTCGCCCGATATTCGGCGACTCGCCCAACGGCCGGTGATGCTGAATGGTGCTCGAGGTCAAGCCCGACGGGCAGCGCGCGCGGCGAAACCGTCGCAGAGCGCTTCGAGGCCGAGAAACAGGAGGTCCTCGGAGGTGAGGTCGCTCACCCCCGCGCCCTCGAGGTCGGCCAGCGCAGGCGGCACGGGGAAGGAGGGTTTGCCCTCGAGGAGATCGCGCAGCCCGTTGGTGTCGTCGGTGGCGGTGCGCTTCTCGGCCAGTAGCGCGCCGCCGACCACCGGCAAGCTGGCACCGGAGATGTAGTTCCAGACCGAAAACCCCATCGTGGTGGCCTCGCGGGCCGTCACGTCGAGTTCACGCAGGCCCTCGACCAACCACGCCAGGCTCGTCAGGCCCTGCGGGCCGAAGCTGTAGCGGGGGACCGCGAAGGTGAGCAGCACCCAGGGATGCTGCTGGTAGAGCTCCCAATCGATCTCCGCGGCGATGCGCACCCGGTCGCGCCACGTCCACCCGCGACCGACCGGATCGGGGTAGGGGTGGCGGGCGGCGATCTCGTCGGTCATGGCCGCGATGAGTTCGTCCTTGTTCGCCACGTGCCGATACAGCGACATGGTGCCCACATCGAGGCGGTCGGCGATGCGGCGCATCGACACCGCGTCGAGTCCGTCGGCGTCGGCGAGGGTGATCGCGGCATCGACGATCGCGGTGCGGGTGAGCTTCGCCTCAGTCATCCCATGACTCGCTTTCGTAATACAACCTTCATGCGTACACTGTACCCAGCTCCCGCGTACGGTGTACGCACACCGTGGAAGGATATTCGGAGAATGACGAAGCTGGAACCGGCGGTGCCCACCGCAGTCGCCGGTGGACGCCGCGCATGGCTCGGCTTAGGCGTGCTGCTGCTGCCGGTGCTGTTGGTGTCGATGGATATCTCGGTGCTCTTCCTTGCCATGCCGACCCTCACGGCCGACCTGGACCCCACCGCGTCGCAACAACTCTGGATCCTCGACATCTACGGGTTCATGCTGGCGGGTCTGCTCATCACGATGGGCAACCTCGGCGACCGCATCGGCCGACGCAATATCCTGCTCGTCGGCGCCGCCATCTTCGGTGTCGCGTCGGTGCTGGCCGCGTTCGCGCCCACCGCGCCGATCCTCATCGCGGCCCGCGTCTTGATGGGCATCGGCGGTGCGACGCTGCTGCCGTCGAGCCTGGCGCTGATCTCCACGCTGTTCCCCAACGCACGGGAACGGGCCACCGCGATCGGCATCTGGACCGCGTTCTTCGCCGGTGGTTCGGCGGTCGGCCCGATCATCGGCGGGGTGCTGCTGCACCACTTCTGGTGGGGCTCGGTGTTCCTGATCAACATTCCGGTGCTGGCGATTCTGCTGATCTTCGGGCCGATCCTGCTGCCCGAACATCGTTCCGCGGCCCTCGGCCCGATCGATCTGCCCAGCGTCGCGCTGTCGATCGGCGGGATCCTGCCGTTGATCTACGGGATCAAACACATCGCCGCCGAAGGACTGGACGCGGTGTCGCTGGTGATCGCGGTGATCGGCGTCGGACTGCTGGTGCTGTTCGTGCGCAGGCAGCGTCATCTCGCGGAACCGCTGCTCGACCTGTCGTTGTTCACGCGGCCGCTGTTCCGGGTGGCGATCGGGGCGAGCATGGCCGGCATGATGTCGCTCGCCGCGATGAGCTACCTGACCAGCATCTATCTGCAGTCGGTCACCGGTCGTGACCCGTTGGCCGCCGCACTGCTCGGCATTCCGATGGCGATCGCGGTGTTCGTGTGCTCGATGAGCGGCGCGCGGCTCGGGCTGCGGCTGGGCGTGCGGGCGACGTTCACACTCGCGCTGATGCTGTCGGCGATCGGCAACCTGATGCTGCTCGGCGTCGGTGTCGACGGCGGTCTCGGTTGGTATGTGGCGGGCTCGGTGATCGCCGGTATCGGCTATGGCTTCTCGTTCACGCTGGTGTCGGATGTCGCGGTGTCGGCGGTGCCCGCCGAGCGGGCGGGGTCGGCGGTGGGGATCTCCGAGACGAGTTTCGAACTCGGCAATGCGCTCGGTCTCGCGCTGCTCGGCTCGGTGGCCGCGTTGGTGTTCCGCTCCGGTGGCGACTTCGGCGAGACCCTGGGCGACACCCTGCTGCAGTCATCCGGTGACGACGGGCTGATCCACGCGGCTCGCGAATCCTTCGTCAGCGGAATGCACCTCGCGACCGCGGGCGGCGCACTTCTGCTGATCGCGATGGCTGTGCTGGCCTGGCGCTCGGCCCGCACCAGCCACTGAGTGACATCCGCCAGGTGTGCGCTACGACACCTGGCGGTCGACTCGGTCCTGACCGCGGATCGACGCCGACTGCCGCTGATCGAGAGCGACCCGTCGCGGGCGGCCATTCGGCGGATCGTGGATCGTCCGGCCGGGTGCGACCGTCCGGCGGCGTGATGGCCGCCACGGTGTGCGGTGGTGGTCGCCCTCACCGGGCGGACGTCCAGGTCGGTTGCATAGGATCGTCGGATGCGAAACGAGGGTGCGACGGGACTGGCGACATTGCTCGCCCTGGCCGATTCGCGCCTGCCCATCGGTGGGCACGTGCATTCCGGTGGTGTCGAGGAAGCCGTGTCGTCGGGGTTGCTGCGCGACAACGCGAGCGTCGAGTTGTACCTGCGGCGCCGGGTCGCCACCTCGGGACTGGTGACTGCGTCCCTCGCCGCCGCGGTGTGTGGCGCGACGCTGACTCCCGAACGCGCCGAGCTCGAAGCCGACGCACGCACACCGTCACCCGCCGCGCGAACGGCTTCGCGCGCGCAAGGCCGCGGTCTGCTGCGCCTGGCCAAACAGCTGTGGCCGCACCATGATTGGACCGCGGTGGGGCCGCGTCCTCACCTGTCGACGGTGTTCGGCATGGTCGGTGCCGCCTGTGGCGTGAGCACCGAACAGCTGGCGGGTGTCGTCGTCTATACGACACTCACCGGCGCTGCCACCGCCGCGCAACGCCTGCTCGCCCTCGATCCCGCCGCCATCGCCGCGAGCACCATGCGCCTGGCACCGCTGTGCGACCGGATCGCCACCGAGGCGGCCACCGGGCTCGCCGCGTTGTCCGATCCGCTGCAGGACGCGCTCGCCGAACGTCACCTCCATCGCGACATGCCGTTGTTCGCGTCCTGACCACTGAATCCGATAAGAAGGAGCCCCCATGCCTCCCCATCTGATCGATGGCGAACCGCACAATCACAGCCACGACCGGCCCAAGCGCGACCGCGCCGCCGGTGAGGCCCTGCGCATCGGCATCGGCGGCCCGGTCGGTTCCGGTAAGACCGCGCTGGTCGCCGCCCTGTGCAGGCAACTGCGCGACGAACTGTCCCTGGCGGTGCTGACCAACGACATCTACACCACCGAGGACGCCGACTTCCTGCGCCGCCACGCCGTGCTGCCCGACGAGCGGATCACCGCCGTGCAGACCGGTGGCTGCCCGCACACCGCCATCCGCGACGACATCACCGCCAACCTCGACGCCATCGACGACCTCGTCGCGGCCAACCCGCCGCTGGACCTGATCCTGGTGGAATCCGGCGGCGACAACCTCACGGCCACTTTCTCTTCCGGCCTGATCGACGTGCAGATCTTCGTCGTCGACGTGGCCGGTGGCGACAAGGTGCCGCGCAAGGGCGGCCCCGGCGTCACGTTCTCCGACCTGCTCGTGGTGAACAAGACCGACCTCGCCCCGCTGGTCGGCGCCGACCTGGGCGTGATGGAGCGCGACGCCGCCAAGGTCCGCGACGGCCGCCCCACCGCCCTGGTCTCCCTGACCGACGACCCGGCCGCCACCCCCGTGCTGGCCTGGGTGCGAGAGCAGCTGCGGGTCGCCGCCGAACAGGACGCGGCCACCGGCGTTGCGCACTGAACTGAGCATCGTCGCCGTACCGGGCAGACTGCCCCGCATCGACGCGGTCGGCGGTCTGGCCGGGCGGCACACCGGCATCGACACCGTGCACCTGATCGGTACCGCGGCCACCCCGCTGGGTGGGGACGAACTCGACATCACCATCGTGGTGCGCCCCGGTGCGCGGCTGGTGGTTCGTTCGGTGGCGGCGACGATCGCCCTCCCTGGTGCGGCCACCGTGTTGTCGAACGCGCACTGGCGCTTCGAAGTCGGCGAAGGCGCCGAACTCGACTTCGATCCGGAACCGACGATCGTGGCCGGTGGCGCACACCATCACACGGTGACCACGGTGCGGGTGGCACCCGATGCGCGGTTGCGGCTGCGTGAACGGGTGCAAGTGGGCCGCAGCGGCGAGGACGGCGGCGGGTGGCGCGGTGATCTGCTGGCCGATGTCGGCGAGGTGCCGTTGCTGCGGCACCGGCTCGAACTCGGCGCGGGTGCGTCGACCGATGATCGGCTCACCGCACCGCGTGCGCTCGACAGCGAACTGGTCTATCCGGATGACCGTCCGGCCTGGTCGGGCAGTGTGGATGAGGTTCGGCTCCCGCTGGCCGCGGGCGGTTCACTCGCCACCCGAACAACCAGCCGACTGCGCGCGATCGCGATCGCCAACGCCTAGGCGCGGAAATGGCGGTGGGAGCCGAGCCGATGGCCCGACTCCCACCGCTGGGAATTCGATCAAGCGTTGACGAGCTCGGCTTCCGTATCGACGGTCTCGGGGGTCCCCGCACGCGGTGGTGCGAGGAAACCGCTTGCCGCACCAACCGCCGCACCGATGCCGGCGCCGACAACTGTGATGGGGATCGACACGGCCATGTACGCGGCCATGCCACCCAGGATCGGGCCCGCGACCAACCCGACCGGAAACAACGGGATTCCGGCGACGAGCCCGGCCAACGCACCGCCCGTGCTGGCCATCATCGCGAACGGGATCGCCACGGTGGAACCGACCGCCGCGCCCCTGGCCGCCGAACCGAGCGTCTCGGCGGCGATCCGGTCGGAGCGGCTGCGCTCCAGCCCCACCGAATCGAGGAAGGTCGCCAGATTGGCCTCGGTATTGGCCGCGGTGTCGTTGATCTGGATCGAGGTGTCGACCGGCACGAAGTCCGGCACCGGAACCTGCTGGTCACCGAAGCGGAACTGCCCCGGCGGTGGCAGGATCGGCGGCACCGGCGCGACCGCGGTCGGTGCGTGCAGCGGACCCACCGGAGACAGGTAATCCATTTCCGGCCCCGTCCGCGACCACTGCAGCGAGCTGCGTGTATTCGCGGGCATCGGCTGGCCCACATAGGGGGTGGCGTTGGGTGCCACCGCGTCGAACTCAGGTCCGGCCTGATGCTCGGGCTGGGTCACCGCCGCCTGCGCGGGCTCGGCATTCGCGGTGCCCGTGCCGATCAGGGCCATGACCAGGGGTACCGCTCCGGCTGCGACGACCGAACCTACCTTCTGTCGCTGCAAGTTCGGCGCCCTGTGTTTCCCCGTCGCCATAGATCACCTTTCATCCTGGGGATTGGTCACACATATGACCTCCGACATTCGCCACCGGTGCTCGACTCGGATGGGTACGAAACGTCGGCAACCCGCAATGTCGGTATGCCGAAAGGTAACTGGAACGACGAAGGCCGGGTGGTTCGATGGAACCACCCGGCCAGTGCGCGAGCTGGGTCAGCCGATCTTGCGCTGTCCTTCGGTGAGCGGTTCGGCGGTCGCCGGCGGCGCACCCATGTCGGCCGCGAGTTCATTGGCCTCCGCCTGATCGGCGTTGACCTCCTCGATCGCGAGCCGTGCGAAGATCCACTGTTCGGTCGCCGCCATCTGACCGCGGTTGCGGCCGAGGAACGACACGAACCAGCCGATCACGGTGACGATCCGGCTGCGGTAACCGACCAGGTAGTAGAGGTGCAGCGCCAGCCAGGCGAGCCAGGCCAGGAACCCGCTGAACTCGAGCTTGCCGATCTGGCAGACCGCGTCGAACCGCGAGATCGTGGCCATCGAGCCCTTGTTGAAGTACTTGAACGGCGCGCGCTCCTCGGGGGTCTGACCCTTGAGCCCGGCCTTGATGGCCTTGGCCGCGTAGGTCGAACCCTGGATGGCGCCCTGCGCCTGCCCCGGCACGCCGGGCACCGACATGAGGTCGCCGACCACGAACACGTTCGGATGACCCTTGACGGTGAGGTCGGGCTCCACGATCACGCGCCCCGCCCGGTCAACCTCGGTGCCCTCGGAGCGTTCGGCGATCATCTTGCCCAGCGGGCTGGCCTGCACGCCCGCCGACCACACCTTGCAGACGGCCTCGATCCGGCGGGTGGTGCCGTCGGCGTCCTTGACGATGACGCCGTGCGCGTCGACATCGGTCACCATGGCGTTGAGCTGGATCTCCACGCCCATCTTCTCGAGCCGCTTGGCCGCCTTGGCACCCAGCTTGGGCCCCATCGGGCCGAGCACCGCGCCTGCGCCTTCGAGCAGGATGACGCGCGCGTCGCGGGGATCGATGGTGCGGAAGGTGCCGTCGAGGGTGCGGTCGGCGAGTTCGGCGATCTGCCCGGCCAGCTCCACCCCGGTCGGGCCCGCGCCGACGACGATGAACGTCATCAGCCGGTCGCGCTCTTCCTGGGTGGTCGCCAGCTCCGCCTGTTCGAACGAGCCGAGAATGCGTGCGCGCAACTCGAGCGCGTCGTCGATGGTCTTCATGCCGGGCGCGTACGTGGCGAAGTGATCGTTGCCGAAGTACGACTGCTGGGCACCGGTGGCGACGATCAGGCTGTCGTAGCCGGTCACGGTGTCGCGGTTGAGTAGTCGCGACGTGACCTTCTTGTTCGCCAGGTCCACGTCGATGACGTCACCGAGCAGCACCTGCGCGTTCTTCTGCTTGCGCAGCACCAGCCGCGTGGCCGGGGCGATCTCGCCGGTCGAGAGGATGCCGGTGGCCACCTGGTAGAGCAGCGGCTGGAACAGGTGGGTCGACGTCTTGGAGATGAGCGTGACGTCGACATCGGCTTTGCGCAGATGCCGGGTACCGAACAAACCGCCGAACCCGGAACCGATCACCACTACGTGGTGCCGCTTCCCGACAGACTCAGTGCTCATCGTCGCGCTCCTCGACAGACTGGGGTGGGCCCCGCGGTGGTAATGACAGGGTTAACCGTAGTCGGCTCCGGTTGTGACGTCGCAACAAGAACCCGATCGCGGCGTGTGCTGCGTCGTCTCATCGAACGACAAGATCGACAATACGGGCTGCGCCGAATCAGCGACCTGCGAGAAGCAGCTCGGCCACCCGGGTGTCGGTCTCGGCGCCGTCGGTGTAGCCGCCTGCCCCGCCGAGCGCGTTCATGATCGACAGCGTGTACCGCTCGTCGGTGCCCGCGACACCGACGGAGTTCACCACCCAGCCGTCGGCCTCGGCCGACCAGCCGTTCTTCAGGCCCGGCCGCATCGACGAGCCCGCGCCCCACACACCCCAGTGCTGGTTGGAGTCGACCGAGCGCATCCGGTCGAGCAGGTAGGCGAGATCGTCGGGGTGCATGGTGTCGAGGATGGTGTTCATCAGCCGGTCCAGGTCGGCGGCGGTGCACTTCTGGAACGACCAGTCCGGGAACAGCGCGGTCGTGGTGGGCTGCGGGATCAGGCTGACCATGCCGTAGGCGCGGAACGCGTTGTTGTAGGCCATCCGGTCGAAGCCGATGTACTTGTGCCACAGCACGTCGGCGGCGTGGTCGTTGGAGGTGGCCAGCATCGCTTCGATGTTGAAGCGGTCGTCGGGGGACAGGCCGATGGCGCCGACGCGGGCCCGGTTGAGCAGGTCGGCGGCGATGGCCAGCTTGATCGTGGACGCGGTCCAGACCTGGTTCTCGGCGTGTTCGTTGGCGTAGACGCCGCCGGTCTTGCGGTCACGCAGCACGTAGCCGACGGTGCCGGGCCGACCGGCGAGATAGGCGTCGGCCCGCGCTATCCGAGAGCTCATATCGGCGTCGAACCCCGGCAACGACACCTGGGTCAACGCGGGCGGCGCGGCATGGGCCGGACCGACGAGAACAGGGAGGCCCGGAGTGAGGACGGCGGCGGCGGCGAGCAGGCAGGCAGTTGCTGCGACTCGGGAGACGACACGAGTGGAGGGGGAACGGTCACGCACGATGGACCACACTCGCACACCAGGCGCCGCAATGCACTAATTCACCGCAAATCCGGCGTCCGGCGCGACAGGCCTGTTGTGGCGCACGCTTGTCGTCGCTCAGGGGTGTTGCGGCGCAGCGGAATTGCCCTCAATGATGCGCGGCGTGCGGTGTGGCGATGGGGCAGCCGTTGAGGCGATGGCAGTGCTCGAACGCTTCGCCGTGCCGGTCCAGCGGCCACGAATGCAGTACCTGATCAGGCCCGTAGCGCCGGGAATTGATCAGCTCCCAGCGCGCGCCCACTCGGCGGACGATGAAGCCGCCACCGGGCACCAGGGGAAACACCTGCGCGATCATGAAACGAAACCAGCCTTTCGCCCGCGGCCGTACTGTCCCACCCGAACCGCAACGATCCCACGGTCGGCGTCGAGGGTGCCGCAGGCATGGCCGGGACGCGTTGCGGTGTGGCGTAATTCACTAGCCCGGTCCAGTGACGGTGGCGGGGTCGCGCGATTGCGGGTCGGTCGCTGGGCGTATAAACAACGGATGTCGTTGCATCTCCATCGCGCCGAACGCGCCGACGCGCTGGCCGACGGACTCGGGCGTTTGCTGGGGGCAGTGCCTGCCGATCCTTTCGTCACCGAAGTGGTCGCGGTTCCGGCCAAAGGGGTGGAGCGCTGGTTGGCGCAACGGTTGTCGCGTGTACTCGGTGTGGTGGGTACTCGGGGCGCCGACGGACTTCGCGAAGGCGGCGTCGCGGATTCCGGCTCCGGTGTCAGCCGCGGCCCGGTCGGTGACGGGGTAGCGGCGAATATCGCCTTTCCCGCGCCTGCGGCGCTGGTAGCCGAGGTGCTGGCCGGTGCGAGTGGGGTCGCGCCCGCCGACGATCCGTGGGCCGGTCAGCGATTGGTGTGGACGCTGTTGCGGGTGATCGACGAGGTCGCCGACCAGCCGTGGGCAGCGGTTCTGGCGCGACATCTCGGCCTGCCCGGGGCGGATCACCGGGTCGGCAGGCGCTACGCCACCGCCGCCCACCTCGCCGCCCTGTTCGACTCCTACGCCGCCCAACGTCCGCAGGTGCTGCTCGACTGGGCGGCGGGCGCGGACACCGACGGCGCGGGTGGAACTGTGCCCGACGATCTCGCGTGGCAACCGCGGTTGTGGCGCGCGCTGCGCACCGCCGTCGATGCCCCGAGCCCGGCCGAACGACTCGCGCACGCCTGCGCACGCCTGCGCGCCGACCCCGCCTCGATCGACCTGCCCGAGCGGGTCTCGCTGTTCGGGCTGACCCGACTCCCCGCCGACCAACTGGCCGTCATCACCGCCCTCGCCGCCCACCGCGATGTCCACCTCTGGATGGCGCACCCGAGCCCGGCCATGTGGACCGCGCTCAGTGCTGCTGGGGCGGTCGCCGACGGCGGACTCGGAGTCGGTGCAACGGTTCGTCCGCGCGCGGACGATCACACCGTCGACCTGGTTTCGCACCCCCTGCTCTCGGGGCTGGCCCGTGATGTGCGCGAGTTGGAGCAGCGCCTGATTCCGGTGCTGGACAGCGATATTCACCTTCACGATGAGATCGCCACGCACTCGCTACTCGACGTCGTCCAGGCCGCCGTGCGTGCGGACCGAGTGCCGGAAACGGGCGCGGTGCCGGACGGGAGTGTCGAAGTCCACGCATGTCACGGCCCGGCGCGGCAGGTGGAGGTGCTGCGGGATCTGCTGCTGCGGACGTTCGCGGCGGATCCGGCACTCGAGCCGCGCGACGTGCTGATCATGTGCCCCGATGTGGAGGCGTTCGCGCCGTTGGTGCGGGCGGCGTTCGGGCAGCGCGGCACCGGCGTCGACCTCCCGGTCGAGGGTGAACACCCGGCGCACCGGTTGCGGGTGCGGCTCGCCGATCGCGGGCGGGCGGTGACCAACCCGATGCTGGCCGTGGTGATCGAGCTACTCGACCTGGCCGACGGTCGCGTCACGGTGACGCAGGTACTCGACCTGGCGGCGAGCGAAACCGTACGCCGCCGTTGCGGGTTCGACGACGACGACATCGAACGGCTGCGCGAGTGGGCGGCCGAGTCGGGCGCGCGGTGGGGAATCGGGCAGCGTCAACGCGAGGCGTTCGGCCTGGCCGATTTCGCCCAGAACACGCTCAACGCCGCGGTGGACCGCATCCTGCTCGGCGTCACCGCCGACGAATCCGGCGACGACTGGCTCGACCTGGCGCTGCCACTCGACGATGTCGACTCCAACGACGTCGACCTCGCGGGCCGCTTCGCCGAGTTCATCGACCGACTGGCGGTCTGCCTGCGTGACCTGCGCGGCCCGCGGCCCGCCGCCGAATGGACCACGGTGCTGCTGCGCGCCGTCGACCTGCTCACCGATGTGCCCGTCGCGCATTCGTGGATCCGCACCGAAGCGCGCCGCGAGATCGTCGCCGCCACCGAACACGCGGGCGCCACCGGGCTGCGGCTGGCCGACGTGGCGGTCCTGCTCACCAGTCGACTGACAGGCGGCCCCGGCCGGGCGAACTTCCGCACCGGCGAACTCACCGTGTGCACCCTCGTTCCGATGCGTTCGGTGCCGCACCGCGTGGTGGTGCTGCTCGGCCTCGACGACGATGTCTTCCCGCGTCCCGGCAGTATCGACGGCGACGACCTGCTGGCCCGCGACCCGCTGGTCGGCGAACGTGATGCGCGCAGCGAAGACCGCCAACTCCTCCTGGATGCCATCATGGCGGCTGGGGACACCCTGCTGGTCCTGCACACCGGTGCCGACCCGGTCACCGGCGCCGCCCGCCCGCCCGCCGTCCCGGTGGCCGAACTCCTCGACGTGCTCGCCACTCAGGTGGGGCAGGCGGCCATGGACGCCGTCCACATCCGTCACCCGCTGCAGGCCTTCGACCGCCGCAACTTCGCCCCCGAGAACCCACGCAGCTTCGACACCGTCGCCCTGGCCGGTGCGCGGGCCGCCGCCCGTCCGTCACAGCCGCGGCCACCGCTGCTCACCGCGCCGCTGCCGCCCGCTCCGGCCGCCGATGTCGCACTGGCGGAACTGATCTCGTTCGCCGAACATCCGGTGCGCGCGTTCCTCTGGCAGCGGCTCGGCCTGCGGGTGCCCGAAGAATCCGAGGATATCGCCGATCAGCTTCCGATCGAACTCGACGGCCTGGCGAAGTGGGACCTCGGCGAACGCATGCTGACCGCCCGCCTCACCGGTGCCGACCCGGCGGGGCTGCGGGCCGCCGAATGGCGTCGGGGAACGTTGCCCCCCTTCAGTTTCGGGGCCAAGGTGCTCGACGAAGTGGAGGGCACGGTCGACACCATCGTCCGCACCGCACTGCCCGACTACGAGGCACCGCCGCGCGCCGTCGACATCGCCGTCGACCTCGGCAACGGCCGCACCCTCGCGGGCACCGTGCCCGAGGTCCGTGGCGAGACACTGGTGCGCACCACCTACTCGCGCCTGGCACCGAAACACCGGCTCGCGTCCTGGGTTTCGCTGCTCGCCCTTGCCGCCACCGAAGACCGATCGTGGCAGGCGATCAGTACCGGACGGGGCCAATTCCGGAGCAGACCGGTGGCCAGATCGGTGATCACCGCACCCGAAGCGCCTGCCGCACTGGCGATCCTGCGTGACCTGGTCCGGTTGCGCGAGGAAGGACTGTGCGAACCGCTGCCCTGCGCGCCCGCCGCCACCGCCGCCTACGCCGAGCGCCGGTTCCGTGGTGACAGCGTCGCCGACGCCCTGCTCGCCGCCGAACACGCCTTCGACGGCGGTCCGAACGGTCCGGACAAGTTCGGCGACCACACCGACCGCTACCTGCGCTATGTGTGGGGCCGCGCACTCCGATTCGCCGGTCTCGCCACCGAACCCAGCCGACCCGGCGAGCCGGAGAGCACTCACTTCGGTGCCCTCGCGCGCCGCTGGTGGGCGCCGCTGCTCGCCGCCGAAAGTCAGGGACAACCGTGACGGGGACCGTATCGGCGCCCACCGCCTTCGACGCCACCGGCCCGCTGCCTCAGGGCACCACCGTGCTCGAGGCCAGCGCGGGCACCGGCAAAACGCACGCCATCGTCGGGCTCGCGGTCCGCTACGTCGCCGAGGCGGGCATCGCGATCACCGAACTGCTCCTCGTCACGTTCAGCCGCGCCGCCACCCAGGAACTGCGCGAACGCACCAGAGACCGGTTCGTCACGGTGGCGACCGCACTGGCCGAACCCGATACGGCACGGCACCACCAGGACGAACTCGTCCGGGCGATGGCCGACACCGACCCCGCGACCGTGCGGCTGCGCAGGCACCGATTGCTCACCGCCCTGGCCGATTTCGACGCGGGCACCATCGCCACCACCCACTCGTTCTGTCAGCGGATGCTCGACGAACTCGGTCTCGCCGGTGAACACGACCCGGGTGCCCGGCTGGTCGAATCGGTGGACGACCTCGTCGCCACCGTCGCCGACGACCTGTATCTGGCCCGCTACGCCCGCGACCGCGCCCCCTTCACAGTGCGCGATGCGCACACCCTGGCGCTGGCGGCGGTCCACGATCGGCACGCCGACCTCGCGCCGCGCACCGACGGTGCGGCGGGGGAGCGCGTGGCCTACGCGAGCGCCGTGCGCGTCGAGACCGAACGCCGCAAACGCCGTGCGGGACTGCGTGATTTCGACGATCTGCTGGTGCTGCTGCACGATGTGCTGGCCGACCCGGAACACGGGCCGCGCGCCTGCGCCCGGATCAGGCAGCGGTACCGGGTGGCGCTGGTCGACGAGTTCCAGGACACCGATCCGCTGCAGTGGGACATCCTGCGCCTGGCCTTCCACCAGCACGCCACCCTCGTGCTGGTCGGCGATCCGAAGCAGGCCATCTACGCCTTCCGTGGCGCCGAGGTGCTCAGCTACCTCGATGCCGTGGCACTGGCGGATCGACGCAGCGAGCTCACCCGCAACTGGCGCAGCGACGCCGGACTGCTGCGCGCCATCGACCACCTGTGTGGCGGTGCGGAATTGGGGCACCCCGAGATCAGCGTGTATCCGGTGACGCCGACACGGCCGACGACCCGCCTGCACGGTGAACCGGACGCGATCAGCCCACTGCGACTACGGGTGCTGCCCCGGACCGGGGCCGGGGCGCGCAATCGGTCGGGGTTCCCGTCGGTGGGCAGGCAGCGGGCCAAGGTCGCCGATGATCTGGCCGCCGATATCGTCACCCTGCTCGAATCCGGCACCGCCATCGACGCCAAACCCGTACGCGGCGGGGATCATTCGCTGCGCGAGGTCGGCGACGGCCGAGTGCGCAGGCCGATCGGGCCCGGCGATATCGCGGTGCTGGTGCGCACTCGATCCCAGATCGATGTGGTGCGTGCGGCATTGGACCGGGTCGGAGTCGCCTCCGTCCTGGCCGGCGGCACCAGCGTCTTCGCGACCGTCGCCGCGACCGATTGGCTGTGGGTGTTGCGGGCCCTGGAGCAACCGCATCGCGGTGACCGGGTGCGGCTGGCCGCGTGCACACCGATCCTCGGCGTGACCGCCGCCGAGATCGACTCGGGCGGTGCGGATCTCGTCGGCCGGGTCTCCACCCAGTTGCGCGACGCCGCGCGATTGTTCGCGCGCGCCGGATTCGCCGCCGTGTTCGACAAGCTCGCCACCGAAACCGACCTCGCGCCGCGCCTGCTCGCGGTGGACAACGGCGAACGCGAACTCACCGACCTGCGCCACCTCGCACAACTACTCGACGAGGTCGCGGTGGCCGATGGCCTCGGCCTGACCGCGCTCACCCGCTGGCTCGCTGACCGTGTTCGCGACCCGGAGGCAGGCAGTATCAGTGGTCGCAGCCGCAGGCTCGATCGGGACGCGGCGGCAGTGCAGATCGCCACCGTGCACGCCAGCAAGGGCCTCGAATTCCCCATCGTCTACCTGCCTTTCACCTGGGACAGCGCCAAGAATCCGTACCCGGCGACGCTGCTGTTCCACGACGACAACGGCACCAGGGTCCTCGATATCGGCGGCAAGGAGGCCCCCGGTTACGGCGAGCGCCAATTGCGTTGTGAGGCCGAGGAATCAGGGGAGGAACTGCGGCTGCTGTATGTGGCGCTGACCCGGGCGATGTGCCAGGTCGTCGCATGGTGGGCGCCCGCGGTGACCACCGGCGCCGCGCCGCTGCACCGGATGATGCTGGGCCGACGGCCGGGTTCGGCGCAGGTACCGCGCCGGGCGGAGATTCCCGCCGATACCGCTGCGGCGCAACGGATTTCCGAGTGGGCCGCCGCGGCCTCGGACGTGATCTCGGTGACCATGGTCGATCGCCCAGAGGATGTGGCGCCCCGGCGAGTGCGCACCGAGCTGCCGACCGGTGAGCTTGCGGCCGCGGGGTTCACCCGCTCCCTCGACCAGCAGTGGCGGCGCACCTCGTACTCGGCGCTCACCGCGGGTGCGCACGACGCCCCAGGAGTGAGCGACTCCGAACCAGAGGACGGACCGGGCCATGACGACGAGCCCGCCGAGGCGCCGGTCGACGCCATGACCGGCAGCACGGCCGCCCCGTCGCTGATGAACGACCTGCCCTATGGTGCCGAGTTCGGCACGCTGGTCCACGGCGTCCTCGAAACGGTCGATACCTCGGTGTCAGACCTCGCTGCCGAGGTTCACCAGCGGTGCGTCGAGGCGGTCGAGCACACGATGGCCGAGCTCGATGTCGACCTGCTGTCGTCAGCGCTGCTCGAAGTCCTGCGCACCCCAGCCGATTTCGGCTCCCTCTCCGTGATCGCCACCCGGGACCGGCTCAACGAACTGGAATTCGAGCTGCCACTCGGCGGTGGCGATACGCCCGGTGCGCGCTCGGCCGGAATGCACGCCATCGCCGCGCTGCTGCGCACCCACCTGCCGGCCGACGACGATCTCGCCGGGTACGCCGATCATGTTGCCGCACTGCCCGATACGGTGCTGCGCGGCTACCTGACCGGCAGCATCGACGCGGTTCTGCGGGTACCCGATGAAACAGGCGAACTCCGCTATCTCATCGTCGACTACAAGACCAACCGGCTCGGCACGGGGGACCTCACCGTCGAGCACTATCGTCGCGACCACATGGTCGCGGAGATGATCCGCTCGCACTATCCGCTGCAAGCGCTGCTGTATGCCGTCGCGCTGCACCGCTATCTGCGCTGGCGGCTGCCCGGTTACCACCCCGCCCGCCATCTCGGCGGTGCCAGATACCTGTTCGTGCGGGGCATGATCGGCACGGCGACCCCATCGGGGCACGGTGTATTCGATTGGCATCCTTCCGCGGAACTCGTTGTCGCGCTGTCGGACCTACTCGCCGGGGAACGATGAGCAGGGCGGCCGAAGCCGGTGCACCAGGGTGTTCGGCTCCTGATTATCGCCGGTCGACGCCCCGGCGAGTGGTGCGGACTACGGGGAGGCACCGATCATGACGTCCATTCAGGTGGCACAGCGGGGGACCGGGCTGCTGCGGGTGTTCAACGAGGCAGGCGTGCTGTCCGCGGCGGACGTGCACGTCGCGGTGCGGTTGGGTCGGATGGGCCGCGAGGACAGCGAGGACGTGCTGTTCGCGGCGGCCCTGGCCGTGCGCGCGGTGCGCTCCGGATCGGTGTGCCTCGAGCTGGCCCGGATGCGCGAGATCGGCATCGACGCCGACGAAACACGCGACGGCACAACGGGAATCGACCCGGCGAGCCTGCCGTGGCCGGAAACGGATCGGGTGCTCGCGGCCCTGCGCCGTAGTCCGCTGATCTGCGGCGGGCAGTCCGGTCCGCTGCGCCCGTTGCGGATCGTCGAAGCCGACGCCGAGGGTGGCGCGCTGCTCTACCTCGATCGGTACTACCAGCAGGAGCAAACCCTGCGGCGAGTACTCACCGAACGCAGTACCGACCACCCGGCCATCGAGACCGAACTCGTTCGCGCACAACTGGATCGGCTCTTCGCCGATCCCGTCGGCGACGGCCCCGACCGGCAACGCCTGGCCGCCGCCCTCGCCGCGACCCACTGGACCACCGTCGTCGCCGGTGGTCCGGGCACCGGCAAAACCCACACCATCGCCCGCATCCTGGCGCTGCTCACCGCCCACCGCGCCGCCTCGCCGAAGTTGCCCGCCCTGCGTATCGCCCTCGCCGCCCCCACGGGCAAGGCAGCGGCCCGTCTGCAGGAAGCGGTGCGTGAACAAGCCGCCGTCCTCGGCCTGCCCGAACTCACCGCCTCGACCCTGCACCGCCTCCTCGGCTGGCAACGTGGCCGCACGACCCGATTCCGCCACCACGAACACAATCGGCTGCCCTACGACGTCGTCGTGGTCGACGAGACCTCGATGGTGTCGCTGACGATGATGAGCCACCTCTTCTCCGCCCTGCGCCCCGACACCCGCCTGGTCCTCGTCGGCGACCCCGACCAGCTCGCCTCGGTCGATGCGGGTGCGGTCCTGGCCGACCTCGTCGCCGGGCCGGTCAGCGGCGCGCCGAACCCGGCTCTTCGTGAGGTGCTCGACCTCGGTGGGTCGGGGGTGGGGTCCGAGACATCCACTGGGTTGTCGGCGAATCCGGCAGCGGCGCAGTCGCACTCGTTGACCGCACTCGAACAGCGGCGGTTGCAGGGTGGGATCGTCCGGTTGACCAGGGGCAGGCGGTTCGGCGGGCACATCGCCGACCTGGCGGTCGCGGTCCGCGCGGGCGATGCCGACGCGGCGCTGGCTATTCTGCGGGCGGGCGGCGACGATGTGTCGCTGTGCACCCCCGACGACATCCGTGCGGTGCGGGCGGACGTGACGACCGCCGCGCTCGCCGTCACGGCCGCCGCCGAAGCGGGCGACGCGATCGGCGCACTGACCGCGCTGGAATCGCACCGCTTGCTCTGCGCGCACCGCCAGGGCCCCTTCGGCGTCGAACGCTGGGACCGGATGGCCGCCGAGTGGGCCGCGGCCGGTGGCGCGGGACCCGAAGGGCCGCAATCGGTCTGGTACCCCGGCCAGCCGCTGCTGGTCACCGCCAACGACCACGAGGCCCGGATCTACAACGGTGACACCGGCGTCATCATCCGTCGTCCCGACGGCTCCCTGCGCGCGGCCCTGCAGCGCGGTAGCGAGCCCTATCTGGTCCATCCGACGCAATTCCCGGCCGTAGTCACGGTTTTCGCGATGACCATCCACCGCAGTCAGGGCAGCCAGTACGACACGGTCTCGGTCGTCCTCCCCGAACCCGAATCCACTCTGCTCACCAGGGAACTGCTCTACACGGCCATCACCCGGGCCCGCACCCACGTTCGCGTCATCGGCACCGAGGACTCCATCCGCGCCGCGATCGGCCGCCGCGTCCTCCGAGCCAGCGGCCTTTCCAGAACCGTTGCGCCACAGGGCTAGTGAGATGTGACGCGAGCGACGCGCATCACCTCGGGGCCCGTGGTGGCCGCCCTCGTCGAGGGGCCGCGGGCCGTTGCCGCGTGGAGCAGTGGCGTATCGAGAACCGCCGGTCCGCAGGGGTAGTCGTCGGTGTCGCGACCGGGTCGAGTAGGCCGGGATCGAGAAAGTGGTTACTGGATCGTCGGCGTGGAGCTAGCCGTTGTGACATCGCGGGCCGCGGTCGCCCGTGGTGGAGCGACCGCGACCGCGAGGGTCAGCGCGCTGAGCTGCGCGACCAGTTCCAGGACCACCAGTGGTCGTCGTCCACGTCGTCGAGGATCGGGGTTGCTATTTCGGTGCGGAGGTTCCCGGGCAGGGGGTCGAGGGCGGGGAGGATGTCGGGGGAGAGGTTGTTCAGGTAGTCCGCGTCCAAGCGGCCGCTGGTGTGCCAACGGTCGATATTGCGCTCGGCGACAAGATGCTCCGGGTTGAGCAGCGCCAGGGCGATGAGCGTGCCGAGCGCGGTGCCGATCGCGGCGCGCGGCACCCAGCTCCAGCGCAGTCGCGCGACGGCGACCAGCACGAGGACGTAGACGAGGCCGACCCAGAGCTCACACGTCGTCACCAGCAGGCGCAGCACGGTGAACCCGTAGGCCTGCTGGTAGGTCCACATCCGGCCGAGCGCGGAGCACACGATGACCAGCGCCAGCACGCTCACCGCGCTCAGCAGGACGCGCAGCGACCGGCGATCGGCGGCGGTCTCCTGCACCGACCAGTGCAGTACCGCCAGGATGACGGCCAGCGTCAGGATGCTCACCGCCGAGAGCTGCCAGAAGCCACTGCGCGCGTACTCGGCGTAGGTCAGACCGGCAGTTCGCTGCACGTAGTCGTCGCCGCCGAACAGGGCAACGAACTGAGCGCCGACGAACACCGCGAACAGCACGGTCAGCGCCGCGACCGGCAGCATCCACTCGCTGCGCGACCACAGCCGTTGCGGCCGCGCCGAATCCGCCGCGCGCGCAGGCGGGCCCGCGAGCAGATACAGAGCCCCCAGCACACCTACCGTGACGGCCACGAACAAGAAGGTCCACCGCCACGCCGCAGGACCGTCCACGGTCGGAACAAGCCCGTTCAACAGCCCCGCGAATGTCGCATCCGCTCCGCCGAGCAGCGGCACGAACACCACCAGCAACGCCGCCGTCACCGCGACGGAAACTCCGTATCGGCGCAGAGTCGAGGTCCCCACCGACCGCGAGTCCCGCAACCCCGAGAACGCCCACGGCACAGCCCCGAACGATGCCAGCGGCACCGCGAACATGTCGTGCGCGATTCCCCGCATACTCCGTCGTCCCAACACCGCCAACGACCCGGCGACACACGCCGCGATCACGCAGAGAACGAACAACCACTCCGCGGCCCGGACCGTCCCGACCCCCAGCAGCACAATCGCGGCTGCCGCCCACCAGACCCGATCACCGATCGAAATGGCGTGGGAGGCAACCTCATTCGACGGCGCTCCGCGGTCGGTGACAGGCGCCTTTGCGGCAACCTCGCCGAGGCCGACTACAGCCGAATCGGCAGTCTTCGCAGCACTTCTCGCGGCCCGCGCACCGTTGTCAGCCGCGTCGCCCTGGATCGCGACCCGGTCGCTCGTCGTATCCGCCGATCGATCGGTGGACCCATGTGCTTCGCTCGGCGCGGTATTCGCAGGCGCGGTGTTTGCAGGCGCGGTGTTCGCAGGCGCGGCATCGTCGTCCAGGTCAGTGTCTGGCGTGCGGCCCGACTCGGAACGTCCAGTGACTGCCGCGTCTTCGTCGGTGTTCGGCGCTGCGAGATCGTCGGGCAGTGAACGCGACAGTGGTTCAGCAGGTTTCGCGCCGGTGCTGTCGGCCGCGGTCTGCGCTGTCGTGGGTGGAGTGGTCGCAGGTGATGTTCCGGCCGAGGCGGATTCCGATGAGCCGTCCACGGATGTACCGCGGGACCGGGCGCGGTAGTCGACCACACAGAGAGCTCCGGTGATCGCAATACCCGTGATGAGCCAGCCGATGCCGGGTCGGTCCACCGGGATCACCGTGGCACCGACGATGCCGACCGAAACGGCGGCGGGAAGGACCCCGGGTGGGTGGGCTACGCGCTGCCAGCGTTTGGGGACCGGCGGTAGGGGAGGCGGCATCGAAGGTAGTGGCATGGAACTCGTGGACCGCTGGGAACCCGTCGACGGCGCGCTCGGCCACGGTGTGGCCTGCCAGCCCGGCGTCCATGGCCGGACAGCGCTGCTCTCACGACTCGCGGCGAGCAATGTCGTCAACGGTACCGAGCCGGGTGTGGCGGGCGAAGTATCCGGGTGGCCGCCCGCCGCCGAGGTCTTGGTGAGCACGGCTGTCGACTGAGTTTCGGAGCTCGTCGCACCGCCGCCCACCTGTGGGTCACCCGCGACCGCGGTAGTGCCGCCGGAGTCGGGCACGCTGTTCGCGGCCACCACGCTCGCTGGGTCGGCAGCGGGCGTCTCGGGACCGGATCCCGGTGTGCCGCCACTCGTCACGGGATTGTCCGTGACGGCGCCGACGCCGACCGAAGCGGTCGTGTCGGCACCGGGCTGATCGGTGGGGGTCTGCGCAGCGGTGTTCTTGCTCTCAGCAGCGCCTCGGGCCGGCGTCGGCGCCTCGGGTATCGGCTTGTCGGACATAGTTTTCCCCTCCTGGAGGTGTGCGGATGCGTCCCGGGACCGAAGTGCCGGGAGGGTGATCTGGATGTAGGGGTCAGTCCGTGGGCAGGACGACGCGGATGCGGGAGCCGGGGTCGGCGACGGCGATGGTGCCGCCGTGGAGATCGATCACCCAGCGGGCGATGGCGAGGCCGAGGCCGGTACCGCCGCCGTCGGTGCGACCACCGCGGCTGAAGCGGTCGAAGACGGTGGCGCGCTCGGCTTCCGGGATGCCGGGGCCGTCGTCCTGGATCTCGAGGACGGTCCCCTCGGGGCCGGTCGACGCCGAGACTCTGACCTCACCGCCGGACGGACCGTGCCTGGCAGCGTTGTCGAGGAGGTTGAACAGCACCTGGTGCAGGCGGGCCCGGTCGGCGAACACGCATCCATCGGCGGGTTCGACCGAAGTCGTGAACCGGACACCGCGGCCCAGCGCGGCGGTCATCACCTCGGCCTCGGCGATCACCTCCGCCAACAGCGGTGTGAGTGGGAAGTTTTCGCGATCCAGGGTGAACGCGCCCGCTTCGATGCTGGACAGGTCGAGGAGTTCGGAGACGAGTAGGCCGAGGCGTTCGGTCTGGGCCAGCGCGGTGCGCAGCGTCGCCGGATCGGGCTCGCTCACCCCGTCGACCAGGTTCTCCAGGACCGCGTGCAGTGCGGTCACCGGCGTGCGCAACTCGTGGGACACATTGGCGATGAGGTCACGACGTTGCCGGTCGGCGGCGGCCAGGTCGGCGGCCATCTGGTTGAACGCGGTCGCGAGCTGCCCCACCTCGTCGCGCGAGGACGCCCGCACGCGAAAGCTGTAATCGCCCTGGGCCATTCGCCGGGCCGCGGCGGTCATCTCTCGCAGCGGTCGGGTGATGCCGTGTGCGAGGAACTGCGAGGTGAGCAGCGCGATCCCGATGGCGGCCACCGTGGTGCGCGGCGGTAGCCAGCCGATCTTCAGCCGGAAGTACCCGAATGCGACACCGCCCGAACACAACATCAGCACGGCCAGTTTGAGTTTGATCGACCGCAGCCGATCCAATGGCCGCGGCAACACCTCGGCGATGCGGTCCATCAACGCCGCGGTGCGATCCGGGGCCGTCACCGTGCGTCCAAGGCATACCCGACACCGTGCACGGTGCGGATGAGATCGGCACCGAGCTTGCGCCGCAATGCTTTCACGTGCGAATCCACCGCGCGCGTGCCCGCCGCGTCGGACCAGTCCCAGATGTCCTCCAGCAGCCGTTCCCTGGCCAGCACCGCCCGCGGACGTTGCGCGAGCCGGCTCAGCAAATCGAATTCCAATGGGGTGAGCCGTGCTTCGATGTCGCCGCGCCACACCCGCCGCTCGGCGAGATCTATCCGCAGATCACCGACGACGATGCTGTTGTCGCCGCGCTCGGCGGCTCGGTCCACCCGCCGCAACAGGGCGTGCACGCGGGCGGCGAGCACCCGCATCGAGAACGGCTTGGTGAGATAGTCGTCGGCGCCCACACCGAGGCCGATGAGCTGGTCGGTCTCGTCGGTGCGCGCGGTGAGCATGAGGACGGGCACGTGGCGCTCGGCTTGAATCCGACGGCACACCTCCAGCCCGTCGAACCCCGGCAGCATGACGTCGAGGACCACCAGATCGGGTTCCCCCGCCAGGGCCGCCGCCACCGCGGCGGGCCCGTCGTGTGCGAGGTCGACGGTGAACCCTTCGGCACGCAACCTGGCAGCCACGGACTCGGCGATCGTCACCTCGTCATCGACCACCAGGATCCGGCGCGCCGCCTGTCCTGGCCCGCCCCCACTGTTTTCCATGGTGCGACCCTAGCGAGCCGGTGTGGAGGGTTGCGTCGCCAAATGTGGAGATTCTGTGTGGAGGAGGATCCGGCGGCGCTACAGGTTGGGGAACAGACCGGGTAGTTCCATCGCGTAGGCGAGATCGTCGCGGGTGCCGAGGGTGACCAGCAGCACGCGAATCATCGTCCCCCTGGCCTCGGACGCCAGCGCCGGATCGGGATCGCTACCCGGCTCGCTGCCCTCGGTGAGCCGGTAGACGACGTACTCGCACACGTGCAGTGCCGCGTCCAGGTCCAGCGGAGCGGGGACCGGACGCCCGAGCTCGCCGAAGGTCTTGCGCACCAGATCGCGAATGTCGTCGAGCGCGCGTTCGCGATAGCCGGAGACGACCGACCCGGGATCGTGCAGCTCGGCGAACAAGGGCCGCAGCATCGGGCCGTGCCCGCGTGCCCAGTCCATGTACGCGTCGATCAGCCGAATACCCAGCTGTACCGGTTCGTCGGTACCTGCGAGTGCCTCGCGGATGCCGCCGACGAGACCGTCGTTGGACGCGTCGAGTACCGCGTGCAGCGGCTCGGACGCATTGCCGAAATAGCGGTAGAAAGTGGGTCTGGCCAGCCCGGCCTCTTCGATGATCTGGGCGACGCTCAACCCGCGCGAGCCGTTGCGCGCGAACACCGCGGCGGTCGCCTCGATGATCCTGGCGCGGACCTCGTCGGCCTGCTCCCGGGTTTGCGGCGGGCGACCGCGACGCACCGCCGTCGATTCCTCGGTCATCGCACCTCCCTCACAGCTGGTCATCGCGCACTGAAAGCTTGACACGAACCAGGGCGCTGGCATTAATCTAACACTAGTGTTCAGTAAATAATCTGAACGTGCGCGACCCGTTCCGCGCGATCCATCTGTTGAGGAGAAGGGCCGACAATGACGACAGCCCCCGAGCTGACCGCCGAACCAACCGCGCTGCCCGCCGCGCTGGTCAAGCCCCTGTTCGAGCGCGGAGTCGCCGGTGGCGCGCCGTCGGTCGCCGTCTTCGCGCCGGCCACCGGCCACAAGATCGGCGACCTGCCGCAGTCCTCGGTCGCCGATATCGAGCGCGCCTTCGCCGTCGCCCGGCACGCGCAGCGCGACTGGGCCAAGGTGAGCGTCAAGGAGCGCGCCGAGATCGTGCGCCGGTTCCACGACATCGTGCTCGCCGAGCAGGACACCATCCTCGACATCGTGCAGACCGAGACCGGCAAGTCCCGCCCGCACGCCTTCGACGAGATCGCCGACGTGGCGCTGAACGCGCGCTACTACGCCACCGTCGCCCCCAAACTGCTCGCCGACCGCAAGCCGCGCGGCGTGCTGCCGGTGCTCACCTCCGTCGAGGTGCGCAATCGGCCCAAGGGCGTCGTCGCGGTCATCTCGCCGTGGAACTACCCCCTCGCGCTGGCGGCCTCCGATGCGCTGCCCGCCCTGATCGCGGGCAACGCGGTCATCGCGCGCCCCGACAACCAGACCGCGCTCACCGCGCTGTGGGCCATCGACGCCGCCGAGCGTGCCGGACTGCCGCGCGGCCTGTGGCAGGCGGTCCTTGGTCGTGGCCGTGACATCGGTGGCGAGGTGATCGCGCGCGCCGACTACGTCGACTACACCGGTTCCAGCGCCACCGGTCGCACCATCGCCCAGCAGGCCGGTGAGCGCCTGATCGGGTACTCACTCGAACTCGGTGGCAAGAACCCGCTGCTCGTGCTGGCCGACGCCGATGTCTCCAAGGCGGCGAAACTGGCTGTGCGCGCGTGCTTCTCGTCGGCAGGTCAGCTGTGCGAGTCGATGGAGCGCATCTACGTCGACGCCTCGGTCTACGACCAGTTCGTCGCCGAATTCGTGGGCAATGTCAAGAACATGTCGCTCGGCGGCGAGCTCGACTACAGCCGCGACATGGGCTCGCTGACGTTCCCTCGTCAGCTCGAGACCGTCTCCACGCACGTCGATGACGCTGTCGCCAAGGGCGCGAAGGTGCTCGCCGGCGGCCGTGCCCGCCCGGATCTCGGCCCGTACTTCTACGAGCCCACCGTGCTCGCCGATGTGGCGCCGGGCATGACGGTCTTCCGGGAGGAGACCTTCGGCCCGGTCGTCTCGGTGTACAAGGTCGACTCCGACGACGCCGCCGTCGAGGCCGCCAACGACACCGCCTACGGCCTCAACGCCAGTGTGTGGAGCCGGGACGTGAACCGGGGCAAGGACGTCGCCGCGCGGATCAACGCCGGTTCGGTGAACGTCAACGAGGGCTTCAGCGCCGCCTGGGGCAGCGTCGACGCGCCGTCGGGTGGTCTCGGTATCTCCGGTCAGGGCCGTCGGCACGGGCCGGAAGGCCTGCTGAAGTACATCGACACCCAGACCATCGCGGTCCAGCGACTGCTGCCGATCGCGCCGCTGCCCGGCATGTCCGAGCAGATGTGGGCCAAGACGATGACGTTGGTTTTCGGTGTCATGAAGACGCTGCGCCAGAAGTAGCGGAATACGAGCAGGGGTAGGTAGCAGAGATGAAGCTGGAAACGGTCGCAGGCAAGCGGGTCCTGATCACCGGCGCGGCCATGGGGCTCGGCAAGTTGTTCGCCGAGAAGGCCGTCGCCGAAGGCGCCGACGCGGTGGTGCTGTGGGATATCAACGAGCTGACGCTGCGTGAGACCGCGGCGCAGCTGACCGCCGCGGGCGGCAAGGTGCACCACTACGTGGTGGATGTGTCGTCGCCGGACTCGATCCGCGAGGCGGGCGAGGCGGTGCGCAAGGAGGTCGGTGGCATCGACATCCTGGTCAACAACGCGGGCATCGTGCGCGGTAACACCTACTTCTGGGAAACCGAGAACCGGTCCGACATCGACAAGACGATGGCGATCAACTCGTTGGCCCCGATGTACGTCACCCTGGAGTTCCTGCCCGGCATGGTCGCCGGTGCGGGCCAGGCGCGTGTGCTGAACATCGCCTCCTCGGCCGGTCTGGTCGCCAACCCGCGCATGGCCGTGTACGCGGGGTCGAAGTGGGCGGCGCTGGGCTGGTCGGATTCGGTGCGCATCGAGCTCGAGCAGGCGGGCCACGACCACGTGAAGGTCACCACGGTCTGTCCCACCTACATCAACACCGGCATGTTCGAAGGCGCGAAGGGCATTCTGTTCACGCCGATGCTCGAGCAGCACGATGTCGTCGACACCTCGTGGTCGGAGATGAAGAAGGGCGGTGCCCTGGTGGTGATGCCGTGGACCTCGCGGATGAACCGGGCGCTGACCGGTCTGCTGCCGATCAAGATTCGCGACCTGTATCTGAACGCGGCGGGTGTGTACCACTCGATGGATCAGTTCACCGGACGCAAGTAGGCATTCGGTGCGGGGTGCCCCCGTCGACCGGTCGTGGATGCGATCGTTCGGCGGGGGCATCGTCGTGTCGGTCGGCGGTCTGCGCACGTCTGCGTCGACTGCCATGTCGACATCCTGGTCAGGTCTCGACCGTTGGTTCAGCGGGGTAGTGGCGGCGCGATCAGCGAGGTTTCCGGGTGCCGACGACCACGGTGGCGTAGTACTCCCGGGACTCTGCCACGCGGGGTACGAGACCCTGCGCGGTGAGCACCGAGCACGCGGTATCGACCTGCCCGGCCCCGGTTTCCACCAGCACTGTCCCGCCCGGCGCCAGCCATGCGGCCGCGCCCTCGGCGACCCGCCGGAACACGTCGAGCCCGTCCACCCCGCCGTCCAGCGCCGCGAGCGGCTCGTGCTCGCGCGCCTCCGGCGGCAGGTCGGCCACCCGGGCACTCGGCACATACGGTGTGTTCGCGAGCAGGATGTCGATGCGCCCGCGCAGGTCGCCCGGCAGCGCGTCGAACAGATCACCGGCGAACACCGGTGCGCTCATCGGCGCGAGATTCTCGCGCGCGCAGGCGACGGCGACGGGGTCGATATCAGCGGCGACGAGTTCGACGTCGCACCCCCGTGCGGTGAGCTCGGTCGCCGCGCTCAGCCCGAGTGCCCCACAGCCACAACACAGGTCGACCACGCAGGCTCGCGTCGTGCCCGGCGCGACACTGTCGACCGCCTGATCCACCAGAAACGCGGTGCGCTGACGCGGCACGAAAACTCCCGGTCGCACCCCGACGCGCAGCCCACGGAATTCCACCCAGCCGAGCAGATATTCGAGCGGAGTCCCCGAGACCCGCTGCTCGACCAACGCATCCAGTCGCCGCGGATCGCCGAGCGCCGCCTCGATCAACAGCGTGGCCTCGTCCTCGGCGAACACACATCCCGCATGCCGCAACGTCACGACCACCTCGGGGAAACTCGAACCGCTCATGCGCCGATTGTTCCTGACCGGGCAAGCGAATTATCACCGCCCGCCGTGATCGCGGCGCACCGACTCAGCGTGAACTGTCCAGTTCGAAGGTGCGGGTCGCATCGAGGTAGATCCCGCGCTGGGCCTGGCGCGCGGGCGGGGGCAACTGGGAAACCAGCTGTTCGAGCGAGGTCATCGCCCCCACCACGGTCGTTCCCGCCACGATGAAGTCGGCTACCGCGCGCCGAATGTGATTCGGGGAGGTCACCACCACCGCGCTGGTCGCACCGAGATCGCGCAGCAGCCGAGTGCTGAACAGCGCGTTCTGCACCGTCGACCCGGCCCGATCCTCCACATGGATCCGATCGCCCGGCAGCCCGCGCGCGACCAGCCAGCGCCGCATCGCCTCGGCCTCGGAGATGCCGTTCTGCGGGTTGCCGCCGGTCACGATCACCGGGGAGAACGGCGCGGCGACCGCCTGCAACCACGCCGCGGTGAGCCGGTTCTCCAGCTCCGGTCGCAGCGCGCCGTCGGGCAACAGGCCGTAGCCGAGAACAACGATGCCGGTCTGCGGACCGACCAGCGCGGGCAGCGGATTGGGCAGGGTGGCGGCGGCCGCGGTCACCGCGTGCAGTACATGATTGGTGCCCGCGGCCATGCCCGCGTCGATCCCGCCGAGCCGGGCCAGCGCGTCACCGACGGCGGCGGTGTCGCCCGCGTAATGCGACCAGATCGCCTGTAGCGCGAGCGCATCGGCGTCATGCGGGTCGGCGGCGATGAGGGCACGGAGGTCGGCTCGTCCCGCGGCATCGTCACCGTCGGTGAAATGCCGCTGCGCCGAGTTGTACAGCGCGGCAACGTCGGCCTCCGCGGCGGCGGGGCCGACCGCGGTGCCCGCAAGTGCGGCAGCGGTGACGACAGCGGCGGCCACCTGTTTCCAACGCCTCGAGATCTTCACGACAGTCGCAACCCTTCCCGCGAACGGTTCGGTACGTGCTGGCATAGCTGATGACAGAGCAGGCAACACCCTACGACCGGTGGTCGGGGCCGCGGCGGACCTCGACCAGCTTGCGCGCGTCGCGGCCCGGCGGCAGGCCGTTGGCCCGGCGGCGGATAAGGTGACTCACCGTGGATACCGCTTCGCTGACCGGCAAGGAACTCGCCGCCGCCATCAACGCCGACTCGAAGGAGCGCGCGGCCGCGCTCACCGCCGCGGGCACCGCGCCGACGCTGGCGCTGATCGTCGCCAACGACGACCCGGCGAGCGCCTGGTACGTGAACTCGCTGCGCAAGGCCGCCGATCGGCTCGGAATCGCCTGCGAGCGCATCGATCTCGGTGCCGACGCGAGCGTCGAGACGATCCGCGCCGAACTGAGCGCGCGCAGCGCCGACCCGGCCACCGACGCGATCATGCTGCAGACCCCGCTGCCCGCAGGCGTGAACCTCGACGACGTGAGTTCGGCGATCGCCGCGACCAAGGACGTCGACGGCGTCAGCCCGCTGTCGCTGGGCCTGCTCGCCTCCGGCCTCGACGGTTTCGTCCCCGCCACCTCTGAGGCTGTCGTCGAGTTGCTGAAGCATCACGGCATCGCGCTGCAGGGCCGCCTCGTCACCGTGGTCGGCCGCTCCAACATCGTCGGCAAGCCACTGGCCCAGCTGCTGCTCGCGGAGAACGCGACCGTCACCGTCGCGCACTCACGCACCGCGGACCTGGCCGCGGTCACCACCCCCGCCGATATCGTGGTCGCCGCGGCGGGCCGGATCGGTCTGGTCACCGGCAAGCACATCGGCGACGGCGCCGTGGTGATCGACGTGGGCACCAATGAAGCCGAAGACGGCGGCATCGTCGGCGATGTCGACGCGGCGTCGGTCACCGGCAAGGCGACGGCGCTGAGCCCCGTCCCCGGTGGTGTCGGCCCGGTCACCACCGCGCTGCTCATGCGCCACGTGGTTGTCGCGGCCGAAAACGCCCGCGCCTGAACGCTTTCGCGATCAAGCTGCGGGATCGTCCGGCCGCTGATGAGGCCGATGCCGTTCGTCTCGATGCGACCGCGCACGGAATTCGGCTCGGCCACCGACTGCGGTCGACCACCGGTCGCTTGCAGGTCGGCGCGGAGGACCTTGTCGGTGCCGAGGCCGCGGTAGTGGAGAGCGGGCCCTAGTTTCGGGTCTAGCGCGGTGCCGCCCCGAACGAGGTGATCAGCGTCTTGTTGCCGACCGTGGCGGTCTCCACCAGCTGCGGTGTGTAGGTGCTCGGCGCCGAATCCGGCCGGAACGCGGTGATCTTGACGAGGTACTGATCGGCGAAGGCACCCGGGGTGATCTCCACACAGTGTGTGGTTCCCACCGGAGTGGAGTCGATTCCGGCCTGGATGGCGGCCGCGGAGGGTGCCACGGCACCGGCGGCGACGAGGGTTCGGGCCTGATCGCCGGACCGCGCGACGTAATAGGCGTGTTGGAAGGCCAGGATCGCCGCGATGCCGGACTCGGTGCCGCCGGAGCCGTTGCCCCGCACCATGGCGCCGATCTGTTCGGTGGGGCACTCGGCCGTCACCGGGCTCGCCGAACTCGGCGCCAGCGGAGTGCTCGCCGCCGTGGATGCCGGTGCGGGCCCGCGCAGTTGGACGTAGGTGCCGCCGAGCAGGATGGCACCGGCCACCGAGGCGACCAGCGGTGCGACCCAGCGGGGCACGCGCCGTCGTTTGGAGCGGTCGATCATTCGCGCGAAGACTTCGTCATCACCGTTGTAATCGGGTGCGGGACGGGAGGGCTCGCTGTCCACACCACGGGAGTCGGTTGACGCATGTGGCGAAAAGTTGTCCGCGTCGCGGTACTCGGACGCGGGGCGCGGTGGGAACGTGTCCGCACCGCCATAGTTCGCCGCGGGGCGCGGCGGAAAGGTGTCCGTATCGCCATAGTTCGCCGCGGGGCGCGGCGGAAAGGTGTCCGTATCGCCATAGTTCGCCGCGGGGCGCGGTGGGAAGGTATCCGCACCGCCATAGTTCGCTGCCGGGCGCGGTGGGAAGGTGTCCGCACCGTGGTCCTCGGGTGCGCGACGCGAATGCTGGGTCACCGCAGTGTCGCTGCCGGTAGGCCACTCGATGGGCGCCCAGGTGGGGGCGGGGGAGGTGATGATCGGAAGTTCGTCGGTGTCGGGCCCGTTGTCGTCGATCGAGAACGCCGTGTCCGGAATGCTGTGGCGCGCACCGGGATCGAACTTTCCGCCGACCACGGGCAGCCGATCGGTGACGGTGGCGTCCGCCGGAACAGCCCTGCCGTACTCGGTGTCTCGTACGCCGGCGACCGGAACGACCGGAATACCGGCCGGTGTCGTCGGTCCACCTTCGATGCGATGACGTGCACCGCTGACCGGCTGCTCGCTCAGCCGGCGAGGCCGCGGCGCGCTGAGGTCGCGCGACCGTCGAATCGGGGTGACAGCCGCGAGCGGAGCACCGGCCGATCCCGGGTCATGCTGTCGAGCCCCGATCGGTCTGTGCGCATCCGGTCGATCCATCGCCCCACCTTCATCAGGCTCGTCGCCGTCAGGGTATGTCCCGCAACGATTTCGTTACGGGCACGATACTGCCCTGACGGCGCGTTCGCCGAATGCCACGAGGGAAAATGTTTACCAGTGGATATAGACCTGATCGCCGATGCCGACATTCTCGAAGTACCAGGCGGCGTCGTCGGGTGCGAGGTTGATGCAGCCGTGGCTCACATTGGCGTTGCCCTGCGAGTCCACCGACCAGGGGGCCGAGTGCACCATCACGCCACCCCAGGTGAGGCGCACGGCGTATTCACCGTCGATGATGTAGCCCTCCGGATCGTCGAGCGGGATGCCGATGGTCCGCGAGTCGAACACCACCGAGCGGTCCTTCTCCAGAACGCTGAATGTGCCGGTGGGCGTTTCGAAACCGGGCTTGCCCATCGACGCGGGCATCACCCGCACGACCTGTCCGCCCTGGCTCACGGTGAAGGTGTGCGTCGACAGGTTCGCCTCGGCGTATGTGCCACCGCCGTATTGGGTGCGCTGGCCTCCGATCAAGTCCGCGGACGCGGCTCCCGACCAGGATGCGGCCAGTATTGCCGCCATGATCGCGACGAACAGGAATCGAACTGCGTTCCTCATAAACGCCACCCCTTCACTCACTCGTAGGCGGAATCCAAGTCTAGGCCGCCATGATCAACTCGACCTATCGAAGTGGTAACAGCCAACGGGTGTACCGGTGTGTCGTCTTGCGTCAGCGCAGGTCGGGACCCCGAAAAAACGTTCTCACTTCGAGATCGGGGACCGGCAGCAGTTGCCGCGCGGGGCGGTAACTCAGCCGCGGACCGCGTGCAGCACGTCACCGTGCAGGGCGTCGGCGCGCGCGGCGATGGTGTCGACGCGCAGCAGGGCGGCGGCGAACGGGTCACCGAGGTCGGCGGGCAGGGAGCCGACATTGATCTCGATATTGAGCTGCGAGCTCATCGCCGCGGCGCGGGCGGCGTCGGCGGCGGCGCCGATATCGGTGACCACGTTCGGATTGCCGATCGGCAGCAGTTCGGCGGCCAGCGAGAGGATTTCGTCGGCCTGGTCGACCACGGCGGCGGGCACGCGGGCGGCTTCGACCAGCGCCGCGTTGATCGCCGCGGTGCGGGCGGCGACCTCGGCGTCGGTGTCCTTCGGCAGCTTGTAGGCGGCACCGACGGCAGTGAACGCGGCCGCGTCGGCATCGGCGAGTTCGAGTGACCTGGCCAGCGCGGCATCGGCGGCCACGATGATCTGGTCGATCACCGGCCGGTTCTCCGCGTCCTTGGCGCGGGTGGTGTAGCGCGCCACCATCGCCACCAGCGCGGCGGCCTGCGCGGCGTGCAGCGCGGCCACGGCCCCGCCACCGGGGGCGGGCACCTTCGCGGCCAGCTCCGACAGATAGTGCTCCAAGGTCACCGAACCGAAGGAGGGGGCGATCTGCTGCGGCGACACGGTGGGCTGCGACACGACGGGGTGGCCTTTCGATGCGGCGAGAATTGCGTGGAATCTTGCCTCAACGCTACCGCGTGCCCGCCCACGCACCCCGCGCGACCAGCACCTGTGCCGACAGACCGACCGGTCGGGGTGTGTGCATTGCCCGGGGCTATGTTGAGTGCATGCGGATCGGATTGAGCATCAACTATTCGGGCGGTTTCAAGGAGACGGCGGCCGAGGTCGCCGACCTGGAGCGCGCCGGCCTCGACATCGTCTTCGTGCCGGAGGCGTACTCGTTCGACGCGGTGAGCGCGCTGGGCTTCCTGGCCGCCCGCACCGAGCGGGTGCAGCTGGCCTCGGGCATCCTGCAGCTCTACACCCGGACCCCCAGCCTCACCGCGATGACCGCGGCGGGCCTCGACTTCGTCTCCGACGGTCGCTTCATCCTCGGCATCGGCGCCTCCGGCCCTCAGGTCATCGAGGGCTTCCACGGCGTGCCCTACGACGCTCCGATCGGGCGCACCCGCGAACTGGTGGAGATCTGCCGCAAGGTGTGGCGTCGCGAGAAGCTCAACTACCAGGGCAAGTACTACCAGATCCCGCTGCCCGCCGACCGCGGCACCGGCCTTGGTAAAGAGCTCAAGCTGATCAATCACCCGGTGCGCGAAGACATTCCGGTGCTGCTGGCCGCGCTCGGACCGAAGAACGTCGAGCTGGCCGCCGAGGTCGCCAACGGCTGGCAGCCGATCTTCTTCCTGCCGGAGAAGGCGAAGGATGTGTGGGGCGACGCGCTCGCCGCGGGCAAGGCCAAGCGTGATCCCGCGCTGGGTGAGCTCGACATCTTCGCCGGTCCCGCACTGGCGATCGGTGAGAACGTGACCCCGCTGCTCGAGTTCGTCAAGCCGCACTTGGCGCTCTACATCGGCGGCATGGGCGCCAAGGGCAAGAACTTCTATCACACCCTCGCCACCAAGTACGGCTACGGCGAGGCCGCCGACCGCATCCAGGAGCTGTACCTGGCCGGTGACAAGCAGGCCGCCACCCAGGCGGTGCCCGACGAGCTGGTGCGCGACGTGTCGCTGATCGGCCCGGAGAGCTTCGTGAAGGAGCGCGTCGCCGCGATGGCCGAGGCGGGCGTCACCACGCTCAACGTCACGCCGATCGCCGAGGACGCCGCCGGTCGCGTCAAGCTGATCGAGCAGCTGCGCACCCTCTGCTGACACCGACCGACGGCAAACGCGCCGCCGTCCGGGGAGGTTTCCCGGCCGGCGGCGCGTTTCGCTGTGTCAGGACGTGAACGACGCCAAGGCGGCAGCCAGGGTGGTGTGCATGGCGAACACCTGGTCCAGGCTCGTCATCTTCAGCTGACGGCTGGTGGCAGGCCCGTCGGCGACGACGGCGATCGAGGTGGTCTCGCCTGCCCGCTGATGCGCGGCCACCAGCGTCGCCATGCCCGCCGACGCCAGGAACCCGACCGCGGTCAGGTCGATCACCAGCGCCGCCGGTTTCTCGGCCAGGATGGCCTCGATGGTGGCCTCGAGCGCGGGTGCGGTCGCCAGGTCGACCTCGCCGGTCACCGTCAGCACCGTGACGCCGTCGTGTACCGCCGTCGTGGTGGTCATCGTGTCCGTGAGTGGATACGCGTCTCCGGAAGAGTTGGTCACTGTTCAACAACACCCGACTTCGCCCGAATACGCAAGCCACAGCCGGTACCGCCGCTCGATCGCCATGTCGGCGCCGGTGCGCCGGACGGTCGACCACTCTCGGTCGGGATCGGCGCGGCCCTGCGGTCGGCGTCGCGCTGACCGATCCGCACGGCGCCACCCGCTGGCGATTCGCGCGGTAACAGCGAGCGAAGTTCTCCGTTCTTGTCGGCGTCGAGGCCGGACAGGCGAACGTGGCGAGCTTCGAAGGACGGGTGCGCAGGGTAGGGGGTGGTGTTATTCCTATCTGGTCGTACTGTGAGGGCGTGAACATCGATGTGACGCCTTTACCGGGAATCGGCGTGTGCAAGGACTTTCCGCTGGCGGAGGCGCGTCGCCGGATCGGCGTGATCGAGCACCGCGACGGCTCGGTCGACCTGGTCGTCTCGCGCGCGGGTGATTACGACTCGACGACCTCGATTCCCTTGTCGGACACCGAGATCGGCGTGCTGGCCGGATTACTCGGCGCGCCGCAGGTGGTGCAGAAGACGCGCGAGACCCACAGCGCGGGCGAGCTGTCGACCAGGCAGTTCGCGATCGACCGTGGCAGTCCCTTCGACGGTCGCCCGTTGCGCGACACCGAGATGCGCACCCGCACCAAGGCTTCGGTCGTCGCGGTGGTCCGTGCGGGCGAGGTGACCCCGTCGCCGGGCACCGATTTCACCTTCATTCCCGGCGATCTGGTCGTTGTGGTCGGCACGGATGAGGGCCTCGACGCGGCGGGGCGGCTGCTGGACATCGGCTGACAAATCCATGCTGATAGTAAAGAGCAGGTAAGGTATCCCTAGCTGAGGTTAGGTGATCCCATGAATGTAGAAGTGACATCCCTGCCGGGAATCGGTGTCCGCAAACAATTTTCGCTGTCGAAGGTGGACCGCCGCATCGGCATCGTCGACCACCGCGACGGTGGTACCGACCTGATTTTCACCAAGGTCGGCGACCCTGATTCGACCGTCCAGATTCCACTGTCCGCTGTCGAGGCCCGCACGCTGGCGAGTCTGCTCGGCGCACCGCAGTTGGTCGCGCAACTGCGCGAGGAACATCGCGAACTCGACGGAGTGAGCACGCGGTCGATGCCGGTGCCACCGAATTCGCCGTACGCGTCACGGCGGTTGGGCGATACCGAGATGCGGACCAAGACCCGCGCCTCGATCGTGGCGGTCCTGCGCGCGGGGCAGGTCCTGGCATCGCCGGGACCGGAGTTCGTGTTCGCCAGTGGCGATATGGTCGTCGTGGTCGGCACGAATGCCGGGCTCGACGCCGCCGCTTCGATTCTGTCCGACGGCTGAGCCGGTGCAGATCAGTGGAACCGCGCTGGCTTTGATCCAGCTGGGGGCTGTGTTCTTCGGGTTGGGTGTGCTCGGGCGGATCGCGGGACGCATCGGTCTCTCGCCGATCCCGCTCTACCTGCTCGGTGGTTTGGTCTTCGGTACCGGCGGGCTGATCGAGCTGCACGAGGTGGAGGACTTCATCCACATCGCCAGTGAGATCGGCGTCGTGCTGCTGCTGTTGTTGCTCGGGTTGGAATACACCGCCGGTGAATTGGTCACGGGCATGCGTAAATCGTGGCCGGCGGGTCTGCTCGACCTGGTGCTCAACGCGACACCCGGGGTGATCGTGGCGCTGATGCTCGGCCTCGGGCCGACCGGGGCGATCGCGATGGCCGGTGTCACCTACATCTCCTCCTCCGGCATCGTCGCCAAGGTGCTCAACGACCTGGGCCGGCTGGGTAACCGGGAGACGCCGACGATCCTGTCGATCCTGGTGTTCGAGGACCTGGCGATGGCGGTGTATCTGCCGGTGCTCACCGCGGTGCTGGCCGGTGTCGGGTTCGTGGCCGGGATGACCACCGTGGGTATCGCGCTGGTCGCGGTGACCCTGGTGCTCGTCGTCGCGCTGCGGTATGGCAAGTACGTCTCGGCGATCGTGGCCAGTGAGGATCGGGAGATCTTCCTGCTCAAGCTGCTCGGTTCGGCACTGCTGGTGGCGGGCATCGCCTCGGCGGTGCAGGTGTCGGCGGCGGTCGGCGCCTTCCTGCTCGGTATCGCGATCTCGGATTCGACCGCGCACGATGCCACCAAGATCCTCGAACCGCTGCGCGATCTGTTCGCGGCGATGTTCTTCGTGCTGTTCGGTTTGAGCACCGATCCGACGACCATCCCGCCGGTCCTCGGGTGGGCGATCCTGCTGGCCGTGGTCACCACCGCCACCAAGATCGCCACGGGCTGGTGGGCGGCCAAACGTGCGGGGGCGTCACAGCTGGGCCGAGCCCGCGCCGGTACGGCCCTGATCGCGCGCGGCGAGTTCTCGATCGTCATCGCGGGTCTCGCGGTGGCCGCGGGTGCGGTGCCCGACGAATTCGCGGCGCTGGCCACCACCTACGTGCTCCTGATGGCCATCATCGGCCCGATCGGGGCGCGCATCGTGGAACCGGTCATGCGCCTGGTGGCCGGTCGCAAGCAGCGTGTGAAGGTCGACCCGCTCGCCGAATGACGACCCTTGTCGAGGCCCCCGCGATCCTTCGGTCCGGGGGCCTTCGGCGTTCTCACGGTTCGATCAATCCGGCGCGAATGGCGTACCTGGTCAGGTCGAGCCGGTCGCGCAGGCCCAGTTTCTGCAGGATGTTGGCGCGATGCCGGTCGACGGTCTTGGCACTGATCACCAGCTCGGCGGCGATCTCACGCGCTGAGTACCCCTCGGCGATCAGCTTGAGCACTTCCTCCTCGCGCGGGGTGAGGATCGTTTCCGGTAGCGCGGAGCCCTGCCGGGCGAGTTGCAGGTAGTCGCGCACGAGAGCGGTGACCGCGCCCGGGTAGAGGAACGATTCACCGCGCATCGTCGCCCGGCACGCCTCGATGAGGTCGCGATCGGCCACCGACTTCAGCACGTAGCCGGAGGCGCCCGCCTTCAGCGACTCGAAGAAGTACTGCTCGTTGTCGTACATCGACAGCATCAGGATGCGCACCGGATGGTTGTTCCTGGTGATCTCGCGGGCGGCCTGGATGCCGGTCATCCGCGGCATGGCGATGTCGAGGATCACCAGGTCGATGCTGTCGTCGGCGAGGGCGGTCACCGCGTCGAGCCCGTTGGCGGCCTCGGCGACCACGAGCAGGTCCGGTTCGTTGTCCAGGATCATCCGCAATCCGCTGCGCACCAGCGCGTGGTCGTCGGCCAGCAGAATCCGGGTCGGCGCGCTCATGCCGGAACTCCTTCGCGCGCGGTGACCGGGACGATCAGGTCGACTGCGGTGCCTCCCGAGTCCGGGGACGTGATGGTCAGCGTCGCGTCGATCAACATGGCGCGCTCGCGCATTCCGCGGATTCCCGCCCCGTCCTCGACCACGCCGCCGCGACCGTTGTCGGTGACCCGCAGCATCACGGTGTCGGCTCGGGAGGTGATCAGCAAGGTCACCTCGTCGGCGTCGGCGTGCCGCAACACGTTCGTCAGGCTCTCCTGGGCGACCCGGTAGCAGACGAGTTCGATGTCGGGGTCGAGGCGGCTGATCGCCGGGTCGACCTCGCGGCGCACGGAAATACCTGCCGAACGGGTGAATTCGTGGCACAGCGCGGTGATCGCGCTGTGCAGGCCGAGGTCCTCGAGCACATCGGGCCGCAGCCGTGCGGCGATCCCGCGGACCTCGTCGAGACAGCCACGCACCGTCTCCTGCGCGGCCTCTACCTCCTCGCGCAGATCGGTGGGCGCCCGATCGACGACTCGTTTGAGCCGCAACAGTGCCACCGTCAGGCTCTGGCCGATCTCGTCGTGCAGTTCGCGGGCGATGCGCCGCCGCTCGCCCTCCTGCGCGGCCAGCGCGGTACCGCCGGCCACCGAACGTTCGGCTTCGAGCCGGTCGAGCATCGCGTTGAAGGTCTCGATCAGCTGGTGGAAATCCCCGCTGGCGCCGTGATCGAGGCGGACCGCGCGCCGGGGCGGATCGACGCGGCGCATGGAGGCGACCAGCTCGTCGAGCGGAGCCAGCGAGGTGCGCAATGCCACCGCGTTCGCCGTGAGGATCACCGCGAGTCCGATCACCAGCACCGGCACCTCGGTCAGGCGCAGCCGGGCCGACACCGTGGCCGGGGAGAAGGCCAGGATCAGCGTGCCGAGGGTGAAGATCACGCCGTTGAGCAAGCAGATCCGCCAGAACAACGCCGTCACCGGTGTTCGGATTCGCCGCGAGCGTCCTGCTCGCAGCGCTGCGAGACGGTTCATGACACCAGCATGCTGGCGCCCTTGTGTTCTGTCCATGGTGTCCGGCACCCATCCCGCACCCGTTTACCGGCCCAGCCCGGCCCACGAAATGGGTGTCACGGCCGATAGTGCCCGCCACCTGCGCGAACCAGACTCGGATCAGACGCTTTCGACGAGCCGAGGAAGGACCGCCGGCCATGGATATCGACCGGACGACGATCCCGGGAGCAGGTGTGCTGTACAGCTTCCGCACTCGCCACGGCACCCGATTCGCCCTGCTGACGGAATCGACGGGCGCGCGTCGCCTGCTCGCCTACGCCGGTGGCGGCGATGAACCCACGGTCGACATCGAACTGGAGCCCGACGAAGCCGACCAGGTCGCCGAGCTGATGCATTCGCGGCCCTTCGTGGACCGGCTGGCTCGCCTCGAACAACGCCTTGACCTGCTGACCGGACGAAAGGCCCACCCGTGAGCACAGTCGAATCCCCCCGGAGCCATGCCATGCGTGCACGCGATATCGCGATGAACCTGCCGACCGTCCGCACCAGCGACCCCGTCGCCCGCGCGGTCCGGCTGATGGTGGTCAACCGGTTGCCCGGTCTGATCGTCGTCGACGAGATGGACCGGCCGGTGGCGGTCCTGCCGGGAACCCAGGTGCTGCGCCTGGCGATTCCCGCCTCCTATCACGACGACCCCACGCTGGTCCGCACGATCGACGAGGTGCACGCCGACCTGTTCTGGCAGGAACCCGGCAGTCTCACCGTCGGCGACTGTCTGCCCGACGGCGCGAGCAAGCCGGTCACCGTCACCCCCGACGCGACCCTGCTGGAAATCGCGATCCTGATGGCGCGCAAGCACAGTCCGCTCATCGCCGTGGTCGACCGCTCGCGCACATTGCGCGGCGCGATCACCCTGGAACGGTTGCTGACCAGCCTCGCTGTCGTCGGCCCCGGCGACTGAACGCCACACCGCGCATGGCCGCAACTCTTGCCGTCATCATCTTCGTGGTCGCCTTCTTCTTCATCGCCACGGAGAAAGCCGACAAGGTCAAAACCGTCCTGATCGCCGCGGGGGCAATGGCCTTGCTCGGCCTGATTCCTGGCGATGAAGTCTTCTATTCCGCCCACGAGGGCATCGACTGGAATGTCATCTTCCTGTTGCTCGGGATGATGATCATCGTCGGTGTCATCAAGCAGACCGGGTTGTTCGACTACCTGGCGATCTGGTCGGCCAAGCGGTCTCGGGGCAATCCGTACCGCCTGATGGTGATGCTCATGCTGATCACCGCGGTCGCCTCACCGTTCCTCGACAACGTCACCATCATCATGCTGGTGGCACCGGTGACATTGGTGGTGTGCCGCAGGCTCGGTATCGCCGCGCAACCGTTCATCATCGCCGAGGTTCTCGCGTCCAATATCGGTGGTGCCGCCACGCTGATCGGCGACCCGCCCAACATCATCATCGCCAGCCGGGCCGGGTTGAGCTTCAACGACTTCCTCGTGCACATGGCACCGATCGTGGTGATCACCTTCGTGTTGTTCGTCGCGCTGACCCGGGTGTTGTTCCGCTCGGCGCTGCGCACCGATCCCACCTCGGTCGACGCGGTGATGTCGCTGCAGGAACGCCGCGCGATCCGCGATCCGAAACTGCTGGTGCGCTCGATGATCGTGCTGACCGGTGTGGTGATCGGCTTCTGCCTGCACAGCGTGCTGCATGTCGCGCCGTCGGTGATCGCGCTGGTCGGCGCGGGCATCATGGTGCTGGTTTCCGGTCTCGATATCGGCGACATCCTGCAGGAGGTGGAGTGGCCGACGCTGGTGTTCTTCATGGGCTTGTTCGTGATGGTCGCGGGCCTGGTACACACCGGGGTGATCGCCACGATCGGGGACGCCGCGACCGGGTGGGTCGGCGACAACTACTTCCTCGCCGCGACCGCGCTGGTCTTCGGTTCGGCGATCCTGGGCGCGTTCGTCGACAACATCCCCTACACCGCGACCATGGCGCCGGTGGTCGAAGACCTCGTCGCGGGCGCACCGGATCCGGCTACCGGGCAGTCACTGTGGTGGGCATTCGCTTTGGGCGCCGACTTCGGTGGCAACGGCACGGCGGTGGCGGCCAGTGCCAATGTGGTCGCCCTCGGGATCGCCGCCCGCGCGGGGCAGCGGATCACCTTCTGGCAGTTCACGAAGTACGGCATGCTGGTCACGCTGCTCAGCAGTGTCATCGCCTGGATCTACGTCTGGATCCGCTACTTCTGAGTCCCGCGACGGTTCTCATTCGACGTGCCCGGTGACGATGCGATGGATGAGGCGGGCGGCGCTGCGGGCGGTGCGGTTGTCGATGTCGAGGCGGGGGTTGAGTTCGGCGACATCGACAATCGCGAGTTTGCCACTGGCGGTGACGCGGTCGCAGGCGGACTGGATCGTGGCCAACGCAACACCGTATGCCGCGGGGGCACTCACGCCGGGAGCGACGGACGCGGGGAGGACGTCGAGGTCGATGGTCAGATACAGCAGGTCGATCCCGACCAGGAAGTCGTCGACGAAGGTGGCGACCCGGTTCGGCTCGCAGTCGTCGTCGAGCAGATAGCGCACCCCGAAGCTGTCCGCGGTGTCGAACAGGATCCTGGTGTTGCTCGGCTGGCTGATCCCGATCACCGCGTACCGGACGTCGGTGTCGGTCTCGACTATCTGCCGGAACGGGGTGCCGGAGCTGGGCGCGGGATCGGGACGCAGGTCGAAATGCGCGTCGAGATTGAGGATTCCGACGGTGCTGCCCGGAGTGCGGCGGGCAGCACCGGCCAGCCCGAGGTAGGTGCCGTAGGCGACCTCGTGACCGCCGCCGAGCACGACCGGGAACGCGCCGTCGTCCAGTAGTGCGGACACCGTCTCGCCCAGTCGGCGCTGACCGTCCTCCAACCGGTCGTCGGTGACGGCGATCGTGCCCGCGTCGAAGGCTCGCAGTTCCGTGGCGAGCGCCATCGGTGCCAGCGCGCGCCGCAGCGCGTCCGGCCCCTGCGCTGCTCCGAGGCGGCCCTTGTTCCGGCGCACCCCTTCCTCGCAGGCGAAACCGACGAACACGCATGCCCCGGGGTCGTTTCCCGGCTCGTACGGCGTGACGATCTGATGCCAGCGCAGATGCTCGGGCGTCGTGCCGTCCACGCGACCGGTCCAGGCGGAATCGGAACTCACTGCGCCACACCTCGATTCGACACCACGAGCAGGCCGTCACGCCACACCTGACTGACTATGGGAACGCCGGGGCGGTAGGCGAGATGCAGGTGCGACGGGGCGTCCAGCGCGATGGCATCGGCCCGGAAACCGGGGGAGAGGGCACCGATATCGGTGCGCCGCAACGCCTTCGCGCCACCCGCCGTCGCGGCCCAGACCGCTTCATCGGGCGTCATGTGCATCTCCCGGACGGCCAGCGCGATACAGAAGGGCAAGTTCGTCGTGTAGCTGGTGCCCGGATTGCAGTCCGCGCCGAGCGCGACGGTGACCCCCGCGTCCAGCAGCGCCCTGGCATCGGGATAGCTGTTGCGCGTACAGAAGTCGGCGCCGGGCAGCAGCGTGGCCACCGTCTCGCTGTCGGCGAGTGCGGCGATATCGGCACCGTTCACATGCGACACATGATCCACCGACGCGGCACCGAGCTCGACGGCCAGCCGCACGCCCGGTCCCTGATGCAGCTGATTGCCGTGTACCCGCGGCACCAGCCCGTGCGCGATCCCGGCAGTGAGCACGGCATGCGCCTGATCGCGGTCGAAAGCGCCCTGCTCGCAGAACACATCGATCCACCGGGCGTACGGCGCGCACCGCGGAATCATCTCCTCGCACACCATCGTCACGTATTCGTCGGCACGACCGGCATATTCGGGTGGCGGTACATGGGCGGCGAGCAGGGTCACCTCGTCGGTGAAGCGGGCCGCGATCTGTACGCTGCGCAGTTCGTCCGCGACGGTCTGCCCGTAGCCGCTCTTGCATTCGACCGTGGTGCTGCCCGCCCGCAGCGACTCGTCCAGCAGCCCGCGCACGGTCGCCGCGAGCTGCTCGTCGCTGGCGGCCCGGGTCGCCTCGATGGTGGTGCGGATGCCACCCGCCGCGTAGGGGCGACCCGCCATCCGGGCCGCGAACTCCTCGGCGCGATCACCCGCGAAAACCAGGTGCGAATGCGATTCGACGAATCCCGGCAGCACCGCGCGTCCGGCGAGATCGAATCCGGTGTCGGCGGCGGGTGCGTCGGCACTGTCACCGACCCACGCCACCCGCCCGTCGTCGATGACGAGCGCGGCCTCGCGCCGGATCCCCAGCGGGCCGTCGCCCAGCGCCGGGTCGTTGGTGACGAGGGTGCCGATATCGCTCAGCACGGTGGTTGGCACGGGTGAGTCCTCCTAGCTGCGGGTATCGAGCATGGCGGTGCGCGCGGGGTAGATCATGTGCACGGGCGGATTGCTGGTGCGTCGCGCGATCGGTCCTCGGATGTGCCGGTGCGTGTCATTACGGCCTCTTTCTGCGGTGACGCCGTGGAGCGCGGCCGGGCGAATGTGCGCCAGGTCACGTAGGATAGGTATAGACCTGTATAGACAAGAACGTCAAGCGGCGGCAGTGAAGGGAGAAGCATCGTGAGCATCGACTCGGATCGGTCCGTACCGGTCGTCGTCGGCACGGGTCCGGTATCGCCACCGGACGTGGTGCGGGTGGCCAGGGATGGTGCCGAGGTGGTGGTCTCGGATGAGGCTGTTGCCGCCATCGCGGCGAGTCGTGCGCTGATCGAGGCGCTGGCCGCGGATCCGAACCCGGTGTATGGCGTGTCGACCGGGTTCGGTGCGCTCGCCGTCCGGCATATTCCGCAGGAGTCGCGTAAGCAATTGCAGCGCAGTCTGATCCGTTCGCATGCGGCCGGTTCGGGTGCCGAGGTGGAGCGGGAGGTGGTGCGCGCGTTGATGGTGCTGCGCCTGTCTACGCTGGCCACCGGCCGGACCGGCGTGCGCCCGGTGGTCGCGCAGACCTATGCCGCGATGCTGTCGGCGGGCATCACTCCGGTGGTCTACGAGTACGGCAGTCTCGGCTGCTCCGGGGATCTCGCGCCGCTGGCGCATGTCGCGCTGGCCGCGATCGGGGAGGGCACCGTGCGGGATGCGAACGGTGTCCTCGGGCCTGCCGCCGCAGCCATGGCCGTCGCCGGGATCGCCCCCGTCGAACTCGCGGAGAAGGAAGGCCTCGCGCTGATCAACGGCACCGACGGCATGCTCGGCATGCTGGTGCTGGCCTGCCACGACCTGCGCGCCCTGCTGCGGCTGGCCGATGTGACCGCGTCGATGAGCGTGGAGGGTCTGCTCGGCACCGACAAGGTCTTCGCCGCCGACCTGCAGGCGTTGCGCCCGCAACCGGGCCAGGCGATCGCGGCCGCCAATATGGTGCGCCTGCTGGCTGATTCGCCGATCGTCGCCAGTCACGCCACCCCGGACTGCGCTGTCGTGCAAGACGCCTACTCGTTGCGCTGCGCACCCCAGGTCGCCGGCGCGGCCCGCGACACCCTCGACCACGCCGAACGCGTCGCCGCCTACGAATTGGCCAGTGCCGTCGACAATCCCGTCGTCACCCTCGACGGCCGCGTCGAATCCAACGGCAACTTCCACGGCGCCCCCGTCGCCTATGTCCTGGACTTCCTCGCCATCGTGATCGCCGACGTCGCCTCGATGAGCGAACGCCGCACCGATCGCTTCCTCGACAAGGCCCGCAACCACGGCCTGCCCCCGTTCCTGGCCGACGATCCCGGTGTCGACAGCGGCCACATGATCGCCCAGTACACCCAGGCCGCCATCGTCTCCGACCTCACACGGCTGGCCGCGCCTGCCTCGGTCGATTCGATCCCGTCCTCGGCCATGCAGGAAGACCACGTCTCGATGGGCTGGTCCGCCGCCCGCAAACTCCGCCGAGCCCTCGACGGCCTCACCCGAGTCCTGGCCATCGAAGCCCTCACCGCGGCCCGCGGCCTCGACCTGCGCGCACCGCTCGTCCCGGCACCCGCCACCGCGGCCGTGCTCGCGACGCTGCGCGCCGAGGTGCCTGGCCCCGGCCCGGATCGCTACCTTGCCCCCGAGATCGAAGCGGCGGTGCGGTTGGCCGGCTCCGGTGCGCTGCTGGCCGCCGCTGAGGCCGTGACCGGTCCCCTCGGCTGATTGCCGGAGCGTGCTGACCCCGTGCGGGCCGATGCGCATCGCGCCGATCGCCGCGCGGCGACCAGCAGCGCGGACGTGAGATCGCTACGCGTGCAGCTGTTCTGCCGGTTGGACCGCGGTGAGTCCGCGCAGCGACTCCGGCAACGGGCTCTGATGCAGGACGCCGAGACGTTGGGTGGCGCGGGTCAGCGCGACGTAGAGTTCGGCGGCGCCGCGAGGTCCATCGGCGAGAATTCGCTGCGGATCCACGACGAGTACCGCGTCGAACTCGAGGCCCTTGGTCTCCGACGCGGGCACCGTGCCCGGCACGCCCGGCGGACCGATCACAATGCTCGTCCCCTCGCGGCCCGCCTCGTCCCGGACGAATTCCTCGATCGCAGCGGGCAGTTCGTCGGCAGTGAGCAGACGGGACCAGGGTGCGACACCGCAGGAGCGGACCGAATCCGGGGGCCGCACATCCGGCGCGAACTCGGCGAGCACGTCGGCGGCCACGGCCATGATCTCCGCGGGGGTGCGGTAGTTCACCGTGAGGGAACGGTAGATCCAGCGGCCGGGGACGTAGGGCTCCATCATCGTGGCCCATGAGGTCGCGCCCGCCGCGGACCGCCGCTGCGCGAGATCGCCCACGATGGTGAACGAGCGGCTCGGGCAGCGGCGCATCAGCACCCGCCAGTCCAGCTCCGACAGTTCCTGGGCTTCGTCGACCACCACGTGCCCGTAGGTCCAATCGCGGTCCGCCGCAGCACGTTCGGCGAGTTCGCGGGTGTCGCGCTCGAGGAAGCGTTCGGCCAGGTCTTCGCCGTAGAGCATGTCCTGGGCCAGCAGATGGTCCTCGTCGTCCATCAGGTCTTCGCGGCTGATCAGGGTGTCGAGCACACCCGCCGCGTACTCGGCCTCGGCCTTGCGTTCTCGCTCGGCGGAGTCGTCGGCGGCCTTGTCGCGGCCGAGCAGGTCGGCCAGTTCATCGAGCAGCGGCACGTCCGACACCGTCCACGCACCACCGTCGGCCCGCCACAGCGCCTCGTCCGCGCCCGCCGCCCGCAGCCGATCGTGGGACGAATACAGCTGGGACAGCAGGGTTTCCGGCTGCAGAATCGGCCAGCACTGATCCAGCGCCGCGGTGAACTCGGCATTGCCGGCGAGCTCGCCGACCAGGTCGGCGCGCAGTTGTTCCCACGCCTCGGTGTCGTCACGAGTCAGCCAGCCCTCACCGATCCGGGCGATCGCGCGTTCGGTGAGGACATAGGTGATGATCTCGGCGAACACCGCGCGTGCCTCGTTGTGCGGCCGGCCGCTCTCCCGCGCCTCCTGCCTGGCCCACTCCGCGGTCGCGGCGTCGATCCGTACCGTCACGTCGGTCAGCGCGATCGCCAGGGGCTCCTCGGGCAGTCGCTGTCGATCCGCGATCGTCGCTGCCAGGACATCCAGGATCCGCAGCGAGCCCTTGAGCCGGGCTGCCGCGGGGGCGTCCTCCGCGGTCGCGTGCAGCCCGGGGACGAGATCGGCGGTGGTGGCGAACACGACATTGGTCTCGCCGAGCGAGGGCAGCACATGGGCGATGTGATCGAGGAAGGCCGGGTTGGGGCCGACCACGAGCACGCCCTGCCGCTCCATCCGCCTGCGCTGGGTGTAGAGCAGGTACGCGACGCGGTGCAGCGCCACCACGGTCTTCCCGGTGCCCGGACCGCCCTCGATCACGGTCACGCCGGGGTGCTCCAGACGGATGATCTCGTCCTGTTCGGCCTGGATCGTCGCGACGATGTCACGCATCCCGTCCCCGCGTGGCGCGTCGACCGCGGCGAGCAGCGCGGCGTCGGTCCCACCTTCGCTGCCGTCCGGGCGGCCGAGCACCTCGTCGGTGAAATCGACCACCTGACGTCCCCGGGTATGGAACTGGCGACGCCTGCGCATGCCCTCCGGGTTGGCCGCGGTGGCGACATAGAACGCGCGCGCCGCGGGTGCCCGCCAGTCCAGGAGCAGCTGTTCCAAGTCGTTCGACTCGTCGAACAACCCGATCCGGCCGATATAGGACCGCTCGCCCGACGCCGCGTCGAGCCGGCCGAAACACAGTCCGTTGTCGGCCACGTCGAGGCGCTGTACCTCTTTGCCCAGCGCCCGCACCTCGTTGTCGCGCTCCATCGGGGAGTCGCCCTTGGAGCGCAGGGCCGCGCCGTAGCGGCCCTTCACCCGTGCCCGCTCGGCATCGAGCCGCGCGTACAACCCGGCGACATAGCCTTGCTCGGACCGGCGTTCCTCTTCGTACCCGTGCGCTGACATAGGCCCCTAACTGTACTTTTCCGCTACGACCGGATGATTGTGCAGCACCAACGGGGCCTTGCCGCAAGTCCCCACATGCGCTATATATTGAAAGTGGAAAGAGCCCCGGCTATGCCGGGGCTCTCGTCATTTCCGGGCCGGTCAGCCTTCTCGCATCGGAATGCGCACCCCACGCTCGCGCGCCACCTCGGCCGCGTGTTCGTAACCCGCGTCGACGTGGCGCATCACACCGGTGCCCGGGTCGTTGGTCAGTACACGCTCCAGCTTCTGGGCGGCCAGCTCGGTGCCGTCGGCGATACACACCTGACCCGCGTGGATCGAACGTCCCATCCCGACCCCGCCACCGTGATGGATCGACACCCAGCTCGCCCCGGACGCGGTGTTGAGCAGTGCGTTGAGCAGGGGCCAGTCCGCGACCGCGTCGGAACCGTCGGCCATTGACTCGGTTTCGCGGTAGGGGGAGGCCACCGAGCCTGCGTCGAGGTGGTCGCGGCCGATGGCCAGGGGAGCGCACAGCTCGCCCGAGGCCACCATCTCGTTGAATTTCAGGCCGGCGCGGTGGCGTTCGCCGTAGCCGAGCCAGCAGATCCGGGCCGGCAGACCCTCGAACTTCACCTTCTCGCCCGCCAGGGTGATCCAGCGGCGCAGGTGCTCGTTGCCGGGGAACAGTTCCAGGATCGCGCGGTCGGTGGCGGCGATATCGGCCGGGTCGCCCGAGAGCGCGGCCCAGCGGAACGGACCGAGGCCCTCTTCGAAGAGCGGGCGGATGTAGGCGGGAACGAAACCGGGAAACGCGAAAGCCCGGTCGTAGCCGCCCTTTCGGGCCTCGTCGCGAATCGAGTTCCCGTAGTCGAACACCTCGGCCCCGGCGTCCATGAATCCGACCATCGCCGCGACATGGGCGGCCATCGACGCCTGCGCCTCGGTGGTGAACCAGGCCGGGTCCTTCTCGGCGAGGGTGTGCCAGTCTTCGAGTGCGACCCCGATCGGCAAGTAGCACAACGGATCATGGGCGGAGGTCTGGTCGGTGACGATATCCATCGGCGCGCCCATGGCCAGCAGCTCGGGGAACACCTCGGCGGCATTGCCGACCAGGCCGACCGAGAGCGGCTTGCGCTCGTCCCGCGCGGTGATGGCGAGATCCAGTGCCTCCCGCAAGGTTTCGGCCTTCGTGTCGAGGTAGCCGTGAGCGATCCGCCGATCGATCCGCGCGGGATCGCAGTCCACGCACAATGCGACACCGTTGTTCATCGTCACCGCGAGTGGCTGCGCACCGCCCATCCCGCCGACGCCCGCCGTGAGCGTGATCGTGCCGGCGAGGGAACCACCGAACCGCTTGCGCGCCACCGCGCCGAAGGTCTCATAGGTGCCCTGCAGGATGCCCTGGCTGCCGATGTAGATCCACGACCCGGCCGTCATCTGCCCGTACATCATCAGCCCCAGCTGCTCCAGCTTGCGGAACTCTTCCCAATTGGCCCAGTCGCCGACGAGATTCGAATTCGCCAGCAGCACTCGCGGTGCCCACTCGTTGGTGCGGAACACTCCGACCGGCTTGCCCGACTGCACCAGCAAGGTCTCATCCGCGGCGAGGGTCCGCAGCGTTCGCACGATCGCGTCGAACGCTGCCCAACTGCGCACCGCCCGCCCGGTGCCGCCGTAGACGACCAGGTCATCGGGGCGTTCGGCGACCTCGGGGTCGAGGTTGTTCATCAGCATCCGCAGCGCGCCCTCCTGCTGCCAGCCGAGAGTCCGCAGCTCGGTGCCGCGTGGAGCGGACACGGGACGTGGGCCGGAGACAGGCTGTGTCACGTCGTTCATGCAGCCAGTATAGTCCTGTATATACAAGCGATACCGAGATTCGGGCGCGACGTATTCGCTGGGCGAGGCAAGGAGATATTCGGTGGTGGCGATCGAGGTAATCGATGCGGAGCTCGCCGCGTTGTACGGCGAGCTCGGCAACGAATTCGCGGCGTATGAGCGGGTGAAGCAGCTGATCATGGCGCAGATCAAGTCGCGACGGTGGAACGCGGGGGAGCAGATCCCGTCGGAGAACCAGTTCGTCGCCGCCCTCGGCCTGTCCCGGATGACGATCAATCGCGCACTGCGTGACCTCACCGCCGACGGTGCGCTCACCCGGGTGATGGGCGTCGGCACGTTCGTCGCGGCGAGCAAGGCCACCTCGCCGCTGTTCGAGGTCCGCAATATCGCCGACGAGATCACCGGGCGCGGACACCGGCATCGCACCGAAGTGGTGTTCGTGCGCTCGGAGGTGCCGGGCGAGGAGGAACTCGCCAGTGCGATGGGCGGCAAGGTATTCCACTCCCTGCTGGTGCACTTCGAGGACGGTGTGCCGATCCAGCTCGAGGACCGCTACGTCAATCCGGCGCAGGCACCCGACTACCTGACCCAGGACTTCACCGCCGTCACCCCGAACAGCTACCTCAGCGAGGTCGCGCCGCTGCTGCGCGGCGAGCATGTCGTCGAGGCGGTGCGGGCGGCTCGCGAGGAGTGCGCGCTGCTCGGCATCGACGCCGACGAGCCGTGCCTGCTGATCCGGCGCCGCACCTGGTCGTCGGGTGGGCTGGTCAGCGTGGCACGGCTCGTGCATCCCGGTTCGCGAAATCGTTTGGAGGGCAGCTTCGGTAGCGAACCGAGCTGATTTCGCGTCGAGTGTCGGTGGCTCGCAGCAACAGTGCGCCGTCGACTCGAAATCGCCGTAGCCGCGGGACAATTGCGCGATGGCAATCCGATCAGGGAGATAGTCGAACTGATCCGTGCGCCGTTGCATTACCGGCTACTTGTCGGCGGCAATGATCTCGCCGAAACGTCAGCCGTTGTCGAGTTCATTCACGATGGCCTGTGACCCGCACAATGAGAACGATAGGCGAGTGCGGCCGACCCCTGAAATTGTTATCCGATCTAAATGGAATCCAGGCATAGCAAATTCATAGCTACCCAAAAAATAGTGTCTGAACTGGGTATACGTCTGATAGGTGGATCGAGTTCAGTTTCGGGTTATCACTGTTTCGTGACGAAGTACGCGCTATGCCGGATCGGGGCTGTACGTTTGGGGCTCGAGAGTTTCGCTGGGTTCCATTCAGGTAACGGAGAGGGCGGAAATGGCTACAGTCACGCAGCCGTCGGGGCCGCACACCATGATCTCCCGACGTAGTTTCTCCGCAGCGAAACCGGCGATGGCTCCGGCGAGTCTGGTGACTCTCGGGTTGATCTTGCTGATCCCCGTGTTCATCACGGCGGGGCCGATCTTCGCGTTGGCGTTGATCGCGCGAAATAACGGTGTCGGGTGGTCCGGCGGGGTGGTTTTCGGGGCGATCGCGGCCTGCGTCGTGATGTCGGTGCTCGCCTCGGCGTGGGCATTCCGCCTGGCATGGCGGCGCGGCTGCGCCACCACGCAGCACCCGTTCGGTTCTTCTCGCTTGCGGTAGGAGGTCGACCAATGCAGACGCACCGACACCCGGCGGCGCCGCTCATCGAACCGCCCGCGGCCACCGCTGCCGACGAATGCCGCCGCCTGCGGATCGTCGCCCGGATCGAGTCGCCCCACCTGTGGGACTCGACCGCCGCCCGCTTGCTCGACTGCGCGCGTCGGCGCTGGCAGGGCAGACGTGATATCGCCGATCACCCGGCGTTGCGCCGCTGGTCGCAGATCCAGGACTCCCAGCAGCGGCCCGAGCAGCCCTGCCTGCGCACGCTTTTCGCTGCCTTCGCCTCGGGTTCGCTGGTCGGCGGAGATCCCTGCGCCGACCTGGCCGCCGCCGTCATGCTCCTGTCGAGCTGCCCGGCCGACGCGGTCCAGCAGGCCGACCCGCTCAACGACCAACGCACGGTGCGCTTCTCGGTGTACGCCTACCGCGAAGACGACCTCCCACTGGCCGAAGACTTGATCACCACCACCATCCACGCCTGCGGCACCTTGCTAGCCCGCCGCTGCACGATCATGCACCCGCCGACCCGTTCCTCGGCTCCACTCGTCGACCACCCGACCCCGGACCTACTGGTCCTCGGCAGCCTCGGCAGCACCGCCGCCCGCTGACCCCTCCGGTCAGCGCGGCGCGAGCGGGGGGATGCCCGATTCTATGCGCGGTCGACGACGGACTGCCGCGATTTCGCACCTTTTCACTTCGCACTGCTGTGCCGCGATGTGTTGCTAGCGAAACTAACAGTGCTGCAACATATTTGAACGCCAGACCGAACGCGATATCGGATCGTCGTGGGACCTCCGGGTCGGTTCCCGATCGCGCCTCGGCTCGCGAGAAGGCGCTCCGGATTGTATGGTTCTGACGGAGCTGCACCGTCACCGAAGCTGTTGGCGATCTGGCAGACCATGTCACTCTGGTCCTGATCCCGTGTGTGCCAACAACATTGACGTGGTGTGGTCGCTGCGCGACCGCGTGCCTGTCGACCCCGCGCATCGTCGGACGACCCTGAGGTCGTTTCCCGGCGATCTATGAGTTCATGCCCAGATGTCCCGCGATGACGCGGAAGCCGTTGTGGTGCAGGTGATTACGCCGCGCAATGGAATCGGAATCCTGTCCGCAGCCACTGTGTTCCCCGCTCACAAACTCCGTAAACCGTTGTGATACAGCACAATTGCGCGACCAAAACTTGGAACATGTTGGAATGCTTGACATCTCGAGCTTCCTACAGAAAACTACCCGTCGGTAGCCAGCGAACGGGACGCTCGACCCCGTCGGCTGCGAGAGGTGACTCCCTACGACTGCCCCGCCGGAATCTCCGTCAACCCGTGTCCGGCCGTCGCCGGTGACCCTCTCCGCATCGTGACCACACCAAAGGAGCTCAGCGCTATGGATAATCCCGCGCTACCCGCAGCACAGCACTCGGGTGACCAGCACTCGGGCGACCGAGTGGTGGTCATGCCCAGACCGGCCGGACCGGTCGAACAACTGGCGCTGGTCACCGAACGGCTGCGGGAACTGCTCATCACCGGTGAAGACTTCGACGCGATCTACACCCACATCCTGGCCGCTCCCGGCAAACGCGTGCGGGCACGGCTCGTCCTGGCCTGCGCCGGCCTGCTCCCCGATGCCGCCGACACCGCGGTCCCGCTGCCCGACGCCGTCGACCTGGCCTGTGCGATGGAGATGCTGCACGAATCATCGCTGGTCCACGACGACATCTGTGACGGCTCACTGCTACGCCGCGACGCACCGTCGGTGCCCGCCGCGTTCGGCGTGCGCACCAGCGCCCGCGCCGGGTTTCACCTGGCAGGCGCCTCGATGCAGGTGGTCGCCCGGGTGCTGACCGACAATCCCGAGATCTTCGCGCGGGTCGGTGAGGCACCCGGCATCACCTACGCGGATCGGCTCTCCGACCTGTCCTACGGTCAGCTCATCGAGACACTGCCACCCTCGATCGACGAGGTGGCGCTGCGCCGCCACTACGAACTCGTGGCCGGGGCCAAGACCGGCACCCTGTTCCGCCTGTCGTGTGCCTACGGCGGCACCGCGGGCGGCGTCGATCTCGATCGGCTCTACGCCCTGATGGAGTACGCCGACCAGCTCGCGCTCGCCTTCCAGATCATGGACGACGTGCGCGACATCGAAGGCGGCCCCGGCCTCGGCAAGGACGCGGGCGGTGACCTCGAACGCCGTGTGCCGACCTGGCCGGTCATCGAATGGCTCGGTGCGCGCCCCGGCGCCCGTGAAATGTGGCTCGACGCGGAGATTTCCAGCGCGACACTGCAAGCAGACCTGGTCGACAGCGGCGCGACCAAAGCCGCCCGCCTGGTCGCGATGGACGCCACCGAGAAGGCCACCCGCGCCCTGGATGTCTTCCCACCTTCCCTCGCGCGCGACGACCTGCGCGAACTCCTCCAGCAGGTGATATCCCGATGAGCACAGCACGACTTCCCCTCCTGATCCGCGGACTGCGCAACCTGCGCCGCGCACCGGATCTGGCCGCGCTGCGGGCCGCGCGCTCGCCGCGGGAACTGGCCGCGCTCGCCCTGATCCCCGCGGGCCGCAACCTGGGTATCGCCGTCGGCCTGCTGCCCGCGACCTTGCGCGCCGAAGCCACGGCCGCGTTGCTCGCCTGTCGCGTGCTCGACGCATTCGAAGATCTCAGTGATCGCGCGGTAGCGAGCAGTGCGGTGCTGGCGGCAGTGGACTACCTCAACGGCACCAGCGACACCCTCCCGCCGCCGCTGCCCGCGCTCGAGGGCAAGATCCGCGACAGCGAAGCGGTCGACCGGGTGCTCGCCGAGCGCATCGCCGACATCAGGGCACTGCTCACGGCGTTGTCCGCACAGGGCCGCGAGCGCGTCGGCCACGTGCTCACCGATGTCGGCCGGGTCATGGCCCGCAATATCGACGCGCCACTGACCCGCGTCGCCTACAGCGAGGGCGTGCTCGGCCGGATCACCCACTACGCGTGCGCCCTGGTCGCCGAAGATGTTCTGCCCGAAGCGGATCTGCGCGAACTGACCGCCTGTGTCGCCGTGATCGCCCAATCGGCCAACGACCTGCGCGACAACGAACTCGCGATCTACGGCGCCGCCGACCGTGAGGAACTCACGCGCATGGTGATGCTGCGCCAGCTCACCCCCGCGCTCGGCGGCTTCGCGCTGCTGGCCAAACTCGGCCCCGGCACGCCGAGCCTGGGCGCGCGGGCGGCGATGGCGTACATGACGATCACGACCTCGGCGTTCCTGTGTGGTGCCGTCGACGCGCCCGCGCCCTTCCGGCGCCCGGTCGCCGCGGCCACGCTGGCCGCCGCCTCGCCGGCCTACTGGACCAAGATGCTCGAGCGTGTGCGCCGTAGTGGCGATGCCGCGATCCATCAAATGCTCGACGCCTCACCGGATTTCACCACCGGCTCGGCCTCGGCGTCGCAGGTGCTCGCTGCGGGCGATCTCGCCTCGACGGAGACCTCGCTGATGCCGCTGATCGTCGACACCACCTTCGCGCTGGTGCACACGCTGCCCGAAGGCCGCTTGACCGGCGAACTCTCCGATTCGGCGATCCGCACCATGATGATCGCCGATCACCTGGCCTTCGGTGCCATGGAACGGGTGCCGAGCCACGAACCCGACGCGATCCGGGCCTTGGCCACACGGCTGCAGCTCGCCGCTCTCGACAACAGCAGCCACCAGTAGTCGGGGAACACCTCCTCGATGATCGTCACTACTAGCGAAGGAGCTCTCCCATGAGCACCGGAACGCCCGTCGCGCCCACAGAGAAACCGCCGTTCAGTCGGCGCGTGTTCAAACTCGAGCACGCATCCAATGTCGGCCCGCTGCTCCACATCGTGTTGTGGATCGGCATGACCTCGGCCGCGCTGTTCGTGCCGGGCACCTCGACCTGGTACCTCGCGGTGCCGCTGATCATCGTGCTCTCGCTGCTCAACCTCTCGCTGACCATCGGCGTGATGCACATGCACACCCATCGCCCGCTGTTCGTGTCCAAGCTGCCCAACCGTGTCGTCGACATCCTGTGCTGCCTGCCCGGCAACCTGACCGCGGCCGAGATGCGCGAGGTGCACGTCCTCAACCATCACCGGTTCAACGACGGCCCGGGTGACGTCACCGCGACCACCGGCATGGACAAGGGCATCGGTGCCCTCTGGTACTGGGTCCGCTACGGCATGGTCGTCAAGATCCACACGGTGCGCACGGTTTTCGCCGCGAACCCGGCGCCGCGCCGCCGCAAGACGCGCCACCAGTTCATCTTCGACCTGGCCGTGTACGCGGTCGTGATCGGCTCGGTCTGGTACGTCGCCGGCTTCGAGAAGTTCGTGCTCTTCTACTGGGTCCCGTTCCTGATCACCCAGGTCAACGCCGGCTACTTCGCCTGGCTGAGCCACGCCCCCGCACGCGGGTTCACCGATGAGCCGAGTACCTCGCTGAACAACGCGGGCAACATCCTCAACTTCTTGATCTTCAACCAGGGCTACCACAGCGTGCACCACCGCTACCCCGGCATCCACTGGAGCCAGATCCCCGACAAGCTCGACTACATGCGCGACGTGAACCCCGGCGTCATCGTGCCGTATTGGATGGTGGCGCAGTCGGGTTGGCGGCTGGTCGTGCCCGGCGGCTTCCTCAACGAGGGTTACGGCAACAAGTGGAAGGCGCGTCTGGAGACGCGTTTGGCAGCGGGCACCGTTCGTTCGCGTTTCCTGCCGTGGTTCGCATGGATCTGATGACACCCCAGCAGGTTCGGGGTGTGGTGAAAACCCCCTCGCGGCTCGTCCCGTTCCTGTTCTCCTTCGCCGTCTACGGTTTCGCGGGCATCACGGTGCCGCTGATGCTGCTGTTCGCGGGCGGCTGGTGGTTGCCCAAGACCGTCGACAAGGGACCGCACCTGTCCGCGGTCCCCGCGATCGCGATCGACCTCGTGCTGCTCGCGCTGTTCGCGCTGCAGCACTCGGGGATGGCCCGGCCCTCGTTCAAGGCATTCATCACCCGCTGGGTGCCCGAGGCACTCGAGCGGACCGTCTACATCATCGGCGTGTGCCTGGTGATGTGGGTGATCATGCTGGCGTGGCAGCCGGTGCCGCACGTGCTGTGGTCGGCCGACGGTGCGCTCGGAGTGATACTCGACACCGGGTTCTGGATCGGCTTCGTGCTGGTCTACGCGGCTACCTTGCTGCTGAACCACTTCCACCTGCTCGGCATCAGTCAGGCCTACCGCCAGTACGTGATCCAGGTACCGGACGCGACGGTCGACCGTCTGCAGGTCAACGGCGTCTACAAGCTGGTTCGTCATCCGTTGATGACCGGCCTGCTGGTGTCGTTCTGGTTCGCGAGCGAGTTCACCGTCGGGCATGTGGTGTGGGCGCTCGGGCTGACCGGGTACATCCTGCTCGGAACCTACCTGGAGGAGCGCGATCTCATCGCTCGGTTCGGTGCGTCCTATCGCGCCTATGCTGCGCAGGTGCCCGCGTTCTTCCCGTCCGTGCGGGCCATTTTCGGTCGATCGACTCGGTAACCGGTACGGCCGGGCCGAGTCTGGAGAGGAATCGTCGTGAACAGTCCCGTTCGAGAACGCACTGAACACAGCTCCGCAGCGACCGGCCCGGTCCGTGGCGTGGGTCGGGCCCACGCCAAGGCGATCCTGCTGGGTGAGCACACCGTGGTACACGGGACGCCCGCCATCGCTTTCCCGCTGCCGACCTTGTCGGTGCGGGCGATCGCGCGTCCCGGTACGCCGGGTGCGGTCATCGATGTTCCCGAAGGACAGTTCGGGTTCGTCGCGGGCAACCCGAATGCCGCGGAGCACACGTTGTCCGGGCCGCGCGTCGCGGTCGAGGAGGCGTTGCGGCGCTGGGGACTGACCGGGCATATCGCCGATGTGGTGGTGGAGTGCGATATTCCGCTCGCTCGTGGGCTCGGATCGAGTGCGGCCTGCGCGGGTGCGGCGGTGCGCGCGGCCGCCGATCTGCACGGCCGGACCGTCGATCCCGCCACGCTCTACGAACTCGTGCAGTGCGGTGAACAGGTCGCCCACGGCAGGGCCAGCGGTATCGATGCGAGCGCGGTGCTCGCCGACGGCCCGGTCCTGTTCCACGAAGGAACCGCCACCGCACTGGATATCGGTGTCGACGCCGCCTTGGTGATCGCCGATACCGGGGTGCCCGGGTCCACGCAACACGCGGTCGCCGGGGTGCGCCGCACCCTCGAGCGTGATCCGCGGTCCGCGCGGGCGCTACTGGCCAGGGCGGGTGAGCTGATCAGCGGTGCCGCGGCGGATCTCTCGGCCGGGCACGCGGCCTCGCTGGGCCGGGCGATGCTCGACTTCCAGAGCTTGCTGACCGAGCTCGGCGTGAGCACCCCCCACATCGACACCCTGGTCGCCACGGCGCTGGACGCGGGCGCCTACGGCGCCAAGCTCACCGGCGCCGGCCTCGGCGGCTGCGTCCTCGCGCTCACCGAAACCGGCGACGCGCGTACGGTGAGCGCCGCATTGCGCCGCGCCGGTGCGGTACAGACCTGGACGGTCCCCACCCGCAGCTTGCGTTCGGGCGCGCAGTCCCTATCCGTCTCGACATCGGAATACGGTGCCAACCAATGACTTTCACTCCCGCATCACCCGCGGCCACCGAACGTGGCGCCGTGACCGGGCCGACCGCCGGGGCGGTCGCGGTCGCGTATCCGAACATCGCCCTGGTGAAGTACTGGGGTAAGCGGGACGAAGAACTGTTCCTGCCCGTCACGGGCAGTCTGTCGATGACCCTCGATATCTTCCCGACCACCACGTCGGTGCGGCTGATCGAGGGACCGGCCGATGTCGTGGAGTTCAACGGTGTCGCGGCGACCGGTGCCGCCCGCGCCCGCATCGAAACGTTCCTGGATCTGGTGCGCGCCAAGGCAGGTCGCGGCGACCGGGCGATGGTGGTGACGTCCAATGCCGGGCCGACCGGCGCCGGTCTGGCCTCCTCGGCGAGCGGCTTCGCTGCCCTGGCCGCGGCTGCCGCGGCCGCCTATGCGCTCGACGTCGACCCTCGCGCGTTGTCGCGGCTGGCCCGGCGCGGCTCCGGCTCCGCCTCGCGCTCCATCTTCGGTGGATTCGTCGTCTGGCATGCCGGTGACGGGGAAGGTGAAGCGGGGGACCTGAGTTCGTACGCGGAGCCGATCGGCGGCGACGAACTGGACCCCGCCCTGGTAGTCGCCGTGGTGAACCAGGGCGCGAAGGCAGTCTCGAGCCGTGTCGCCATGCGCCAGACCACCGCCACGTCACCGTTCTATCGTCCGTGGGCGGAATCATCGGTGCTCGATCTCGCGGAGATGCGCAAAGCCGTGGCGCGGCAAGACCTGCCCGCGATCGGGGAGATCGCCGAGCGCAATGCCCTCGGCATGCACGCCACCATGCTCACCGCGCGCCCCGGAATCCGGTACCTGTCACCGCATTCGATCGCCATCCTCGACGCGGTACTCGCGCTGCGGGCCGACGGGATCATGGCGTACGCCACGATCGATGCAGGCCCGAATGTCAAAGTGCTGTGCACCCGCGCCGACGCACCGCAGGTCAACGCCGTACTCGACGGCCTCGGCGACTTCGTCACCACCAGAACCGCGCACATCGGTCCCGGCGTGTCCCTGACGACGCCCGCCGCAGCGACGGCGGCTCCTGCGGCGGGTGGCGATCGATGATCAGTTGTCGCGCCCCGGGCAAGCTCTTCATCGCCGGTGAGTACGCCGTAGTGGAGCCGGGACACCTCGCGGTGCTCACCGCGGTCGACCGCTACGCGACCGCCACGGTGACAGCGGCGGATCCGGGCGAGGACGTCATCCTGTATTCGGATCTGGACGGCGGCATCACATTGTCCTGCGAGCGTCACGGTGACGAATTGTCGCCCACCTCCGATGCTGTTGTGCCAGCGGCCTTTTCCTACGTATTCGCGGCAGTTTCGGTGGTTCACCGGCTGCTCCTGGAACGGGCGATCCCCCTGTCCGCCTTCCGTCTGAGCGTCACCGCCGACCTCGGTGACGCCGACGGCCGCAAGTTCGGCTTGGGGTCCAGCGCGGCCGTCACGGTGGCGACCGTCGCCGCCCTCGGGCAGTACTTCGCCCTCGGGCTCGATCCCATGGACCGGTACCGGCTGGCCATGCTCGCCACGATCGCGGTCAACCCGCGCGCCTCGGGCGGCGATGTCGCCGTGAGTACCTGGGGCGGCTGGCTCGCCTACCGTTCCCCGGACCGCGCGCAGGTGGCTGCCTCGCTCGCCCGCGACGGCGTCGAGGCAACCCTGCGTTCACCGTGGCCGGGCCTGTCGGTCCGTCCGCTGCCCACCCCGACCGAGCTCACCGTGCAGGTCGGCTGGACCGGGAACCCGGCCTCCACGCCGGCACTGGTCGCCGGACTCGACGGTGACCGCACCACCTTCCTGGCGCACAGCAACGACTGCGTCGAACGGCTCGTCGCCGCCATCGAGGCCGACAACTCCCAGGCCATGCGAGTCGAAATCGACAGCGCGCGAGCACTACTCGTCGATCTCGATGCGATGTCCGGTCTCGGCATCATGACGCCGCGTCTGCACGCGCTGTGCGACGCGGGCGCCGCGGTCGGCGCTGCGGCCAAGCCGTCGGGCGCCGGTGGTGGTGACTGCGGGATCGCGCTCATCGAACGCACCCGTCCCGCCGCGATCGCCGAACTCACCGGCCGCTGGATCAGCGCGGGAATCCGCCCGCTGCCCCTGCGGACCCACCCAGTCGAAGGGGGCCACCGATGATCGCCGATCGCAAGGACGACCACGTCCGCCACGCGGTGAATCACCAACGCCAGGCCACCGGTAGCAGTGACTTCGACTCCGTCACTTTCGTTCATCACGCCCTCGCGGGCATCGACGCAGGCGAGGTCTCCCTCGCGGTGAATGTCGCCGGAAAGCAATGGGACACACCACTGTTCGTCAACGCGATGACCGGTGGCAGCGCCAAGACCGGCGAGATCAACCGCCAACTCGCCATCGCCGCCCGCGAGACCGGCATCCCCATCGCCTCCGGATCGATGAGCGCCTACTTCCGTGATCCGTCGGTCGCGGGCACCTATCGCGTGCTGCGGCAGGAGAATCCGCACGGATTCGTGATGGCCAATGTCAACGCGAACGCGACCGTCGATCAGGTGCGCAGCGCCATCGACCTCCTCGAGGCCGACGCACTGCAGATCCACCTCAATGCCGTGCAGGAAGTGGTCATGCCCGAGGGCGATCGTTCCTTCGGGGCATGGCCGCGCCGGATCGAGGAAATCGTCGCAGCTACCGCCGTCCCCGTCTTCGTCAAAGAAGTCGGGTTCGGACTGAGCAGGCAAACCGTCACCTGGTTGCGGGACGCGGGCGTCTCGGTGGCCGACGTGGGTGGACGCGGCGGTACCAATTTCGCTCGTATCGAGAACGATCGGCGGGCAGGCGGCGACTTCGGGTTCATCGAGAGCTGGGGCCAGTCCACCCCGAACTGCCTGCTCGACTGTTCGGGGATCCCCGGCATCGATATCGCCGCCTCCGGCGGCATCCGCTCACCACTGGACATCGCGCGCGCACTCGCGCTGGGCGCCGACGCGACCGGTGTCGCCGGCGCGTTCCTGGAAACCCTGGTGAGCCAGGACACCGCCGCCCTGGTGGACAAGATCGGGACCTGGCTCGACCAACTCCGGACCATCCTCACCGTGCTCGGCGCCCGCACCCCTGCGGATCTGGTCGGCGCCGACCTGCTCATCACCGGCGATGTCGCGAGCTTTTGCCTGCTTCGCGGTATCGATGCCGCAGCACTTGCCCACCGGAGCCCCTGGTGGCGTGAATCCGAAAATCGAGAAGGAGTCACCCATGAATGACATGTCGTACGCGGCGGTGCCGCTGCAATGGGTGGGGCCTGTGCGCATTACCGGAAATGTCGTCGACGATGCCGTCGACGTTCCCCTCGCCACCTACGAAACCCCGCTGTGGCCCTCGGTCGGGCGCGGCGCGCGGATCAGCACCCTGGCCGAGAAGGGCATCGTCGCGACCCTGATCGACGAGCGGATGACCCGCTCGATCCTCCTGGAAGCCGACGACGCCTACACCGCCTACACCACGGTCCAGCAGTTAGAAGGCCGCATGGCCGAGCTCCAGGAGGTGGTCGCGGGCAGTAGCCGTTTCGCCCGGCTCATCGACCTGCACCACCAGATCGCGGGCAACCTGCTGTTCCTGCGCTTCGAATTCACCACCGGTGACGCCTCGGGCCACAACATGGCGACCCTGGCCAGCGATCACCTGATGGATCACATCCTGTCGACCATGCCCGGTGTGCGCTACGGCTCGATCTCGGGCAATTACTGCACCGACAAGAAGGCCACCGCGGTCAACGGCATTCTCGGTCGCGGTAAGAACGTGATCACCGAACTGCTCATTCCGCGCGAGGTGGTCGAGCAGCGGCTGCACACCACCGCGGCGCAGGTGGTGCAGCTCAATATCCGCAAGAACCTGATCGGCACCCTGCTGGCGGGTGGAATCCGTTCCGCCAACGCGCATTACGCCAACATGCTGCTCGCGTACTACCTGGCGACCGGTCAGGACGCCGCCAATATCGTCGAAGGATCCCAGGGCATCACCCATGCCGAGGATCGCGACGGTGACCTCTACTTCTCGTGCACCCTGCCCAACCTGATCGTGGGCACGGTCGGCAACGGCAAGCACGCGAGTTTCGTCGACGAGAACCTGGAACGCCTCGGTTGCCGCGAAGACCGGCAGCCCGGCGAGAACGCCCGACGCCTCGCGGTGATCGGGGCGGCCACCGTGTTGTGCGGGGAGCTGTCGCTGATGGCCGCACAGACCAATCGCGGTGAATTGATGCGTGCCCATACCCAATTCGAGCGGTCCACCACGAGCAACGGAAGCCCACGATGACAATGACGCCGGTCGGTATCCACGACCTTTCGTTCGCCACCACCCACTACGCTCTCGATCACGCTGTCCTCGCCGAGCGACTCGGGGTGGATCGTGACAAGTTCTACCTCGGCATCGGCCAGGAGAAGATGAGCGTCGCCGCCGCCGACGAGGACATCGTCACCATCGCCGCGGCCGCCGCCAAGCCGATCCTGGAACGGCACGGCACTGACAATATCCGCACCGTGCTGCTGGCCACCGAAACCGGTGTCGACCAGTCCAAAGCCGCTGCGCTGTACTTGCATTCGCTGATCGGGCTGCCCAATGCCGCGCGTGTCGTCGAGCTCAAGCAGGCCTGCTACGGCGGTACCGCCGGGCTGCAGTTCGCGGCGGGTCTGATCGCCCGCGACCCGTCGCAGCGCGTGCTGGTGATCGCCGCCGACATCGCGAAGTACGAACTCGACACCCCGGGTGAGCCGACCCAGGGCGCCGCCGCCGTCGCGATGCTCGTCACCGCGGACCCGGCGATCCTGGCGCTGGACCCGGTGTCGGGCCTCTACAGCGCCGACATCATGGACTTCTGGCGCCCGAACTACCGCACCGAGGCCATTGTCGACGGCAAGACCTCGGTCAATGCCTACCAGAAGGCCGCTCAGGAGGCGTGGACCGATTACCGCCGCCAGGGTGGCCGCGAACTCGGTGAGTTCGCCGCGTTCTGCTACCACCAGCCCTTCACCAAGATGGCCTACAAGGCGCACCGCCATCTGCTCGAAAGCCAGGGCCACACCGCCGACGCGGAGGCGATCGAGGCCGTGATCGGCAACACGACCACCTACAACCGCACGGTCGGCAACAGCTACACCGCCTCGCTCTACCTCGGCCTGGCCTCGCTGCTCGATCATTCGGGGGACCTCACCGGCAAGGCGCTCGCCATGATCAGCTACGGGTCGGGCAGTGTCGCCGAATTCTTCAGCGGCACAGTGCAGGCCGGCTACCGCGAACACCTGCGGACTCAGGCGAACCAGGCGGCCATCGGCTCGCGTGAGCTGCTCGACTACGAGCGCTACCGGGAACTGCACGAGGCTGTCTCGCCCAGTGACGGCGCGTACCACGCCATGGTCGAGGAAACGCGGCGCCCGTACCGGCTGGCCGCCGTCTCCGGTCACAAACGCATCTACGAATCCCGCTGAGGTCGCCCCATGAGCAGTAACGACACCCGCCACGTCCAGGTCATGATCGTGGGCAGCGGGCTCTCCGGCCTCGGCACCGCCATCCGGCTGAGCCAGCGTGGCCTGTCCGACTTCGTGGTCATCGAACGTGGCCCCGATGTCGGCGGTACCTGGCGCGACAACACCTACCCGGGTGCGGGCTGCGATGTTCCCTCGCACCTGTACTCGTACTCGTTCGCGCTCAATCCCGACTGGTCTCGGTCGTTCTCGCCGCAGCCGGAGATCGAGCAGTACTTGCGTACCGTGTCCGAACGCTACGGCGTTCGCGACAAGCACATCTTCGACTGTGCGATGACCGCGGCCCGCTGGAACGATGCCGAGGGCCGGTGGGATATCGAGACCAGCAAGGGCACCTTCACCGCCGACTTCGTCGTGTCGGCGGCGGGTGTGCTCGCCGAGCCGAATCTTCCTGATATCAAGGGCATTTCGAGCTTCGAGGGCGAGATCTTCCACTCCGCGCGCTGGAACCACGACGCCACCTTGACCGGCAAGAAGGTCGCCGTCATCGGCACCGGGTCCTCGGCGGTGCAGATCGTCCCGTCGATCGCGCCCGAGGTGGAGCACCTCGACGTCTACCAGCGCACCGCCACCTGGGTGATGCCGCAGATCTCGCGGCCGTACCTGGGGCTGGAACGCTTCGCCTTCAAGCACATTCCGGGTCTGCAACGGTTGATGCGCGCGCTGATCTACACCACGCGCGAGCTGTTCGTGATCACGCAGGTGAAATACCCGTGGACCGGCATCGTTCTGGAAACGGTCGGGCGGTTCAAGATGCGCTTCGAGATCCGTGACCCGGAGCTGCGGCGAAAAGTGTTGCCCAAGCACCGCATCGGCTGCAAGCGCATGCTCGTGTCGAACAAGTTCTACGGTGCGCTCGATCGTGACAACGTCGACGTCGTCACCGACGGCATCGCCGAGGTTCGCGCCGGTTCGATCGTGTCCGAGGACGGCACGGAGCGAGAGGTGGACGCCATCGTGCTGGCCACCGGCTTCCATGTCGCCGATTCGCCGACGTTCAACCTCTACACCGGTCGCGACGGCCGGACGGTATCCGAGGCGGCCGATGCCGAGGGCTACCAGATGTACAAGGGCACGACCGTCGCGAATTTCCCGAACATCTTCTTCATGCTCGGCGCCAACTCCGGGTTGAACTACACCTCGCTGATCTACATCATCGAATCCCAGATCAATTACATCGTCGACGCCATCACCACCATGGAGCAGCGCAACCTGCAGTCGTTCGAGGTCCGCCTGGACGCGCAGGTCGAATACAACCAGCAGCTACAGCCGAAGATGGCCCGCACCGTGTGGGTCAACGGCGGCTGCACCAGCTGGTTCCTCGACAAGCACGGCAACAACTCCGCGCTGTGGCCCGACTTCAGCTTCAAATATCGGCGCATGGTGCGGAAGTTCGACATCGACGCCTACGACACCACGACGAAGACACGATGACCGCAACGTCGGCGCGCCACACCCGCGTCGCGATCATCGGCGCCGGTTTCGCCGGGCTGGGTGTGGCTATTCGACTGCGCCAGTTGGGGATCACCGACTTCGTCGTCTTCGAGCGTGCGAGCGATGTCGGCGGAACCTGGCGCGACAACACCTATCCCGGTGCCGGGTGCGATGTACCGTCGCAGCTGTATTCGTATTCGTTCGCCCCCAATCCGGACTGGACGCATTCGTTCTCGACGCAGCCGCAGATTCAGCAGTACGTCCAGGATGTGGTGGACCGGGAAGGCGTCCGCGATTCGATCGTCCTCGATTGTGAGGTCACCGACGCGCGGTGGAACAACGACACCGCGCGGTGGGAGATCCGGACCAGCCACGGCGCCTATACCGCCGACATCACGGTGTCGGCAGCCGGTCCGCTGAGCGCTCCGAACCTTCCTGATATCAAGGGCATCACCACATTTCGTGGCCCGATCTTCCATTCCGCGCGCTGGGACCACGAGTTCGAGCTCGCGGGCAAGCGGGTGGCGGTCGTCGGTACCGGCGCGTCCGCGATCCAGATCGTGCCGTCCATCGCGGGTGAGGTTGCCCGGCTCGACCTGTACCAGCGCAGCGTACCGTGGGTGTTGCCACGGATGGGACGCAAGTACAGCCGGCTGGAACGCCTGTACTACCGGCGAGTTCCGGGTGCGCAGCGGCTGGCGCGGATCGGCGTGTACTGGGTGCGTGAGTCTTTCGTGCTCTGGCAGTCCAAGTACCCGCCGTTCGCCGACTTCTTCGCGCGTGGTGCGCGTATGAAGATGTGGTGGGTGATCCGGGATCGGGAGCTGCGCCGCACCCTCACCCCCGGCTACCGCCTCGGATGCAAGCGGATGCTGATCTCGAATGTGTACTACCCCGCACTGGCCCGCGACAATGTCGAGGTCGTCGCCGACGGCATCGCCGAGATCCGCGAACAGTCGATCGTCGCCAACGACGGCACCGAGCGCGAAGTCGATGCCGTCGTACTGGCGACGGGGTTCCGGATCGCCGACTCGCCGACCTACGACCTGATCAGCGGGCGGGACGGGCGCACCCTGTCGGAGGTTTTCGGGGCCGGGGGACTGAGCGTGTACAAGGGCACCACCATCGCGAACTTCCCGAATATGTTCCTGATGATCGGCCCGAACTCCGCACTGAGCTACACCTCGGCGATCTTCACCATCGAAGCGCAGATCGACTACATCATCGACGCGATCACGACGATGGCTGCCAGTGGCCTGCGAACGGTCGAGGTCCGCGAGGACGCGCAGACCGCCTACAACCGGGACCTGCAGGAGAATTTCGACGGCACCGTCTGGAACGCGGGCGACTGCACCAGCTGGTTCGTCGACGAGAACGGCCACAACGCCACCCTGTGGCCGGATTTCAGCTTCCGGTTCCGGCGGATGCTGCAGACCTTCGACGTCGACGCCTACGAGACGACCCGGTCAGAATGAATTCTGCCGGGAGCTGACGGCCGGCGGCCGCGAGGAGGCGCGCAGCGGGTTCGCGGTGGGGAAGGTGATCGAGGGCAGGGTCACCCACATGCGAACCCGGGTGCCGTTCTCGTCGTGGTCGAAGGTGAGATCCTCGGTGAGCACCCGCATCATCTCCACGCCGCGACCGCGATAGCCCGGGTCGGTGGGAGTGGGGATCCAATGGCCGTTGTCGGCGATCTCGAGCACCACCCGATCGCCGTCGCAGCGGGCCGTGAGGCTGACGCGGCCGGGTTCGGTGTCGCGGTAGGCGTGTTCGACACTATTGCTGCAGGCCTCGTTGGCCGCGGCGACGAGGTCGGCGGCCAGGTCGTGCGGGACCGCGGCAGTGGCGAACCAGCGGTAGAGGCCCCGGCGCACACCGGCCAATTCGGCTGCGGCAGCGGGAATGTCGAGGCTCAGCGGCTCCGGGGGCTGGCGGTAGACGACCATGGCCACGTCGTCGTCGTAGCCCGCGGGCGGGCACAGCCGCGACAGCACCGCGTCGGCGACATCGCGGGGGAGCGCGGCACCGGTCTCGCTGAGCACTTCGGCGATCTTGACGAAGCCCTCGGCGATGTCGTACCCGCGCTGCTCGACGAGGCCGTCGGTGAACAGCACCAGGGTGGCGCCCGGCGGCAGCGCCGTGGTGGCTTCGGGTCTGCGCGGGGTGTCGAAGGTGGCCAGGGGGACCGCGCGTCCGCCTTCGAGGATCCGGCCCGGCCCGCCGGGCGGTGCGAGCACCGGCGGCATGTGGCCCGCGTTCGAATACCGCACCATCCCGCGCTCGGGGTCGAGCACGGCCGCGCACACCGTCGTACACATGGCGCCCGGGATCCGGGAGGCCACCGCGTCCAGTTCGGCGAGCAACTGTGCCGGTCCGGCGCCACGCAACAGCAGAGCCCTTGCCGCGGTGCGCAATTGGCCCATCACCACGGCGGCGGACAGACCACGACCGACACAGTCGCCGACGACGACGCCGATCGTGCCGTCGCGCAACGGCACCACGTCGTACCAGTCGCCGCCGATCTCCAAGGGTGGCAGGGCGGGTTCGTAGTGCACCGAGAACCGGGGCGGCAGTTCGATCGGCCCGAGCATCGCCCGCTGCAGGGTGAGCGAGGTGGCGCGAGCCTGATCGAAGTTGCGGGCGCGCTGCAGTGCGACGCTGAGATGGCCGACGAGCAGTGAATACAGGGCCCAGTCCGCGGCGTTCACCGCGCGTGGCGCACCGAAGCGCACCCACAGCGCCGCGTCACCGGTCTCGCCGAGCGGTGCGACGACCGCGTCGACCCCGCCCTCGTCACCGGTGATGGCCGAGAGCCCACGGGCGGATTGTCTGCGCGAGCGGTCGAGCAGGGCCTGGGTGTCGTCGTCGAGCACGACCGGGCCGTCCGCGCGTGGGCCGCTCTGCCGCATCGGCGCTGCGGTGAATTGTGGTGCGATGCCGTTGTTTTCGGGTTCCGGATCGGCTTCTCTACTCGTCGGCGTCACCCCGCAGGAGTAGACGTCGGGGCGTCCGGTGCGGCTCGGCCAGATCGCGACAAGAGCGGTCTCGGCGCCCATGGTCCGGCGCAGTTCGTCGAGTCCGACCGCGAGGACCTCCACCATGCTCGTCGCCGCGCCGACGGCGGTGGCCAGGCGTGAGGCGGCTTGGTCGCGGGCCTGCGCGTCGTGCTCGGCGGTCACATCGCGCACGGTACCGACGAAGATCCGTTCGTCGTTCTCCTGCTTCACCAGCGAGCTCGCGCTCACCGCCAGCCAACGTTCCCGGCCGTCGCGATGACGTATCGGCATCACGAATCGCGATGCCTCCGAGCCGATCTGCGGATATCCGGCGCGATCGGTCAGTGCCCACGGATGCGGTAGCCCGAACGGCACCTCGCCCGCGCCGTATCCGGTGAGCACCCCGAACGCGGAATTCACCTCGACGATGGTGCCGTGGTCGTCGGCGACGAAGAACCCGTCCTGCAACGACTCGACCAGCGCGGTGCGAAACGCGTCGCGGCCTTCGAGATCCTCGGCGCGGGAACGCTGTTGTTCGTAGCGGCGGGTGCCGTCGAGATAGCCGCGGGTGGCGATATCGAGGGCCGCCATGGTCTGCAGCAAGAACTCCAGTGCTACCTCGGCGCGGCGCGGATCGGCCTGCGTTTCGGCGTCCCCGGCAACGGTCCGGAAGTGATGCTCGGTGAGATCGAGCAGGCTGATGCCCTCGACGAGGGCCCGCCGCCCGAGGTCATATCCCTCCGAGAGACCGGCCTGGCCCGGCGCGGCGACGTGGCGGCGCATGGCCACCGAATAGTCGTCGAGAAATGCGACCAGGACAGCGCTCATCGGCAACCTCTTATCGGCCAGGTCGGGGGGAACAGGCCGCGATGTCGCGGCCTCACGGGCAGGGCCCACGGAAACGCGCCGCGAGCACCAGTGCGTCGTCGGTGTCCTTCGCGTCGCGCGCGAGGAGATCGCCCGCGATGGCAGTGGCGGGTTTGGCCAGGTCAAGGGATTCCGGGCCGACCGCGACGATCCCGTCGGTCGCCATCAGCAGCAGATCGCCGGGGCGGATCGGCAGCGTCTGCGGCTGCAGATGCGAAGGCAACCGGTACCCGACGATGCCGCCGGTGAGCAGCATCGTGGCCCGCAGTTCCGCACCGGCCGGACCGAGGGTGAGCAGTCGCGAATCGACGTTGCCGACGCCGAGCCATTGCAGCGTTTCTCCCGGCTCGATCAGCGCCAAAGACACTGCGGCACCGCGGGTTTCGACCATCGCGCGATGGCAGAGCACCATCAGCACGTCCAGCGGTTCGCCGCAGTTCTCGGTGAGAATGTGCGTCGCGCGATCGGCCGCCTCGGCCGCGGGCGCACCGTGCCCGAGCCCGTCGAGCACCGCGAACAGCACGCCTGCGCCGGTGTCGAGAACGAGCGCGCGGTCACCGGAGACGTCCTGACCGGGCAGTGCCCGGCCGGCCGTCGACCACTCCATGCGCCCGATGATCCCGTCCTCATGCAACGTCGGGTACCCACTTCCACATCTCGATCAACGTCCCACGGCCCGGGGCGGAATCGATGGTGAGGCGGTCCATCAGCCTGCGCGCGCCGGGCAGGCCGAGTCCGAGTCCGCGGCCGGTGGAATAGCCGTCTTCGAGCGCGCGGGGAATGTCACGGATGCCGGGGCCCTGGTCCTCGGCTTGGATGACGAGCGCGCGGCGACCCTCGCGCACATCGATGAGCAGCCTGATCTCGCCGCTGCCCGCGTAACTGGTGATGTTGCGGGCGATTTCGGAGATGGCGGTGGAGATCATGGTGCGGTCGGTGAGGGTGAAACCGAGGTCACCTGCCAACTCGCTGCCGGCCTGCCGGGCGGTGACGATGTCCTCGGACACCTTGACCGCGATCGCCACCTGCTCAGCGGCCACTGTCGCGACCGTCTCGTCGCCGCGGGTGCCGATTCAGCCAGGAGAGGCCTTCCTCGAGATCCAGCGCGGTGTGCATGTCTTCGAAGGTAAGGCCCAGCTGGACCATGGCGAAGGCGACCTCGGGTTGCAGCCCGACGATGACGGTTTCCGCGCCGCGCAACTGGGTCATGTGCGCGATGGTGCGCAACGAGCGCGCGGCGAAGGAGTCCATCACGTCGATGGCGGTGACGTCGACGATGATGCCGGTCGCGCGGTAGCGACTGACCTGCTTCATCAGGTCGTCCTGTAACCGTTCGGTGTCGGCATCGGTCAACGCCGACTGCACCGACGCGATCAGGTACGTGCCCTGTTTGAGAATAGGTACCGGCATGGTGGCTTGGTCAGCGCCCGTCCCGCTCGCTCAAGCGTTCGGTGACTCGGGAGACCTCGTACCCGAGCAGACGCTCGGCCTCTTCGATACCGCCCTGCAGGTCGCCGACCGCGTTCATCTTGGACAGATCCAGGCCGATGGTCACCAGGGTCAGCGCGATCTCCGAGGACAGGCCGGTGATGATCACGCTGGCGCCCATCAGGCCGGACGCGTCGACGGTCTGCACGAGGTGGTTGGCCACCACGGAGTCGATCGCCGGCACACCGGTGATGTCGATGACGACCACCTTGGCGCGATTGGCGCGGATGGCGCGCAGCAGCTGCTCGGTGAGCTGGCGGGCGCGCTGGGAGTCGAGCACACCGATGATCGGCAGGATGAGCAGCTGCTCGCGGACCTGCAGCACCGGGGTGGACAGCTCGCGGATGGCCTCTTGCTGGCGGCTGATGACGCGCTCGCGCTCCTGCACGAAGGACACGGCCACGGTGTTGGCGATCCGGTTGGCGGCCGGTTCGTAGGCGTCGAGCACCCGGTTGAGCAGCTCGAAATTGGACTGGTACTTCTCGAAGAGGCTGCGGGCCAGCACGTCGCGCAGCAGCAGGACGATGCCGATGACCTCGTCGGTCTCGACCCCTCGCGGAATGATGCGCTCGGACAGGTCGCGGGCGTAGGCCTGCAGTGCCTCGACGCTACCGGTGACGAGCACCTCGACGTAGTTGTCGTACATCGACGTCGCCTCGGAGAAGATTTCCTCCGGGGTCATCGCGGTCAGCAGTTCGGCCTCGGTGATACGCCGTGCCCACTCTTCCCGCAGCCCGGTGCGGTTCTGCCGCAGGTGCTCGACCAGCTGCGGGAGCAGGTTGTCGAGCGGCTGCACCGGCAGCGAATCCGCCGAAAGACTCGTGGACACCTCGGACATGGAAACCCCTGCCCCTTTCGACGACGGACGTTCTCGAAGCGCACAATGCGCTTTGAGCCTGAAGCCTACTCATACCCCTTCCGTGGTGCTGCCCAAACGTAGTGCCGTCGGCTATTCCGGGGCGAACCCGCGTTCCAGCGCCCGCAGTGCCTGGTCCAGATAGACGGTCAGATCGGTATCGCCGCGCTCGAGCCAGGCATCGAAAGCGGCGCGCGCGGCGGCCAGCGTGGTGCGCCCGATGGCGAGGGGAATCAGGTCGCCCGCGCCCGCGCCGAGGCGGCTCGCGGCGAACTCGCCGACGGCGTGTTCCCACGCGTCGTAGTGCGCCCCCGCGCCCGCCGACAGCGCCGGTACCCCGGAGACCAGCCGCATTCTGGTGTGCAATTCGGGGATGTCTTCGGCGCGATACCTATTGGCCGCCACCACGATTCGACGCACCGCTGCCATCATCGGCTCCTCGGGAGGGACGGCGGCGAACGCTGCGCGAAGGTCCTCGACCTCGTTGTCGAACTGGTGCCACAGCACCTCGGCCTTGGTGGGGAAGTAGCGGAAGAAGGTGCGCTCGCTCACCCCTGCCTCGGCGGCGATGCGTTCGACGGTGACGTCGTCGAACCCGTGTTCGGCGAACAGTTTCATCGCGATCACCTCGAGTTCGCGACGCGTGGTGCGTGGCGGACGCCCGCGGTGCCCCGGTTGCTTCGGAGTCGACATCGGTGCGCGCGAAGGCGGGGCGGACATGGATACAGGATAGGGATGGGCTTTCGACCTGCGCGAGCTATTGATTATGTCAGTGACTGACGTTAATGTAGGCGCCATGTTCGTGGCGCACCTCACATCGCCCGAGGCAGGTGTGCGCGCCGCCGCGGGGGTGATCCTGGTCATTCCGCTCGGTGCGACCGAGCAGCACGGCCCGCATCTGCCGCTGTCGACCGACAGCGATATCGCGTCGGCGGTGTGCCGCCGGGCCGCGGCCGAGCGTGGTGACCTGCTCATCGCGCCTGCCCTCGCCTACGGGGCCAGTGGCGAGCACGCGGGGTTCGCCGGCACCTTGTCGATCGGACAGGCGGCGCTGGAACTTCTCGTCGTCGAACTGTGTCGCTCCGCGACGGACACGTTCTCGCGGATCGTGCTGGTCAACGGCCACGGCGGCAATGTGGAAGCACTACGCCGAGCCGTCGCCTTGTTGCGTTCGGAGTCGCGCGACGTGCGGGTGTTCTCGCCCGGCTACGGCGGCGACCCGCACGCCGGGCGCACCGAAACCTCGATCCAGCTCGCGCTGAGCCCTGACCTGGTGCGCACCGAACTGGCCGAGCCGGGGGACTGCCGCCCGCTGGCCGAACTGCTGCCGCTGCTGCGCGCCGGTGGCGTGCGGGCGGTCAGCCCCAATGGAATCCTCGGCGACCCCACCGGGTCGAGTGCCGTCGAAGGCACCGGCCTGCTGGGGGTCGCCACTACCGCATTGCTGGAAGACCTGCGCCGATGGTGGCCGCAGGATCATGAGGAAGGACCCCGATGAATCCCTGGTTCGAGACCGTTGCCGAGGCGCAACGGCGCGCCCGCAAGCGTCTGCCGAAGGCGGTGTACGGCGCGCTGATCGCTGGTTCGGAACGCGGACAGACCATCGAAGACAACCAGACCGCGTTCACCGAACTCGGTTTCGCCCCGCACTGCGCGGGCCCGATCGGCGACCGCGACCAATCGACCACAGTGCTCGGTCAGCAGGTGTCCATGCCGGTGCTGATCTCGCCGACCGGCGTGCAGGCGGTACACCCCGACGGTGAGGTCGCCGTCGCGCGCGCCGCGGCCGCACGCGGAATCGCGATGGGGCTCAGCTCTTTCGCGAGCAAGCCCGTCGAGGAGGTCATCGCCGCCAACCCGGCGACCCTGTTCCAGCTGTACTGGTGCGGCAACAAGGACCAGATCCTCGAGCGGATGGACCGGGCGAAGAAGGCAGGTGCGGTCGGCCTGATCCTCACCCTGGACTGGTCGTTCTCGCACGGCCGCGACTGGGGTAGCCCCGTGATCCCGGAATCGCTGAACCTGCGCACGATGATGAAATTCGCGCCGCAGACCCTCGCGCGCCCGCGCTGGCTGGCGACCTACCTGCGCTCGGGCAGCATTCCCGACCTCACCGCACCCAATATGGCGGTCGACGGCGGCGCGGCGCCCGGATTCTTCGGCGCCTACGGCGAATGGATGCAGACACCGGCACCCGATTGGGACGATGTCGCCTGGATCTGCGAGCAGTGGGACGGACCGGTCCTGCTCAAGGGCGTGATGCGGGTCGACGACGCCCTGCGCGCCGTCGACGCGGGCGTCGCGGGCATCTCGGTGTCCAACCACGGCGGCAACAATCTCGACGGCACCCCCGCCGCCATCCGGGCACTGCCGGTGCTCGCCGATGCGGTCGGCGACCAGATCGAGGTACTCCTCGACGGCGGCATCCGGCGCGGCAGCGATGTCGTGAAGGCGGTGGCGCTCGGTGCGCGCGCGGTGCTGATCGGGCGCGCCTCCCTGTGGGGTCTGGCGGCCAACGGTCAGGCCGGCGTCGAGAACGTTCTCGATATCCTGCGCGGCGGAATCGATTCCGCGTTGCTGGGTCTGCGCAAGACCTCGATCTCCGACCTGACCCGCGACGACATCATCGTTCCCGCCGGCTTCGAACGTGCGCTGGGGGTCGGTGCGGGGCACAAGGATTCCGGCAACCGGGATTTCGCGTCCAACGGAACAGTCGTCAGCGGCGCAGCGGCTGGATAGTATCGGCGGTTGGCTCGACCGTCTGAGGGGGAATTCCGTGAGTGTGGTTTCGGATATCGAGGGTTCGCGAAGGCGGATCATGATGTCGCGCAGCGTGTCCTACACGCTACCCGCCGTGGTGGCGGTGGCATTGGTCTCGGCCGGATGTGGCACCGCCACACCGAAACCGGCACCGCGCGCGGCGTCGACCACCCTCACGACCACCTCGAAACCCCCGACGACCACATCCCGGGCGCCCACGACCACCTCGGCCGCCGCCACACCGGCGGCTGTCGGTGTCTGTGTGGACAAGACGACCAATGTCCGTGCGGCAGACGAACAGTGCGACACCGCCGACACCCAGTACAAGCGGTTCTGGTATCAGCACACCGACACCTTCGTGTACCCGGCGATCGGCGTCGCCGTCGCTCTCGCCGCGGGCAGTTTCCTGCGCCCGACCAGCGGCGAGGTCTTCGACCGCGGCGCACCGGCCAAGGGTGGCACCGTCGCGCGCGGTGGTTTGGGCAAGGCCCGCCCCGACTCCTCCGGTGGGGGCGGCAGCGGCGGGTCCTAGTCCTCGCCGGGCGCGGCGGTCTGCAGCCGGCCGACCGGTTCGGCCGCGTTCGCGCCGCGGTGATGGTCCACGAGCACGTCGTAGATCTCCGCGAGGGTGGCGAGCTGGTCGCGATCCAGCACGTCGATCATGTGTTTGCGCACGCTGCGGACATGCGCGGGCGCGGCTGTGGTGAGCAGTTGCCCGCCGGTCGTGGTCAGCTTGGCCACGGTGCGGCGCTGGTCGTGCGGCATCGTCTCGCGTGAGACCAAACCGCGCTTCTGCATGCGGGTGATCTGGTGCGAGAGCCTGCTCTGCGACCATTCGAGCGCGCAGGCCAGATCGGCGAAGGTGAGCCGCTGGCCTGGTGCGTCGGCTAGGTAGACCATCACGGAATATTCGACATAGCTCAGGTTGGCTGCCTTGCCCGCGTCACGCCCGATCGCCGCGGCGATCAGGTCGCGGGTCCGGACATAGCCCAGCCAGGCACGCATTTCGACATCATCGAGCCACTGTGGATCGGTCACGATCGAGCTCCAGATTCTGAAGGTGCAGGCTTCGGATTGAACGGCGCACGCCCGCCACCGCCCGGAGAATGGGTAGCACCGTTTGGGTTGAACGTGCAACCTCGATATTAGTTATGGTCGGCCGATAACCTCACATAGGGTTGCCTAACCACCGTGCGGGTGTGGGTGGTCGATAGGCTGCGGATTGCTTTGTGACCAGCCCTGCCTGGTGCTCCGCAGTGTTGCGGTGCCCGCCCTGCCCGAAGGAGTGCGATCCGTGACCGCGCCGGAGTTCCGCTATTCCGATCTGCTGCCCATCGGCGCCGACGAGACGCCTTACCGCCTGCTCACCACCGAGGGGGTCAGCACCGTCGAGCACAACGGGCGCACCTTCTTGCAGGTCGAGCCCGAGGCGCTGCGGCTGCTGACCGAGACGGCGATCCACGACATCAGCCACTACCTGCGCCCCGCGCACCTGCGGCAGCTGCGCAAGATCATCGACGACCCCGAGTCCTCGGGCAACGACCGCTTCGTCGCGCTCGACCTGCTCAAGAACCTCAACATCTCCGCCGGTGGCGTGCTGCCGATGTGCCAGGACACCGGCACGGCGATCGTGATGGGCAAGAAGAGCGAGGGCGTGCTCACCGGTGTGGACGACGCCGAATGGCTCAGCCGCGGCATCTTCGACGCCTACACCAAGCTGAACCTGCGCTACTCCCAGCTCGCCCCGATCACCATGTGGGACGAGAAGAACACCGGCACCAACCTGCCCGCCCAGATCGAGCTGTATTCGACCGAGGGTGACGCCGACAACCCGGTGTACAAGTTCCTGTTCATGGCCAAGGGCGGCGGTTCGGCTAACAAGTCGTTCCTGTACCAGGAGACCAAGGCCGTCCTGAACCCCGAGCGCATGCTCGAGTTCCTCGACGAGAAGATCCGCTCGCTCGGCACCGCGGCCTGCCCGCCGTATCACCTCGCCGTGGTCATCGGTGGCACCAGTGCCGAATTCGCCTTGAAGACAGCGAAGTACGCGTCCGCGCACTACCTCGACAACCTGCCCACCGAGGGCTCGATCACTGGTCACGCGTTCCGTGACGTCGAGCTCGAGGAAGAGGTCTTCCAGCTCACCCGTGAGTTCGGCATCGGCGCGCAGTTCGGCGGCAAGTACTTCTGCCACGACGTGCGCGTGGTCCGCCTGCCCCGCCACGGTGCGTCCTGCCCCGTCGCGATCGCCGTCTCCTGCTCGGCCGATCGCCAGGCGCTGGCCAAGATCACCAAGGACGGCATCTTCCTGGAGCAGCTGGAAACCGAACCGGCCCAGTACCTTCCGGAGCAGACCGCCGACATCCTCGGTGGCGACGTGGTGCAGATCGACCTGAACCGACCGATGGACGAGATCCGCGCCGAGTTGTCGAAATACCCGGTGAAGACCCGTCTTTCGCTGACCGGCCCCTTGGTCGTGGCCCGCGACATCGCCCACGCCAAGATCAAGGAACGCCTCGACGCGGGCGAGCCCATGCCGCAGTACCTGCGCGACATGGCCGTCTACTACGCCGGTCCGGCGAAGACCCCCGAGGGTTACGCCTCGGGCTCCTTCGGTCCCACCACCGCGGGTCGCATGGACTCCTACGTCGACCAGTTCCAGGCCGCGGGTGGCTCCATGGTCATGCTGGCCAAGGGCAACCGCTCCGCCCAGGTCACCAAGGCCTGCAACGAACACGGCGGTTTCTACCTGGGCTCCATCGGCGGCCCCGCTGCCCGTCTCGCCCTGGACTGCATCAAGAACGTCGAGGTCCTCGAGTACGCCGAACTCGGCATGGAAGCCGTCTGGAAGATCGACGTGGAAGACTTCCCCGCGTTCATCGTCGTCGACGACAAGGGCAACGACTTCTTCGCCGAAACCTCCAAGCCCATCGCCCTGCGCGTGCGTTCTCGTTCCAAGGAACGCGTGTAGACACCCGCTCCGATGCCCCGGTGTCCGCTTCGGCGGGCGCCGGGGTTTCGTCTGTTCCCAGGGTCCAACGGCCGTCACCTCGGTGTACTGTGACGCGCGACATATGGCGTACAGGGCCTGGCAGGGGTGTGGATTGGCGAGCGGTGGAGTTCCCAAGGGGCGGGCGACGCGCAGTGCGAAGCTGGGGCAGTTCGCCGCGGGGCAGGCGGTGCGGGAGGTCGGGCGCCGGCTGTCGATGATCGGGCGCACCGATGAGGCGCGTGAGGTGCTGGCCGAGCGGTCGGCGATGATGAAGGCACAGCAGATCGTCGCGGTGCTGGGGAGCATGAAGGGCTCGGCGATGAAGCTCGGGCAGATGGGCTCGGTGCTCGATCTCGACTTCGTTCCCGAAGCGCACCGCGAGCAGTTCCGCGCACAGCTCGCGGCATTGCAGGACCGGGCGCCCGCGATGCCGTTCTCGACGATGCGGCAGGTGATCGAGGACGACCTCGGCTCACTGGCACAGACCTTCGCCGAGTTCGACGAAACATCGATCGCGGCGGCGTCGATCGGCCAGGTGCACCGGGCGCGGCTGCACGACGGGCGCGCCGTCGCGGTCAAGGTGAAGTACCCCGGCGTGGATCGTGCTGTCCACGCCGATATCAGCAATCTCGAGTTCCTCGGCAAGATGGCCAGAACGGTGCTGCCGAGCATGGCCGATACGGGTGTGCTGGAGGAGGTCGCCAGCAATCTGCGCAGTGAGCTCGACTACGAGCGCGAGGCCCAGACCCAGCATCGGGTCGCGCGGCGCTATCGTGGCCATCCCTTCATCACCGTGCCCGACAGCATCGAGGAATTCTGCACGCACAATGTGCTGGTAACGGAATTCGTTGAAGGGCGCCCTTTTTCGCACATTCAGACGCTGCCTGCCGCCGAGCGGGACCGGCTCGGCGAGCTGATCTACCGCTTCTACATCGCCGGCCTGTTCGCCGACAACGAGTTCTGTGGCGACCCGCATCCGGGCAATGTGCTCCTGGCCGCCGACGGCAAACTCGCCTTCGTCGACTTCGGCCTCTACAAGGAGATGGACCCCGCGCACGTCGAGTTCGAGCGTTCGGTCCTACGGGCCGCCGCGGAGGGCCGGGGCGAGGATCTGTTCGCCGCGTGGCTGGGCCGGGGGATCATCGACCCCGACTCCGAGGTCACCGTGGAGGAGAGTCTGGCCTACGTCTGGGCCGCCACCGGCTGGCACCTGCTCGACGAGGAAGTCACGATCACCCCCGAACTGGCCACCGGCGCACTGCTGCTCGCCGTCGATCCGCGCGCGTCGGACTTCCAGGGCATGCACAAACAGCTGTTGCCGCCCGAGCACGTGTTCTCTCGCCGCGCCGACCTGTTCACCTTCGCGACCCTCGGCCAGTTGCGCGTCACCGCCAACTGGCATCAGCTGGCCCGCGAATGGCTCTACGACGAACCCCCGCAGACCGAGATCGGCCGGGCGATCGAGCAGTGGCGCCGTGGTCTCGATGACCAGCCCGGTCGATAGAATCCGCCTATGAAAACTGTGCTCGGCCGCGTGGCCGACCGGATCCTGGTGACGATGACGGCCGCCGCGGCCGTGACCGCTATGGGCATCGGCACCACCGCCGCCCAACCCGAGCCGCGCGAACAGTTCCAATCGGCAGCGGGCACCGAAGGCCTCGACCCGCCCCTCGCCGTCGCCTACACCCTCGCCGAGCAGCAGGCCCACGCCGAGAACGTGCCACTGTCGATCACCTCCGGCCATCGCACCTACGAGCAGCAGGAATGGCTCTGGCAGGACGGCCTCGCCACCTACGGCAGCCCCGATGAGGCGCGCCGCTGGGTGCTGCCGCCCGAGGAGTCGACGCACGTCTCCGGGCACGCTGTCGATGTGGGCCCGCAGGTGGGGGCGCAGTGGCTCGAGGAGAACGGCAACCGGTGGGGACTGTGCCGGACCTTCGACAACGAGTGGTGGCATTTCGAGCTGGTCACCGCGCCCGGCACACCGTGTCCACCCCGGGTGCCGGACGCGAGCCAGCGCTAGATCTGAATCCCGCAGCTGAGGTCCCCAACTGGAGAGGTTCAGCGCAGCTCGGCGAAGAAGGTCCGGATATCGGCGACGTGCGCGGCGGGCTCCTCCATCGCGACGAAATGGTTGCCCGGATTTCCCGACGGCCAGTGGGTGATCTTGTTGCCGCGGTCGGCGAGTTTGCGCATGAGCGGTGAACCGCCACCGTAGACCCCGGTCGGCACCAGGTTCTGGTCGGTCGGCCAACCGAAACCGCCGTCGCGCAGTCCGTTGTACATCGGCCAGGACGAGGTGCCGGTGGTCTGGGTGAACCAGTACACGGCGATATTGGTGAGCAGGTGGTCGCGGTCGATCACGTCTTCGGCGAGGTCGGCCATGGGCGTGAACTCCTGGAACTTCTGCATCATCCACGCGAGCAGCGCGACCGGTGAATCGTTCCAGCCGAGTGCGAACGTTTGTGGCGCCGCCCGCAACAGCGCGTGGTGGTCGACGCCGCCGGTCATCCACTGCTGCATTTCCGCCCATTGCGCGCGGTCCTCGGCCGCCATCGCGGGCACCTCAGCCTCCGTCGGCATGCCGATCCCACCGTCGAGGTGCACGCCGATCACGTGTTCCGGGGCGGCCAGCGCCATCTCCGGTGCGATATAGGCGCCGAGGTCGCCGCCCTGGGTGCCGTAGCGGGCATAGCCGAGGCGGGCCATGAGGGTGGCCCACATCTGCGCGACCCGTGCCGTGGTCATTCCGGTTTCGCGCGGCGCCGCCGAGAAGGCGAATCCGGGGACGGACGGGATCACCACGTCGAAGGCGAGCGCGGGATCGAGTCCGTGCGCGCGCGGGTCGGTGAGCGGGTCGATGGTGCGGGTGAATTCGACGAACGAGTTGGGCCAGCCATGGGTGAGCAGCAGCGGCACCGCGTCGGGCTCGGCGGAACGTACGTGCACGAAATGGACGTCGAGGCCGTCGATTTCGGTGATGAACTGGGGGAAGGTGTTCAGCGCGGCTTCTTGTGCGCGCCAATCGAATTCGTTCACCCAGTAGCGGGCGAGCTCGCGCAGGTACTCGGTCGGCACGCCGCGTTCCCAACCCTCGCCCGGCAGTTGATCCGCCCAGCGCGCCCTGGTCAGCCGGTCGTGCAGGTCGTCGATATCGGCCTGGGGGATGTCGATGCGGAACGGGCGAATGGTGCTCATCGGGACTCCTCGTTGTCGGTGTGATTCCGACGCTATCGGCCATCTAGGACAGATACGGTCCTAGATGTGCGGCAGAATCGAGAACATGACCGACACCGCCGCCCGGCTGCTCCGTTTGCTCTCCCTGCTGCAAATGCCACGGGAGTGGCCGGGCAGCGAACTGGCCGACCGGCTCGGCGTCACCGATCGGACCGTGCGCCGCGACGTCGACCGGCTGCGCGAGCTGGGCTATCCGGTGGTCGCCGCGATGGGTGCGGCCGGCGGGTACCGGCTCACCGCGGGCTCCGCGCTGCCACCGTTGATCCTCGACGCGGACGAGGCCGTCGCGGTCGCCGTCGGGTTGAGAGTCGCTGCGGGACAGGCGGTTGCGGGCATCGAGGACGCGTCGGTGCGGGCCTTGACCAAACTCGAGCAAGTCCTGCCCGCGAAACTACGCAGGCGGGTGCGCGTGGTCGGTTCGGCGGTCGCGGTCCGCGCGGGCGATGGCCCCACCGTCGACCCGGAGGTCCTCACCACCCTCGCCGCCGCCGTCACCAACCGAGAACGCCTGCGCTTCACCTACCGCGACGCCGCCGGCACCGAATCCCGCCGCCACGCCGAACCCGCCGGCGTCGCCGCCGCGGGCCGCCGCTGGTACCTCGTCGCCTACGACCTCGACCGCGACGCCTGGCGCAGCTACCGAGCCGACCGCATCGAAAGCCCCCAACCCACCGGCGCCCGCATCACCCCACGCCATCTACCCGCCGCCGACCCGGCCGACTACGTCGCAGGCCGCCGAACCGACTGGGCCACCCCCGAATACCACGTCGACATCACCATCGAAGCCCCACACGCCCGGATCGCAGGCCGCCTCGGCGAAGAACCGGACACCCTGCACGCCGACAGCGCCACCACCTGCCGTCACACCGCCACCCGCGATGACGACCCAGCGTGGCTCGCGGTACAACTGACGTCCTCGGGAGTGCCGTTCCGCGTCCATGATTCGCCTGAATTGACCGCGGCGTTGCGTGCCATGGCGGGTCGACTCCGAGACGCAGTGGGCGATTGAGTGGCCGGTCGGCCGCACCGCTGGTCCGGCCGAATCGCTGCAACCATCGATGAGACATTCGCCTGAGTCGCTGTCCGCTTTCCGGAACCACCTGCATCGGGTGAGATTGCCCGGTGCAGGTGGTGTGGGCTCAGCGGCGGGTGGCGACGGCTTCGACCTCGAACAGCACGTCGGGCGTAGCCAGGCTCGCAACGCCGATGAGAGTCTGGGTGGGTGGCGTCGTCCCCCAATTCGCCTGTACAGCACCAGCGATGGGGCCGAGCTTGCTGACGTCGTGGTTCACCACATAGGTCCTGAGCTGGACGACGTCGCCGAGGGTGAGGCCGTGGGCGGCGAGGGCGGTGCCGATATTGCGGAATGTCTGGTTCACCTGCTCGGTGAAATCGGGCGAGACGACCGAGCCGTCCGGTCGGGAACCATACTGTCCTGAGACGAGCACCAGTTCCGTTCCCGCGGGGATAGTGGCGGTGTGGCTGTAACCGAAGGGGGTCGGGTCGTGCAGGCCGTCCGGGTTGACGATGGTGTGGGCGGTGCGGGGTGCGTGCTCGGTGTTGGTCATGGCGATGAATCTGCCAGGAATACACGACATCTTGTGTCGTGTATTCCTGGCATAGTTTTCCTATGCGAGCTGACCGGCTGGTCTCCCTGGTGCTGCTGTTGCGTCGGCACGGCCGGCTGTCGGCCGACGCCCTCGCGCGCGAACTGGAGGTGTCCACCCGCACCGTGCTGCGCGATATCGAGGCGCTGTCCACGGCCGGTGTTCCGGTCTATGCCGAACGCGGCAGACATGGCGGTTTCGCGTTGCTGCCCGGGTTCCGGACCGAGCTCACCGGGCTGAACCACGACGAGGCTCTCGCCTTGCTGATCGCCGGATCACGGCGCGGCGCACAGGCATTCGGTTTGGGGTCAGCGCTTGCGTCGGCCATGCTCAAAGTGGTCGACGCGCTGCCCGAAAGCTATCGGGATATCGCGAACGACGCGGCCGAGCGCTTGCTCATCGACCCGGAGACCGATCTCCTGTCGCGTCGGCTGGTCGCCGAGGAATTGTCCGACACGATCGTCGCCGAGGTCCGGCGCGCGGTGCTCGCCGGACACAAGCTGCGCATCCACTACGCGGCGGTGGACCAGAGTCCGCAATGGCGCACAGTTGACCCGATCGGCCTGGTCACCGCCCGAGGTCAGGGTTACCTGCTCGCCACGAGATCCGGCGCGGATCGCACCTACCGCCTGTCGCGTGTGCTGGCCGCGCAGGAACTCGACGAGCCCGCACAGCGACCGGATCGGGTCGATCTGGACCAGGCGTGGCAAGAGCGCAGCAACCGGTTCCGGGCAGGCGGCGACCAGGTCACCGTCCTGGCGCGAGTGCACCCGGCTCGGCGGGAGGAACTGGCGGGCACCGCGCTGGCCATCGGCGTCGAGGAGACCGACGCGGAGGGCTGGCTGCGGCTGGAGACGACCTTCCAAGACCCCAGGCACGCCGAATGGGCACTGTGGCAGCTCGGCACGAACGCGGAAGTTCTTGCCCCGCAGTGGTTGCGCCGATCTCTGCACGAGCGTGCCACCGCGATCGCCGCGCGCTACGCATTGTCCTGAGAGCGGACTGGCCGCGGTCGCACGCCGCAGGTCCCGGGCGTTCCACCCGGCGTCGTTGAGGTCTGCCGTGGTGACCTGCTCGAGCTGTCCGCGGTGCGCTCATCGTGTATCGGCTGCCGCGACGACGTCGGCTTTCAGCCCACCGATGCCGGTTCGCCGGGCATCCCCGCCAAAGTCAATCCACCTTCGATGGTGTTCGGCACGCGCCGGCGGTTGGGGGAACCCAGCGCTGTGGTGAGGTCGCCGCCGTCGTGTTCGGCGAGGAGTTCGCCGCTGTCCCAGACGAGAAGGGTTGCGCTGACGGTGTTCTCGGCGGTGGAGTGGGCCAGGTCGTAGTGCGCGCAGCCGGGCACGTGGGCATAGGTGATCCACAGGTCGTAGCCGGTCATGAACAGGTCGAGGTCGAATTGCACGCTGAGGCCGAGCAATTCGCTGCGGCCGTTGTCGTCGACGCCGGCGAAGGCCTCGTCGAGGGCCAGTAGCCGGGGGGCCTGGGGGTCGGCGGAGTCGAGCATCACGTGGGCGGCGGCGAACAGCGGCAGGTGCAGGGAAACGGATTGTTCGCCGCCGGAGAGGGCGCTGTGGCGGGCGACGGTGAGCTTGTCCTCGGTGCCGTCGCCGGAGATGAGCGTGAAGGAGAACACGCGCCAGGTGCGGTAATCGAGGGTGGCGGCGAGGATTTCGGGGTAGGAACGTTCCGGGTGCGCGGTGCGGGCGGCGCGGATTTCGGCGGCGAAATGGGCGCGCACCGAGCCGAGGTCATCGGAGCTCAGGGCGGTGGTGTCGCGGTCGAGGAGTTTGCACATCGAGCGCGCGGACTCCGACAGGCCGTCGGCGAGGATCCAGTGCACACCGATGGTGTTGCCCGACGACATCCGCCGCTGCTTCATCTCCGAACCCATGCGGGAGATGAGTTCGCGAGCGTCGCTGGTGCGTTCGTGGATCTGCTGGGCCAGACCGGTCAGCAGCGCGTCTTCGAGGATGCGGCGTTCGGCATCGGTGAGCAGCAGTTCCTGGTCGCGGCGGGCGGCGTCGATGCGGGCGGCGAAGTCGGCGAGAGCGGCCTGGCCGTTTTCGTCGTGGACGGCGACGACGGTGAGTCCGTCGGCGGCGTCCCAGTTCAGGCGGTAGTCGCGACCGGATGCGGTGAGCGCGGCGTCGAACTCCTGCAGGGCACTGGTGACCGCGGACCGGGTGGACTTGCGACCGGCCTCGGTGGCGCGGACCTGGCTGGTGGCGGTGTCGAGGTCGGCGAACAGAGCGGCTACCTCATCGGGCAGCACCACCGGGTCGGTTTCCGGGCCTGCGGCGACGATGCGGTATTGCAGCTGTTCCGGCGTGGACCACGCGGCATCGCTACTGGGCCAACGGTGTTCGACCGCGGCGCCGAGCAAGCTCAGCAGGTCGGGTCGGGCGTAGGGGGCCAGCGAACGCACCTCGGCGAGCACCTCGGCGAGTGCGGTGGCGAGGGCCTCGTTCGCGGTGCGATAGGCGGCCTCGGCATCGCCGACCGCTTCGATGGCGGCATTGGCGGCCTTGCGCGCGGCCCGCTGTTCGGCCTTGGCCGCCTCGATGGCGCCACGGGCCAGGTCGAGGTCACGGTCGATGTCGGCGGCACTGGCGCCCAACGCTTCGCGCAGCGTTTCGAGTTTGCGATGCTGTTCGGTGAAGCCGAGTCGGGCAGCCTCGGCCTCTTCGGCGAAAGCCTCGGCGAGTGCGCGCGCTTCGTCGTGCCGGTCGGCGCCCTCGCGTTCGCGTTCGCGTTCCCGCTCGTGTTCGGCGCGCAGGCGAAGCAGGCCGGTGCCGGTGTTCTCGAAATGGCGGATGGTGGCTGCCAGTGCGTCGAGTTCGCGTGCCCCACGCGGGGTTCGGTGTGCCGCGGCGGCGGCGCGAACCTTCTTGTCCAGGGCCGCGACTTCGGCGACGGCCTGGTCGAGTTCGCGCTCGGCCTGGGTCGCGGCCTCCACCCGCGAACGCATCAGACCGGCGGTCTCGGCTACCGCACGCACAGCGGAGGTCACCGCCGACGGGCGCGGCAGAGCCTTGGCAGCTGCGGACAGCGCGGCCAATTCCGCGGTAGCCGAAGCGTCTTCGGCTCGGGCGGCGTCGTGCTCGGCAGCGGCTGCCTCGATCGCCGCCTCGATCTCGGCGAGCCGGGACGCACGCCTGCGGGCTCGCGCGGTCGTCCCGATGAACTCGGCCTCGGACTTGTGATGGTGGCCGACGAGAACGCCCTGTCGGAAGGACCCGGCGAGGCCGACCACGACGTGCGGTGTGTCGGCAGTGGTCAGCGCGGTGAGCGTGGCGCCGGTGCACGACGCTGAGTGTTCGCTCATCGCTGCTGTGGTCGAGATTTCGACGGCTTCGTCGGAGCGTGACCGCGCAGCGTGGTCCGTGCCGAGGGTCGCCGTGGCGCGGGCCTGCTGATCCGGGCTGGGCGGCTGGGCGGCGTCGTGTAGAGCGATGGAGGCCAGCACCGCGGCGACCGTCTCGGCGGGAACAGTGAGCGCGGTGGAGTCCTCTTCGACGACAAGGACTTCGGCGAGCGTGCGCCCGGATGGACGCTGGTCCACCGGCAACGGGAGCAGAAAGTGGTCGGAGTCGATGTCGGCGGGCAGGGTCGGGCCGCAAATCCAGCTGTCGAGCAGGCCGCCGGATTGGAGCGCCGCTTCGATACCGGCCGCATCTCGCGCGGACACCGAGTCGGCGAACCGCACCAGCTGCCAGAGCGGAGCGCCTGGAAGTGCTTCTCGGACACCGGTTCTGGCGGGGTGCGGCGGGGGAGCGTCGTCGCGCTGCGCGGCGATCTGTTCGCGTTCGGCAGTCAGTGCGTCGCGGCGGGCGGCGGCAGCCCTCGCACGGGACCGGGCTTCCTGGCGGCGGGTGCGAATCTGTTCCTGCAGCGGCTCGCATCGCTCGGCCAAAACCTCTGCGGCGGACGGAATATCCGCCACTGCCGCGCCGGCGATGGCGGTGTCGAGCGCCTCGAACAAACCCGCGCAACGACCTCGGTCGGCCGCGACGTCGATCTGCGCATCCGCCGTAGCGTCGGGGTCGACCGGCCCGCTGGTGGCCGTGATGCCACCGGTGTCATCTGCGGGCATGCCTTCAGATCCGGCGACCGCGGCGAAAATCTCGGCGTTGGTGCTCCACCAGGTGCGCAGAGCGGCCGCGGATTCGCTGCGCGCCAAGGCAACCGCCGCTTCGGCGTGGGCTACTTCCGCGGCAGCGGAGTCACGCAGTTCGATCGCGCGTTCGGCGAGACGTTCGGACCGGGTGCGGTCCGCGGCGGCGGTTTCCCACTTGCCCAGTGCATTTCGTACCGCGCGGACGTCGGCGTCGCGCTCCTCGGCGTGGCCGCGGACCGCGGCGGTGAACTGGTCACCGCGGCCTTCGGCGCTCGGCGGGGTCCATTCGATGCCCGCTTCCTCGGCGGCGGCGCGGACCGCGTCTTCGCCGCGGACGAGGGCGGCTGCCGCGGTACGCACCGCTTCGGTGGCACGGGAGGCCTCTTCGGCGCGGCGTTGCAGGGTATGCCCGGCCTCGGCGGCCTTGTCGCGGTGGGCCGCGGCCGAGGTTTCGAGGCGGCGCACGGCGTCGGCCAAGTCGTCGAGTTGCTGCTTGCCCTCGTAGGCACTCGAGCGTTGGAGGTTCTCGCGATCGGCGATGGCCTGTTCGTAGGCGTGATCGGCGTTTTCGGCTCTGGTCTCGGCTTCGGCGCGGTCGGTGTCGCGACGGGTGCGCAGCGCTGTCGCGGCGAACAGGGCGGTGGCGGTGTTGGTGACCGCGTCGAGGCGGGTGCGGAGCTGGTCGACGTCGGTTTTCGCCTGTACCGCGAGGTATTTGCGGTACACGTCGACGAATTGGCGGGTGGCGGTATCGGCTTGGACGAGGCCGTCGAGGGTCCGGCCGACCTCCTCCATATCGCTGAACGAGCGAGCGGCGTCGAGGATCAACTGCTCGTCGAGGGGGCGCAGGCCGTCGGTGAGAGCCTGGGAGAGGCCGCGCGGGTCGAGATTCTTGGCGAGCTGGGGCCTGCGCAGCGTGAGGATCAGGTTGATCAGCTGGTCGTAGCGCTGCACGCCGAGCCCGAACATGCGCGCGTCGATCGCCGCGCGGTACTCGACGGGACGATCGACGATGGCATCGCTGCCGATCTGCTCGGCCAATTGCTTGCGGGTGAGTGGGCGGTCGTCGGGGCCGATGAGGGAGAAGTCGACCCCGGCGCGGCCGTCGGCGACGAAGTACCAGCGGGTCACCTTGTCCGAGGAGCGGGTGGCGCGCATGCCGATGCCGACGGTGACGGTCTCGGGATCGTCCCAGCTGCCGCGCGCGAACTCCATCCACACATACGAGTACGCCGATTCCTGCTTGCGGTACAGCAGATTCGACTTCATGGTGCGTTCTTCACCGGCGAACGGATTCAGCCTGCGCGGTTCGATCCGCCCGTCCAGCACGAACGGGAACAGCACCTCGAGTGCCTTGGTCTTACCGGAGCCATTGGGTCCGCGCAGCACCAGACGGCCGTCGGCGAAACTGAACTCCTGGTCGCGGTAGTCCCACAGGTTGACGATGCCCGCACGGGTCGGGACGAACCGCACTCCGCCGTGAATGAGTGACATGCTCAGACCCCTCCCTCTCCGATGCTGCCGTCGGTATCGGCGGCGGTGACGAACAATTCCTCGGCCTTGCGCACTCGTACGGTGACCACCGCGCCCCGATATCTGGCCAGCGCGGGCAAAACCAGCAGCCCGTCATCGACCAGCCGGATCAGCCGCAGCTTGGCGAGCAGCGCGAGCACCTCGGTGGTGAGCCCGCCGGCATCGGCCTGCCATTGCGCGGCGAAGGTCGCGCCGTAGCGGTCGGTGAGCGCGGTGACAGTCGCGCGCACCCAGGTGTTGTCCAGGAACGGATAGGTGACCGGTTCGGCGGCCTCGGTCGCTTCGTCCACGAAATCGGTTGCGTCGCGGACAGTTTCGATGTCATCGGCGAGCGGGGCGAACACGCCTGCGGTGGGGATGGAAGCGTCGAGCTGATCGAGCAGCGCGTCCTCGGCAGTGCGAGCGTCGCGCCGGTGGGGGACCGGATTGTCGATATCGAGCACCGCGTCGGCGATCTCGCCGATCAGCAGCAGTGCCACCTGAGCCAGGGTGCCGGTGCCGGGGAAGCGGGTATCGGACAGCCGACCCGAGGTGTCGATCAGCGCTACCCCTTCGGCCCGGCGTTCGGCCCGCAAGCCGGTGCAGTATTCGACCTCGCCGACCAGGCGATCCTGGCCGAGCAGCACCCGCTCGGCCTCCGACAGCTCCTCGAGATAGACGACCGGACGCTCCACCAGTGCCCGGCGAACCCGGCGGGCCTGATCGGGCGATGCCTGTTCGGAGTCGTCGGCCAGCAAACCGCGCACGCTGTGCAGGTGTTGCAGTGCTCGTGGGGGCCGGAACAGGGCGAACACCACCGGCCGGTCGATGTCGTAGAGGGCCTCGCCCGCCTCCGGGTCACTGGCCCAGCCCCCCGCATCGCCGTCGGCCAACGTCAGCGCACCACGCGCACCGAGCCACCCGACAGCGTCGACGAAGGCGTCGCGATCGGCGGCCCGCTCCGTCGACAGGTCGAGGCCCTCGATCCGGCTCGCGTAATCGGCGACGTGCTCGGCCAATTCGGACAGGGTGATCTGGTCGCCCGCCCGGCCGAGCGCGGCCAGCGCCAGCGACAGGTAGGCGTAGCGACGGCGGTCGAAGACGCGGTCGTTGACGCTGCGGGCGGGCCTGGCGTCGTCGAGACGATCGTGCACGGGGTAGAGCCGCGCCGTGGTCTCGGTGACTTCCAGTCGGTAGCCGAACAATTCGGCCAGATCCTCGCGCAGCTCCGTGGCCCAGCGCCGGATCAACGGCAAGGCGATCCGATCGGGGTAGACGCGGGTGACCAGGTGGTTGGCCAGCATCACCCGGGCCGCACGCTGGTAGCTGTCGAGTGCCAGCGTGTCGATCCGCTGACGCTTCATCGTGGGGTCCCCTGTCGTACCGGCGCCGGTCGCGCCGCGCGGAAGAGGCCGAGCGAGTCGATGCACCACTGTCTCATCGCGTCACCCCCCGTCGCGCCGAACCGCCGCGCACTTCGAGACGGCGGTTGTTCAGATGGAGCAGCCCCACGGCGGTGCGGATCACTGTCGACCCATCGCACGGGCGCACCGTCAACGTGACGCCGTTGTCGGAACCGGTTGTGCCGTCGACCTTCCCGCTGACCGGCACCCAGGCGGTCGAGGCCGCGTCGAGCAGGCGCAACAGCACCTCGGTCTCGCGCTGATCCAGCACTCGCTCGTGCACATTGCCCTCCGTCAGGGAGGCGGCGGCCGCAGCTCGGTCCCGCTGCGCCGCCAGTTGGGCCTCCCGCAGTCGCCGCACGCCCGCGTCGTTTCGCGCGATCCGGGCAGGTGCGCCCGCGGTGGGGGCCCGCCCGGTCTCGGCGAGCGTGCGCGAGATCTCCAAAGGCGGTGCGTCCCACCAGGAACGACTGGTCGGGATCAGCTCCGCATCGGGATGTTCGAGCGACAGATGGCGTGGCTTGCCCAGCCCGAATACCGCGTCGTAGAGCGCGTGCGCACCGCCCGCGGTGGGGGTGGCGACGAACCACTCGGCCAGGTGCCGCAGCGCCGATTCCCGGCTGACGCCACCGCGGCGGGTCTCGGTGACCCGGCGCAACAGCGACAGCACCGCCGCGATCGCGCTCATCGTCGCCTCCCGCAGCCGGTCGGCCTCGCACGTTTCCGACGACTCGGTGCCCGCGGCGACGAACCAGGTGCGCAAGCCATCCCAGCGTGAACGCCAATCCGCTTCGCGCTCAGCGAAACTCAGCAGCACCCGCTCGTCGCACCCGGCGGCTCGAGCGATCAACTGCTCGACTCCGGTCTGCTCGACCTCGCCGATCGCCGCCGCCAGCCGCGGCGCGAACCGGGCCAGATCCAAGCTGAACTCCCGCATGTGCGCGAGCAACGCATCCTTGTGCGCGAGAAAGGATTCCGGCGTGATCTCGGTCGTGCGCACCAGATCGCCCAGCGACAGATAGAAATGCGCGGCCCGTGCGGCCATGTCGGTGAGCGCGGCGTCGAGCCTGCGCAAGGTGGTGTAGACCCGCTCGGCATCGCCGTCGCGGTTGGCGGCGGCGAGCGTGCGCAGGTCGGCGAGCAACTCGGGCAGCACCAGCCGCGACAGCGACGCGTCTTCCATCCGGGCCGCGAGTACCCCGGCCACCGCTCGGTAGGCCTGGAATCCGGCCTGCGCGAACTGGTAGACGTAGTGCCGGTTGCGGTACTCGGCCAGGGTGGCCGCACGGGTGCCGTCATAGCTGCGTTCGAGCACACCCCAGCGATGCAACTGCTCGAGCAGCGGACCGATCTCGGCCGCGGGCAGTGGGACACCCGCGGCCGCCTCGATCCGGCCGCCCGCCTCGGCTCTGGAAATCCACTCGGCGACGTCGTCGGCGTGCAACAACACCACGTAGGCGGCGCGAGCGCTGTCGAAGGCGCGCAGCACCCGCAGGTAGTCGGCGCGTTTCTCGGCGGTCGCGAACGAGAACAACCGCAGACGCTCGTCCCACAGGGCGGGTACGGCGCTGGGCAGGCCGTCGGCGGAGTCGGTCACCGTAGACAGGTTAGTGGTGGCCTTCGGGTGCTCCGCCGGACCCGTCCCCGATCGGCGTGGCATCGCCGGGCGAACTCACCCGACATTGAGCGATCGCAGCTGGTCGAGGAACGATTGCGTGCGCTGATCTCCTGGGTACCGTTCGATGATCTCCCTGGCTGCCTCGCCCGCGATCCAGGCCAGCGAGGGCAGCGACTTGCGGCCCGCCGAGAACGCCGCCACGCCCTCCTCGACCGCGCGCTCGAGATCGCGGTCGCGCACGGCGACGACAGCCAGGGTCAGCCGCGCCTCCGAGACCCGCATGGGATTGCGGACCGAACCATCGGGTCGGGTCGAATCGCTGATCACCTGCCGGGCGTAGCGTTCGGCCAGTCTGTCCTGGCCTGCCACCCGGCAGCAGTCCATCGCGTAGAAGTCGAACTTGGTGGCGTCGACGACGAAGTGGTTGGCCAGGTCGGCCGGGTGACCCATCCGCGACAGAATCGCCTTGCCCTCGTCGAGGGCGGTCTGCATCGCGCGGTGGTCACCCAGCCGAGCCCAGCCCTTGGCGCGCTGCGCGGCCAACTGCACCCCGACACTCGACGACGTGGTGCCTGCCATCGCCTTCTCCGAGACATCGATCGCGCCACGGAAGTTGCCCTGCGTCAACGCGAACCACGCCGACATCTCCGCGGCCCACCCGACGATCTCGGTGTTGCCCGCCTCGCGGCCGAGTGAGTCGGCGGCCCGGCGAGTGGCCTCGGCGCCACCTCGGCGGCCGAGATCGTAGTCGACGCAACCGACCAGCAACGCGACCCAGCCGGCCAGGACGAGGATCTCCCGATGCTGGCTGAGGGTGAGTCTGCCGTCGAGCAGAGAGGTGATGCGGCGCAGCCAGGCGGTGCCCTCGGCGTGCAGCACGTGGGGGTCGGCGTAGGCGTATTCGCAGCACAACCTTTCGGCGGTGATCCGCACCGCGTCCAGTGTCGCACTGTTGACGTCGGACATTCTGAGTCGTCCGATGAACTCGAGGGTGTCCATACCGGTTGCCGATAACAGCTCGTCATCCCGGTTGGGGCGGGACTTCGGGAAGAACGCGGCGGGGACGGTGTCGAACGCGGCCGCGATGATCGGCGCGTAGAACTCGTCAGGTCGCGATTCCCCGGATTCCCAACGGCGCCAGTTGCGCAGCAGGGTACTGTCCGTCGGCAGGTTGCTGGAGGACTTGGCACGCATCGCGCGAACGGCATCGCCTTGCGACCACCCCCTCGCGTCACGTTCCGAGCGCATCCGAACAGCCCAGACGGGTCGATCATCAGTTGCGGTCACGGCGGTAGTATTCCACCAGTTAACGTTCGGCGTCCCGGATAGGGCATGTAGATGTCATCGGATTGACATCTGCTGCCGGGGGCCACGAATGTCCATGATGTAAGAAGGTGTCCGGCGCGACAACCGGATACCGGCTTTGCAGGAGAGCTTGCAGGGCAACGCAGTACCCCCGCGTGGCGCACCGCGCGACGCGGGGGGATCGGTACAAGACAGGTCCGACAACAGAACAGCGATCCCAATCCAACGGAGGTTCGGGTGGAAGCGTTGATCTATGGATACTTGCGCGACGATTTGGCCGATGGCCAGAGCGACCAATTGGAGGATGCGCTACGCAGCCTCGCACGCACCGCGGGCATGTGTTTCGCCGCGACGTTCCACGAAGCACCCGCGGGTGACGGTGCGGCATTCGCCGAGCTCACCCAGGAATTGAAGCGGGCCGACGCCCACCACGTGGTGGTGCCGTCACTCGATCACCTTGCGGGCCAGACGATTCCGCGTGACCTGCTGATCGCGAAGCTGGCGCACGAGGCGGCCGCTCAGGTTCTGACCCTGGAGCGTTAGCCATGGGATCCGACGCCTGCACCGATCCGCCATCTCGGTAGTGGCCGCTCCAGCGGCCAGGCAGGCCACCAGCGCGAGCAATCGCTGGTCGCCGAACACCGGGTACACCTGCCAGTGCAGCAGATACGCGAACAAGGAGCTGTCGGCCACCGCCACCGCCACCACGGCGACGACGGCGGGCACGCGCAGCGCAGGCAGCCAGATCAAGATCGCAATGCCAACGATGACAAGGCGTTCCCGCTCGGTGACGCCGAAATATCCGGGCACACCAGCCAGCAGCACGGCGCTGACGATCAGCCGCTGCCAGACTGCCGTCGCCTTCGCTCCGGCCCAGCCGAGAACGAAGTACCAACAGGCCAGCGGTGAGAACGCGATGTCGCGTTCGGGATAGAGTCCGAACGAATGCCAGCGCAGGATGAGGGTGAGGCCGAGCAGGCCGAGGGCGAACCAGAACGGCGCCCGCCGCTCCCACCTGTCGATCCGGGGGATCCGGATCAGCAGCGCGCCGGCCACCGTGCAGTACACGAGCACCTCGAGGAACCACAGGTGTCCGGCCGTGTCATTGCGCGGTCCGAGAATCTTGTTGAGCAGCAACACATTCTGCCAGCTGTAGTAGCCGGGTTGCCAGGCCATCGTGATCAGTACCCAGAGTGCGGTCGGCACCGCGATCATCGCCACGGTCCGCCCGGTGAGCTGGAGTCGCCGGGCGCGCGGGGCCGAACTCACCGCGAAACGCGCGAAGTTGTAGCCGGCCACGGCGAGCAGCACGTGTGCCGCACCCCACCATTCGAACAGCTGGATGTGGGAGCCGAGGATGAGCACGATGCCGATCGCGCGCAACGCTGTCGAGGAATCGAGGGCCCGGCCGAAGCGGGTGCGGGTGCGCGGTGATCGTCGCAGGTCGGCGATCGAGCGCTGTGGCCAGTCGGTGGGCAGCGTGCCGAGCACACGCTCCAGGCGGGCCGCGACGGTGACGTAACTCAGGGAACTGCCGCCCAGGTCCGCGAAACTGTGTGCGGGCGAGATCGTCTCGATCGGCAGGCCGAGGGCGTCGGCGTAGATCACGCCGATATCGTCGCTCGGGCTCGCCGGCGTGGTCGCGAGCGCGCGCACCGCTGGATAGTCGATCTTGCCGGTGGCCAGCCGCGGTAGTTCGTCGAGGACGGTCACGCTGATCGCGGTGACGGGCAGTCCCGATACCTCGGCGATCCGCCGCGCTGCCGCATCTCTGTGCACTCGAGGCGATGTCGCAGACGAAGAAGATCGGGGCAGTGTCGCCGCGATCAGCCGGGTGCCGTCGTCGGTGCAGGCGGCGACGAAACCGGCTGTGGCCAGCTCTGATTCGATGCGGCCCAGGTCGATGCGCAGGCCGAACAGTTTGGCGAAGCGACTGCGCCTGCCGACTATCTGCAACAGCCCGTCGGGGGTGCGCCGGGCCAGATCGCCGGTGCGCAGCGCGTCGACGGTGCGGCCGAGTGCCAGGTCGGCGGGGCCGTGCGCGTAGCCGAGCATCACGTTCGGACCGTGGTAGACCAGTTCCTCGGCGGCGCCGTCGTCGACCGGTGTCAGGGTGAACTGCCCGCCCGGAATGGGGATTCCGATGCAGTCGGGGTGTTCGGCCGCCGATTCCGGTGGCAAATACGCCATTCGGGCGGTGGCCTCGGTCTGGCCGTACATCACGAAGAACCGCCAGCCCGCGGCCGCGCCGAGCTCCGCGTAGGTCCGTACCCTGGCCGGTTCGAGTCTGCCGCCCGCCTGGGTCACGTACCGCAGATCCGGCAGCGACATCTGCGCGAAGCCGATCCGGTCCAGAAGGTCGACGGTATAGGGCACCGCGGCGAACGAGGTGGCCCGGTGCGCGCGGAACTCGTCCCAGAATTCGGGCTCGAGCACCGAACGCTCGGTGAGCAGCAGGCTCGCACCGCGCAGCAGATGACTGTGGACGACCGACAGCCCGTAACAGTAGAACAGCGGCAGGGTGGTCGCCGCGCGATCGTGCGGGCCGATGTCGAGGTACTCGGCGATGGACTCGGCGTTGGCGGTGAGGTTGTGCGCCGACAGCCGCACCAGCTTCGGCGACCCGGTCGAGCCGGAGGTGCTGAGCAACAGCGCCAGCTCCGGATGCAGCCGGTGCGCCGACTGCGCGCGGTTCGCGACGACGCGGCCGCGATCGATGATCACGTCCGGGTCGTAGGTTGCGGTCAGTTCACCGGTGAGCTCGCCGGTCAGCAACACCGCGCACCCCGCGTCGAGAGCGCCGAGGTAGGCGATCAGGGAGTCGAGATCGTTGCCTGCGGTGAGCGCGACGAGCCGCCGGACAGGTCCGAGCCCGGCCGAGAACTCCGCGACACGGTCGCCGAGCTGGGCATAGGTCACCGATGCGATGGACCCGGGACCGGGATGGTGCAGCACTGCGATGCGGTCGTCGAAACCACGTAGATGGGCGACGATCGACTGGGCTGGCACGCGAAAAAGTCTAAGCGGCGTGCCGACGGCGGCCGGGAGCTACCTGCCCGGCGAACTCCCGGTGAACGAGGACTAGAGGCCGAAGCTGCCCGGCCCGCGCCGACGCAGGTACTTCTCGAACTCCGCCGCGATGGCGTCGCCGTCGATCTTGGACATGGTCTCGTTGAGGTCGATCGCGGCGTCGCCGCGCTCCTCGAGCGAGCGCACGTACTCGCTGATCTCCTCGTCGCCGAGGGTCATCTCGTTGACCGCGACTTCCCACTCCTCGGCCTGTTTCGGCAGCTCACCGAGCGGAACCTCGATATCGAGGACGTCTTCGACCCGGTGCAGCAGCGCGATCGTCGCCTTCGGGTTCGGCGGTTGCGACACGTAGTGCGGGACCGCGGCCCAGAACGACACCGCGGGCACACCGGCCTTCACGCACTGGTCCTGCAACACCCCGGTGATCCCGGTCGGACCCTCGTACCTGGTCTGTTCCAGATTGAACCGCTCGGCGGCCTCGGGACTGTAGGCCGAACCGGTCACCGGCACCGGGCGGGTGTGCGGGGTATCGGCCAGCAGCGCGCCGAGGATGACGACGGTCTCCACCCCGAGTTGCTCGATGAACTCGAGCAGGTCATCGCAGAAACTGCGCCATTTCATGTTCGGTTCGATGCCACGCAGCAGGACCACGTCACGGTCGCTGCCGGGCGGGGAACACACCGACAGCATGGTCGAGGGCCACTGGATCTCCCTGGTCACGCCGTCGACCTGACGGACCGTCGGCCGGTTCACCTGGTAGTCGTAGTAGTCCTCGGAATCGAGTTCGGCCAGCGGCTCGGCATCCCAGATCAACTCCAGATGTTCGATGGCGCCACTGGCGGCATCGCCGGCGTCGTTCCAGCCCTCGAAGGCGGCAACCATGACGGGATTGCGCAACGTCGGCAGTTCCGTCTCGGGGGTCTCACTGGCATCCACCCGGTCAGCCTAGTGTCTTGTGCGAATTGTTTTGCGGTGACCGACGCTGTTGCGTGTTTCCGCCGCGGACAGTGGTCCACGCCACTCGATTCACCCACAGTGGTCTTGTTCGTCGGAGGCGCCCTCTAGTCTTGAATCATGTCTGCGTCCTTGCCCACCGGGTTCGATACCACGCTCCTCGACACGCTGCGGCGGCGTGTCGTCATCGGCGACGGCGCGATGGGCACGATGTTGCAGGCCGCGGATCTGTCGCTCGACGACTTCCGTGGCCTCGAGGGTTGCAACGAGATCCTCAACGACACTCGACCCGATGTGCTCGCCGAGATCCACCGCGCCTACTTCGCCGCGGGTGCGGATGCGGTGGAGACCAACACGTTCGGCTGCAACCTGCCCAACCTCGCCGACTACGACATTCAAGACCGGATCCGTGACCTGTCCGAGCGCGGCACCCGCATCGCCCGCGATGTCGCCGACGAGATGGGCCCGTCGGCCGACGGCACCCCGCGCTATGTGCTGGGCTCGATGGGACCGGGCACCAAGCTCCCGACGCTGGGTCACGCGCCGTTCGTGTCGCTGCGTGATGCCTACACCGAAGCGGCGCTCGGCATGCTCGACGGCGGCGCCGACGCCATCCTCATCGAGACCTGCCAGGACCTGCTCCAGGTCAAGGCCGCGATCACCGGCAGCCGCCGGGCCATGATCGCGGCGGGCCGCCGGATCCCGATCATCACCCACGTCACCGTGGAGACCACCGGCACCATGCTGGTCGGTAGTGAGATCGGCGCGGCGCTGACCGCGCTGGAACCGCTCGGCATCGACATGATCGGTCTGAACTGCGCCACCGGACCGGCGGAGATGAGCGAGCACCTGCGGCACCTGTCGCGGCACGCGAACATCCCGGTATCGGTGATGCCGAACGCGGGTCTGCCGGTGCTCGGTGCCAACGGCGCGGAATACCCGCTCACCCCCGAAGAGCTCGCCATCGCGATGAGCGGGTTCGTCTCCGAGTTCGGTCTATCGCTGGTCGGTGGTTGCTGTGGCACCACCCCGGAACACATCCGTCAGGTCGCCGAGGCGGTGCGCGAGGTCGAGAAGACTCTTCCCCCGATCGCCGATCGTCGCCACCCCGAGCACGAGCCTGCCGTGTCGAGCATGTACACCGCTGTCCCGTTCGAGCAGGACGCCTCGATCATGATGATCGGTGAGCGCACCAATGCCAACGGCTCCAAGGCTTTCCGTGAAGCGATGCTCGCGCAGGACTGGCAGCGGTGCCTCGAGATCGCCAAGGACCAGACCCGCGACGGCGCGCACATGCTCGACCTGTGCGTCGACTACGTCGGTCGCGACGGTGCCGTGGACATGAACGAACTCGCGTCGCGCCTGGCGACCGCCTCGACGCTGCCGATCATGATCGACTCGACCGAACAACCTGTGCTGGAAGCCGGCCTGCAGCACCTGGGTGGTCGGTGTGCGGTGAACTCGGTGAACTACGAGGACGGCGCGGGCCCGGATTCGCGGTTCCAGCAGATCATGCGCCTGGTGTCCGAGCACGGTGCCGCGGTGGTCGCGTTGACCATCGACGAGCAGGGTCAGGCGCGCACCGCCGATCACAAGGTCGCGATCGCCGAGCGGCTGATCGACGACATCACCACCAACTGGGGCTTGAAAGAGTCCGACATCATCGTCGACACCCTGACCTTCACCCTCGGCACCGGGCAGGAGGAGTCGCGCAAGGATGGTGCGGAGACGATCGCGGCCATCCGCGAGCTCAAGCTCCGCCGCCCGCAGGTGCAGACCACCCTGGGCCTGTCGAACATCTCCTTCGGTCTGAATCCGGCCGCCCGGCAGGTGCTGAACTCGGTGTTCATGCACGAATGTGTGCAAGCGGGTCTGGATTCGGCGATCGTGCACGCGTCGAAGATCCTGCCGATGAGCCGGATTCCCGAGGAGCACCAGCAGGTCGCCCTCGATCTGATCTATGACCGTCGCACCGAGGACTACGACCCGCTGCAGAAGCTGATGGCGCTGTTCGAGGGTGTCTCGACGGCATCGTCGCGGGCCTCGCGCGCGGAGGAGATGGCGTTGCTGCCGTTGTTCGAGCGCCTCGAGCGGCGCATCGTCGACGGTGAACGCAACGGCCTCGGTGAGGATCTGGACGAGGCGATGCAGACGGTGCCGCCGCTGCAGATCATCAACGAGACCCTGCTGTCGGGCATGAAGACCGTCGGTGAGCTGTTCGGTTCGGGCCAGATGCAGCTGCCGTTCGTGCTGCAGTCGGCCGAGGTGATGAAGACCGCTGTCGCGCACCTGGAACCGCACATGGAGGCCACCGACGACGCGGGCAAGGGCCGCATCGTGCTGGCCACGGTGAAGGGCGATGTTCACGACATCGGCAAGAACCTGGTCGACATCATCTTGTCCAACAACGGCTACGAGGTGGTCAACCTCGGCATCAAACAGCCCATCGCGACCATCCTCGACGCCGCGCAGGACAAGAAGGCCGACGTGATCGGCATGTCCGGGCTGCTGGTGAAGTCGACGGTCGTGATGAAGGAGAACCTCGGCGAACTCAACTCCAAGGGCGTCGCCGAACAGTTCCCGGTGCTGCTCGGTGGCGCCGCGCTGACCCGCTCCTACGTGGAGAACGACCTGACCGAGGTCTACGAGGGCGACGTGTACTACGCCCGCGACGCGTTCGAGGGCCTGCGGTTGATGGACGAGATCATGACCGTCAAGCGTGGCGGTGGCCTCGATCCCGACAGCCCCGCGGCCGTCGCGGCCAAGGAGAAGGCCGCCGAGCGCAAGGCCCGTCACGAGCGGTCCAAGCGGATCGCGGCCGAGCGCAAGGCCGCCGAAGTGCCGATCGTGGTGCCCGAGCGTTCCGATGTCGCCGCGGATCTGCCCGTGCCGACGCCGCCGTTCTGGGGCACGCGGGTGGTGAAGGGTCTGCCGCTGGCGGAGTATTCGGGTCTGCTCGACGAGCGGGCGCTGTTCCTGGGCCAGTGGGGGCTGCGCGGTCAGCGTGCCGGTGAAGGGCCCACCTACGAGGATCTGGTGGAGACCGAGGGTCGCCCGCGGTTGCGTGCCTGGCTCGACCGGCTCGCCACCGAGGGCGTGCTGCAACACGCGGCACTGGTCTACGGGTACTTCCCCGCGGTATCGGAGGGCGACGAGGTCATCGTATTGACCGAGCCGAATCCTGATGCGCCGGAGCGGTATCGGTTCACCTTCCCGCGTCAGCAGCGGGACCGGTTCCTGTGCATCTCCGACTTCATCCGTTCGCGTGAGCGGGCCCGGGAGACCGGGCAGGTCGATGTATTGCCGTTCCAGCTGGTCACGATGGGTCAGCCGATCGCCGACTTCGCGAACGCGCTGTTCGCCGCCGACAACTACCGCGACTATCTCGAGGTGCACGGTGTCGGTGTGCAGCTCACCGAGGCGCTGGCCGAGTACTGGCATCGCCGGGTGCGGGAAGAACTGACCGTCGACGGTAAGTCCGTGGCTGCCGAGGACCCCGCCGATGTGCAGGACTACTTCAAGCTCGGTTACCGGGGCGCGCGGTACTCCTTCGGTTACGGCGCCTGCCCGGAGCTCGAAGATCGCGCCAAGCTCGTCGACCTGCTCGACGCGGGCCGGGTCGGGGTGACGCTGTCGGAAGAACTGCAACTGCACCCCGAGCAGTCGACGGACGCGTTCGTGCTGTTGCATCCGGAGGCGAAATACTTCAACGCCTGACACACTTCAGGCACAGATGAATAGGTGTCGGCAGATCGGATCGGCCCCGGCGGGCCGGTCCGATTGTCGTTGTGGCGCTTGTGAGTCTGGTCACGATGCGGCGCTGGGTCCATGGACCGGGCTGTCCCGCAACAGGATCGAAGCAGTTCAGCACGTAGGATTTTCGAAAGTTTCATCCCGCTGTGGCGCGTAGGGCGAGACGACTCAGCGGTAAGCAGGAGGGGCACAGAATATGACGTCGGATCGGTTGATCGCGGGACGCTATCGACTCACCGACCCGATCGGCACGGGTGCGATGGGAGTCGTGTGGCGCGCCACCGACGTCCGGCTGCGGCGCACCGTCGCGGTGAAGCAAGTGCTGCTCGCGCCTGGTCTCACCGGAACGCAGGCGCTGGAAGGCAAACTGCGCGCGATGCGGGAGGGCCGGATCGCGGCCCGCCTGCACCACCCCAACGCCATCACCGTCTTCGACGTCGCCGAAGAGGACGGCCAGCCGTGGCTGGTCATGGAATACATGAACGCCCCGAGCCTCGCGGTGAAGCTGGCAGGCGGTGTGACCCTGCCGCCGATCGCGGTGGCGGGGATCGGTGCCCAGGCCGCCGCGGCCCTGTCCGCCGCGCACGATGCCGGGATCATGCACCGTGATGTGAAACCCGCCAACCTGCTCGTCGGCGACGACGGCACGGTCAAACTCACCGACTTCGGCATCTCGCACGCGACCGGGGACGTCACCGTCACCGCCACCGGCTTCCTGGCGGGCACCCCCGCGTACCTGGCGCCCGAGATCGCGCGCGGCGACAACCCGAAGCCCGCCGCCGACGTGTTCGCCCTCGGCTCCACGCTGTACGCCGCCTCCGAAGGCGCGCCGCCGTTCGGTGAGGGCGACAACCCCCTGGCTGTGCTGCACGCCGTCGCGCGCGGTGTGGTGCCGGAGCCGAAGAACGCGGGCCCGCTCGCTCCGGTCCTGATGTGGCTGCTGACCGCGTCCGCCGATGACCGGCCGACGATGGCGCAGGCCCGCATCGCGCTGGAAGACGTTGCGGCGGGCCGGGTCCCGGCACTTCCTGCCTCCGCGACGAAGATTCTGCCGGTAAGTGAGGCGGCGACGACGCTGACCCCGCAGCCCGCGAACGGGACAGCGGCGGCGAAATCCGGTGCGGCCGCACTGTTCGGCAGTGGCCTGGCCATGAGGAAGGCGGCCCGCTCGGCCTTCTCGGGACGGAACTCGACGGCGGCGGCCACGGGCACACCGGCATCGGGCGGGGTCGGTCAGGCGGGCGCGGGCGATCCTGGCTCGGTGCGGCCGCGCGACGCCACCCCGCCGAACTCGAGCGGTGTCGAACGTGCGGGCGCTGAGGCGGATACCCGCGCCCGAGCGGCGGCCGGGCCGACGCAGGCCTCCGCCGCCGGCGTCCCTCCCGCGTTCCCCGCCCCGCAGTCGCGCACCGAACCCGCGAACAACAGCCGCGCCGTCCTGCTGCTTGCCGCCGCCGTCGCCGCCTTCACGGTCATGCTCGTCGTGCTGGTGGTCACCCGTGACCGGGGCGGCGAACCCGATCAGCAGGCACAGATCCCGGCATCGCCGGTCACCGTCACGACCGTGGTCGACGGCAAGGTGAGCACCGTCGTCATCGTGCCCGAGCAGGAAACGATCACCGTGTCGGCCCCACCCGCGGCCGTGCCCAGCGGTGCGACAACCACGGGTGCGACCCCGACCAGCACCTCGGCCAAGCCCACCCCCACCACCCCGAATCCGACCAGCACGACCATCACCACCACACCCTTCGGCCCGCCGACCCCGGACCGGATCACCCAGTTCGTCGCCGGGTACTACGGCATGCTCCCCGGCAATATCGGCGGGGCGTGGGCGCAGCTCGCTCCCGGCTACCAGGCGCAGACCGGCGGGTTCGGGCAGTACTCGTCGTTCTGGTCGTCGGTGCGGTCGGTGACTGTCGGCTCCATCACGCCCAGCGGCCAGAACCGCGCAGTCGTCACCCTCACCTACCAGCTGACCAATGGCACGGTGACCTCGGAGAACCGCTGGATCCAGGTCTCCGGCGACGCGGGCAACCTGCAGATCGCCGGATCGGGCGTCTGAGGCTGACCCGTTACCCTGAACGGGGTCCGGCGACTGCCGGTCACCTCCGGCGATGTGTGACGAGAACGAGGCGAGTAACAGGTGAGCGCGCGACCGGCCGCGGTGCTGTGGGACATGGACGGCACGCTGCTCGATTCGGAGAAGCTGTGGGACATAGCGGTTCGCGAACTCGCCCGCGAGCACGGCCGCGAGCTGACCGACGAGGTCCGCCACGCACTGATCGGCGCCTCCGGCCCGAACGCGCTGCGCATGCTCTTCGACGGCATCGGGGTCGACCCGACACCGGCGATGACCGCCGAGGCGGGGGAGTTCCTCGAGCGCCGGGTCACCGAGTTGATGCTCGGCCCGATCCCGTGGCGTCCGGGCGCCAAGGACGCACTGGCGATGGTGCGCGAGGCGGGTCTGCAGTGCGCGCTGGTGACCAATACCAAACGCTCGCTCACCGAATACGGCCTCGACACCCTCGGCCGCGACTTCTTCGACGCGTCGGTCTGCGGCGACGAGGTGGCGCACGGCAAGCCCGATCCGGCCATCTACCGCCGCGCCGCCGAACTGCTCGGGGTCGACCCGGGCGACTGTGTCGCGATCGAGGATTCGCCGACCGGCTCGCTCGCCGCACAGGGCGCGGGCTGCGGTCTGATTGTGATTCCGTGCGAGATCGCGGTTCCCGAGGCGCCGGGGCGGGTATTCCGAGAGTCGCTGATCGGTTTGTCGGTAGCGGATCTGCGTGCCGCTCTCGACGCCCGCGTCTGAAATTGTGCGGGCTCACCGAGATAAGGCGAAATAGCCTATCGTGATAAGGCTGAAACCTGGGTGGAATTCGCGAAAACTGTTGCCGCACAGTTGATTTCGCACGGTTGTGATCTTCCCGGGATACGCCCGATTTGTCGAAACCGCGAGCGCGCGTCCGAATTTTCCCGCAAACTGGGTACATGACGGGCACGCGGGGGCTTGACGAAATCGTCGACATCGCACGGTATCCACTCACCGATCTCGGTGGTTCGGGCAGGCAGGCGGCCATCGAAGCCGCCCGCGCCGAGCTGGCCGAGGACGGCTGTACGGTCCTGCGTGAGTTCATCCGGCCGCAGCTGCTCGACACGCTGCGCGCCGAGGGGGAGGCGATCGCACCCCACGCCCACTACAAAGTGGAGCGGGTCAATGCCTACAACATTCCCCTCGACGCCGACCTGCCCGCCGACCATCCGGCGCGGATCGTGCTCGACCGCGGCAACGCCTTCGTGGCCCGCGACCGCATCCCCGCCGAGGCGCTGATCCAGCGTCTCTACACCGATCCGGTGTTCCAGCGGTTCGTCGCCGATTGCTTCGAACTCGACGATCTGCACGAATTCGCCGACCCCCTCGCGGGTTTGTGCCTGAACGTGGTCGAGCCGGGGATGTCGCATCCGTGGCATTTCGACACCAACGAATTCACCGTGAGCATGCTCACCCGCAAGCCCGAAGCCGGCGGCGTGTTCGAGTACTGCCCCAATATCCGCGACCCGCACGCTGAGCACCTCGACGATGTGCGTGACGTGCTCACCGGCGAGGGCACCCGGCTCATCCGCGCGCTGGCACTGCGCCCCGGCGACCTGCAGCTGTTCAAGGGCCGCTTCTCGCTGCATCGCGTCACCGAGGTGGCCGGTGCGGGACAACGACATTCGGCGATTTTCGCCTACACGGACCGACCAGGGGTGATCGGCACGGTCGAACGCACCAGGCAGTTGTTCGGCCGTGTCCTGCCCGACCATGTGGCCGCCGCGGCCGACGCCGTCCGAGGTGACCGACTGCTCGACTGAGAGGAACCGCCCATGTCCGTTCCGTTGCACACCACCGGCAAAGCATCCTTCGACGACATCTACGAAAGTCCCGATCCACGTGCGTATTTCGCGCGCATGAACGAGCTGGACTACCGGATCCCGGAACTGGCAAAGCCGCACTTCGCCGAACAGCTGCGCCAGCTGCGGGCCGCCCGGCCGGACCGGATCCCGACGGTTCTCGACCTGGGGTGCTCCTACGGGGTGAACGCGGCTCTGCTGCGCAGCGACACCACCGTCGACGAATTGGCCGGGCACTACCGCGATCACGCCGACACCGACAAGATCGGGCTGCTCGCGGCGGACCGGGAGCGGTTGCGCGCCGATCTGATGCCCGACGTACGCTTCATCGGGATGGACGCCGCACGCCCGGCGCTGACCTACGCCCACGCCGCCGGACTCCTGCACGACTACGTGCACGCCGACCTCGAGGCCACCGAGCCCACCGAGGCGCAGCGGCGTGTGCTCGCCTCCGCCGATCTGGTGATCTCCACCGGGTGCGTCGGCTACATCACCGAGAAAACCCTGTCCAGGGTCGCCCAAGCCGATCCGCGCAAGCGACCGTGGATGGCGCATTTCGTGTTGCGGATGTTCGATTTCGGTCCCATCGCCGAGGAACTGGCCGCGCTCGGCTATCGCAGCGAGCAGCGTCCCGGTATGTTCCAGCAGCGGAGGTTCGCCTCGGCGCAGGAACGCGAACAGGTACTGGATGCGTTGGCGGCCAAGGGAATCGACACCACCGACCACGAAGCCGAAGGCTGGCTCTACGCCAACCTGTTCCTGTCCCGCCCGCATCCCATCGAGACCTGAGGACTTGGATTGAACCAACCCACGTTCGCCGCCGAAGACACGCTGCCCCGGGTACCGCTGCCGACACTGGACGACAGTTGCGCGCGGTTCCTGCAGTGGTGTCAGCCCCTGCTCGGCGCCGAGGAATACGCCACCACCGAGGGCGCGGTAGCCGAGCTGCTGCGCCCCGGTGGGGCGGGGCGCGCGCTGCACGCCGCGCTGGCCGAATACGACGCCACCCCCGGCGTCGGCAGCTGGCTCGACGAATTCTGGCCGTCACGGTATCTGGGCCGTCGAGACCGGATCGCGTTGAACGCCAACTTCGTGTTCCTGTTCCGTGACGACACCCCCCTGGCAGCGTCGACCGTCGCCGGGCAGACCGAGCGGGCAGCCGCGATCATCGGGGCGGCAGTCGATTACAAGCTGGCGCTGGACGCGGAGAAGATTCCGCCGGTGACCCAGCGCGGGCAGCCGCTGTCGATGTGGCAGAACGAGTACCTGTTCTCCGAGACCCGGATCCCGGGCGAGATCCAGGACAGTGTCCGCAAGCCCTACAGCCCCCAATGGCCAGGCCCCTCGGACGCGCGTCATATCGCGGTCTTCTATCGCGGCAACATCTTCCGGATGGATGTCATCGGCGGCGACGGCGCGCCGTACGCGTTCGAGGATGTGGTCGACGGGCTGCGCGCGGTGATCAAGGGCGGCACCAAGCCCGCCGCGACCGACACCTCGGTCGGGCATCTCACCACCAAAGCCCGTGCGGCCTGGGCGCGCAGCCGGGAAGTGCTGCGCACCGAGCCCGCCAACGTCGAGGCGTTCGACGCGGTGGAGACGGCGCTGTTCTCGGTGTGCCTGGAGGACTTCGCACCCCGCGACGAACTGCACGCCTGCGACCAGCTGCTCCACGGCGACAGCGGCAACCGCTACTTCGACAAGTCGGTGTCGTTCATCGTCTTCGCCGACGGTCAGGCCGGCATCAATATCGAGCACTGCGGGCTCGACGGCACCACCGTGCTGTCCTTCGTCGACACACTGCTCGAACGGAGTACCCAGGACCACGCGGCCACCAGCGGGGCGCAGTCGCAGGGACTGCCCTCGGTGGAGCCGATCGAGTTCGTCCTCGACTCGGCCGCCCGCGCCGACATCGCCGCGGCGGGTGCCGACTTCGCCCGCTTCGCCGCCGATACGGCCACCACGCTGGTGTCCTTCGACGACTTCGGGACCGGCGAGGCCAAGAAGCTGGGCATCTCACCCGATGCTTTCGCACAGCTCAGCTACCAGCTCGCCCACCGGCGCAGCAAGGGGCTCACCGGCGCGACCTACGAATCCATCGCCACCCGGCAGTTCCGCAACGGCCGCACCGAGGCCATGCGGGTGGTGACCCCGGAGATGGTGTCGTTCGTCGACGCGATGGTGTCCGACGACGCCGACACCGCGACGAAGCTGGCCGCGGCGCGCACCGCCGCGTCCGCCCACGTGGCGCGCGCCAAGGACTGCCAAGCCGGGCAGGCGCCCGAGCAGCACCTGTGGGAACTGGAGTGGATCCAGCGCCGCCGCGGCGAACAGCTCGGCGTCGCCGATGAGCGGATCGCGCTGTTCGACAGCCCCGGCTGGACGATCATGCGCGACGACTACCTGTCGACCAGTTCGGCCCCGTCGAAGTACATCCGCTACTTCGGTTTCGGCTCGACCAGCCCGCGCTGCATCGGCATCGCCTACGTGCTGCTGCCGGACCGGTGGAACATCTACCTGGCCACCCCGAAGTCGGTGTCCGACCAGATGTACGCCTTCGCCGATCACCTGCGCACGGCCGTAGCCGACCTGCGCGAACTGCTGTCCGAACCGGCGTGATCGTTTCCCGGCGCGCCGCACCTCGCGGTGCGCCGGGAAAACCGCTGGGTCGGGTATGAAACAATCTCTACTCGTGAAGAACTTCGAATCCCTGTTCGCCGAGCTGACCGAGCGTGCCCAGACCCGTCCTGAGGGGTCTGGCACCGTGGCCGCGCTGGACGCAGGCGTTCATTTCCAGGGCAAGAAGGTCCTGGAGGAAGCCGGTGAGATCTGGCTGGCCGCTGAGCACGAGAGCGATGAGGCGCTCGCCGAGGAGATCTCCCAGCTGCTGTACTGGGTCCAGGTGATGATGCTGGGTCGTGGGCTGAAGCTCGAGGACGTGTACCGACATCTGTGACGGCGGATCCGTCCCGATCGACACGTTCTCCACTTCCCCCGAAAGGACCCCTATCCCATGTTGCGCGTCGCCGTTCCCAACAAGGGCTCGCTGTCTGAATCCGCCACCTCGATCCTGAGCGAGGCCGGATATCGCAAGCGGACCGACTCCCGCGATCTGACCGTTCTCGATCCCGCCAATCAGGTCGAGTTCTTCTTCCTTCGTCCCAAAGACATCGCCATCTACGTCGGCTCCGGTGAGCTCGACCTCGGCATCACCGGCCGCGACCTGGCCCTGGACTCCGGCTCCCCGGTCAGCGAACGGCTGTCGCTCGGTTTCGGCCGCTCCAGCTTCCGCTACGCGGCCCCGGCAGGCGAGGACTGGAAGGTCGAGGACCTCGCGGGCAAGCGCATCGCCACCTCCTACCCGAACCTGGTCCGCGCCGACCTCGCCCGCTTCGGCATCGAGGCCGAGGTGATCCGCCTCGACGGCGCGGTCGAGATCTCGATCCAGCTCGGTGTCGCCGATGCCATCGCCGACGTGGTCGGCTCCGGCCGCACCCTGCGTCAGCACAACCTGATCGCGTTCGGCGAGTCCCTGTGCGACTCCGAAGGCGTCCTCATCGAACGTACCGGTTCCGACCGCGACGACCGTGCCCGCAACCAGCTCATCAACCGCATCCAGGGCGTCGTCTTCGCCCAGCAATACCTGATGCTCGACTACGACTGCCCCAAGTCCCTGTTCGACCAGGCCGTCGCGATCACCCCCGGCCTCGAGTCGCCGACCGTTTCGCCCCTCACCGACCCCGACTGGGTCGCCGTTCGGGCGCTCGTCCCGCGTAAGCAGGGCAACGAACTGATGGACCGTCTCGCCGACCTCGGCGCCAAGGCCATCCTCGCCACCGACATCCGCTCCTGCCGAGCTTTCTGAGTCCAGGCGGGCTGCCGGGGCCCGCGCCGGATCCGATGATCAGCCGTTGCGCTGACCATCGGATTCTTGGACAACCTCGCGAATGAGTGTCGCGAGTCCACGCAACCAGTCGGCCGCCAAGTCGTCGGAGGTTTCGTCTTCGAGGACCCAGTTGCCGTTGGCGGCAACCATCCACGAGAGAGTTCCTGGCGGTTGAGGGGTGGACAGTAGCGTTTCGATTGCTTCGGCATCGCGAAGCACCGTCCGCCGATTGAGCCGTGCTGTTCGGGCAATGTCCATCCGGAGATCGTCGAGGCCGTCGATGTCTGCAACGTGGCAAATCAAGAATTCGCGCACCTGGTCGATCGCGGGAGGACGCGGTTGGTTCATTCGCGCACGTAGTGCTTCCGGGATATCCACGCCCATCAGGATAGTACTCCCGCCGGGTATGCGGTGATGACCATGAACGATGGTGGACTGCCCGGGATCAGCTCGAATACTACTGCGGCATTGCGAGCATGGTGGAGGTGCGCCGACCGTGGCCCGGGTGAGTACATGCCTTCGTTGTAGAACCCCAATCCGGTAGGGCGGCCCGCGTCGAAAACAGCTCTGTGGCGGCCGTCTAATGCGAGGTCGCTACGAATGGCATCCCAGTTAGCCCGAAGATAGTCGTTTACGGTGCTGTTCATCGTTTCTCGGTCGAGCCAGCGATATGACCAGTTTTGTTGGTTACCCCACGGCGGGTCGCCAAAGATTCGGCCCTCGATAGTGCGGTCTCCTTGCGGGGCGTCACCCCGGTTCAACGGCACGTCTGGACCGTGGCGCTCCAGAGAGTGCGCGCCATCGGCGACATGGTTGGCGTCGTTAGCGGCCATGTCGATCCGTGGAGGCGTATCGCCGAGGCCGTCGTAGATCTCTATTTGCTCGCGCAGCAAGACTTCATCGGCGGACTCAGGGGTATTCGGGGCGTTGTCCCCGTCACTGGATCCTGCCTGCCCAGTGCCCTGGGTTGTGTTGGGATCGGGGACCGTTTCCGGCGTGATGGTGGGTTGGCCCGTATTGACGGTGGGGTGTGTGGGAACGGGGTCGGTGGGAGCGACGTGGTTGGGGTCGGGGGTTTTGTCACCGTCGGAATCGGGTGCTGGGTCTTTGCACTCGTCCGGAATCAGTCCGAGGGGGTCGCTCCATGACTGGGGGTTGCGGGGGTAGATGTTGGGGTTGGGGGCGGGGGATAGGCCGAGGGGGTCTCGGGTGAGGTAGCGGGCGGTGTGGGGGTCGTAGACGCGGTGGAGGTTGTAGTGGAGCCCGGATTCGGGGTCGTGGAATTGGCCGGGGAAGCGTAGGGGAGTGCTGGTGCGGCCGTGCCAGGTGGTCTGGCCCCAGAGATCTGTGGTCGCGGTGGCGGTGGTTTCGCCGGTGGTGGGGTCGACCAGTTCTGTCGGTGTGCCGACTAGGTCGGTGATGATCGCGCAGAACTCGCGTGAAGGCCGGTCGATTGTTTGGGTGAGCGGGGTGTGGGTGCCGGGACGGTGTTCCCAGCGGGTTGTCACCGTCGCGGTCGTGCTTTCGATCAGGTGGGTGTCGTCCCAGGTGTAGTCGGTGCGTTCGAGGACGGTGCCGTCTGCGGCGAGGTGCTGTTTGGTGGTGCGGCGACCGAGGGCGTCGTAGGTGTACTGCCACCACTGCTGGTCGGGGGTGTAGACGTCGGTGAGCCGGTCGAAGCTGTTGTATCGGTAGTGCCAGGTGTGTTCGCCGGTGGTCTTGCGGATGAGCCGGCCCGCGAGGTCGTAGCCGTAGTGGCTGTGGCCGTCGTGGACGAGCAAGTTGTCGCGATAGTCGCGGTGCGCGGCCGAGGTTTCCGAGGCGCTGTCGGTGACATTGCCGAGCGGGTCGTAGCGGTAGTGCTCGGTGACGTGGTTGTTGTGCCGGACGTCGGTGACACGGCCCATGGAGTCGAGCGTGTAATCGCGCCGCAGCGCCGCGGCGCCGGGGCGGCTTGTCGTCTGGGCGGTGAGATATTCATCTGCGCGGTAAACGAATTCGTCGCGGCGCACGCGCCGTGGCGCCGGACGCGCGGGTTGGTCGAGGTCGAGGGAAACGAGCCGGGTGGGGAAGGCGGTCACTTCCTGACCGACGAGATGTCCGTGCGCGGTGACGTGTCGATCGACCGCGATCTCCCCGGTGCGCCAGCGAGTGAGGTGGCCGGCGAGGTTGTACTCGAAGGTGATGGCGCCGACTCCGCTGCCGATGCGGTCGACACGGCCGACCAGGTCGTGATGCCACTGGGTTTCGGCGCCGGTCGGGCTGGTGCGGCCGATCCGGCGCCCGTGCCGGTCGTAGGTGAACTGCATCGGCGGCCGGGTATCGACCTGCTCCGAGGCGAGCAATCCGGTGGTGCTGTAGGTGTATTCGAGTACGTGCTGCTGCGCAGCGCCGGTTCCGGTGTGTGCGGTGAGGATTCGGCCCGCCGGATCATAGGTGTGGCGGATCCAATCGCCGTCATCGGTCACGATCTCGGTGCGCCTGCCCAGGATGTCGTACCTGTGATGACGGGTGACCCCGGTTGCCGGGGTGACGGTGGCGACTCGCCCCGCCGAGTCCCAGGTATAGGCGGTAGTGGCTGCGCTGTAATCGGTTTCGGCGATCAGCCGCCCGGCCTTGTCGTACTCGTAGATCCAGCTCTGGCCGAGCGGATTGTGGACGGTCGTGAGTCTGCGCTCGGAATCCCACGCGTAGCGGGTGACCGACCCGTCGGCATCGCGGCGCGACCGCAGCAGATCGAAAGCGCCGTAGGAATACTCGGTGACCCCACCCGCACGATCGGTCCGCGAGATGATGTTGCCCTCACCGTCGTAAGCCCACGATTCGGTGCGGCCGTCGGGATCCGTTCTGCGGAGCAGACTTCCGGCCGGCGACCATTCGTACTGCGTGAGCGCGCCTGCGGGATCGACCGATCGCACCGGGCGCCCCGCGGAGTCGCGTTCGATGCGCGTCGTCGCGCCGAGCGGATCGACAATGGCGATCGGCAATCCGGCGGCATCGGTGTGCACGGTTGTCAGTACGCCGTCGACCAGCACACTCGCCAGTGCCCCGGACGGGTGGTAGGTGAACTCGATGCGGTTTTCGCGCGGGTCGATCGCGGCCGTCAGGTCGCCGTTCTCGGACCATTCGCGGCGGTGTACCGAACCGTCTGCCGTGGTGATCGTGGTCGGCCGGTTCCGCCAGGCGTACTCGTACTCGATCGGGACACCGTCGGGCCGAATGATCTCCTCCGGATCACCCGCGCCGTTGTAGCGGTAGGTGGTGGTAGTCGCCGGGTCGGGGCCGGTGACGGTCAACGGCTTGCGTTCGGCGTTGTAGTCGGTGTGGTAACGGCCACCATCGGGGGTGACGAGGTCGCGCAACCGCAGATCGCGATCGAAACCGTGGGTCGTGACAGCGCCGACGGAGTCGGTGACGGCGGTCAGTCTGCCCGCGCCGCCCGGAAACTCCACGTATTCGAAGTCGCAGTTCAAGATTCCCGCACTGCCGCGCTGGTGGATCACGCGACCTGACTCCGCGTAGGTGTTCACCATCCGGCTGCCGTTCGAGTCGGTCCAGGACGTCATGCGGTGGTCGCCGTCGTAGGTATAGTGCGTCATCGCCGTGACGGCATTGGTCACCGTCGTCAATTGACCTGCGGTATAGCCGAATTCGCGCAGTGGAACCGTCATCTCGCCGAGGCTCGGATCATCGGTGATCAAGGCGAGACCGGTGATACGGCCGTGCGCGGAATCGATGCGGACCCGGTAACCGCCGGAGTGCGAGACCTCGACCGGAACACCGTCGGCGTCGTAGTGGAACCGGATGCGGTTGTGGTGCCGGTCGGTGATCGCCGATATCGCGTAATTTCCGAGGATGGTTTCGAGACCGTCCAGATGTGGTTCGGGTGCGAAATGCCAGATCAGTTCCCGCCGTTGATCCCACACTCGGTAGCCGCCGGAGTCGGTGCGGGTCAACGACCAGGCTTGGCCGTCGGTCAGCGGCCGGACCGGCTCGCCTGCCTCGGCGTGCGGGTAGGCCAGCATGATGCCGTCCTCGCCGATGAAAGTGACACCCGCGTCCGAGACGGCAACCCGGGCATCCAGAGTTCCCGACCACGAACGGCCGAACCAGCGACCGAAGCGGTAATTCGAATGATGCGAGCGTCGCAGCACCAGTGGCAGGACCCCGGCCAGCTCCACATCGGTTTCGGGGAGCAGGAATTCCCCGGTACTGATGTCGACCGGATCGGTGGAACAGGTCTTCTGGTCGGGCGTCCGATCGTGTTCGGCGCCGGACTTGCGTGCCTCATCGTGCGCGTCGCGGTCGCCGTCGGCGCGGTCCTGTGCTGTCGGGGTATCGCGATCATTGTCGGTGTCTCGGTCGCGCTCGGTGGGGGAGTCGTGATCGTTGTCGGTGTCGCGGTGTGGTGTTCGGTCGGTGGGCGCGTCCGAATCCCGGTCCGGTGTGCGATCGGTAGGCGCGCTCGGATCACGGTCGGGCGTGCGATCTTTCGGCGCCGGTTCATGCTCTGGGGTGCGTCCGTCAGTGCGATCGCGGGGTGTGTCCGGGTCGTGATCCGGTCCTCGGTCGTTGGCCTCGGGGTGTGCACGGGATGGGGCTTCGGCCTCTGCGCGTGTCGGCGGGTGCCCTGGCGTCGACCTGGTGGGGGAATCCGGGTGGGGTCCGGCGGTCAGTGGCGAATTCCCGTTCCCGCGCACGGTCGGGTCGAGTGCCGCGCCTGCGCGCGGAGACTCCGGGGTCTTCTGGGGTCCGGCACCTGGATCGTGGTGTGGCCGTTGTGGTGTCGATTCGGCGCGGGGTGATTGCGGCGTGTGGGACGGCCCGGCCGGGGTGGCGCCGGGATTGCGCGCTGGTTGTGCGTCGGGGTTCGGTCGATGTGCGGGACCGTTGTCGGGGCTGATGCTGTGACCTGGTTGCCAGCCTGCGACAGGTGTCGTGGGGCTCGATGTCTGTGACGTCGGATCCGCGTGCCCAGTCGGTCGGGTGTCGATGCCAGCCGGGGCGTCGTTCGTGTGACCGGCGGGGTTCGGCCGGGCTTCTGACGCCGAGCCGTCCTCCCGGGATGTTCGGTCGGGATCGCTGTGCTGAGTCGGTGCGGTGTCCTGATCCGTGTGCGATGTCGTGTCGTAATCCGCCTGTGAGCCGGGCGAGTCCGCGTGCGGTGTCGATGGTGAATCCGGATTCGTCTGGTGAGTCGACGCCGGCTCGGTGCGTTGGGTTGGTGTGTGGTCGGTCTGTTGGGTTGGTGTCGGGTCGGTGCGGTGAGTCGGGGTGCGATCAGTTTGCTGATCGAGGGTCGGATCGGTGCGTTGGGTCGGTGTGTGGTCGGTCTGTTGGGTTGGTGTTTGATCTGCGCGTTGGGAGGGCGTCGAGTCTGGGTTCGACGTGCTCGCCGCTTCCGGGCGCGGTTCCGGTCGACTCGTTTGTGGGTCGGCATCAGGGCCGCGGTCCGGCGTCTGAGTGGGTTCGGGCTGTCGGGTGGGTTCGGGATCGGGTGTGCTGCTAGGGGTTTCGGTAGTAGGTGACGGCTGGTCGTGATCGGTCCGCGCCGGCGGATCGGAGTGCCGCGGCTCGGCGTGTTCCGGTGTCGGCGAGTAACCGTCGCCGGTGTCCTCGGTTCGCTGGGTCGGTGCTTCTCGTTGCGGTGCTCCCTCGACCGGGCGCCCTTCCGGTGCCGGCCCTCGATCGGAATCCGGCAGGCCGGCGCCTTGACGTTGGCTGGTCTGCCCAGCCGGGTCGGTCTCCCTGGTCGGGGCGCCTTCGCCGGTCGGGTTCGGGCGGTGCGGGCTCGGACCGGAACCGCCGTCGGGAAGCCGCCTGCCCGCATTGGTGGCCTTCTTAAAGGCACTGATGGCGAATTTCGCGCTACCCCCACCACCGGTGGCGGCGGTGAGCAGCGCATCGCCAGTGAGCGCACCGACGAACTCGAACGGGTTTGCCCTGGCATCCTTCAGGATCGCGTCGACGGTCGCGCCGGGATCCGCCACGGCGACAACGAGTCCGGTGCCGAGATTGGACAACCCTTTGACGTAGTCGGCCGGGTGGGTGATGTTGTAGATGTCGGTCGGATTCACCTGGCGCACGAACTGCACGAGCCCCGTCAGGCTGGTCAGCAATCCGGCGTAGAAATTCAGCGCACCGTGCTCGAGTACTCCACCGAGATCGGAGATATTGGCTATCCACCGTTCGCTGAAAGGGGGTTCCTTCGGCGCCTTCTCGGTGGCCGCGGCCAAGGCGCCGTCGGCGATCGATGCGCCGTTGTCACGCTGAATTCGAGCGCCCCGCAGAATCTCTCGCGCTTCGTTGCGTAGCGACGTCCAGGTGTCGACCAGGGGATTCTGTTGCTGCTGCTCGCCCGTCAGCGAGTTCCACCAGTTCTTCTGCCGGACTTCCTCGGCGTGGGCGGCCTTCCACTTTTCGATGGCAGTGCCCGCCTTGTCCTGCGCGGCTTTGACCTCGTTCTGCCACGCTTCCAGGGCGCCGGCCGCCGCCGTCATGGCATCGCCGCCGTCGAACCAGAGTTTCGGCTGTTTGTCGTAGACCTCGTTGAACGCGTCCGCGCCCTTGCCGGTCCAATCGGCAGCGTCGATCTTCTGCAGTGCCTGACCGGTCGACTCGATCGCCGCGGCCATCTTCTTCAATGTCTCCGCGGTGGAGCCGATTTCGGATGGCTCGCCCAGGATCAGTTCTTTGGGGTCCTCGGTCTGGCCGAGTTCTTCCTCTTCGACATCGCCGCCTGTCGCGGAGGCGATATTGTCGCCCAGATCGTCGAGTGCGTTGTCGACACTGTCCAGCCCGACATACCCGGCCGCGTCGCCGACCACGTCGAGGCCGTCATCGATGACCTCCCCGGCGCCCTCGACGAAATCCTCGACACCGTCCTCGATCGCGCTTCCGACTTTGTCGATGAAATCGCCGAGTCCCACAGGCTATTGCCCTCCCTGCTGCTCTTTCATGAGGTCGCCTGCCTGCTGGGCGGCACCGGTGTTCCAGCCTGGCGATTCACCGCTGACGAGGCCGCTCACCGGGCTCACATTCGCCAGCGCCTGCGGACCGACCGTCTCGACCACCTTCAGATTGTTCTGAATGGTCTGGTTGGCATCCTGAAACGATTTCATGCTGTAGTCCGCGTTACGGATGTGGTTGAAGGAGTTGTCGGAGAAGGTATCGCCCCAGGAACGCTTGGTGATTTCCTCGTCGGAAAGATGTGGGTTGCCCGCCAAGTGCGTCCACATCTTCTTGAGTGTGCCCTCGGCCTTGGCATCCATTTCGTCGTACCGGCCCGCGGCCAAACCGAGAGTCCGGGCGATCGAGTTGCCCCCTTGGACCAGCGCCCGCACACCCCAGGACCACCGTTCGGTGAACTCCTCGAAGGTCTTCTGAACCGTGTGCTTGCCTGCTTCGAGAGTCGAGAGCGTGAGCAGCGCGAAACCTCGGCCCATATTGCCCGTCTCGCCGATCCCCAATTCCGACAGCTGACCGATGGTGTCCTCGATACCTTTCGCGGCCTGCTGCAGCACCGCGGGATCGATCTCGAGCTTCGTCATCGCACACCCCTCCCCATTCGTCGATTACCCGGAGACATCCGGCGGAAACGCCATGGGTGCCGAACCCACGATGTCGATCGCGATTCCGGCGGGTTCGGTGCGGGACTCGACGTATTCCTGCAGTCGCCAGCCGAACAGCCAGTGGTGGCGGTACTCCCGGTCCGCGTCGAAGCCGCCGTCCTGCAGATGACCGCGAGTCGCCATGAAACGGGCGTACTCCTCGATGCTGGTGAAGGTGCACAACCAGTCGACGCCGCCCACCTGCGAGAAGAAGACGTGATCGTCTGCCGTCAGCGGAACGAGGACCGCGGCCTGTCGGAACGCGGCAAGCAAGGCGGCGGGCTGCCCGAACCCCGCGTAGAACGCGGCAATCTCAGCGTGTAGGCGGTCGCGGCCGTCGGACATCAATGCAACCTCCCCCGCTGTGCCGCAATCGCTTTCATCCTCGACCGGCATCATACGGGCACGCTACTGCCCTCGGAAAGCCAAGGAACTCGGGGCGGTTGTGTGTTTACTTCGCGGAGAGACTTTCGAGCGCCTCGCGCACGAAACACAGGGGGCATATCGGGTCGAACGGCGGTGTCGGCGTGCCGCCGATGATGTGCTGGGCGACGGTCGGCGCTATCGGTGAGCTCGCCGAGGCGACGGCTGGAAAGGTTCCCATCGCCAGCGCGATACCGGCGGCTGCGACGGTCCTGGACAGGCCGCGATTCATGGATTCTCCTCGCTGTGCGGGATTCGCTGGTGGTCCTCGACCCGCACTCTACGGGGGGAAAGGTGCTCCCAGGAGACCCGGAACCTCGGGGCTTGTGCCGTCACCGTGCGCGCAGGGTCGACGCCGCCGCTGGGCACTCCGCCGCGAGTAGGCTGGACGGCAGATTTGTCCGGGCAATCCATGATCGGGGCGAACATGTCGAACAAGGACGAGCACGAGGAAAAGATCGAGAAGGAGCAGGTCGAGCGCGAAGAGGAGCGCCGCCGGCTGGAAGCCGAAGAGGAACGCCGCCTGCGGTAGTTTCCGCGCGGCGCCGATCGCGGTCACACGTCTTCGGGAAGGCGTTCTGTCACAAGGTCGGCCGCAATCGCGGCCTGGACGGGCCAACCAGGGTACGGCGGTGGCGTGCTGCCGTACTCGGGGCACAAGGATGTGAAGTCGCAGAACTTGCACATCGAGTTGCGAGTAGGCGGGAAGTCTCCGGTCTTGCCCGCGTCGATGATGGCCTGCCAGAGCGCGGTGAGAATGCGCTGGAAGCGATCGAGTTCCTCGCGCTCGGGTGTGTAGGTGAGGATGTTCTTGTCGGCCAGATAGATCAGGCGCAGTTGGGCCGGGACGATATCGCGGGTGCGCAGGATCATCAGCGCGTAGAACTTGAGCTGGAACAAGGCGCGCGCTTCGTGCATCGGTCCGGGCGAGCGACCGGTTTTGTAGTCGACCACGCGCAGCAAGCCGTTGGGCGCCACATCGATCCGGTCGACGAAACCGCGCAGCGGAATATCGCCTTCGAGGTCGACTTCGACCCGTTCTTCGAGCGCGTGTGGCTCGAATCGCCGCGGATCCTCTAGCTCGTAATAGCTCGCGACCAGCTGGCGCACTTCGTCGAACAGTGCCTGCGGCCCACCTTCGGCGACGAGCTCGTCCACCCCGTCGCGCTCCGCGCGCACCCGCTCCCACGCCTCGGGAATCAACTCCGCCGCCCGCTCCGGCTGACGCTGAGCAGCGGGCAACCCGAACAGATCCTCGAGCACCGCGTGCACCACGGTCCCGCGCACGGCGGCTCGCGACGGCGGTTCCGGCACCCGATCGATCGCCCGCAACCGGTACTTCAACGGGCACTGCTTGAAATCGCTTGCCCGCGAAGGCGACAACGCCGGACGCGACCGATGCACCGGCGCGGCGGCGGTGTCATCGGTCAGGGGCACGGACAAGGGCACTGACATATTTCGCAGGTTAACGGCAGCCACTGACAGGATTGCCCGATTCGGGCCCACGCGCGCAGGCCGCGGGATCGGCGCACGCGTCGGATACCGAGGACCGACTCGGGATTCGGTGGTTGTGGGCGGGGTCTGCCAGGATCGCGGCATGCAACTGATGTTCCGGGTGGGGGCGGTCTTGGCCGCGGTGATCATGGTGAGTGCGTGCGAGGATCCGGGAAAGGTGGTCCGGGTACCGGGCGCCACGGCTGTCTCGACCACATCGGCGCCGACGACCTCGGCCACCGCGCAGACCGACGAGCAGCGGTTGCAGCTGGGCACCCTCGCCGAGGGCAACCGGATGGCCGAAGTGCTGGCGCTGTCCACCGACATCGATCCCGCTTTCGTGCGCCACGGACAGGCGGGCGTGCTCACCGAACCGATGCTCACCATCATGACCGGCCACAACACGGCGATCAGCTCGGCCGCCGCGGCGAACGGCCTGCTCACCGGATTCGTCAGTCAGCGTTCCAACGGTGGTGACACGAGCGCCGACACCGACTGGCTCACTCACGGCATCATGCGCTTCCCGGACACCGCTTCGGCGAAAGCGGCGGCCACCGCCCTCGCCACCGCGGCGACGACACAGAGCGGGATGTTGCAGACCGGTGACTGGGCTGCCGCCGAGCTGCCCGGCGCATCGGACACCCGGTTCCTCACCATGGAGAATCGCGATCGGCTCGAGGGCATGGCGTTCACCGCGCACCGGGAGTTCGTGGTGTTCACCAGCGCTCGCCTCGGCGGACTGCCCGAGATCGAACGGACCGTGCGCGCAGCGCTGGAACGGCAACGCCCCCTGCTGGATTCGTTCGTGGCGACGCCCGTCGCCGAGCTCGCGAAGCTGCCGTACGACCCGGACGGGATCAACGCGCTCGCGGTCGGCAACGGCAATGTGAGCAGCGGTGCCTACGGGCCGCGTGGCGCGCTGATCTTCACCGACGATCAGCAGGCAGCGCTCACGTTGTATCGCGAGGTGGGGCTGGTCGGGATCGGCATGGACGACAGTGCTGTCTATCGCACCGCCGACGCGGCCGCCGCGGCGAAACTGTCCGCCGCGACCGTCGCGGAGACCCTCGCCACCGAAGGCTGGAAGGGCGCGCCCGCCCCGGACGGCGTTCCCGGCGCCGCCTGCTGGACCGACGCCGATGCTCTGCAGTGGGCCTGCCTGGTATCCAGCGGCCGCCACGTCGCGCAGATCTGGGCGAGGTCACAGGGCGAAGCACACTCGCTGACCGGCGAACAGCACCGTGCGTTGGCAGCGGCGAAATAGCTGACCCGTCGATCGCGCGGATCGCCGCGCCTGGCAGGCTGATGGATCCACTCGAAGAAGGAGATTCATGACGGCCAGACGAACCGGTCCATTCGCTATCGGGGACCGCGTGCAGCTGACCGACGGTAAGGGACGCCTGTTCACGGTGGTGCTGGAAGAGGGTAAGGAATTCCATACCCATCGCGGCGGCATCAAGCACGACGACCTCATCGGCAAGGACGAGGGCACCGTGGCGAAGTCGGTCAACGGCACCCCGTACCTGGCCCTTCGTCCGTTGCTCACCGACTACGTGTTGTCGATGCCACGCGGTGCGGCCGTCATCTATCCCAAGGACGCCGCCCAGATCGTGCACGAGGGTGACGTTTTCCCGGGTGCGCGGGTGCTGGAAGCCGGCGCCGGTTCGGGCGCGCTGACCTGTTCGCTGTTGCGCGCGGTCGGGCCCGAGGGCGAGGTGATCTCCTACGAGATCCGCGACGACCATGCCGAACACGCCGTCCGCAATGTGGAGACCTTCTTCGGTGAGCGCCCGCCGAACTGGTCGATCACCATCGCCGACGTGGCGAAGTACGAGGGCGCGCAGGTCGACCGTGTCGTGCTCGACATGCTCGCGCCGTGGGATGCGTTGCCCGCGGTGTCGAAGGCCCTGGTTCCCGGCGGTGTGCTGGTGGTCTATGTCGCCACCGTCACTCAGCTGTCCAAGGTTGTCGAGGCGCTGCGTGAGCAGGAATGCTGGACCGAACCGCGTTCGTGGGAGTCGATGGTGCGTGGTTGGCACGTCGTCGGTCTGGCCGTGCGCCCGGAGCATCGCATGCAGGGCCACACCGCGTTCCTGGTGAGCGCGCGGCGCCTGGCCGAGGGCACCGTCACGCCCAAGCCGCAGCGGCGTCCGTCCAAGGGCTGATTACCCACGGGTGAGCAGGCGGGCGGCGAGCAGTGCGGCCGCCGCGCCTGCGAACCAGGTCCAACCGTCGACGGTGAGGCCCCATCGGGTAGCCGCCAGGATCGCGAGCCCGGCCGCGATCACGGCGAGCACGGTGGCGGCCGACCGGACACCGCGCACCGCGGCAACCGGTCCGTCCCACCAGGGCAGCGCAGTGTTCTCCAGGCCGCGTAGGGCGAGGAACAAGGCGCCGGTGAGCGCGCCGGTCGCGGCGAGCTGCACCGCTGTGAGCAGCCAGAACCCGGGCTCGGTCGGCGCGGCGCGGTCGACTCCCGCGAGGTGGCTGAGCACGAGCACGGTGAGCAGCGCGGGCATGTGCCACAGGTACAGCGTCATGGCGCCGGTGTTGCCGATGACCGTCAACCACCAGACCCGTGGGCGCGCGGCGAGACGTCGCAGCCAGGGCGCGACGGCGACGGCGGCGCAGCACAGCACCACCGCGTGCCCGGCCAGCAGCAGCGAGGGCGGTGCCAGGTTCGACAGCCGCTGACCCGGCACGGTGACCAGGCTTACCTCGTACGGGCCGACCAGGACCAGCAGCACATCGACGGCCAGGACCACGCAGGCGAGCACTGCCGCGGTCCGCCGGGACAGCAGCCCGCGCAGATAACCGATCCCGAGCACCGCGGGCACCAGCCACACGATGAAATTCAGATAGCCGAGTTCCTTCGGTCCACCGGTGAGCCGCACCGCGTCGACGACCGCCGTGCCGACCACGATCACCGCGACTACGCCGAACATCCGGCGACCACTGGTGACCTGTGCCGCGAGCAACGGCACGAACGCCAGCACCGCCAGATACATCCCGAGAAACCACAGCAGCTGCACGCTCGTCACCGCGAGCGGACGGTGCCATCCCGGCGCGAGCACGAGATCGGCCACCGCCAGCAGCACCGCCGAGGCGCCGACGAAGTATCCGAGCGGTCGCACCAGCCGCTGGGTGCGCCGGAAAAGCCAAGCGCCCCACGATGTCCCGGGCCTGAGGCCGCGCGCACCCGCGGCCACGCCCGCGAAGAAGAACAGCGGGAGTACCTGCAGAATCCAGGTGAGCGGCTGCAGCATCGGCAGTTCGGCGAGCACGTTGCCGAAATGCACCGCGGTGCCCGACACCGTCACGGTCAGCATCAGGCAGTGGCCCGCGACGACCACCACCAGCGACGAGATACGCAGCAGGTCCAGGAACCGATCACGATCGGCTGGGGTGTTCGCGGCGACCACCGCGACGCTGGGCACAACACTCATGGCACCGACGATCGCAGAATTCGCGCCACGAACACAGCGCGGAACTACCCCGGCCCCCTCCGTGGAACTACTCGAGATCGAGGGTGCGAGCTTGCGTATCGAACGGTGAACCGTCGGCAGGCACGGGAATTCGCAGGTGCCTGCGTATTCCTTGGTCGCCGGTGGATCCCTCTCCGATGATGGGCAGCAGCGGCGACTGAGGTCTCACGTCGGCATGAGTGATCTTGGTGCCTACGCGCCTCGCAGAGCGATCACACGGCCCCGGTGGTACTCGCGGACCATCTCGGTGATGCCGAACGATCAGGCGGGCGTGCAGGGGGCCTGTGCGAAGCCGAGCAGCAGGCAGCCGCTGGCGTCGGAGAGCTTCCACGTGCCGCCGTCGCGCTGCCAGGTGACCGGGAACGCGGGTGCCGTGCCGTGCGGTGAGGTGATCGTCACATCGGCGGTGGCGGTGTCGCCGCTGGTCACGACGTTGTCGACGGCGAAAGTCAGGGTGTAGCCGGCCAGCATGCCGTTCATCTGATCGATGTTGGCCTTGTGCGAATCGCCGTTGACGATCAGTTTCGCCTTGTCGTCGGTCGACAGTGCCGGATCGGCGAACTCGAGCAGCGTCGCCTTCAGGGAATCGGCGGTGGGGGCGGCGGCGTTGTCATCCGAAGGTGCCGGAGTTGCCGAAAGGCTGGACGGAGCGACCGCGATACTGGTACTGCTCGTGGTGGCATTCGTCGAGGAATCGTCGGAGTCGCCGCAACCGGTCAGTCCGACGGTGAGGGCGAGCGCCGCCGCGGCGGTGGCGACGGTGACACGGATCGTGCGGGGAGGAAGGAGCATGTTCAGCAACCTTTCGACTCGTGGGCGAGTGCCCCGTACGGGGTGTTAGGGGAGCCTAACAGGTGCAAATGTGTGGTTGATGTCGTACCGACCGTACAAGATGTGATCACGACGAAACCATGTCGGAAAGCGAGAACGGACCGCGCCCGGTAGCGTTGAAAGACCGGGACTGGGAGGAGCAGCATCATGAGCCCCAACGAGAATTCGGATTCGGCGGCCTGGCGAGAGCTCGAGGCGGTACGCGCCGAGTCGGCTGCTCTTCGCAGGCAACTCGCCGATTCGCCGGATCGCGCACGCGAATTGGAAGCCAGGATCGATTCGCTGACCATCCGCAACGGCAAGTTGATGGACACGCTCAAAGAAGCGCGCCAACAGCTGATCGCGCTGCGTGAGGAAGTCGATCGGCTCGGCCAGCCGCCGAGCGGCTACGGCATCGTCATCCACACGTACGAGGATCAGACGGTCGACGTCTTCACCTCCGGTCGCAAGATGCGCCTCACCTGCTCGCCCAATATCGACGCTGACGCACTGGAATACGGCCTGACCGTGCGCCTCAACGAGGCACTCACCGTCGTAGAGGCCGGGAATTTCGACGTCGTCGGCGAAATCGGCACGCTGCGTGAGATTCTCGACGACGGCAGGCGCGCCCTGGTGGTCGGCCACGCCGACGAAGAGCGAGTGGTGTGGCTGTCGGGTCCGCTGTCCAAGATCGCCGAAAACGACGACATGGCAGACCCCGATCAGCCGATTCGCAAACTGCGGCCCGGTGATTCGCTGCTGGTCGACACCAAGGCGGGCTTCGCGTTCGAGCGGGTTCCCAAGGCCGAGGTCGAAGACCTTGTGCTGGAAGAGGTTCCCGATGTCGACTACACCGATATCGGTGGGCTCGGCCGTCAGATCGAGCAGATCCGCGACGCGGTGGAACTGCCGTTCCTGCACAAGGATCTGTTCCGCGAGTACGCGCTTCGCCCGCCCAAGGGTGTGCTGCTCTACGGTCCGCCCGGGTGCGGGAAGACCCTGATCGCCAAGGCGGTGGCCAACTCCCTCGCCAAGAAGATCGCCGAATCGCGTGGTCAGGATGCCAAGGAAGCCAAGTCGTTCTTCCTCAACATCAAGGGCCCCGAGCTGCTCAACAAGTTCGTCGGCGAGACCGAGCGCCACATTCGCATCATCTTCCAGCGGGCGCGGGAGAAGGCCTCCGAGGGCACCCCGGTGATCGTGTTCTTCGACGAGATGGACTCGATCTTCCGTACCCGTGGCTCCGGTGTCTCCTCCGATGTGGAGACCACCGTTGTGCCGCAGCTGCTTTCGGAGATCGACGGTGTGGAGGGGCTCGAGAACGTCATCGTGATCGGTGCGTCCAACCGCGAGGACATGATCGACCCCGCGATCCTGCGGCCCGGTCGTCTCGATGTGAAGATCAAGATCGAGCGCCCCGACGCGGAGTCGGCGCAGGACATCTTCTCGAAGTACCTCACCGAGACGCTGCCGCTGCACGAGAGCGATCTGCGCGAGTTCGACGGCGACAAGCAGGCGTGCGTCGAGGCGATGATCGAGAAGGTCGTCGAGCGGATGTACGCCGAGAGCGACGACAACCGGTTCCTGGAGGTCACCTACGCCAACGGTGACAAGGAAGTCCTGTACTTCAAGGACTTCAACTCCGGCGCGATGATCCAGAACATCGTCGACCGCGCGAAGAAGTACGCGATCAAGTCGGTGCTCGACACGGGTAACCCGGGTCTGCGGATCCAGCACCTGTTCGATTCGATCGTCGACGAGTTCGCCGAGAACGAGGACCTGCCCAACACCACCAATCCCGATGACTGGGCACGGATCTCGGGCAAGAAGGGCGAGCGGATCGTCTACATCCGCACGCTCGTCACGGGCAAGAACGCCTCGGCCAGCCGGGCGATCGACACCGAGTCCAACACGGGTCAGTACCTGTAGCACTCACCATCGAAGGCCGCGTTCCTGGGGGAACGCGGCCTTCGTGGTTCTGTTCAGATCTTTTTCACCGAAACGCTGCGCGGACTGAAGTGAATAGGGCACGCTTCACTTGTTCGTTTCACCTGATGAGGACTACCGAGGAGCGTTGTCATGGCCGGTTCCGCCGCTGAATTGCTGACCGAGATCATCCTGCAGACTGTTCAGAATCTGTTCAGTTCGATCAGCGCCGGCTGATCCACCCAGCCGTACGACGAGGGCCGCGTCTCCCGCACCGGGAGATGCGGCCCTCGGCCGTTGATCAGCCCTGTGCGGTGGTCACGGCGTTGAAGACCACGTCGGCCACGGGGGTGCCGTCGGCGCCACCGCCCGCAACGCCCGCGTCGGCGACATTGTTGATCGCGTCAAGGCCCTCGGTGATCGTGCCGAAGGGCGTGTAGTTCGGGGGCAGCTGGGTGTCGCGGTAGACCAGGAAGAACTGGCTGCCGTTGGTGCCGGGGCCCGCGTTGGCCATCGCGACGGTGCCCGCCGGGTAGACCGCGCCCGCGAGATTCTCGTCGCTGAACTTGTAGCCGGGGCCGCCCATGCCGGTGGCGGTGGGGTCGCCGCACTGGAGCACGAAGATGCCCTGGGTGGTGAGCCGGTGGCAGCGGGTGTGGTCGAAGTAGCCCTCGCCGGCGAGGAAGGCGAACGAGTTCACCGTGCGCGGGGCCGCGGCGGCGTCGAGCGCGATCGTGACTGTGCCGCAGGTGGTTTCGAGGGTCGCGGTGTGGCTCGCGGCGGCGTCGATGGTGAGCGCGGGTTCGGTGGGCCACTGCTTGCCGTTGGGCTGACCCGCCGCGGCCGGTGTGCAGCCGGGGATCACGGCCTGATGCTGAGGGACGGTCTGCGCGGCGGGTGCCAGCGCCACGAGGGCGGCCGCGGCGATACCGACGCCGACGAGTGCGCGAATGAACGGTCGGTCCTGCGAAATGCTGGTCACCTTGGCGGGATCTCCTCGAAAACGGGTGCTACCGGACGATGTACCGCGCATCCTGCCAGCCGCACCGGCCCGCGTGGGGACAGACCAGCAGATCCGGTCGGCTCGTCGTGTGATCGACACAGAGGGTGGTCATTCGGCCGGTCGCGCCTCGGGGCTGCGCGGGTGGCGGGGAACCGAGATCGGTCCGCTAGCGCGTCCGCAGTCGCCACAGCGTGGTGGTCTCGGCCGACCGGGCCGCGGCGAGTGGATCGTCGCGGTCGGATGCGCGTGGGTGGCGTGGGCGGGTGGTGAGCTTGTCGAGGACACGCAGACCCGCGTCGTCCAGCAGTCGCGGGATAAGGTCGACGGAGCGAAGCCCGAGGAGTTCGGCCAGGTCGGACAGCACGAGCCAGCCTTCCCCGTGGGGGGTGAGGTGCGCGCGCAGGTCGCGGGCGAACTCGGTGAGCATCGACTGATCCTCGTCGTAGACACCGCGTTCCAGGTCCGAGGTGGGGACACCCGGCAGCCAGGGCGGATTGCACACGACGAGATCGGCGCGGCCCGGCGGGTACAGGGCGGGGCCGGTGACGGTGATCGTCGTCGCGTAGCCGAGGCGTTCGGCGTTGTCCTTCGCGCAGCGCAGGGCCCGCGGATTGATATCGGTGGCGACGACCTCCGGGACCCCGCGCTTGGCGAGCAGTGCGGCCAGCACGCCGGTGCCGGTGCCGAGATCGAAAGCGGTGCGGACCTCGGGATCGAGCGGTGCGTCGGCGACGAGATCCACGTATTCGCTTCGGGTGGGCGAGAATACGCCGTACCCGGGGTAGACGCGGGCGCCGAGCGCCGGTACTTCGACGCCCTGTTGCTGCCAGCGGTAGGCGCTCAGGACGCCGAGCAGTTCGGTGAAGGTGACCACGCGTGATGCGGTTGCTGGACCATAGGCCGCCTCGCAGGCGGCCGCGACATCGGGCGCCCGGCGCAGGTCGAGGTCGAAGTCCGCGTCGAGCTGGATCAGCAGACTGCCGAGAATGCTTGCGCGCGTGCGTCTTCTGACCCGCTCGTGCTCGTAGAGCGCGCTGAGGTCGCCGACAGCCGCCTTTTTCGCCGGCTTGCGATCGGCGCGGCGGCCCAGAGCCTGCAACAGTTGGCGACCGTTGTTGTAGTCGCCCTGCCACAGCAGCGCCTCACCCGCCCTGATGCGGCGGTACGCGTGATCGGCCGAGAGCCGGTCGTCGGCGGTGGTGACGGTGCGCGGCACGGGCGCGCCGTTCTCCGAATGCCAGACGGCGGTCTGCTGAATGTGGTCTTCGGTCCAAGCGATGGTGGACACGCGCTGCTCCCGGTGATCGAAGATGCTGGTGACTCGAGTACGTCGACGCCGATGTCGGTCGGTCGCTACTGCGTCGGAATGCGACCGACTGTGATGCCGAGGGCCCTGTCGAGCGCCACCACTGCTGCCTTTCCGCGGGAGGGATTCCTCATTCTGCCGCATCGGCCCAGGCCGGCGTCATCTAGGGCACGCCTTCCAGGCGCTCTTTCATCGAGGAGGCGCGACGGCCGCAGATCATCGCGCAAGTCGTCACGCAGCTGTTCGTCTCGAGCTCCGCGAGGACGATGCCGGCCGCGGGACGACGGCGGCCACGAAAGTCTTGTGGCTACGGGTCAGGATCGGCGGATGCGCCGGTAGGTCGGGGTGGCGGTGGCCGCGGCGGCGAGTTCGGCTGCGAGCCAAGCGATGTCGGTGTCGCCGAGGGCGCCCAGCGTGAGACGCAGATGGTCGCCGGCGGGCCGCTCGCCCGCCTCGAACGGGCCGCCCGGCGCGGCCTTGATGCCCGCGGCGGCGAGGCTGATCGTGGCGGCGTTCTCGTCGGAGACGGGAAGCCAGAGGTTGATGCCGTCGCCCGCGGCCACGATGACATCGTGCCGGGCGAGCGCATGGCGCAGCACGGTAGCGCGCCTGCGGTATTCGATGCGCGCGCTCGCGACGGTGGCGCGGGCACCGGCATCGTGGAGCATCGTCAGCAGCACGCGCTGCAGTAGCCGGCTGGACCATCCCGGCCCGAGCATCCGGCGTTCGACCACCGGATCGAGCAGTGCCGCGGGCCCACCCGCGACGGCCAACCGCAGATCGGCACCGTGGGACTTGGAGTAGGAGCGGATGTAGACACCGCGAGCGGGGAAGTGCGCGGCGAGCGAGCGCAGCGGAGTGGTGGCGATGCCGGCGGAGTGGTCGTCCTCGATGATCAGTGCGGGGTGCGGGCGGAGTAGAGCGGCCAGCTCGCGGACCCTGGCGGCGCCGAGGGAGGCGCCGGTCGGGTTGTTGGCGCGCGGCTGCAGGATCACCGCGCGTGGCGCCGGTCCGTCGAAGGCGCGCGCGAATTCCGCTGGCCGGAAACCGGATTCGTCGAGGCGGACGGCCACCGGGCGCGCGCCGAGGCGGGCGAGCAGATCGAGAAACGGTGGGAAGCACGGGTCTTCGACGATCACCGGATCGCCGAAGCGCACGTGGGCGGCGAGCAGCCGGTCCACCGCGTCGAGGGCGCCGTCGAGGACGGTCAGCCGTTCGCACGGCCACGGCCAGTCGGCGCGCAACGTCTCGGCGAGTGCGGGCAGCACCGCCTCGCCGAGATAGTGGGCAGAGAGATCGCCCGGCGCGGTATCGCGCGAGAGCGCGTGCAATGCGGCAGCGAGATCGGGCAGTAGCGCCGGATCGGGGGTGCCACGGGACAGGTCGACGCGAAAAGCGTTGTCGGAGTGCGAGTGCAGGCGCTGATACCGGCCGATCGGCGCCTCCTGCTGCTCCCCGACGAAGGTGCCCGCCCGTCCGCGCGCGGTGATCGCGCCGGTCGCGGCCAGCGCCCGCCACGCCTGGCTGACGGTGGCGGGGGAGACCCGGAGTTCGCGGGCCACCTCGCGCACGGTGGGCAGCCGAGTGCCCGGCGCCAGTGCTCCCGAGCGGATGCGGCGGCCGATAGCGGCGGCGATGCCGGCGGCTGTTCGTTCGTCGAGGTCCCCGGCGAAGTCCGCGGGCAGTGCGGTCGGCGAGGCTTCGGTCATTGGCCCATTCTGCGCCGGTCGTGCGCGGCCGATCGGAGGGCGCCGCCAAGGTTTACGGCACCGAAACTGTTTCCGCACTCTTGTAACACAACGGAATCAGTTGTAGGTGCAGTATAACAAAGCATGGGAATCGTCAGAGCGGCGCTCGTCCAGACCAGCTGGACCGGTGACAAAGAATCAATGATCAAAGTTCACGAGGACTACGCACGGGAGGCGGCGGCGCAGGGCGCGCAGGTGATCTGCTTCCAGGAGTTGTTCTACGGCCCGTATTTCTGCCAGCTACAGGACGCCAAGTTCTACGAGTACGCCGAATCGGTACCGGGTCCGACGACCGAGCGATTCGCCGCACTGGCCGCCGAGCTGAACCTGGTGATCGTGGCGCCGGTGTACGAGCGCGAGATGGACGGCCTGCTCTACAACACGGCGGCGGTGATCGACGCCGATGGTTCCTACCTGGGTAAATACCGCAAACACCACATCCCGCAGGTGACCGGATTCTGGGAGAAGTTCTACTTCAGACCCGGCAATCTCGGTTGGCCGGTATTCGACACCGCGGTCGGCAAGGTGGGCGTCTATATCTGCTACGACCGGCATTTCCCGGAGGGCTGGCGCGCGCTCGGCCTCGCGGGCGCGGAAATCGTGTTCAATCCGTCGGCGACGTCGAGGGGGCTTTCCAGTTATCTGTGGAAACTCGAGCAGCCCGCCTCGGCGGTGGCCAACGAGTATTACGTCGGCGCGATCAACCGGGTCGGTATCGAGAGCGAATACGGCGACGACGACTTCTACGGTACGAGCTATTTCGTCGATCCCGAGGGGAAGTTCGTCGGCGAGGTCGCCTCCGATACCTCGCCGGAATTGGTTGTTCGTGATCTTGATATGGATCTGATCAAAACCGTGCGTGAGCGATGGGCGTTCTATCGCGACCGTCGCCCGGATGCCTACGGACCGTTGGTGACCCCCTGATGCGTACCTTCATCCACGGCGGGACGGTGGTGAGCGCCACCGGGTCCCAGCTCCTCGACGTGCTGATCGAGAACGAGACGATTGTCGCTGTCCTGCAACCGGGTTCGACCGCGCTCGGGGCCGATCTGGCCGCCGACGCCGATACCGTGATCGACGCGACCGGCAAGTACGTGATCCCCGGCGGCGTCGACGGGCACACGCACATGCAGCTGCCGTTCGGCGGTACCGAGGCCAGCGACACCTTCGAAACCGGAACAAGGGCCGCGGCCTGGGGCGGCACGACCACGATCGTCGACTTCGCCGTGCAGAAACCGGGCCAGCGGGTGCAGGACACCCTCGCCGAATGGCACGCCAAGGCGGCCGGTCTGTGCGCGATCGACTACGGGTTCCACCAGATCATCGGCGATGTCAACGACGAATCCCTCAAGGGGATGAGCGAACTCGTCAGCGAGGGTGTCACCAGCTTCAAACTGTTCATGGCCTATCCGGGTGTCTTCTACTCCGACGACGGCCAGATCCTGCGTGCCATGCAGTCGGCGGGCGACCTCGGCGCGCTGATGATGATGCACGCGGAGAACGGCATCGCCATCGACGTCCTCGTCGAACAGGCCCTCGCGCGCGGCGACACCTCGCCCTACTTCCACGGCACCAGCCGCCCGTGGCAGATGGAAGCCGAGGCCACCCATCGCGCGATCATGTTGGCGCAGTTGACCGGTGCTCCGCTGTATGTGGTGCACGTCTCGGCCAAACAGGCGATGGAACAGATCGTGACGGCACGCGACAACGGGCGCAACGTCTTCGCCGAAACATGTCCGCAGTACCTGTACCTCTCGCTCGAAGAGCAGTTGGGCGCACCGGGTTTCGAGGGTGCCAAGTGGGTCTGCTCGACGCCGCTGCGCTCGCGCGCCGAGGGCCATCAGGACGAGTTGTGGCGCTACATCCGCACCGGTGATGTCACCGCGGTGAGCACCGACCACTGCCCGTTCTGCATGAAGGACCAGAAAGAGCTCGGCGTGGGCGATTTCAGCAAGATCCCGAACGGGATCGGCGGTGTCGAGCACCGGATGGACCTGCTGTTCCAGGGCGTCAAGGACGGGCGGATCTCCCTCGAACGGTGGGTCGAGGTCTGCTGCACCAACCCGGCCCGGATGTTCGGCATGTACCCGCGCAAGGGCGTGATCAGTCCGGGTGCCGATGCCGATGTCGTGATCTACGACCCCAACGGGCACACCAGCATCGGCCTCGGCAAGACCCACCACATGAACATGGACCATTCCGCGTGGGAGGGCTTCGAGATCGACGGACATGTCGACACGGTCCTGTCCCGCGGCCGGGTGATCGTCGACGACGGCGTCTACCACGGTCGCGCCGGGCACGGGCGGTTCGTCCGCCGCGGCCTGTCACAGAACCTTCTGTAGCACCTATCGCCGAAACGGAGAGTGCCGATGGACATCGGTGTCGTCCTGCAGTGCACACCACCCGCGTCGCGGGTGATCGAACTGGCCAGAGTGGCCGAGACCCACGGGTTCTCGCATGTGTGGACCTTCGACTCGCACCTGCTCTGGCAGGAGCCCTACGTGATCTACAGCCAGATCCTGGCCGCCACCCGCAAGGTGATCGTGGGCCCCATGGTCACCAACCCGGCCACCCGGGACCAGACGGTGACCGCGTCCACCTTCGCCACGCTCAACGACATGTTCGGCAACCGCACGATCTGCGGCATCGGTCGCGGCGACTCGGCGATCCGCACCCTTGGCGGCAAGCCGACGACGCTGGCGACGCTGCGCGAATCGGTCGAGGTGATCAGGGAACTCGGCAACGGCCGCAGTGCCCGGATCGGCGACACCGAAGTGCGCTTTCCGTGGGCCGCCGACTCGCGGCTCGAGGTGTGGGTGGCCGGGTACGGGCCGAAGGCACTCGAATTGACCGGGCAGGTCGCCGACGGGTTCATCCTGCAACTCGCCGACCCCGACATCACCGCCTGGACCATCGCCAAGGTGCGTGCGGCGGCCGAGGCGGCGGGCCGTGATCCGCTCTCGGTGAAGATCTGTGTCGCCGCGCCCGCCTACGTGACCGACGGGTCGGCAGCCGCGTTGGCGCACGCTCGCGACCAATGCCGCTGGTTCGGCGGCATGGTCGGTAATCATGTCTCCGACCTCGTCGCGAAATACGGTGCGGGCGGCGATGTTCCGGCGGCGTTGACCGACTACATCGCGGGCAGGCAGGGCTACGACTACAACCAGCACGGACGAGCGGGCAATACGCACGCCGACTTCGTGCCCGACGAGATCGTCGACCGGTTCTGCCTGATCGGCACCCCCGACCAGCAGCTCGCCCGGTTGTGGGAGCTCGAGCAGCTCGGCGTCGGCCAATTCGCGGTGTATCTGCAGCACGACGCCAAGACCGCCACGCTCGAGGCCTATGGCGAGCAGATTCTGCCGCGGCTGAATCAGCAGGTCACCGCGACGCGAGCGGCTGGTCTGTCATGACCGCCGAGCTCGCGCTGGTAGGGGCTTCGAACACCGGCGCGCACAGTATCGCCGCGACGCTCGCCGGGCAACGGCGAGTGGACCGCAGGGTGGGAGTGCGTCGGTGACTACGGCAACCATCGATCCGGCGACAGTTGTTGTCCCACAGAAGATCCGAGCCGCCACACCCGGTCGGACCCGGTTGCTGCGCGCGGTCTACGCGGTGAGCGCGTTCGTGCTCGTGGCGGCGATCTGGGAGCTGGTGAAGGTACTGGTGCCCGCCGACGGCGTGAGCGTCGCGGGCACCCGAATACTTCCCCGCACCAGCGACGGCGCGCTCCCCCATGTCTGGGCAGTGTTTACCGTGCTCGGCGATGCGGACGGCAAGGGCACCGTCGGTGAAACACTGCTGCGCACCGGGGTGTTCACCTTGGGTCTGTCGTTGCTCGCGCTGCTACTCGGCGCCGTGGTCGGTGTGGCACTGGCGGTCGCGATGCAGCGGTTCGGCTGGCTCGAACGCGGGCTGCTGCCGTATGTGGTGCTCTCGCAGACAGTTCCGCTGATCGCGCTCGCCCCGCTGGTGGCGGCATGGGGCGGCAAACTGTCCATCGGCGGTGAGCCGTGGCGGCCGTGGATGAGCATCGTCGTGATCGCGGCCTATCTAGCCTTCTTTCCCATCGCCATCGGGATGCTGCGCGGATTGCAGACTCCGTCGGCGGCCTCGGTCGAGTTGATGCGTAGCTGCTCGGCCGGATGGTGGGCGACGTTGACACGCTTGCGGTTTCCCGCCGCGGTTCCCTCGCTGATTCCCGCGCTGCGGCTGGCCGCCGCGGCTGCGGTGATCGGTGCGGTCGTCGCCGAGATCTCCACCGGCACGGCGGGCGGGATCGGGCGACAGATCATCGTGTTCTCCCAGCAGGCCACCGGCGATTCGGCCCGGCTGTACGCCGCTGTCCTCGCCGCCGCGCTGCTCGGCGTCGTCCTCACCGCGCTGGTCGGTCTGGTGGAGCTGGCACTGCGCCGTTACAGCCACCCGCCCGGCACCGGCACATCGAGCGAGGGCTGATGAGCGCCGTCGAAACACTCTCCACGACAACGTTTCAGGAAGAAGTACCCATGACCACCTCAGTCACCGAACCCGGCAGTCCGGTGTCGTCGGCCTCGGCAGCGGTAGAGCTGAGCCACGTAGGCAAGACGTTCGCCGCCGGTGCGGTGACAGCGCTGTCGGATGTCTCGCTCACGGTCGACGCGGGCGAATTCGTCTCGCTCATCGGACCTTCGGGCTGTGGCAAGTCCACCCTGCTGCGGATCGTCGCCGATCTCGAGACGCCGAGCAGCGGCACTGCCCGCGTGCACGGCAAGCCCGCGCGTCAGGCGCGGGTCGACCAGGACTACGGCATCGCGTTCCAGCAAGCCGGACTGCTCGAATGGCGCACTGTCGCGGCCAATGTCGAACTGCCCCTGGAGTTGCACAAGGTGCCCAAGGCGCAGCGCAAGGCACGCAGTGCCGAACTGCTCGCCATGGCGGGGCTCAGCGAGTTCGCCGACCGCTATCCGGCCGAACTGTCCGGCGGCATGCAGCAACGCGTCGCCATCGCCCGTGCGCTGGCCCGTAAACCGTCGCTGCTGCTGATGGACGAACCGTTCGGTGCGCTCGACGAGATGACCAGAGAACGCATGCAGGGCGAATTGCTGCGCATCGCGGGGGAGACCGGCGCCGCCGTCGTATTCGTCACCCACTCGATTCCCGAGGCGGTGTACCTGTCGGACCGGGTGGTGGTGCTGTCCGCACGACCCGGCCGGATCAGCGACATCGTGGCGACCGGTGGTTGGGATCGCGAGGCGGGCACCGATGTTCGGGCTTCCCCGGAGTTCTTCGCCGCCGTCGCCGCGGTGCGCGCGGCGCTACGGGGCGAGCACGACGACACCGCCGTGGCCGGCCGGGATCTGCGATGAAAACGTGGCTGCCGCCGGTGCTGGTCGGTGTCGTGGTCCTCGCGCTGTGGCAGGTGCTCACCGTGGTGGCGGGCGTGCCCTCGTTCCTGCTGCCTGCACCCAGCGCGATCGCCACCCAGTTCGGCGAGAACGCGGGCCGGATCCTGGATGCCTCCCTCGCCACGGGCACGAACGCGCTGATCGGGTTCGTCGCGGGGACGGTGCTCGGCGTGGTCGCCGCCGTGCTCGCGGTGCGGTTCGCGCTGATCGACGGGTTGCTCACCCCGTTGGCCGCGGCCGCCGCCGCGGTGCCGATCGTGGCGCTGGCACCGCTGCTGAACTCGATGTACTCGACGACCACCGAGACGCCGCGACGGCTCGTCGTCACCATCGTCGTGTTCTTCCCGGTCTTCGTCAGCACCGCACGGGGGTTGCGTCAGGTGCCCAAGGTGCAGGCCGACCTGATGACCTCCTACGCCGCGTCGGGCTGGCAGATCACCCGCACCGTGCGCCTGCCCGCCGCGCTGCCGCACCTGTTCACGGGTTTGCGGATCGCCGCGCCCGGCGCGGTGATCGCGGCCATCATCGCCGAATACTTCGGCGGCCTGCAGAACGGACTCGGTAGCCGGATCACCTCCGCCGCGGCCAATACCGCCTATCCGCGGGCCTGGGCCTATGTCGTCGGCGCGATGTGCGTCGGACTCGTTTTCCTGGCCGCCGTCCTGCTGCTCGAACAACTCACCCGCCGACCCCGAACCCCGCTGCTGTCCACGATCCGATGAGGGAGATCCATCCATGAGCAAGACTGCACTCCGGCTGCGCACCGCGGTGGCGCTGGCCGCCGTAGCCGCCGCCGCGCTGACCGGCTGTAGTACCACCGACAGTGACTCCGAGACCACCGCCGACGGCCTCACCAAGGTGACCTTGCAGCTGCAATGGTTCAAGCAGGGGCAGTTCGCGGGCTACCTGGCCGCCGTGGACCAGGGGTTCTACAAGGAACAGGGCCTGTCGGTCGAAATCCTCGACGGTGGCACCGACATCGTCCCGCAGACCGTGCTCGCCCAGGGCCAGGCCGACTACGCGGTCGCGTGGGTGCCCAAGGCCCTCGCCTCGCGCGAGGCAGGCGCCGGGATCACCGAGATCGCGCAGATCTTCCAGAGATCGGGCACCAAGCAGGTGTCGTTCAAGGCCGACAATATCGCCGGGCCCGCCGCGCTCCGCGGCAAGACTGTCGGAAACTGGGGCTACGGCAACGAATTCGAGCTCTTCGCCGGGATGACGAAGGCCGGTATCGACCCGGCCAAGGACGTGAAACTGGTCCAGCAGCAGTTCGACATGAACGCCTTCCTCGCCAAGGACATCGCCGCCGCCCAGGCAATGTCCTACAACGAGTACGCCCAGCTGCTCGAAACGAAGAACCCGGCGACCGGAAAGCTCTACACCGCAGACGATTTCAGCACCATCGACTGGAACGACGAAGGTGTGGCCATGCTGCAGGACGCCCTGTGGGCCAACACCGAGAAGCTGAAGGACAGCAAGTACCAGGATCAAACGGTGAAGTTCCTGACCGCCTCGCTCAAAGGCTGGGCATTCTGCCGTGACAATCTCGACAAGTGCCGCGACATCACCGTCGCCGCAGGCGCCACCCTCGGCGCGGGACACCAGCAGTGGCAGATCAACGAGGTGAACAAGCTGATCTGGCCCTCACCCGCCGGCATCGGCACCATCGACAAGACGGCGTGGGATCGCACGGTGTCGATCGCCAAGAACACCAAGAACGCCGAGGGCGCGACGGTTCTCACCAAGGACCCCGACGCCGACGCCTACACCACCGAGTACGTCACCAAGGCTCTCGACCAGTTGAAAGCCGCGGGCGTCGACGTCACGGGTGCGAGCTACCAGCCCGCGCAGGTCACCCCGACCGAGGGCGGTAAGTAACAGCTCACACACGACGGTCCATCGGGATGCCGATGGGCCGTCGGCGTGTGCTCAGCGCGGGGTCAGCCCGATGACGACGCCGCCCTGCTGCCAGGTCTGGTAGATATCGGCCTTGGACGGTTCGCCGTCGGCGAGGTAACCGATGCCGTTGAATTTCGCGTTCTGCTTGTTGTCCCGTGCGATCACCGCGAACAGCTCGATGACGTCCTGCTCGTCGGTGTACACCGTGGCGGTGAACGTTTCGGGCGCGCTGCCACGCGACACCCGCACCTGCGCGCCGCCCTGCAGATTCTTCACCCAAGGGCGCAGCGCGGTGCCGATCAGCAAGGCGCCGTCGTGCACGGTGTAGGCCACCGGGACGTCGTAGACCACGCCGGATTTGCGGCCGACGACGTGCAGGGTGGCGAGATGTTTGCCGACGATGCCGGACAGGAACGGCACCTTCAGCAGGCTGCGGATGAGGGTATTGACCTTGGCCTGATAGGAGCGGATCGGTTCCGGCCCGGTGGTGGTCGGTGTGCCGTAAGGATTCTCGGGGGATGCGGTGTCGCTCATGGTTCAAGTATCGCCACGTGCGCTGGTGCCCGCACGGCACGTGACTACGCTGCCGATATGACATCTGGGCAGACCGAGATCTGGCACAACCCGCGCTGCACGAAGAGCCGCAACGCCACCGCGCACCTCGACGAGACCGGCGTGGAGTACACCGTGCGCCGTTACCTCGACGATCCGCCGACGGTCGAGGAGTTGCGGGCGGTGCTGGCGCGTCTCGGTGCCGAGCCGTGGGACATCACCCGCACCGGCGAGCAGATCGCCAAGGATCTCGGGATGGCCGGGTGGGGTCGTGCCGAGACGGATCGGGAGCAGTGGCTGGCCGCGCTGGCACAGCATCCGAAGCTGATCCAGCGGCCGATCGTGCTCACCGCCGACGGTGGCGCGGTGGTGGCCCGCGACGAGGAATCGCTGCGCAGCCTGGACTGATCGCGGCGGTTGTTCGACGCTGAGTCAGGGTCGGCGGCCGTCGGCTCCGGTGAGCAGGCCGTCCAGGACGACCCGGGTGTCGGGAACGAAGGGCCACGCCGGATCACGCAGGTGCGCACGCAGTTCGGCATCGGTCCACCACCAGCCGTCCGCGATCTCGGACGGCTGGTGGACGATCGGACCGTCGCAGCGGTACTCGTAACCGAACAGGTGGCAGCGCAATGCGCGGCCGTCCCAGTCGCCGTCCCAGGATGCGGTGGCGCGCAACGGAAGTACCGTGCCTGCGGGGACAACGATGCCGAGTTCCTCGCGGAGTTCGCGGATCGCGGTGTCGGACGGGTCCTCGCCCGCGTCGACCACGCCGCCCGCCAGGCAGTCGTGCATGCCGGCGAAGACGAGTTTGCTGTCGGTGCGCCGATGGACGTACACCCGATTGCCATCGGCCGACCGCACCAGCACACCCGCGCTGGCATGCCACAGTCCCTCGCGATAGACGGTGCCTCGATCGGCCTCGCCGATCACCAGCCCCGCGGCATCGTAGACGGCGAGCAGTTCGGCCTCCGGATTCGCTGACACCGCCCGAGGGTAACCGCCGGTGGCGCTGACGGGCGCGTGCCAACCGGCCGCGAGCGTGGGGGCGCAGCACCGGCCCCCACCGACCTGGTCCGGCCCCGCACCCCGGCGCCGATTCACCGTTTCCGGCGCTGTGGCTTCACCCCCGGTCGCGGTGCGGAGGCTCGGGCCGCCGTGGTGACCAGCGCCTTCTGCACGGATTCCTCGGCGGCGAGGGTGCGGTGGATCAGGTATTGCTGCCCGCACGTCCACAGGGCATTGGTGGCGAAATAGGTGAGCACGACGACCGGCAGGATGGCACCGCCGATGAGCGCACCCGCCGGGAACACCCACAGCGACAGGTTGCGCATGATCGTGGCCGTGCGGTTGTCCCCGACCGCCGGGGTGAGCCGGGCCGTGAAGTGCGTGGCGAGGGCGGCGATCAGCACCAGCGGGATGGCGAGGACGGCGACCGCGACGAAAACCTCGCCCGCGCCGCTGAGGGTCGCCGAGAGTGGTGCGCCGAACAGCCGGGTATCGAGGAACGCGCGGACCTCGGGCGCGCCGAACAGGTAGTTCGCGGTGGCGCTGTTGACCTCGACCGGCAGCGGGGTGTCCGTCGCAGTGAACGGGCCGACCGCGTAGGTGCCGGTTCGGTCGAACGAGCGCAGCACATGGAACAGACCGAGGAAGACGAGTCCCTGGGCGATCAACGGGACGAATCCGGCGAACATGCTGACGTTGTGCTCGCGATGGAGCAGCCGGATCTGCTCGGCCTGGGCGCGCGGGTCGTCGCGGTGGGTGCGGCGAATGGTGTCCATCTGCGGTTGCAGTGAACGCAGGACTTTCTGGGACCGGGCTTGTCGAAGTGCGGTGCGCACGAGTAGCGCGCGGACGGTGACGACCAGCGCGACTACGGCGAGTAGCCACGCGAGACCGCTGGCGGGGCCCAGTGGAATCGCGAAGAGCTGGTGCCAGCACCACAGGACCGCGGACACGGGAAAATAGACGAAATCGAGCATGACGGGACGACCTGTCCGTGCAGCGTGCGCGAACGCACGAAAGGGGGAGTGGGATCACGAATTCCGACAGGCGGCGCCGACGGCGCGGCACCTGTCAGTGGTGATCGATCCCCGGAGCTCGTGGACGTGGACGACCGGCGGCATCCGGATTGCTCTGTCGCAGAAAGGAACCGCGCAATCGGCGCTGTGCCGACCGCGGTGGACCCGCACACGCGACTCGAACCGGCGGCTGACTGCGGCCGGTGACCGCGACCAGCGCGCACACCATCGCGGCGGCGACGGCACCGAACGCGAGCATGCGCGTGGTCTCACCGCCGGGCGTGGAGATGAGCACGAAGGCGGGCAGCACGCACGCGAGAACCGCGTACGCCATCACCATCGCCCGTGCCTGCATGCCACCGAGCATACCGGCGCAGGGAGGTGGCGGTGCGTGCATGCCGAGTTCGGTGAGCATTAGGTGTTACAGCGTGTATCGCACAAATTAGTGGAACGCTGTGTAACAGTCAATATCGACACGGGTATCGTGAGCACTGTGACTGCACCATCCGCGCACGCCGATCAGACCGCCGCCGACGGTCGCGCCACCCGCTGGCACGGCCATAAAGAGCGCCGCCGTGCGGAGATGATCGACGCCGCCATCGAGGTGATCGAGGAGCACGGTCTCGAGATCTCGGTGCAGTTGATCGCCGAGCATCTGGCACTGCCGCGCCCGGTGGTCTACCGCCATGTCGGTGGCCGGGCCGAACTCGACGCGCTGTCGCGGCAGCGGATCCTGGAACTGCTGCTCGCGGAGTTGCTGCCCGCCCTGGAGTCCGACGGCACCCTCAAAGACGCCGTGCGCGGCGCCATCGCCACCTACCTCGGCTGGATCGAACGCCACCCGAACCTGCACCGCTTCCTCGGTGACGCGACACCACAGGGCGCGCCGAGTCTCAGCGGCGCGGGCCGCGCGGTGGGTGGACAGCTCGCCGACATCTTCGCGGCCACCCTGGCCCGGTTCGGTATCGACCCGGCGCGCGGGCGGCCGATGGCGTTCGGCCTGGTCGGTCTCGTCGACGGTGTGGTGGCGAATTGGCGTGCGGATCCGGAGCCGGTGCTCACCACCGAGCAGGTGCAGGGCATTCTGACCGAGTCGGTGCTGTCGCTGTTCGAGGGCAATGCCCGCAGTCTCGGCGTTCCACTGCAACGGGATTCGCTGGTCGCCGACCTGCTCATCGCGCCGGACGCGGCACCGCCGCCCGCTGAGCGACTGCGCTGACTCACCCGGCGAGTGCGCGATAGGTTCGATTCCACAGCCACTCCACCGGTCCGCGCTCGAACCTGCGCAACCACAGGTGGGCGAAGGTGATGATGGCGGCGGCGACGAGCAGGTAGACCGCCACGGTGAACGGCACCCTCGCCGAATCCGATACGCGCGCCGCGAGCCCGAAACCCCACCCGTAGCACAGCATTCCGGCGATCAGGTTCTGCAGGATATAGCAGCTGAGGGCGGTGCGGCCGACTTCGCTCAGTCGTTCGCCCGCGAACCCGATCTGCGGCCTGCGCAGGTAGAACTCGGCGACCGCCGCCAAGATTCCGAGGGCGACGTACGGTGCCGTCCCATACCGCGTGAAGAGGATGAAGTCGCCGCCGCCCGCGATGCCGACCGCCAGATCCAGCGGCGCGGCCACCGCGAACCCGACCACCATGAGCCACCGGCGAATTCGTGCGCCCTCGGGTCCGAAGACGCCCACTCGGAACAGTCGCGCGCCGACCAGGAACAGGGCGATCGACATCGGGAACAGGAAGATCGTCTCCAGCCGGAAGATCAGCGCGTGGTCGAGCCGGAACAGCACCAGATCCCAGAAGGAGCCGTCGGCGTAGGGATTCGGGTCGAGCGGTGCCGAGTCGGCGCTGTCCTGCTGTGGTGCGAAAGCCAACGCGGCCGCGATCAACGTCAACATCGTCACGTGCACCGAGGCCGCGATGATCAGCCAACGCCGTTGTGCTCGTTCGCTTGTCGCGAGAATGTACGCCACGATGAGGCCGGTCAGCGCGTAACCCATCAGGACGTCGAACTCCGCGACGAGTAGAAAGTTCAGTAAGCCGTCCAGGAGCAGTAGTCCCGCGCGGTAGGGGTATTTGCCGGGCCATGGCCGACCTCCCCGCTGCGCCGAACCCTGCTGGATGGCCAGCCCGATCCCGAACATCACCGTCAGCAGGCCGAGGAATTTGCCCTGCGCGAGCTGCTGGAGTACCCGTTCGGACCACATCCAGGCGTTCTCCGGTGTCGCACCGAGCTCGTCGAGGTAGCCGATCATGCCCGCCGAACTGGTGAAGATCCAGATATTGGTACCGAGGGTGCCCAGGATCGCGATGCCGCGCAGCACATCCAGCGCGATCATGCGAGCGGGCCGGGGCGCGGCGGGCGCTTCGGTGGCGGGGGCGACGGCGTCGGTCATGCACCGAGTATCGGCGCGACTACCTGCCCAGCGGATCGCTCGCGAGGACCATTTCGTGGTCCCCCGCTTGGGGGACGTCGCGGACCTCCAGCAGCCCGCTGGGCCGAGATGCGGGTGCGGGTCGGACGCGTCGCCTAGGCTCGTCAGCATGCAGCGCATCATCGGAATCGAGGTCGAATACGGCATCTCGACCCCCACGGAGCCGACGGCCAACCCGATCCTCACCTCCACGCAGGCCGTTCTCGCCTATGCCGCCGCCGCGGGAGTGCCGCGAGCCAAGCGGACCCGGTGGGACTACGAGGTGGAATCCCCGCTGCGTGACGCGCGTGGATTCGACCTGAGCCGGATGAGCGGGCCCGCGCCGGTCATCGACGCCGACGAGGTCGGCGCGGCGAACATGATCCTCACCAACGGCGCCCGGCTCTACGTCGACCACGCTCACCCGGAGTACTCCGCACCCGAGGTCGTCGACCCGCTCGACGCGGTCATCTGGGACAAAGCGGGCGAGCGGGTGATGGAGGCGGCGGCCCGGCATGCCTCGAGCGTGCCAGGAGCGCCCCGGCTGCAGCTGTACAAGAACAATGTCGACGGCAAGGGCGCGTCCTACGGCACCCACGAGAACTACCTGATGAGCCGTGACACCCCGTTCAGTCACATCATCGCGGGCCTGACGCCGTTCTTCGTCTCCCGCCAGGTGATCTGCGGTGCAGGCCGGGTCGGTATCGGCCAGTCCGGTGACCACGCCGGTTTCCAGCTGTCCCAGCGGGCCGACTACATCGAGGTCGAGGTCGGCCTGGAGACCACGCTCAAGCGCGGCATCATCAACACCCGCGACGAGCCGCACGCCGACGCCGACAAATACCGGCGACTACACGTGATCATCGGCGACGCCAATCTCGCCGAGATGTCGACCTATCTCAAGGTCGGCACCACGGCGCTGGTGCTCGACATGATCGAAGGGGGCGAGGACCTCTCGGAGTTCCAGCTGGCCCGCCCGGTCACCGCCGTGCACCAGATCAGCCACGACCCGACGCTGCGCGCCACGGTCGCCCTTGTCGACGGCCGCGAGCTGACCGGCCTTGCGCTGCAACGGCTCTACCATGAGCGGGCGGCCAAGTTCGTCCACCGTGAAGGCAACGACGACCCGCGCGTGCTCGACATCCTCGACAACTGGGCGATGGTCCTCGACCTGCTCGAGCGCGACCCGATGGAAGCCGCGCACCTGCTCGACTGGCCTGCCAAACTGCGCCTGCTCGAGGGCATGCGCACCCGGGAAGGCCTTGGCTGGGCCGCGCCGAAACTGCACCTGATGGACCTGCAGTACTCCGATGTGCGCCTGGACAAGGGGCTCTACAACCGACTGGTCGCGCGCGGGTCGATGAAGCGGCTCGTCAGCGAACAGCAGGTGCTCGACGCGATGACCAATCCGCCCACCGATACCCGCGCCTACTTCCGCGGTGAGTGCCTGCGCCGTTTCGGCGCCGATATCGCCGCCGCCAGTTGGGATTCGGTGATCTTCGATCTCGGCGGTGATTCGCTGGTGCGGATTCCGACGCTGGAACCACGCCGGGGGACGAAAGCGCACGTCGGCAGGCTGCTCGACGCCTCGCGCACGGCCGCGGAACTGGTCGAACAGCTTACCCACTGACGCGATTCGCGGCACGACCGCGCGACAATCCGATCGCTATCGACCACCTTGTCGGATCGGCTCGGTAGGGTTGTAGGACATACACGATCATCGTGATGAGGAAGAGGAGGTCGGCTGCCATGGCACAAGAGCAGACCAAGCGCGCCGGGGGTGGCGACGAGGACGAGGGCCCCGAGGGCGTCGACGCGGCAGGGCAGGAACGCCGCGAGAAGCTCGCGGAGGAAACCGACGACTTGCTCGATGAGATCGATGACGTGCTCGAAGAGAACGCCGAGGACTTCGTGCGGGCATATGTGCAGAAGGGCGGCCAGTGACCCCAGGTGACCCCTTGCGCCTCCACGCGGGGCGGGATCTCTCCTCGTTCACCGAACATCTCCGCATGCACGCACCGGACCTGTTGCCCAGCAACAGGTCCGGCAGCTCGGAGCTGACCGTGTCGGCGGACTTCGCGCCGCACGGCACGACCATCGTCGCGGTCAGCTACCGCGGTGGCGTGCTGATCGCGGGCGACCGACGCGCCACCCAGGGCAATCTCGTTGCGTCCCGGGACATGGAGAAGGTGTACATCACCGATTCCTTCTCCGCGGCCGGCATCGCGGGCACCGCCGGGCTGGCGGTCGAGATGGTGCGACTGTTCGCAGTGGAACTGGAGTACTACGAGAAGATCGAAGGCGTATCGCTGACCTTCGACGGCAAGGCCAACAAGTTGTCGAAGATGGTGCGCGACAACCTGCCGGCGGCGATGCAGGGACTCGCTGTCATCCCGCTGCTCGTCGGTTTCGACGACCAGGTCACCGATCCCGACAAAGCGGGCCGGATCGTGTCCTACGACGTCGTCGGCTCCCGCAGTGAGGAACGGTTCGGCTACACCTCGGTCGGTTCCGGCTCGACCTTCGCTAAATCCTCGCTCAAGAAGCTGTACCGCCACGGCCTCGACCAGGACCGGGCACTGCGGATCGCGGTCGAATCGCTGGTGGACGCCGCCGACGACGACACCGCCACCGGTGGGCCCGACGCACTGCGCGGGATCTTCCCGACGGTGGTATTGATCGACGCCGACGGTGCGGTGGAGGTGTCCGAGGAGCTGCTCGGTTCGATCACCGCGGCTATCGTCGCCGACCGAGAGGCCGCACAGAACGGGGGTGCCGGCGCATGACCTTGCCCTACTACGCGTCCGCCGAGCAGATCATGCGCGACAAGACCGAGCTTGCCCGCAAGGGCATCGGTCGAGGTCGCAGCGTGGTGGTATTGGTGTACGACAAAGGCGTGCTGTTCGTCGCCGAGAACCCCTCGGCGACGCTGCACAAGATCAGCGAGCTCTACGACCGTATCGGGTTCGCCGCGGTCGGTAAGTACAACGAGTTCGAGGCACTGCGCCGCGGCGGCATCCTGCAGGCCGACCTCAAGGGTTACCAGTACGACCGGCGCGATGTCACCGGGCGTGGGCTGGCCAACCTGTACGCGCAGAGCCTGGGTTCGATCTTCACCGATCAGCTCAAGCCCTACGAAGTGGAGCTGTGCGTCGCCGAAGTCGGCTATCCGGAACAGGCGCCGACCTCGGTGCTGTACCGGATCACCTTCGACGGGTCCATCGTCGACGAACGCGAGTACGTCGTCATGGGCGGCACCACCGAGCCGATCCTGACCCAGCTCAAGGCCGCTTACAAGCCGGGTCTGTCGCTGGACGACGCGCTGAAGGTGGCGATCGGCGCGCTGCTGGCCGGTCAGCCCGAGGCCGACAAGGACAAGCGCTCGCTCGGTGAGGCCTCACTCGAGGTGGCCACGCTCGAGCAGCAGCGGCCGCGCCGGGCGTTCCGCAGGCTGCAGGGCCCCGCTCTGGAGTCGGCGCTCGCCGCGTCGAAGCCCACAGCGGCGAAAGCGGTGAAAGAGGCGAAGCTGCCAGAACCCGACGGCGACGCGGGGAAATAACCCCACCGTCACGATCATGATCGGGCCTGCGAATCACACCGGTTCGCAGGCCTGATCTCGTCGTGTGCGCGCCGGTCGTTCGCTGTCCGAATCGTTGTGAACACGTATGCGAATGGGATGTCAGGAGCGCCGCGCGGGCACAGGTCATGGCTGTAGTGTCGATAGTGTGCAGCGACGAATCATGGGGATCGAGACCGAGTTCGGTGTGACATGCACCTTCCACGGTCACCGTCGGCTGTCCCCCGACGAGGTAGCCCGGTACTTGTTCCGCCGGGTGGTGTCCTGGGGCCGTAGCTCCAATGTCTTCCTTCGCAACGGTGCCAGGTTGTACCTCGACGTCGGATCGCATCCCGAGTACGCCACCGCCGAATGCGACAGCCTGGTGCAGTTGGTCACCCACGACCGGGCAGGCGAGCGGGTACTGGAAGACCTGCTCATAGACGCCGAACAGCGCCTCGCCGAAGAAGGCATCGGCGGCGACATCTACCTGTTCAAGAACAACACCGACTCCGCGGGCAACTCCTACGGCTGCCACGAGAACTTCCTCGTGGTCCGGGCGGGCGAGTTCTCCCGGATCTCCGATGTGCTGCTCCCGTTCCTGGTCACCCGCCAGCTCATCTGCGGCGCGGGCAAGGTGCTGCAGACGCCGAAGGCCGCCACGTTCTGCCTGTCGCAGCGCGCCGAGCACATCTGGGAGGGCGTCTCCTCGGCGACCACCCGCTCGCGCCCGATCATCAATACCCGCGACGAACCGCACGCCGACGCCGAGAAGTACCGGCGCCTGCATGTGATCGTCGGCGACTCCAATATGGCCGAGCCGACCACCATGCTCAAGGTGGGAACCGCGTCGCTGGTGCTGGAGATGATCGAGGCGGGGGTGTCGTTCCGCGATTTCGCTCTCGACAACCCGATACGGGCCATTCGCGAGGTCAGCCACGATCTCACCGGTCGTCGCCCCGTGCGCCTGGCCGGCGGACGTCAGGCCAGCGCACTGGAGATCCAGCGCGAGTACTACGCCCGCGCGGTCGAGCACCTGCGCAACCGCGACCGCGATCCGCAGGTCGACGCGGTGGTGGATCTGTGGGGTCGCACCCTCGACGCGGTCGAGGCGCAGGACTTCGCCAAGGTCGACACCGAGATCGACTGGGTGATCAAGCGCAAGCTGTTCCAGCGCTACCAGGACCGCTACAGCATGGAGATGTCGGATCCCAAGATCGCCCAGCTGGATCTGGCCTACCACGACATCAAGCGTGGTCGCGGTGTCTTCGACCTGCTCCAGCGCAAGGGTCTGGCCAAGCGGATCACCGAGGACGACGCCGTCGACGCCGCGGTGGACACCCCGCCGCAGACCACCCGGGCCAAGCTGCGCGGCGACTTCATCACCGCCGCGCAGGAAGCGGGCCGCGATTTCACCGTCGACTGGGTGCACCTCAAGCTGAACGATCAGGCGCAGCGCACGGTGCTGTGCAAGGATCCGTTCCGATCGGTCGACGAACGCGTCGACCGGCTGATCGCCTCGATGTAGGCGAACCCCTCAGACGGGGGGACCGACGACGGAACCGGTGGCGCATGGGAGCGATTGCGTAGGCGCCACCGGTTCTGTTGTGCTGGCTGTGTTTATTGGCGCGCTGGCGCGCGCGTGTCCGCGGCCCCAAGGGGCCGCCGGTTAGCGCTCGAGACTAGAGCCTTCGGCTCAGCGCTTTC